>DATFCZ010000094.1:0-130313 GCA_035252605.1 Steroidobacteraceae bacterium
CGACGGCGCGCTGCGCACCGCGGTGCTGCGGCGTGCCGACAGCCGCGGCCGCGCGCGCGAGGACCGCTGGCATGCGGGCGCGGGGGATCCCGTACCAGCCGCCGCGCGCGAGTGGCTGCAGGACGGCGGGTCTGAGGGATCACGGGCATCGAGCACGGTGCGACGCATCCTCGAGCGCGCGGCACGCGGTGAGGATCTCGATGAGCGGGAGGTGGTGGCGCTCTTCGAGGTCGACGGTGCCGAGCTCAGCGCGGTGCTGCGCTCGGCCGATGCCCTGCGCGAAGAGACCGCCGGCGCCACGGTGACCTACGTGGTCAACCGGAACATCAACTACACCAACGTGTGTCTCTATCACTGCGGCTTCTGCGCTTTCTCCAAGAGCGGACCGCGGTCGCTGCGGGGAAGCGCCTACCTGCTCGACCTCGAGGAAGTAGCGCGGCGGACGGCAGAGGCCTGGGAGCGAGGCGCCACGGAGGTGTGTCTGCAGGGCGGCATCCATCCGAGCTTCACCGGACGCACCTACTTCGACATCGTCGCGGCGGTCAAGGGCGCGGCCTCGGGAATGCACGTGCACGCGTTCTCGCCGCTCGAGATCATGCACGGCGCGAAGACGCTCGGCCTCCCGCTCGAGCGCTATCTCGCGGAGCTTCGCGCCGCGGGCCTCTCGACGCTGCCGGGCACTGCGGCGGAGATCCTGGATGATGAGATACGCGCCGTCATCTGTCCCGACAAGCTGTCGACGGCGCAGTGGCTGGAGGTGATGCGCGCCGCGCACGCGGTGGGCCTTCGCAGCACCGCCACCATCATGTTCGGGCACGTGGAGGAGCCGCGTCACTGGGCGCGGCACCTGCTGCGGCTGCGAGAACTCCAGCAGGCCACGGGCGGCTTCACGGAGTTCGTGCCGCTGCCCTTCGTGCACATGGAAGCGCCGCTCTGGCGCAAGGGCGTGGCGCGCCAGGGACCGACGTTCCGCGAGGCGGTGCTGATGCACGCTGTCGCCCGCCTGGTGCTGCACCCGCACATCACCAACATCCAGGCCTCGTGGGTGAAAATGGGCGCGGACGGCGTCGCCTTCTGCCTGCAGGCGGGCGCCAATGATTTCGGCGGCACGCTGATGAACGAGTCGATCACCCGCGCGGCGGGCGGAATCAACGGCCAGGAGCTCACGGCCGAGGAGATGCGCAGACACACGCGGGCGCTCGGCCGGCCGCTCGCGCAGCGCAACACGCTCTACGGACGCGCGCCTTCGCGGTTCCCTCAGGCGTGCGCAATCAGCTTGGGGAGCACCTCGGTGCCGTAAAAGTCGATGACCCGCCGCTGATCGGGCTGACCGGTGTGCACGTTGACGATGGTGGCGCCGCTCTCGAACAGCTCTCGCACGGTGTTGACGTGCTCGGCCGGGTCGGTGCCGACGGCCCAATCGCCGTAGACCTCCGGGAGCGGAATCTCCGCCCGCGCGCGCCGCTCGATCTCGACCGGGCTCGGGATGTCGTGATAGCCCTGGAAGGACTTGGGCGTGAAATTCCACAGCCTCGCCGCCTGCTCCGCATCCCGCGTATCGCCGACCACCACGTACTGCTCGATGAGCACGGCCATGGTGGCGGGGTCCTTGCCGGCCGCGCGCGCGCCCTCCTGCCACTCTCCCTTGTGCTGCGCCCAGGTCTTGGGATCGGTCACGAGCCCATCGCCATGCTCGCCCGCGAGACGCATCGCCTTCGGGCCGTTGGCGGAGAGCAGCAGCGGTATGGGCGCTGCGGGCGGGTCGTAAAGCCGGGCGTCGACCGTGTAGTGCTCGCCGCGGTAGTGAACCTCTCTGCCCGTCCACAGCTCACGGATGATCGAGACCGCCTCGATCAAGCGGTCCCAGCGCTCGCGCCAGCTCGGCCATTGGCCGGTCGCCGCCTGCTCGTTGAGTGCCTCCCCCGAGCCGAGCGCGAGAAAAACGCGGCCGGGACAAAGAAGGCTGAGCGAGGCGAATGCCTCGGCCACCACCGCCGGGTGATAACGCAGTGTCGGACAGGTCACCGTAGGGCCCATCCAGATGTGCTGCGTCCTCTGCCCGAGCGCCCCGAGCGTTACCCAGGCCTCGCCCGTGTGGCGTTGGTTTGCCTGCCAAGGCTGGAAGTGATCGCTCGTCGCCAGAAGATCGAAGCCGGCCTGCTCCGCCGCGGCGCCGAGCGCAACGAGCTCCGGCACCGGAAACTGCTCGTGGGCGAGCATGAAGCCGAGCATGCCGAGTCGGCCTGAGTGATTGCCGGCCAAGTTGGAGGTCAGAGGTAGCGACATGGCGGGTTCTCCTGAAAGCTCGGGAAGGCACCGCAAGCTTCAGGCCAACTAGCGATGGCGTCGCCAGTCTCGCCAATACTGCGCAAAGCGGGCCTCGAAGTCCGTCGGGCTCTCTTCGTAAAGCCTGCGCCCGAGCACCATCGCCTTGTCGCGCAGCTCGGTGCGAAAGACATCGATCAGCCGGACCAGCGAGCGGCGCTCGGAGTTCGCCAAAGTCTTGTCAAGCTCCATGACCTTGTCGCGCAGAACCGATACATCGTGGTCGTCGCCGAGATAGTCGGAGAGCTTGTGGGCCTGATCGGCGAGCTCTCCGATCATTCCAGGCCATAGCGGCTCGAGGAGCTGCAGTTGGTGCCAAAGATACTTCGTCTGCTTGCGCCATTCGTGCAGCTTGGCGGGCGTGCGGTCCGATTGCGCGGCGGCCATCGCCTTGCGCCCCTTGCCGTAGACCCGTTTGAGGCCAGCTCCCAACACCTCCCAGTCGGCGCTGCCGGTGCGCCAGCGGGCGGCGCGCTGACGGACGGCCTGCAACATCGCGCGCGAGCTCGTGAAAGGTTTCCGTCCCTGCAGCGCGACGCGCCGAGTGGCCGCGCGCTCGCGGCGCAGTACCCGTCGCAAGTGCTCCGTCGGCGGCAGCTCGGCGTCGCCCTGGAACCGCTTCACGAGGCGGTTGAGCGTATCGAGCAACACCTTGCGGTCTCGAATCAGGCTGAGCGGTCGAGCGGCATCGCGCAATGCCTGGTTCTCGCGCCGGTAGGCCTTGTCTCCGATCGCATCCCGCAGCAGGCGCAGGGTGGCCCGCGCCCTTTTGAGCTCCTTGCGCGCATCGTGGACGACCTGGTCCGTCGGTGACCGGCTGGCGAGCGCCTCGATCGCGGCGGCGATCTGCGCGCGCGCAATGTGAGCCAGCCTGCGCGTGCCCGACTCCGACCGGTGCAGCTCTTCCGCCATGCCCGACAGGCTATGAATCGGCAGGCGATCCGTCCATACGTAGGCGACGCAGCCACGCCCTGGAGCCGGCTCGAGCGGTGGATGGGGCGAGAGCCTTGCAGACGGCGCGAACGCCGCTCGCCGTCACTTTTTCTGCTTGGTCGGCCGCTTCCAGCCTTCGATGGTCACCTGGCGCGCGCGCGCGATGGTGAGCTTGCCGGCCGGCACCTCGTTCGCGACCGTCGAGCCCGCCGCGACCGTGGCGCCCGCCCCCACCGTAATTGGAGCCACGAGCACGCTGTTGGAGCCGGTGTGGGCGTCGTCCTCGATCACCGTGCGGTGCTTGTTGGCGCCGTCGTAGTTGGCAATGATGGTGCCGGCACCGATGTTGACTCGTGCTCCGACCTGGGCGTCGCCCACGTACGAGAGATGATTGGCCTTGGAATCGGCCGCCATGGTCGAGTTCTTCACCTCGACGAAGTTGCCGACGTGTACGCCCGCCGAGAGCGTGGATGTCGGCCTGAACCGGGCAAAAGGTCCGATACTGCACCCGGGACCTATGGCCGCGCCCTCGATCACGCAGTGCGGCAACACCCGGGTGTCATCGCCGATCGTGGCATCACGAATGACACAGCCTGGCCCGATGCGCACCCGATCACCGAGCTCGACCTGGCCTTCCAACACGACATTGACGTCGAGAAAGACGTCCTTGCCGTGGGTCACGCGGCCACGAACGTCGATCCGCGCCGGATCGGCAACGGTCACTCCCGCGAGCATCAGTTCCCGAGCGGAGCGCTGCCGGCACACCGACTCGAGGAAAGCGAGCTGCACTTTGTCATTGACGCCGAGCGCCTCGATGACATCGGCACAGGAGAGCGGATTGACCGCGACTCCGTCCTTCACCGCCAGCGCAACGATATCGGTGAGGTAGTACTCGCGCTGCGAGTTGTCGGCCTTGAGGCCCTCGAGCCAGCCCTTCAGCAGTTTGGCCGGCGCCGCGAGCACCCCGGTGTTGCATTCGCGGATCCGGCGCTCCTCGGCCGACGCATCCTTCTGCTCCACGATTCGCTTCACCCGTCCCTGGGCATCGCGGATGATCCTGCCGTATCCGGTCGGATCATCCACGGTCATCGTCAGCAGCGCGACCTGCCGCGGACCGGCGAGCGCCACGAGCTCGCGAAGCGTCTGTCGGCCGATGAGCGGCACGTCGCCGTATAGGACGAGCACCAGGTGCTCGTCCGCCAGCTTGGGAGTGGCCTGCAGCAGCGCATGGCCCGTGCCGAGCTGCTGCGCCTGCAGCGTCCACTCGACCGGCTCGGCCGGCAGCGCCTCCCGCACGCGCTCCCCTCCATGGCCGTAGACGACGTGAATGGCCGCCGGCTCGAGCGCGCGCGCGGTATCGATGACATGGGCAAGAAGCGGCCGACCCGCAAGTGGCTGCAGGACTTTGGGCAGCGCGGACTTCATCCGCTTGCCTTCGCCCGCCGCGAGGATCACGACCGAGAGGGGCGGGGCGCTTGTCGTACTCACGCCCTCAGCTTGCGCAATCGCTCGAGGATCTTCAACTGCGCCGCCGCCCGGGCGAGCTCCGCGAGCGCTTCCGCCTGGGTGATGTGCCCCGAGCGGTCCCTGAGGGCCTCCTCCGCCCGCTGCTTGGCGGCGAGCGCCGCCGCCTCGTCGATGTCCTTGGCGCGCAGCGCCGTATCGGCCAGCACCGTCACCTTGGAAGGCTGCACCTCGATCGCCCCGCCGCCGACGAAGAAGTGCTGCTCGGGCCCATCGGGGGTCTGCACCCGCACCTCTCCGGGCTTCAAGAGCGAGAGCAGCGGGGCATGCCGCGGCGCCACCCCGATGTCCCCCTCCGACGCCGGAGCGAACACCATGGTCGCCTCTCCCGAGAAGATCTCCCCCTCGGCGCTCACGATATCGACATGGATGGTGTGCTGCTCGGCCATGGGTAATCCTGCTGAGATCTCCTACTGGAGCGTCTTCGCCTTGGCGACCGCCTCATCGATGGTGCCGACCATGTAGAAGGCCTGCTCCGGCAGGTGATCGAACTCGCCGCTGATGATGCCCTTGAAGCCGCGGATCGTCTCATTCAGCGGCACGATCTTGCCCTCCTGGCCGGTGAACACCTTGGCGACGTTGAAGGGCTGCGACAGATACCGCTGCACCTTGCGCGCCCGGTAGACCGTCTGCTTGTCGTCCTCCGACAGCTCATCCATGCCGAGGATGGCGATGATGTCCTGCAGCTCCTTGTAGCGCTGCAGCACCGCCTGCACGCCGCGCGCGGTGTTGTAATGCTCATCGCCCACCACGAGCGGATCGAGCTGACGGCTGGTCGAGTCGAGCGGGTCCACCGCCGGATAGATGCCGAGCGAGGCGATCTGCCGCGAGAGCACCACGGTCGCATCGAGGTGGGCGAAGGTGGTGGCGGGCGAAGGGTCGGTGAAATCGTCGGCGGGCACGTAGACCGCCTGGATCGAGGTGATGGAGCCCGTCCGGGTGGAGGTGATTCGCTCCTGCAGCACACCCATCTCCTCCGCCAGCGTCGGCTGATAGCCGACCGCCGAGGGCATGCGGCCGAGCAACGCCGAGACCTCCGTGCCGGCGAGCGTGTAGCGGTAGATGTTGTCGATGAAGAGGAGCACGTCGCGGCCCTTGCCGCCATCCTCGCGCTTCTCGTCGCGGAAGTACTCCGCCATGGTGAGCCCGGTGAGCGCGACGCGCAGCCGGCTGCCCGGCGGCTCGTTCATCTGCCCGTACACCATCGCCACCTTCGAGTTGGTCAGGTCCTTCATGTCGATGACGCCCGACTCGATCATCTCGTGATAGAAGTCGTTGCCCTCGCGGGTGCGCTCGCCCACCCCGGCGAACACCGAAAGTCCGCTGTACTGCTTGGCAATGTTGTTGATGAGCTCGAGCATGTTGACCGTCTTGCCGACGCCCGCGCCGCCGAAGAGCCCCACCTTGCCGCCCTTGGCGAACGGCACCAGCAGGTCGATGACCTTGATGCCGGTGACGAGCAGCTCCTGGCCGCCGGCCTGCTCCTCGAACGAGGGCGGACGCCGATGGATCGGCAGACGGTCGGGGGACTCCACCGGGCCGCGGTTGTCCTGCGGCGACCCGAGCACGTCCATGATGCGGCCCAGAGTGGCCTTGCCCACGGGCACGGTGATCGGCGCCCCGGTGGCGACGACGGACAGTCCCCGCCGCAGCCCCTCGGACGGTCCCATGGCGATCGCGCGCACGATGCCGTCGCCGAGCTCCTGCTGCACTTCGAGCGTAAGATCGAAATCCTTCAGCTTCAGCGCCTCGTAGACGCGCGGAATGGCCTCGCGCGGGAATTCGACGTCGATGACGGCGCCGATGATCTGGGTGATGGTGCCTTCGGCCGCCGGATGCTCAACGTTAGCCATGGATGTCTGTCTCTGCCTTTAAGGTGAATTTCATACCGCGGCGGCGCCGCCCACGATCTCGGAGAGCTCCTTGGTGATCGCGGCCTGGCGGGCCTTGTTGTAGATGAGCTGCAGCTCGTTGATGAGCTTGCCGGCGTTATCCGATGCGGCCTTCATGGCCACCATGCGCGCCGCCATCTCGGAAGCCACGTTCTCGACTGCCGCGCGGTACACCTGCGACTCGATGTAGCGCATGAGGAGCCCATCGAGGATGCGGGCCGCCTCGGGCTCGTAGATGTAATCCCAGTGCTCCTGCAATCCCTCGGTATCGACGTGCTCGATGGGCAGCAGCTGCTCGACGACCGGCCTTTGCGTCATGGTGTTGACGAACTGCGCGTTCACGAGGAAGAGCCGGTCGATCCCTCCCTCGCGATAGGCGTCCAACATCACCTTGACGGTGCCGATCAGGTCCTTGACGTGCGGCCGGTCGCCAAGATGCGAGACGTTGGCGAGAATCGGCAGACCCAGGCGCCGGAAGAAGGCGAGCCCCTTGGCGCCGATGAGACAGAGACTCGCGGATGCCCCTTTCCCGCCCCAGTCGCGTATGAGATACAGCGCCTGCCTGAAGACGTTGGCGTTGAGTGCGCCGGCCAAGCCGCGATCGGTCGACACCACGATGACGCCGACGCTCTTCACCTCATCGCGCGGCTGCAGGAAGGGATGGCGATAGTCGGGATTCGCCTCGGTGAGGTGCCCGATGACCGTGCGCATCTTCTGCGCATAGGGTCGCGCCAGGCGCATGCGCTCCTGCGCGCGGCGCATCTTGCTCGTGGCCACCATCTGCATGGCCTTGGTGATCTTCTGAGTGTTCTTGACACTCGAGATCTTGGAGCGGATTTCCTTGGTGCCAGGCATGAGTTACTTACTCGATCGCGGTCCGGAGCGGCGGGACACAGGCGCTTTCCGGGAAGCTCAAAAACAGGGATGTTTTTGCGCTAGCCTCCATGGATGGATTCACGGCGTTCCCGGAAAGCGCTTGTGGCTCGACGCTCCTGGTGGACATCAGTACGTTCCCGTCTTGAGGAAGTCCTCGGCGCACTTCTTGAGCTCCGCCTCGTTCTCCTTGCTCAACTTCGGCTCCTTGTTGATGCGCTCGAGCATCGCGGCATAGTTGGTATGTGCGAAGGCCTGCAGCGCCGCCTCGAACGCGACCACTTTCTTCAGCTCCACCTTGTCCATGTAGCCGTTGTTGACGGCATAGATGGAGAGCGCCATCTCCGCCACCGACATCGGGGCGTACTGTTTCTGCTTCATGACCTCGGTGACTCGCTGACCGCGCTCGAGCTGCCGCCGGGTGGCTTCGTCCAGGTCGGAGGCGAACTGCGAGAACGCGGCGAGCTCGCGGTATTGCGCGAGCGCGAGACGGATGCCGCCCCCCAGCTTCTTGATGATGTCGGTCTGCGCTGCGCCGCCGACGCGCGATACGGAGATGCCGGCGTTCATCGCCGGGCGGATGCCGGCATTGAACAGATCGCTCTCGAGGAAGATCTGGCCGTCGGTGATCGAGATGACGTTGGTGGGCACGAACGCGGTGACATCGCCCGCCTGCGTCTCGATGATGGGCAGGCCGGTGAGCGAGCCCGTCTTGCCCTTCACGGCGCCCTTGCTCACCTGCTCGACGTACTGCTCGTTCACCCGCGCGCTTCGCTCGAGGAGCCGCGAGTGCAGATAGAACACATCGCCCGGGTAGGCTTCGCGGCCGGGCGGACGGCGCAGGAGGAGTGAGATCTGCCGATACGCCCAGGCCTGCTTGGTGAGATCGTCGTAGATGATGAGCGCATCTTCGCCGTTGTCCATGAAGAACTCGCCCATGGTGCAGCCGGAGTAGGCCGAGATGTACTGCATGGAGGCGGGCGTCGAGGCGGAGGCGGCGACGATGATGGTGTGCTTGAGCGCATCGTGCTCCTCGAGCTTGCGCACGACGTTGGCGATGGTCGACTGCTTCTGGCCGATCGCCACGTAGATGCACTTCACCCCGGAGCTCTTCTGGTTGATGATCGTATCGACCGCGAGCGCGGTCTTGCCGGTCTGACGATCGCCGATGATGAGCTCGCGCTGGCCGCGGCCGATCGGCACCATCGAGTCGATCGCCTTGTAGCCGGTCTGCACCGGCTGACTCACCGACTTGCGGTAGATGACGCCCGGGGCCACGCGCTCGATCGGCGAGGTCCGCGGCGCGTTGATCGGCCCCTTGCCGTCGATCGGGCGCCCGAGCGCATCGACCACGCGCCCGAGGAGCTCCCGCCCCACCGGCACCTCGAGGATGCGGCCCGTGGTCTTGACCTGATCGCCCTCGCGCAGGTGCTCGTAATCACCGAGCACCACCGCGCCCACCGAGTCCTGCTCCAGGTTGAGCGCGAGACCGAAGGTGTTACGCGGGAATTCCAGCATCTCGCCGTAGCGCACGTCCGCGAGGCCGTGGATGCGCGTGATTCCGTCCGTGACCGAGACGATGGTGCCGACGTTGCGCGCCTCCGTGACCGACTTGAAGCCTTCGATCCGCTGCTTGATGAGATCTGAGATTTCGCTTGCCTTGATGGCCATGAGTGATGTCCCCGGAAATGAAAGCTTTAAGCGGTGAGCTCGTAGGCGATGCGCTCGAGCCGGCCGCGCAGCGACCCGTCGATGACGAGATCCCCGGCGCGCAGCACCGCACCGCCGATGAGCTTAGGATCGGTAGCGCATTGCATGTGGACCTGACGCCCCAGCCGGCGCTCGAGCGCTTGGGCGAGCTTCTTACGCTCGGCCTCATCGAGCGGCGCGGCGGAGGTCACCGTCACCTCGACGATCCCCTCGGCCTCGCTCTTGAGCTCGTCGAAGAGCGCCGAGATCTCCGGTAGCACGCCGAGGCGCCGATTATCCGCCAGTGTGCGCACGAAATTGCGGCCTTCCTCGTCGAGCTCGGGACCTGCCTCGATGATGAGCGCCGCCAGCTCCTGCGGCGTCACGCGTGGATTGCCGAGGAGCGAGCCGACGCGCGGATCGGCGACGACGGCCGCCGCAGTCCGCAGCGCTTTCGACCAGGGCCCGAGGCGCTTGCGGTCACGGGCTTGCTCGAAGGCCGCCTTCGCGTAAGGCCGGGCGATGGTGCTTTTGTCCGCCATCTCCTCGCTCCCGTCAGATCTGCGCCGCGAGCTTGCTGATGAGCTCTTCGTGCGTGCGCGGATCGATCTCGCGCTCGAGGAGCTTCGCGGCCGCGGCGACCGCGATGCCGCCGATCTCACGCCGCAGGCTCTCGCGCGCGCGCGAGGCCTCGAGTCCGATCTGCTGCTGCGCGGAGGCGACGAGGCGCTGGCCTTCCTGCGAGGCCGAGACTCTCGCCTGCTCGAGGATGTCGTTCGCGCGGTGCTGCGCCTGCTCGATGATCTGCCCGCCGCGCTCGCGCGCCTCGCGCAGGATCGCCTCGGCGCTCTCGCGCGCCTGCGCGAGCTCGGCCTCGCCCTTGTCGGCCGCGGCGAGTCCCTGCGCGATCTTGCGCTGGCGCTCCTCGATCACGCCCATCAGCCACGGCCAGGCGAAGCGCATGGTGCCCCACACGAGCAGGGCAAAGACGAACATCTGGATGATGAGGGTGAGATTGATGTTCACGCTCTAGACCTCAGTGGCTCGCGTCGATCGCGCTCGCGGTGGCGGCTCGAAGGCTCAAGCCACGCCCTTGAGAAACGGATTCGCGAACATGAAGAAGAGCGCGAACGCGATGCCGATGAAGGCCACGGCATCGAGCAGCGCCGCCACGATGAACATTCTGACGAGCAAGGCGGGCGCAAGCTCGGGCTGGCGCGCCATGCCCTCGAGGAATCTTCCGCCGAGAATACCGAAGCCGATGGCGGTGCCGAAGGCCCCCATGCCGAAAATCAGTCCGCATGCGAGCGCGGTCAACGCCTGGACGAATGCAACATTACTCATTCAAATCTCCGCTGGGTGATACCGGAATGTGCGAGGTGAAATACGTCAGTGGTGCTCGGAGGCCTGCGACAGATACACGATGGTGAGCATCATGAAGATGAAGGCCTGCAGCAGCGCCACGAAGATGTCGAAACCTGTCCAGATGACGCCGAGCCCGATCTGTCCGACTATCCGCAACCATCCGGTTACCGATGTGAGCGCGGTGGAGGCGCCAGAGAGCGTAAGCAGCGCGAGCAGCGCGAACACCATCTCGCCCGCGTACATGTTGCCGTAGAGACGCAGCGCGAGCGAAACGGGACGAGCGAGAAAGCTCGGCAGCTCCATGACGAAGTTGACCGGCACGAAGAGCGCCTGCACGAGCCAGTTCCTGCTGCTGAAGGGATGGAGCGTGAGGCTGCCGACGAAGCCCCCGAAGCCCTTCATCTTGATGTTGTAGAAGATGATGAGAAGGAAGACGGGGATCGACAGGCCGAACACCACGTTGAGATCGGTGCTCGGCACGATGCGCAAATGCCCGAGGCCCGCGGCCTGCGCCGCATTCGGGAAGAGATCGATCGGGATGATGTCCATCAGGTTGAAGAGCAGCACCCAGCAGAAGATGGTGATGGCGAGCGGGGCGATGAGCGGGCCCGCGCCGGCGAAGGCATCGCGCACCTGCGCGTCGACGAACTCGACCAGCATCTCGATGGCGCACTGGAGCTTGCCGGGCACGCCCGTGGTCGCCCGGCGCGCGACGCGATAGAAGAGCCCGCCGAAGACGAGTGCGAGCAGAATCGAGAAAAACACCGTGTCGTAGTTGACGACGCTGAAATCGACGATGCCGTGGGGCGCGTGATTCGTGAGGAAGGTGATGTGGTGGGTGATGTAGACGCCCGGGCTCTCGGCGGGCGTCCCCTCGCTCACGGACATGACATTGAGACTCAGCATGGCGGCGCCCTCAACCCTGCGCCCCGCGGAGCGGCCGCGGCATCACCTGGGAAGGCAGGGTGAGCCCGAGCGCCAGCCAATACACCAGGAAGGTCGCGCCGTAGGTCGCCAGCAGCGCGATCGGTGCCGGATGCAGCCGGCGCAGCACCACGATAAAGAGCGCCACTACCACGAGGAGCTTCACTGCCTCGCCGCCGAAGAACCGGCCGAGGAGCCGCGCCGGACTCACTGCGGCCGAGTGCCGGAAGGCGACGGCCGCCATCGCCAGGCTCGCCAGAGTGGCGATTCCCCCGCCGAGGAGCGCGGAGACCGCCGTCGCGCGACCGACCGCGAGCTCGCCGACGAGCGAGGCGATGAGGGTCACCGCGGCCTGCCCGAGCACGACCTCGAAAGCCAGCCGCCGGGCAGCGAGATAGGGACGCTGAGGGTCGAGCAGATCGGCAGACACCGCCACTGTCTTGCAACTCCGGAAAATGTTTGACGACACGCCCGCGCCCCTGCCCTCACGCGCGAGCGTGTCACTCAGTCACGTGGGGTCGATCGAGGCGCTGCCGGCTCTGTTGCTTGCAGCACCCGGGCTGCAATTTTGCCTTACGCTACAGGCACTTGTGCCCGATCGAAGAGCAAAGCCGCGGAATTATAGTGATCCCACCCCGAAAAGGCTATACGCGCTTTACACGCTGGCGCGGGAGCTCGGGGGTGCTCACGAAACGGCGCAAACCCGCGCCTCGACAAGGCGAGGCGGCGCAACTGCAGGATCGCGATCGCTTCAGGTGATGTGCGCCAGGATGCCGTCGAGCTCATCCAGGCTGTTGTAGCTCACCACGAGCTTTCCCTTGCCAGCCCGGGAGTGTTGGATGAGCACCTTCGCCCCGAGCTTGTCGGCGAGGTCCTGCTCCAGCCGCCGGACGTTCGGGTCGGTCGCGCCTGCATCCTGCGCCCCCGCCGCACGCTCGGCCTCGGTCCCGCGCTGCTGCATGCGCCGCACCAGCGCCTCGGTCTCGCGCACCGACAGGCTCTTCTTCGCTACCAGGGCCGCGACCTCCGCCTGTTGGCGACGGCCCGAGAGCGCAAGCAGCGCCCGCGCATGGCCCATCTCGAGCTCGCGCCGCTCGAGGAGCGCGCCCGCCTCGGGGGCGAGCTCGAGCAGACGCAGCAGATTGCTCACCGCCGCCCGCGAGCGGCCGACCGCTTCGGCGGCTTGCGCGTGCGTGAGCTCGAACTCGGTGATCAGGCGCTCGAGCGCGCGGGCTTCTTCCAGAGGATTCAGGCTCTCGCGCTGAATGTTCTCGATCAGCGCGACCGCGATCGCCGCCTCGTCGGGAATGCGGCGGATGACCGCGGGAATGCTGGCCAGACCCGCGATCTGCGCCGCGCGCCAGCGACGCTCGCCGGCGATGATCTCGTAGCGCTGCGATTCCCCGGCCACCGCCCCGAGCGGACGCACGACGATCGGCTGTACGACGCCCTGCGCCTTGATGGAGGCGGCCAGCTCCTCCAGCGTCTCGGGACGCATGTCGATGCGCGGCTGGTAGCGCCCGCGCTGCAGAACATCGAGCGGCAGATGCGCCAGCTCCTCGCCCGCGGGGGCGGGCGCGGACACCTGCGGCTCGCCGCTACCGGTGGGTGGCAGGGGCCGCGGCGCGCCTCCTTGCCCGAGAAGCTCGGCGAGACCGCGTCCCAGGGTCGGCTTTTTCTGCATCATGGGGCACCGCCTTCGGCCGCCGCAGGATCGGTCGCCTGCGGCTCGGTGGGCGCGGCGGTGTCGGGCGCAGGAGTCGTCTGCGGCGTGCCCTGGCGCACCTCCTCCTCGCGTCGGATCATCTCGCCCGCGAGCGCGAGGTAGGCCAGCGCGCCGCGCGACTCCTTGTCGTGAAACAACACCGGACGCCCGAAGGACGGCGCCTCCGCCAGCCGGATGTTGCGCGGAATCACGGTGCGGAACACCTTGTCGCCGAAATGCATGAGCAGCTGCGCGCTGACCTCGTTGGAGAGGTTATTCCGCGGATCGAACATGGTGCGCAGGATTCCTTCGATATCGAGCGTCGGGTTGGCGGCGAGGCGGATCTGCTCGATGGTGCCGAGCAGAGCCGAGAGGCCCTCGAGCGCGTAGTACTCGCATTGCATCGGAATGAGCACGCTGTCGGCGGCGACCAGCGCGTTCACGGTGAGCATGTTGAGAGCCGGCGGGCAGTCGATGAGGATCACGTCGTAGGCGCCCCGCACCGGCTCGAGCGCGCGGCGCAGGCGCCCCTCGCGGCCGATGGTCTGGGTGAGGAGCCTCACCTCGGCGGAGGTCAGATCCTGATTGGCGGGCAGCAGCGCATAGCCGCCCTGCTCGACGGTAAGGAGCGCCGCGGCCAGCTCCGTCTCGCCGAGCAGCACCTCGCAGGCGCCGCGCTCGAGCTGGGATTTGTCGACTCCGCTGCCCATGGTCGCGTTGCCCTGCGGATCGAGATCCATGAGCAGGACCCGACGGCGCGTGGCCGCGAGCGAGGCGGCCAGATTGACGGCGGTGGTGGTCTTACCGACGCCGCCCTTCTGGTTCGCGACCGCAATGACGCGCTTCATGGGGCGACAGTGTACTTCACCGTCGCCGACGGCAAGCTGGTGCCGCTAAGCGGCTTTCCGGTGCCTGCCGGCGGCCAGCCGCGCGCGCGCCATCTCGTCGGCGACAGCGCCGGTGGGGCGGCCCTCGCGGCGGGCGCGCTCGAAGATCTCGGTGAGGCGCACGGGAATCTTCTCGATCTCCGCCCTCACCTGGGCCGAGGTCGCCCCGCCCTGATATTCGCGCGCGACGCTGATGATGCCGCCCGCATTGATGACGTAGTCCGGCGCGTAGAGGATCCCGGCCTTCGTGAGGGCCTCGCCGTCCTCCTCGCGCGCGAGCTGATTATTGGCGGCGCCCGCGACGATGCGGGCGCGCAATCTCGGGATGGAGGTCGCATCGAGCACTGCGCCCAGGGCGCAGGGCGCGAGCACGTCCGCCTCGTGCGACAGAATCGACTCGGGTGCCACGACCCGAGCGCCGAGCTCCGCACAAACGCGCTCGGCCACCGCGGGCCGCGCGTCCGCCACGTAAAGCGATGTGCCCTCCCCGGCGAGGAGGCGACAGAGCGGATAGCCCACTCCCCCGAGTCCCTGCACGGCGACTTTGAGACCCTCGAGGCTCGCGCGGCCGAGACGAAAGCGCACGGCCGCCTTGATTCCGAGAAAGACGCCGAGCGCCGTTTTCGGCCCCGGGTCGCCGCCCGCCTGGCCGCTCTCCCGGGCAAGTCCGCTCACGAACGGCGTGACACAGGCGATCTGCTCCATGTCCGCGGTGGTGGTGCCGACGTCCTCGGCAGTGAGGTAGCGGCCGCCGAGCGAGTCGACCAGCCGCCCGAAAGCCTCCAGTTGCTCGCGGCTCTTCGCCGCGGCATCGCCCACGATCACGGCCTTGCCGCCGCCGAACGGCAGCTCCGCCATGGCGTTCTTGTAGCTCATCCCGCGCGAGAGGCGCAGCGCATCGCAGACCGCTCCCGCGAGCGTGGCGTACGGCCACAGGCGGCAACCGCCGGCGGCGGGGCCCAGCGCGGTGGAATGGATGGCGATGATGGCGCGCAGGCCACTCGGCGCATCGAAGCCGAACACCACCTGCTCGTGAGCGTCGAAATCCCGCATTTCGAAGAGCTCCATGGCGCTCACCATACCCCCGGGGCGCTGCAAGGCGCGTCACAAAGGTTGCTCTCGGACGCGCCAGGATGAATCATTCGTTGCACCACGGGCTTAAACGGCGAGATGAGCAATGCAGGCGGACCTCGACCGCGGCGATGCGCGGATTCTCGATCTCATTCAGGAGCACGGCGATCTCTCGGCCGCGGAAATCGCCGAGCGCCTCGGTATGACCGCCTCGACCTGCTGGCGGCGGGTGAGCCGGCTCGAGGAGCTCAAGGTCATCCGCAAGCGGGTCGCGCTCCTCGATCGGGAGAAACTCGGGCTCAACGTGCTCGTCTTCTCACACGTGAAGCTCGCCGGCCATGGGCGCGATGCGCTGCTCAGATTCGAGCAGGCCGTGCAGCAGCATCCCGAGATCCTCGAGTGCTACACACTCATGGGCGAGACCGACTTCCTGCTGCGCATCGTCTGCCGCGACATCAAGGCGTACGAAGCCTTCTTCCTCGATCACCTGTCGCGTTTCCCGGGCGTGCAGTCGGTGCACTCCTCCATCGCGCTCTCGGTCATCAAGGAGACGACCTCTCTGCCACTGGGTTAGTGCGCCACCCCTGACATGAGCACGATGAGACAACGCGCTTCCGCGAGGCCCGGCACGTTGAGGGTGTGCGACTCGGCCACCCGCCAGAGCCGCGGCAGTCCCTCGAGCTCGCTCGCCGGCCACTTGCCTTTCATCGCGAGCACGCGCGTCTCCCTTCCACAGAGCGGCGCGACCGCTTCCAGCAACTCCGGCAGCGGTGCGAACGCGCGTGCCAGCACGGTGTCGAACGGCCTTGCGGGGCGCAGCGTCTCGACGCGCGCCTGCAGCGGCTCCACGTTCATGAGGCCCAGGGTGCGCACCGCGTGCGAGACGAATCGGATTTTCTTGCCGTTGGAGTCGATGAGGGTGAAGCGACGCTCCGGATTCACGAGCGCGAGCGGCAGTCCCGGAAATCCCGCTCCCGTGCCGACATCGGCGATCGACTCGCCGTGGAGATAGCGGTGTACCGCCAGGCTGTCGAGCAGGTGATGAGTCACCATGCTCTCGAGGTCGGTGAGGCCGGTGAGATTGAACCGCTGGTTCCAGCGCGCGAGCTCCTCGAGGAGCTGACGCAGCCGGGCGGCGTCGTGCTCCGTCAGCGCCACGCCGAGAGCCGCGGCATCGTGTATGAAACGCTGCAGCACCGGCCGATGATATTCCTAAGCCCATGAGACTGCTCCTCGTAGAAGACGACACCATGATCGGCGAGGCGCTGCGCTCGGGGCTCAAGCGTGACGGCTTCACCGTCGACTGGGTGCATGACGGGGAGTCCGCGTCCCAGGTGCTGGGCGCGGAGGAATTCGACCTGCTGCTGCTCGATTGGGGCCTGCCGCGCAAGAGCGGTCTCGAAGTGCTGACCGCGGCGCGCGCGCGCGGGCTCGAGCTCCCGGTGCTCATCATCACCGCGCGCGATGCGGTCTCCGATCGCGTGCAGGGTCTGGATGCCGGCGCCGACGACTACCTGGTGAAGCCCTTCGATCTCGATGAGCTCGCCGCGCGCATCCGCGCGCTGCTGCGCCGCAAATCCGGTCGCACCGCGCCCGCCATCGAGCACTTGGGCGTGACGCTCGATCCGGCCACGCACAGCGTGACTCGTGACGGGCGGGAGATCGCGCTCTCGCCCAAGGAATTCGCGCTGCTGCAGCTGCTCATGGAGCGTCCCGGGACCATCCTCTCGCGCGCCCGGCTGGAGGAGCGCCTGTACGGATGGAGCGAGGAAATCGAGAGCAATGCCATCGAAGTGCACATTCACGGGCTCAGGCGCAAGCTCGGCGCCGACTACATCCTGAACGTGCGCGGCGTCGGTTACCGGGTGCGGCCGTCATGACGGTGAACTCGGTGCGCGCGCGCCTGCTCGCCTGGCTCCTCGGCGGAGTGCTGCTCGTGGGTCTCGCGAGCGGGCTCGTCGTCTACCGCAATGCGCTCGCGGAGGCCGACTCCTTCTTCGACTATCACCTCAGGCAGACGGCGCTCCTGCTGCGCGACGAGCCGGTCGAGTATCTCGGGCTGCCGGCGATACCCTCCAGCAACGCCGCCTATGACTTCGTCGTGCAGGTCTGGACGCTCGATGGCGAGCTCGTCTACGAGTCGCGACCGCACGCGGCCCTGCCCAACTTCACCACCATCGGATTCTCGACGGTCAACACCAAAAGCGGCCGTTGGCGTGTGTACGGCACGGAATCGATGAGCAAAGTCGTGCAGATCGCGCAGCCCATGAGCGTGCGGCGGCAGCAGGCGGCGCAGCTCGCGGTGCGCACCCTCGCGCCCTTCGCGCTGCAGGTGCCGGTGTTGGCGCTCATCGTCTGGCTCGCCGTGGGTCATGCGCTCTCGCCGCTGCAGCGCGTGGCGAACGCGGTGAAAGCGCGCCGGGTGAATGCGCTCGAGCCGCTGTCGGATGAGAAACTGCCGGATGAGGTGCGGCCGCTCGTCGGCTCGCTCAACGACCTGCTGGCGCGCCTCACCGCGGCGCTCGGGCGGGAGCGGGCTTTCATGGCGGATGCGGCGCACGAGCTGCGCACGCCGCTCGCAGCGCTGCACCTGCAGCTGGGGGCGCTCGCGCGCGCGGCGACCGAGCCGGAGCGCGCGGAGGCGATGGCAAAGCTCTCCGATGGCGTGCAGCGGGCGATTCGCCTGGTGGAGCAGATGCTGGCCCTCGCTCGCCAGGAGCCGCGGGCGGAGCCGGTGCGCACGCGCTTCGCGCTCGATGAGTTGGGTCGGGAAGTCGTGGCCGAGCTGGTGCCGCTCGCCGACTCGCGGCAGATCGATCTCGGCATCTCGGAAGCGCAGACGGTGCTCGTTCGCGGAGATCGGGAGGCCGTCGCCACCCTCATCCGCAACCTCGTCGACAACGCCGTGCGCTACACACCCGCAGGCGGGCGGGTGGACCTCTCGGTGGAGCGCACGGGGGAGATCCCCGCGAGAGCCGCCGTGCGGGTGGTGGACAACGGGCCGGGCATCGAGCCGCAGGAGCGCGAGCGGGTGTTTGATCGCTTCTACCGGCGCGCCGGCAATCGCGAGCCCGGCAGCGGCTTGGGGCTTGCCATCGTGAAGGCGATCGCGGCAGCGCATGGCGCCACGGTGCAGTTGAGCGCCGGCGAGGCGGGGCGGGGACTTGCGGTCACCGTGTCGTTTCCGGCCGAGCCCGGCTGACTACTTCGCCAACATCTTGAGGAACTGCGCCGCGGTCTGCAGGTACGCCTGGCGGTCGGCCGGCGTGGTGAAGTCGTTGCCGGCGTCGGTAGCGCTCAGATACCAGGCCGGGTTGCCCTCCGAGCGCAGACGCCAGACGAGCTGCTGGGAATCGGCGGCGCGCGAGCCGGGAGCATCGAGTCCCTGCACGACGAGCACCGGCCGATGGATCCGCGCCACGTTATCGAGCGGCGAGATGTCATCGAAGAAAGCGCGCATGTCGGCGTCCTGCGCGTTGCCGAACTCGGCGACGCGCTGCGCCCGCTCGGCGACCGGGGCGTGGCCGACGAAATCGATCAGGTCGGCGATGCCGGCGACATCGATGGCGCCCTGCAAGTGATCGCCGTAGGTGGCGAGCGACGCCAGCGCGAGAAATCCGCCGTAAGACTGGCCCATGACAGCGACCCGGTGGGCATCGAGTCCGGGCTGCAGGCCGATCCACACGAGCAGCGCCCCGACGTCGCGCACCGCATCGTCACGGAGCTTGCCGCCATCGAGCGCGCGGAATGCCTTGCCGTAGCCCGATGAGCCACGGACGTTCGGGGCGATGACCGCATAGCCCAAATCGTTGACCGCGAATTGGATGAACGGATTCCATCCGGGACGGAACTCGGAATTCAACTGCCGCCCGCCGGGAAGCGCGATGAGGACCGGGCAGGGCGAAGGCCCCCGCGGCAGGTAGACGTAGGCGGACAGCGTGCGGCGATTGAGGCCGAAGCGATCCCAGGTCGGAAAATGAATGAGCTGCGCCTTGGCGAGGCTCGCGGGATCGAGCGGGCCCAGCTCGCTGCGAGTCCAGCGCTGCAGCGTGCCCTGAGCCACATCGTAGACGTAGACATCGCGCGGAGAGCGGGCGGACTCATAGGAGAAGGCGAGCTTCTGGCCGCTGTCGTCGAAGCGGATGTTCTCGATCCGGCCATCCGCAAGACCCGGCGGCTTGAATTCGAGGTTCCGCAAGGTGTCGAGCACCGTGAGATGACTCTCACCGTCCTCGTTGACGAGGTAGGCGAGGTAATGACCGCCGGCGCTCACCGAGAACTCCTCGACGTCCCAGGGAAGGTCGGCAGAAACACGGCGAGTGAGCTTCGTGATGGGGTTGTAGTAGAGCAGCTGCTCGAAATCGCTCTGGGCGTCGGAGATCAGGTAGAAGCCCACGCCATCGGGAGCGAACTGCGCGGCGGTGATCCGCGCTTGCGGCACCGCCACGGGTGTGAGCGCCCCGGTCGCGACGTCGGCGACATCGAGCAGGCTCTTCTCGGGAGAAAGGGAGTTCAAGAGGAGGAGCTTGCTGTCGTCTGCCGACCAGTCGAGCGGACGCCAGGCGCCGGTGGCGCCGGCGATCACGAGCTGCGGACGCGTCCCCGCGGCGAGGTTGACGACATAAATGTCGTAGGCGACACCGTTACGGTCGGTACCGAAGAAGGCGACGCGCTTGCCGTCATGCGACCACACGGGGCTGCCGTGAAGGTAATTCCCCTGCGTGAGCTCGCGGACGCTGCCGGGACCTGCGTACTGATAGAGCTGAGGGTAACCGGCGGACTCTCGCTCGAACACGAACCCGGAGCCGGTGCGCGGGGCTCGCGCCTGGCTGACGGAATCGGCGCCGAAAGTGAGCTGCTCGCGCATGCCGAGGGGCGAGGCGATGCGATGCACCTGGCTCTCTTGCCCGAAGCGCGTTGCAATCAGCAGGCTCCCGTCGGGGAGCCAGTCGAGAAACCTCGCCTGTCGCCATTGCTCGTAGCGCCGCACTTGGGCGGCGAGTGTCGCATCGGCCGGTGGGATGCCATCGAAGACGAGCGTGCCGTCGATGCGGTGAGTGGGGACGGCAAAAGGCTGCGCGTCAGCCGGACAGCCGTCGGCGAGCAGAGACAGGGCAAGGGCGCAGGCGCCGAGAAACGCGCGGGGCGGTCGAAGCATCATCGTTGCGTGCGATCCGATTCCGAATCCGTAATGCCCGAATAATTGCACAGGTTCGTGGGAGCTCGCATAGACCGGCTCCGCGAATTCCCCTGGCTCGCCGCGCAGGAATTCGGCACTACGAGGGTGCCTGGAAGGAGGCTCAGCGGCCGAAGCCGGCGGCGCGCAGGATGCGCTCGGCGAGGAAGGGCGGCAGCAGCGGAAGCAGGAAGAGGCCGTAGGCGAGCCACCAGGGAAAGGCGATGCGCGCGCGATTGCGCTCGAGCCCGCGGCGGATGAGGACCGCGGCGCGCTCCGCGGAAATGACGCCGGGCCTCGGGCCCTGGGCGCTCTCCGTGGTCGCCGTTCGCACGAAGCCGGCGAGCACCACGGTCACGGCGATGCCCCGGGGCGCGAGCCAGAGCCGCAGCGACTCCCCATACGCCTTGAGGGCAGCCTTGGAAGCTGAGTAGACCGGGGTCCTCGCGAGGCCGTGAAGCGCCGCGAGCGAGCTCATGAGCGCGATCTGGCCGCTTCGCCGGCGGCTCATCCCCGGCAGCACTCCCGCCACGGTGGCGAGCGCGCCCTCCAGGTTCACGGCGAGGAGCTCGCGCGCGGCCTCCAGGGATTCCACCTGCTCCCCGTTGCCGATCCTTTGCCCGACTCCCGCATTGACGATTGCGAGGTCGATGGCCTCCTGGGCGGAAACGGCCCGAAGCTGCTCGATCGCCGCTTGCGCATCACGCAGATCGAAGCTCAGCGACAGGACGCGGGCGCCCCGCTCCCGACACTCCTTGCAGACCGCCGCGAGCCGCGCCTGATCGCGGCCGTGGAGAATGAGTGTCTTGCCCGCAGCGGCGTAGCTGCGCGCCAGGGCAGCGCCGATGCCTCCCGTGGCGCCGGTGATGAGCACGGTGACCGGATTCTTCCAGACTGGCATTGTGGTCTTCTAGCTCCCCGGCGATGCGGGAATCGCCTTGCTACCATTGTGCCCCATGGGCCGACTCGCTACCGCACTCCCCACGCCCCGGCTCTTCCGCCACCCCGACGGCATCACGGCCGTCGATACCGAGTACGTCCATCCCGGCCATGCGGCGGCGCACATCGTCCAGGAGGGCGGGCGCGCGGCGTTCGTCGATGTCGGCACCAATGACTCCGTGCCGTATCTGCTCGCGGCGTTGGATGCGCTCGGCATCGCGCGCGAAGCCGTCGATTACCTGCTCCTCACCCATGTGCATCTGGATCATGCCGGGGGTGCCGGCCGCCTCATGCAGGAGTTGCCCCATGCCACCGCGGTGCTGCATCCGCGCGGCGCGCCTCACATGATCGATCCGGCGAAGCTCGTGAGCGGATCGCGCGCGGTGTATGGCGATGAGCGCTTCCGCCAACTCTATGGGGACATCGCGCCCATTCCCGCCGAGCGCGTGCGCGTGACCCGGGATGGGGAGCGGCTGAGTCTCGCGGGCCGCGAGTTCGAGATCCTGCACACGCCCGGGCATGCGCTGCACCATCACGTGTTCGTCGACCTGACGCATGCCTGTATCTTCACCGGGGATACGTTCGGCATCTCCTATCGGGAGCTCGACTCCCCCCGCGGCGCCTTCATCATTCCAACGACCACACCGACGCAGTTCGATCCGCAGCAGCTGATCGCCTCCGTCGACCGGATGCTCGCCTACTCGCCCGAGGCGATGTACCTCATGCACTTCAGCCGCGTGACGGACGTGCCGCGCCTGGGGGAGTCGCTCAAGGAGCAGATCCGCGAGCTGACCCGCATAGCGGAGCGGTGCGCCACAGCGGTAGATCGGGCGGCGGCAATCCGCACCGCCATGGCCGAGCTCTGGCGGGAGCTCGCTGCCCGCCACGGCTGCCGGCTGCCGGCGGAGCAGGTGCTGGCGCTTCTGGAGGACGACCTCGAGCTCAACACCCAGGGACTCATCGCCTGGCTGGAAAGACGCGGCCTGTAGGGCTCTATTCCCTGGCTCCCCGGAGAAACCCAGGCCCTTAAGCATCATTTAAGGGTTGCGCGGCTATCGTAGGCCCCTTGAAGACCCAGGCTGAATCCGTGGGAGAGATCGCTATGACAGTCAGGAAAGCCGTTCGCAATCCATTGGTCGCAGGCGTGCTCGGCCTTGTGCTCGGGGCCGCCCCGTTCGCCGCCGTCTATACCGTGGGCGCCGCATCCGACACGGCGCACGCTCAGGGCTCGCCGCCGCCTGCCGCCGTGACATCGGCCGAGCCGCGGGGCGGCGTGGCGGTGATGCTGCCCGATTTCACCTCGCTGGTGAAGAAGTTCGGACCGGCGGTGGTCAACATCCGCGTCATCGAGAAGGCCCAGGAGACCCAAGGCGAGAACGACCCCTTCGGGCCGAACAGCCCGTTCGCACCCTTCTTCCGCGGACTGCCTTTTCAGGCGCCGCCCGAGCAGCCGGTACGGGGCGAGGGCTCCGGCTTCATCATTCAACCTGACGGCTTGATCCTCACCAACGCGCACGTGGTCGAGGGCGCAAGCCGCATCACCGTGCAGCTGACCGACCGGCGCGAATATCCCGCCAAGGTTATCGGCGAAGACAAAGTCTCCGACGTCGCGGTGATCAAGATCGCCGCCAACGATCTGCCGACCGTCACCCTGGGCGATTCCAACACCCTGCAGGTCGGGCAGTGGGTGCTCGCCATCGGCGCGCCTTTCGGTTTCGAGAACAGCGCCACCTCGGGCATCGTGAGCGCCAAGGGGCGCACGCTCCAGGACTCGGGCTACGTGCCCTTCATCCAGACCGACGTGCCGATCAACCCCGGCAACTCCGGCGGGCCGCTCTTCAACATGCAGGGCAAGGTCGTCGGCATCAACTCGCAGATCTACAGCCGCACGGGCGGCTACATGGGCGTCTCGTTCTCGATCCCGATCAACGTCGCGATGCAGGTGGCGCACCAGCTGATGACGACCGGCCACGTGAGCCGCGGCAAGCTCGGGGTCGTAATTCAGAAAGTCGATCAGGGTCTCGCCGATTCCTTCGGACTGCCCGAGCCCGAGGGGGCGCTCGTCTCGACCGTCGAGGCGGGGGGACCCGCAGCCCGCGCGGGCGTGAAGGCAGGGGACGTGATCCTTGCCCTGAATGGCGAGCCCATCAAGAGCGAGAACGAGCTGCCGGTGCGCGTCGCGAGCCTGATGCCGGGCACGACCGTGCATCTCACCATCTGGCGCGACCACGCCAAGCATGACATCGCCCTCAAGCTCGGCTCGATGGGCAACGAGACGGTCGCATCGGCCACGCAGCCGCAGAACCAGGGCGGCAGTCTCGGCCTTGCCGTCCGGCCGCTGACCTCCGATGAGCAGCAGCAGGCGCACACGCACGGCGGCCTGCTCGTCGAGGGTGCGAGCGGCCCGGCGGAGGATGCCGGGATTCAGCCGGGCGACATCGTGCTCGCCGCCAACGGCCAGCGGATCGAGAGTGTGCAGCAGCTACGCTCGGTGGTCGGCCGATCGCACGGCCACGTGGCGCTCCTCATCCAGCACGGCAGCGAGCGGATCTTCGTGCCGGTACAGGTGCGGTAAGCGTTGGAGCGGCCCTGGAGCGACCCGGGGCCCGAAGCTCACTTAGCGCCTTTGGAGTGGTCCGTCCAGGTGAAGAAGGGCCGGGACTCCGTGTGGAGTCCCGGCTTCAGGCTGCTGAAGTATTGCGCAATGACCCTGATGTCGGCCGGCTTGAGCGATGCCGCCATGCCGTTCATGATCGGGTTCTTGCGGTACCCCGTCTGATACTCCGCGATCGCCCGCTCGATGTAGCTCGCATGCTGCCCGGCAAGAGACGGATAAGCCGGAGTCACGCCGATCCCGTCCCTGCCATGGCAGGAGGCGCAGACGACCGCAGGCTGCGGTATTTGGGCCGGGGCGGCGCTGCTCGTGGCGACGAGCGGCTTGCTGGCGAGGTACGAGGCCACATCGACGATGTCCTGATCGGAGAGTGACAGCGCCTGCAGATGCATGGTGGGATACTGGCGCGCATCGCTCTTGTACTCCCCGAGAGCGGCAGCCAGATAGTCGGCGTGCTGGCCCGCAAGGCGCGGCACCGCGTAATCCGGATAGGCGTTGCGGTAACCTTCGATGCCGTGACAGCCGAGGCAGGTGGAGGCGAGAGCCGCGCCACGCTGCGGATCGCCCTTGAGCGCCGGTTGCTGCGCGAGGGCCGTTGCGGCCAGAAGCGACCCGAGCAAACCGAACGATAAACCCAACCAACGTCCCGCCATCGTGATCTCCGCTTCGGTGCGCAAAACCGCCGCGAATCTTATCGGACCCGCCGCATCGGATGCCAGCGCATCCGCGCTGGCCCCGACATGATCGGCCTCATCCAGCGCGTCTCGCGGGCCGCGGTCAGCACGGGCGGACGGCGAGTGGGAGAGATCGGCCTTGGGACCCTCGCGCTCATCGGCGTGCGCCGGAGCGATGATCGCGCGGCGGCCGAGCGGCTCCTCGAGCGGCTGCTCACGTACCGGATCTTCCCCGATGCGGAGGGAAGGATGAACGTCTCGCTCCGGGAAGTGGGCGGCGGACTGCTCCTCGTGCCGCAATTCACGCTGGCCTCCGATACTCACAAAGGCACCCGCGCCGGATTCAGCGCCGCGGCCGCCCCGGAGGCCGCCCGGGAGCTCTTCACCTACCTCCTTGAGCGCGCGCGGGCGACGCACTCCCCGGTAGCGGCGGGAGAATTCGGTGCGGACATGCAGGTCGAGCTCGTGAACGACGGGCCGGTCACCTTCTGGCTCGAGACCTGAGTCCGGAACACGTCTTCATGGGACTGAGCAGGCGCAGGCCGCCCCTGCGCCTGCGGGACCGCATACTTGACGGCAGGGATCGGTCAAAGCGCCGCCAGGCGGCTTTGACCCAATCGAAAGATTCGCGAATTTTCTCGGCCGGAACGGGTCCTTTGTCCTATGATCCCCTCTCTCATTATGTTCTCTCGCGCGTAAGCCGAGCGGAGTCCAAGCCTTATGGAAATGAAGGAGCTGCTGATCATTCTGGTCGTGGTGCTCGTCGTCTTCGGCGCGAAGAAGCTCCGGAGCGTCGGCGAGGACCTCGGTCATGCCGTCAAGGGCTTCAAGAAGGCGATGAACGAGGGCGAGCAGGAGGAGAGCGCCGCGTCGCCTCGCCGGCAGATTCGCTCGGATACCCCCGATGCCGAGTTTCCCGAGGCGAAAGCCGCTCCCAGAGCCGAGGCGGCTGCGAAATCCGAGCGGAGCGCCTGAGCCTCCCATGACGCTGGACGGAGGGTCCGACGCGGCCGCGGGGCGCGCGAGGGTATCCCTACGGTCAGTGAACCTCTAAGACCATGTTTGACATCGGTTTTTCCGAGATCCTGGTCATCTTCGTGCTGGCGCTCATCGTGCTGGGGCCGGAGAAGCTGCCCCGGGTCGTGCGCGAGGTCGGCCGCTGGGTAGGCCGGGCGCGGGCCATGGCCCGGCAGTTTCAGGAGCAGCTCGAGGCAGAGGTCGATGTCGACCGCGGGCGGACGATCCGCCCGGAGCCGGTGCGTCCCGTAGGGGGCGTACCTGCGGCTCCCTCCCCGCCGCCGAATGCCGAGCCTTCCGACCCGGTGTCGAGTCTCACCCCACCCTGGCAGATTTCCGCCGAGCCGCTAGCTGAAGCGACCGCCTCGAGTGGCGAGCCGTCGCCCGAGCCCCTCACCCCAGGCACGCATGAGCGAGGAACCTGAAAAGCTCGCCGAAGGCACCTTGATCTCGCACCTGCTCGAGCTGCGCGACCGGTTGATCCGGGCGCTGGTGGCGGTCGGGATCGTGTTCGTGCCGTGCGCGTTCTACGCCAACTCGCTGTTCACGCTCGCCTCGCAGCCGCTGCTCGAGAGGCTGCCGAAAGGCACCACGCTGATCGCGACCAGCGTCGCGGCGCCCTTCACGACGCCGTTCAAACTCTCGTTTTTCGTCGCGCTTTTCGTGGCGATGCCGTACGTGCTCTACCAGCTCTGGGCGTTCGTCGCCCCCGGGCTCTATCGGCACGAGAAGCGTTTCGCGGTGCCGCTGCTGGTCTCATCGATCCTGCTCTTTTATGGGGGGATGGCGTTCGCCTACTTCTTCGTCTTTCCGGCGATGTTCCATTTCTTCGCGAGCACGACCCCGAAAGGCGTGACGATGATGACCGACATCTCGCAGTACCTCAATTTCGTGCTGCTCATGTTTTTCGGCTTCGGCGCCGCTTTCGAGCTGCCCGTCGCGGTGGTGCTGCTCGTGCTCACGGGGATCGTGGAGCTCGACAAGCTGAAGAGTTACCGCGGCTACGTGCTCCTCGGCGTCTTCATCGTGGCGGCGTTTCTCACGCCCCCGGATGCAGTGTCGCAGTCGCTGCTCGCCGTGCCGATGTACCTGCTCTTCGAAGGCGGACTCCTCATGGCGCGCATCCTGCAGCGCTCGAAAGGCCAGGACGCCGAGCAGCCACAGGCGTCCTGAGGCGATCGACGGGCATCCGAAGGAGCGTGCCGCCGCATGAGTCAGGTCATCCCCGATCCGGCGGCGAGCAGCGCAGCGGCATGCACGGAGCCTCAAGTCGCGGCGGAGCCGACTCTTTTCGGTCATCCGCGCGGGCTCGCCACACTCTTCTTCACCGAGATGTGGGAGCGGTTCACCTACTACGGCATCCAATCGATCCTGATTCTCTTCCTGGTAGCGGCCAGCGGTCGCGGCGGACTGGGATTTTCCGATCAGAGCGCGAGCGCCATCTGGGGCCTGTACGCGGGCTGCACCTGGCTGCTGTCGCTCCTCGGAGGCTGGGTCGCGGACCGGCTGATCGGCGGTCAGCTCGCGGTCGCCGCGGGCGGCATCCTCATCATGACCGGCAACGCTCTGCTCGCCGCGGGCGGTACGCGGCTTTTCTTCCTCGGGCTGATCTTCAACGTGCTCGGCGTCGGGCTGCTCAAGCCCAATGTCAGCGCCACGGTCGGCGAGCTCTATCCCGAAGGCGGCTCGCGGCGCGACGCCGGCTTCTCCATCTTCTATATCGGGATCAACATCGGATCACTGCTCGCGCCGATGATCGTGCCGGTTGTGGCCCAGCACTACGGTTGGCACGCGGGCTTCGGATTGCCGGCGCTCGGCATGCTCTTCGGCGTGGTTCAGTTTCTCGCCACCCGTCGGTACTTGGGCCGCGCCGGTGCTCCCCCGGCAAGTGCTCGGCCCCGTTCCTGGCTCGCACTGTGGGCGTTCGTGGCCATGATCGCGGCGGTGACGGCTCTCGCGCTGAGCGGCGCCGTCGCAGTCAACGCAGTGATGCTCTCCACCCTGGTGTCGCAGGTGGTCGGCATCCTGATGGCGGCATACCTGCTGTACATCGTGTTCTTCGGCCGACTCACCCGCGAGGAGCGCAGCCGTGTGTTCGCCATGATGGCGCTGTTCGCCGCCTCGACGGTGTTCTGGATGGCGTACATGCAGATGTTCGATTCCTTCACCCTATTTGCGCAGCGCTACACCGATCGCCACATCTTCGGTTGGAACATGCCGGCGGGCGACATGCAGACGATCGATCCGTTCTTCGTCATCGCTCTGGCGCCGGCGTTCGCGGCGCTCTGGGTGCGGCTCGGCCGGCGGCACCGAGACCTGTCCTCGCCGGCGAAATTCGCCTGGGGACTGCTCCTCATGGCGGCGGCCATGCTCGTCATGTACGTCGCAGCGCTCCATGTGATGCAAGGCGAGGTCGTCTCGCCGCTGTGGCTGACGGGCACTTATCTCCTGACCGCCTGCGGCGAGCTCTGCCTCTCGCCCGTGGGCCTCTCGTCCACCACCAAGCTGGCGCCTACCCGCTTCGCCGGCCAGATCATGGGGCTCTGGTTCCTCACCATTGCGCTCGGCAGCTTCCTCGCGGGGGAGCTCTCGAGTGGCTACGACGCCCGGCATCTCGCCACGCTGCCGGCGCTCTACCTCAAGCTCTTCTGGTGGAGCGCGATCAGCGCAGCCGTGATGCTGCTCATCACAGCGCCCGTGAAGCGACTGATGGTGGGAGTGAAATAGCCCGCCGGAGGCGCATCACCCCCGACGCAGAGACGCATCCTTCAGCCGCCGCTCCACGCTCGCCGCGAGCTCGCGGCGCAAGCCGAGCGCGAATCCCAGCTCCGCGACGAGAAAGAGCGGCGCGACCAGGACCTGCGCGAGGTTGGTGAGGAGAGCCGGCCGGTTGCCCTCCAGCCGATGGCCGAGAAGCTGCAGCGCCCAGCCGAGCACGAACACGACACCGGCAATGATCGCCGCTGCCGAGGGGCCGAAGCGGCAAGTCGCTTCCGCGGCGGCTGCCAGCAGCGCCAGCACCAGAGTAAGAGACACCCCGAGCGCCGGATCGAGCAGCGTGTAACCGAGCGCCGCCACGACGAGGAGGCTTCGGTCGAGACGGACCGCGCCGCCGAATGCGGTCGTCGTGTGCAGCGCCAGCGGAATGAGCATGGCGTAAATGATCGCCGGCACGCCGAAGTAATGGGTGAGCCGGTTGCGGGCATCGCGATGGAAATGGCCGTAGGAAGCCAGGATCCCGGTGAGGCGGCGCTCGGAGGGCGACTCGGTTGCGGGTGTCATTGCGCCATCGCCACGAGCGCCGCAGACCCGATTCAGGCCGGCAGCGCCGGCTGCCGCCGGTAGTGGTCCGGGTAATCGGCGCTCAGCCCTTTGAAGCGCCGGTGGATCCAGAGATACTGATCGGGGACGGCGCGCACCTGCGCCTCGATGAGATGATGGAAGCGCTCGGCGTCGGCGCTCGGGGAGTCGCTCGGAAAGTTCTCCAGCATCGGGTGAATGACCGCACGATAGCCGCGGCGGCCCGGCAGACGCTCGACGAAGTAGGGCAGCACCGCGGCACCGGTCATGCGCGCAATGCGGGACGTGCTGGTGTTGGTCGCGGCCGGAATGCCGAACATCGGCACCATCTCCGCGCCCTTCTTGCGATAGCTCTGGTCGGGCGCGTACCAGACGACCTCGTTGTTCCTGAGCGCCGCCACCATTCCGCGCACATCATCGCGGCGGATCGAATGGCCCCCGTCCCGGCAGCGGCACCGCCCGAGCACGTAAGCGAGCGCCTCGTTCTTGGTCGGGCGATACAGCACGTCGATCGGAGCGCGCACCGACAAGATCCTGCCGCCGATCTCGAGCGTGGTGAAATGAGCCGCGAGGAGTATGGCGCCGCGGCCGCGCGCGAGCGCCGCTTGCAGGTGCTCGAGTCCCTGCACCCCGGAGATCTTCTTCAGGCGCGCCGGCGGGCACCACCACGCGAGCGCGATCTCGAGCACGGCGATGCCGAGGCTCGCAAAGTGACGGCCGAGCAGTCGCTCGCGGGCGGCGCGATCGAGCTCCGGCAGGCAGAGCTCGATGTTGCGACGAGCGATCGGCACGAAACGCAGCGGCAGCCGCCGCAGCAGCGCGCCGAGTCCGGCGCCGATCCCGAGCAGCAGGGGAAAGGGGAGCAGCGAGAGCAGCCGCAGGACGCCGAGCCCGGCCCAGGTGGGCCAGTACCGCGGCGCGAGCAAGCGGCTCCAGCGCGCCTGACACGTCGCTGCGCGCAGGCGTGGAGCGGATGGTGTGGACAAAGAACCCCCGGGGCCGCTACTTCGGCGTGTCCCGCTTCGAGGAGCATAGCGCCTTTTGGCGGCGGAAGCGTGCTGCGCTGGGGGATTTCCCGCTCGTGCGCTTAGACTTGCATGGGTGAGCACCCAGCCCCTCGCCGGCCGCACCATCGCCGTCCCTGAGAGCCGGGAAATCGAGCTATTCGCGGGCCTGCTCGAGCGGCGCGGAGCGCGCGTCGTCCGCTGTCCGCTGGTGGCGATCCGCGATGCCCCCGATCCGGCGCCGGTGCTCGAGTGGAGCCATCGGCTCGCCAGCGGAGAGCTGGACGATCTCATTCTCCTCACGGGCGAGGGACTGAAACGCATTCTCTCCTGCATCGAGCGGCACGAGCCAACATTGAGGCCGCGGTTCCTGCAGGCGGTGGGACGGATGCGCAAGATCACGCGCGGTCCGAAGCCGGCGAAAGCGCTGCGCGAGCTCGGACTCAAGCCTGAGATCGCCGCGCAGCGCCCGACCACCGAGGGAGTCCTCGCGAGTCTGCGTGGCTTGGACCTCCGCGGTCACCGCATCGGCGTGCAACTCTACGGCACGGAGCCCAACCGGCCGCTGGTCGATTTTCTCGAGAGCGCCGGCGCAGCAGTAGCGAGCGTGGCGCCGTACGTCTATGCCGATGCCGCCGAGAGCCAGGCGGTGCTCAACCTGCTCGAGGAGTTGCGCGCGGGCAGGATCGATGCCATCGCCTTCACCAGCTCCGCGCAGCTCGAGCGGCTGACCGCGGTCACCTCGGAAGATGCCGTTCGCAGCGCGCTTGCCAACACTCTGGTTGCCGCAGTCGGGCCCGTGGTGGCGGAGAAACTCCGCCATCACGGCATCGCCGCGCGGGCGATGCCGCAGGAGTCCTTCTTTCTCAAGCCGCTGACGAGCGTGCTCGAGGAAGCGCTCAAGGAGCGCGCTCGGCGCTGACGCTCCACCATGAAGCTCGCGACCGTAGCCATGAATCTCCGCCGCGCAGTACCCGACGATGCGGTGGCGGTGGCTCGCGTGCACGTGCGTGCGTGGCAAGTGGCCTACCGCGGCTTGATGCCCGATGAGTATCTCGATGGACTGAAGCCGGAGGAGCGGGCCCAACGCTACGATTTCGCGAGTCTCGATCCGGCCAGGCCGACAACGCTGGTGGCCGTCGAGGCCGATGAGGTGCTGGGCTTCGCCACGGTCGCACCCGCGCGCGATGAGGATGCGGCCGGCCAGGGAGAGCTCTGCGCGCTCTATGTCGAGCCCGATCTCTGGGGCCGCGGAGTCGGACAGGCGCTCGCAGTCGCCGCGCGCAGCGAGCTCTGCCGGTTGGGATTCACCAAGGCGCTGCTCTGGGTGCTCGCAGGCAATGCGCGCGCGCAGCGGTTTTATCGGGCCGACGGCTGGACGGCCGACGCGTTGCAGCGCGCGCAGCAGATTTGGAGAGTCAGCGTGAGCACCGTGCGCTACAGCAGAATGCTCGAATCCGCGAGGCTCGAGTCCTAGATCGAGCCTACTCCGAGGTGTCGTCCTCGACCACCGTGCCCTGATGGAAGAGGATCTTCCAGTCTTCCCCCGACCTCCTTCGCCAGACACTCGCCCGCCGCGTCTTACGGCTTCCTTGCAGCAACGTGTAGGTCAAGAGGTAGGTGTCGCTGCCGAGCTCGCGGCAGGCGAAGTCGATCGCTTCCCAGGTGTCCTCGAGCTCGAGATGACTTGCAGACTCGCGGCGGCCCGTGAGCACATCGAGAACGTGATCGCGGCTGTAGCGGCGCCCGGATGCGCCGACCTCCCAGAACTCCTCCTCGGTCATGCTCTCGAAGTCTGCCCGCCGCGTGCCGAGCTCCGGGTGATGAAATATCGGCTCGCGGCTGCGCAGGTCCTGCAGGATTTCCCGCAGCTTCGGCTCGGTCGTCAACCACGGCTTCACGTTCGCCACCTCGCTCCGATGGAAGGATCTTGGCGCGCGATTATGGCGCCCGGCGGTGATAGAGTCAGCGCAAAGCGGTAGGGGTGATGGTAATGCGTCTCGGTGCGCGGCCTCATCGATCTTTTCTGGCGCTGCTGCTCAGCGTCACTCTCGCGCCTCTGGTCATCGTGCATGCCCGCCCGTTGAGCGGCTCCGCGCTGGTCGCGGCTCTCCGGCAGGGCGGCTGCGTCATTCTGATGCGACACGCCAGCTCGCCGAATGCCCGACCCACCGCCGCCACCGCCGCGTCCGGCAACCGGGATCTCGAGCGTCAGCTCGACGGCAAGGGACTCGCCGACGCGAAGGCGATGGGCGAGGCGCTGAAGAGGCTCGGCATCCCGATCGCACGAGTGGCCTCGAGTCCCACCTTTCGGGCGCGAGAGACCGTTGCCGCGGCGGGACTCGGCACGCCGACAATACTCGACGAGCTCGGCGATGCCGGTCGGAGCATGAGCCGGTCGGCGGTCACCGCCTGGTCGCAGCGGCTGCGGCACGCGGTCGCCCGGCGGCCTCCCTCCGGCTCGAACACCCTGATCGTGACTCAGGGCCCCAACATCATCGACGCGTACGGCCGGCTCGCTACCGGGCTCGAGGCCGGCGGTGCGCTCATCTTCCATCCCGACGGCCACGGGCAGGTACATTGGGTTGCCACCGTTCCGATCGGTGAGTGGCCGCGGCTCGCGGCGCGACTCAGACGATAGAGATCGGGCGCTTGCGCTTGATGAACCCGGCTGCGACAGGGATCAGCGATACGAAGATGATCATCAGGGTGACCAAGCCGAAGTTGCGCTTGACCACCGGCACGTTGCCGAAGAGATATCCGCCCCAGAGAAAAAGCGCCACCCAGGCAACGCCGCCCAGGATGTTGTAGACCTGGAAACGCACGTAGGGCATGCGGCCGATGCCGGCGACGAACGGCATACAGGTGCGGATGATGGGGATGAAGCGTGACAACGCGATGGCGCCGCCGCCATGACGGCGGAAGAAATCCTCGGTGCGGCGCAGATACTCGACCTTGAGCAGACGATAGCGGCCGCTGAAGGCCGGAGGCCCTACCAGGCGACCGACGGTGTAGTTGGTGGTGTTGCCGAGCACGGCGGCGAGCCCCAGGACCAGAAAGGCGACCGGCGCGTTGAGGGTACCGCTGGTATCGACCGCCGCGAGTGCTCCGACGCCGAAGAGGAGCGAATCACCCGGCAGGAACGGCGTGACGACGAGACCGGTCTCCGCGAATATCACCGCGAAGAGAATCGGGTAGATCCAAAGGTCCACGCGTACGAGCAGCTCCACCAGATGGCGGTCGAGGTGCAGCACGAGATCGAGCAGCCATGACAACACGATCGACAGGCTAGCAGGGATTGCACCGCCCTACAGTACCTGGTCGTCGGTGGCGAGCGTCTGTGGGACGCTGCGAGCCACGGTTTTCACGAAGTGCCCGGGCGGGCCGTCGCCGTGGACCTCGTTCCTCAGCGTAGTCAACGCCAAGCCCACCTCGACATCGCGCGACTGCAGGGTCGGGGCGTCCTTCGCCGCCATCACGTCCGCGGGCTGATGCTCCGGGCCGTCCTCGACGATGTCAGGAATGATGCCCTTGCCCTGCACGGAGCCCCCGGAGGGGGTGAAGTAGCGGGAAGTGGTGAGCTTCACCGCGCCGCCGTATTCGAGCGGAATCACCGTCTGCACGGTGCCCTTGCCGTAGGTCTTGTGGCCGATCAAGAGGGCACGGCCATGGTCCTTGAGAGCCGCGGAGACGATCTCCGCGGCGGAAGCGGTACCGCTATTGACCAGCACCACGATGGGCGCGCCGTTCATGAGGTCGCCGGGCGTCGCGTCCATCTCGAACCGCGCATCGGCAGTTCGCCCCTGCGCCGTGAGGATCACACCCTCGTTGAGGAAGTCATCGGCCACGGCGACACCTGATTCAAGGACACCACCTGGATTGTCTCTCATATCGAGCACGAGTCCTCGCAAACCGCCTCTATTGTCGCGCTGGAGATTCGAGATTGCCGCGCTCACCTCATCGGGTGTGGTATCACTGAATTCATCGATGCGCACGTAACCATAGCCTGGTGCGAGCATTTGATAGCTGACGCTGTGGACCTCCACCTTCGCCCGCTTCAGGGCGAAGGTCTTGAGGCCGCTGGTGCCGGCACGACGGATGGTGAGGGTGACCGTGCTTCCGGATACCCCGCGCATGTGCTCGATGGCGCCCGAAACGTCGGAGCCCACTCCCTTGCCGTCGATCGCGACGATCTCATCGCCCGCGCGCAGACCCGCGAGATCCGCTGGCGAGCCCTGGATGGCATGCAGAATCTTCACCACGGAGCCGTCGGCGGCGACCTCGATGCCGACGCCCGGATAGGAGCCCATGGTGCTCAGGCGCGTCTCTTCGAACTCCTCACTGTCGAGATAGGCGGAGTGCGGATCGAGCGAGGAGACCATGCCGCGGATCGCCGCATCCATCAGCTTGCGATCGCTCGCCTGATCGACGTAGTCGTGCTTGATGTGCTCGTAGACCTCGGCGAAGAGCCGCGCCTCCTGCCAGGGGAGCGTAGTCGTATCGCTGGAGGCATCGTCCGTCTGCCGGCCCGTCTGCACGGTTTGAACGACGCTCTCAATGGAGTTGCCGGACTGGCTCGCCGGAGCACTCGGCGCCTTGGCGAGCACCCCGCCGGCAAGAGCGGCGGAAAAGCCGAAAATGGCCCCCGTAACGAGAGCGATCAGCGTGCGCGATCGCATCGACATGTGACTGACCCCCCGATCAAAGAAGGAACGATGCTACGGCGTGCCTTGCGGGTCAATGGCCGTCCGACCATCGGCGCTCATGACCCGACCAGTGCGTCGCGGCGGATGAGCGACGCCGCCGGGGGCCACTCACCTCGCGGCGGCGCTGCGCGCGCGGGCTTCGGATGCGCCAATCACCATACCGGCCAGGAGGTCTGCGAGCGGCAGCGGTTTCGCGATGGCAAATCCCTGCCCGTAATCCACTCCGAGGGTCGCGACGCGTGCGCGGATCTCCTCGGTTTCGACATATTCCGCCACGGTCGTGAGCGACATGGTGCGCGCGAGCTGCGCGATCGCGCGCACCATCGATTCGGCGCGCGCATCGCGCAGCACATCGCGCACGAAGCTGCCGTCGATCTTCAACATGGTCACCGGCAGCTGGCGCAGATACGAGAGCGAGGAGAGCCCGGTGCCGAAATCATCGAGGGCAATACCGCAGCCGAGCGCGCGGAGCTTGCCCATCAGAGCGCTCGCGCGCGCGATGTTCGCGATGGTGGCGTTCTCGGTCAGCTCGAAGCAGAAGACCTCGGCTGGCAGTCCGCTCGAGGCGATCCGCTTGATCAGGAAGTCCTCGAAGGCCTCGTCGTTGAGCGACTGGCCGGAGAAATTGATGGAGAAGGAGAGCGGCAGGCCGGCAAAGATGTGCGCATGCGCCTTCAGGCGCTCCACCGCGGTGTCGATCACCCAACGGTCGATTCTCGGCATGAGCTGATAGCGAGTCGCGGCCGACATGAAGCTGTCAGGTCCCGCCGCGGTGCCGTCCTCATCCAGCATGCGCACCAGAAGCTCGTAGTGGACCTTGAGGTCGGGACTGTCGCCGAACGGGACGATGAGCTGCGCATCGAGGCGTAATCGGCCGGAGCTGATCGCATCGTGCAGCTCGCCGGCGATGTTGATGTCGGCGAACCTGCGCACCAGGCTGACATCGCTCGCGTGATAGACCTCCACCCGGTTGCGGCCACGGTCCTTGGCCGCCTTGCAGGCAGTCTCGGCGGCGGCGAGCGAGTGGATCAGCTCCCCCTGGCTGGCATCGAGCGCGGCCACACCGACGCTGATCGAGAGGCGCAGCCGCGAGTTGTCCTGTGTGTTACCCAACTGCTCGGCTCCCTCGCGCAGCGACTCGCCGAAGCGCTCCGCATCCTCGAGCTGCCCGGGCAGCAGCACCGAGAATCGATCGCCGGATATCCTGGCCGCGAACGCGCCGGGTGGCAGGCGGCTTCGCAGCAGCTCGCCCAACTGCCCGAGCACGCCATCGCCGGCGCGCATGCCGAAGTTGTCGTTGATGACGTGCAGCTGGTCGACATTGATGTAAAGGCAGCACCAGCCCGAGGATTTCTCGGCGCCCGCGACCACGGCGCGCACCCGCTGCTCGAATGCCGGACGGGTGTAAAGGCCGGTGAGGGAGTCGTGGCCGCCAGCATCGCCGCTCTTGCCCATTTTATCGAGCTCGGCCACCGCGCGTTTGAGCTTGCCCACGGTCGAGCGCGCGATCAGATCGCGGCGCAGACACTCGAGCGCCGGTCTCAAGATCGCATGGACGAAGGAGAAGCTGCGGGCCTCCGCCTCCCGCTCGCCGTTCGCCGCGCAGGCGAGGGCGACGATCGCGAGCAGGTGTCGCGAGACATCCCGCAGCCGAAAGAGGTAGGCCGGCACGTTGCCGGGCAGCATGTGCAGTTCGCCCGGGCTCTCGGCGGCCTGGCTCGCATCGGCAAGCGTACTTACGAGCGCTTCGAGATCCGCACAGCCCGGCGCCTCATTCGACCAGCGCAGTGTCCCGCGGGAATCGAAAACCGCGAAGCCGCGCACCCGCGGCAGGAGCGAGCGGCAAAGTTGCGCGTAGATCTCGAGGCCGCCCCAGGAATCAGCCTTCCCGGGTCCTTCGGACCCGCCGTGGTGGGTCTCAGGCATCGTTTTGTTTTCTGAAGGCCGACTCATGCCGCGGCAAGCGTCATCCGCTGTCCTAAATGGCCGCCACTGTCGCCCGGAAAGGGTCTTCCGGGCTTGCGCGAGTTGGCGGTTCGCCGAAGCAGGCGCGGCGCAGGCAATCAAAGCATGATGCGGCTCACATCTTGGAGCTCAGGATTGAGCGGCCTCTCTGACTTCCACCCGCGCAGCCTCAAGCGCTCCGCGGAACGGCCGCTAACGCTGCTTCCGGCCGAGGCGATCAGCGGGCGAGCCATGCGCGGGGATCAAGTGGCTTGCCCTCCTTGCGGATCTCGAAATAGAGCTCCGGGCGGGCGCTGCCGCCGCTGTCGCCGGCCTCGGCAATGGTCTGACCGGCGAAGACGTGCTCGCCGACCGAATCGTACAGGCGGTCGTTGTGACCGTAGAGGCTCATGTAGCCATTTCCATGGTCGATGATGATGAGCAGGCCCAGCCCCGCCAGCCAGTCGGCGTAGATCACCCTCCCCTGGGAGACGGCGCGCACGGGCGCATCGCGCTGCGTGGCGAAGAGATCCCCCTGCCACTTGAGGCCACCGGCGCGTACCTGCCCGAAGCTCTCGATGATTTTGCCGGCCACCGGCCGGGGGAGCCGGCCTCGCAGGTGAGCGAACGGTGAATTCCCGAGATCCTGCGGGGGGAGGCTCGCCGTGGCCCGGCGCAGCTGCGCCAGCAGCGACTCGAGGCCGCTTCGCTGTCGGCGCAGGCGTGCCAGCCGCTCGGCGCGGGTCTGCGTCTCGGCCGAGATGCTCGCGAGCACTTTGAGCCGGTGCGAGCGCGCCTGCTCCAGGGTCGCGACCTGGGTCTCCTGCGCCTGCTGCAGGCTCGCGAGCTTCGAGTCCTGGGATTGAAGCTGTGCGTCGAGCTGTCCGATGCGCTCGAGGTCCGCCTCGATGGCGTGGATCTTGAGCGCGCGGGCACGGCCGAAGTAGCTGTAATAGGCGAACATCCGGCCGGCCCGGGCCGGATCACCCTGGTTGAGCAGCAGTTTCAGCGGCTCCTCCCGCCCGATCAGGTAGGCCGCGCGCAGCTGCCCGGCGAGCGCGCTGCGGTTCCTGGCGAGATCCGCTTCGCGCTGCTGCTTCTGCGCCTCGAGCTGTGCCCGCTGGGCGGCGCTGACCGCGCGTTGCTGGCGCAGGTCCTCGAGCGTCACCTGCGCCTGGCTCACGGATTTCTCCGTGGTGCGCAGCTGGCGGGTGAGGCGGTCGCGCTCCGCCTGTCCGCGGCTCACCTGCCGGGTGATGAGCGCGATCTGATCGCGCAGCGCTTCGAGCTGCGCCCGAGCTTGCCGGGCATCCGTGGGGGAGCGCGCGTGCCCGGAATGCCGAGCCGCAGCGGCGGGCGCTACCGCGGCAGAGGCGCACAGGAAGAAAGTCGCGACCAGGCCGGGAATACGGACGCGTTGCATTTGGGCGCTATAATGCGCGCCCTTTTTACGGCCGGCGCGATCTTCCGGTGCTTTCTGCATGGACCTCCTCGCTCGATACATCCACCTGAATCCCCTGCTGGTCGCCGCGACGGTCGCGGTGCTGGCGCTCGTGATCGTGATCGAGATACGCGCCCGCGCGGAAAGTTTCGCCGCCATCTCCCCTCAGGATGCCATTCGCCTGATGAACCGCGGTGCGGTGGTCATCGACCTGCGGCCGGCGGAGCAGTATGCCGCCGGTCATCTCGCCGGCGCACGCCGCATGGACGGCGAGCAGATCCTCCAGGCCGGCGATACCTTGAAGAAGTTCAAGCAGAAGCCGCTCATCGTCTGCGATGAGTCCGGCTCGCTCGGCGGATCGGCCGCACGGCGGCTCAAGGCGCAGGGATTCACCCAGGCGTTCAACCTGCGCGGCGGGCTGGCGGCGTGGCGCTCGGACAACTTGCCGCTCGAGAAGGGCTCGAAGGCGAGCTCATGAAGGTGGTGATGTACGCCACGAGCTGGTGTCCTTACTGCGCGCGCGCGCGGCAGCTGCTCGAAAGCAAGCGCATTGCGTTCGAGGAGATCGACATCGAGGCGAGACCCGAGGCGCGCACGGAGATGCTGGCGCGCAGCGCTCGCAGCACGGTGCCGCAGATCTTCATCCGTGGCAGGCACGTCGGCGGGTGCGACGATCTGTACGAACTGGAGGCCCGCGGGGGTCTCGACAAACTTTTGCAAACGGGAGTGACCGATGACGAATGAAGCTGCCGGCGTTGCGCCGGCGCCCGAGGCCGGCAACGGCCCGGTTCTTGCCCTGCAGAGCGTCTACCTCAAGGACTGCTCTTACGAGGCGCCGAATGGCCCGCGGGTCGATGGCAACTGGAATCCGCAGATCAATCTCGATCTGCACACGGGCGCCGCCAATCTCTCGCCGGATGTGCGCGAGATCGTGCTCACGGTAACGGTGTCGGCGAAGCAGAACGAGGCCACCATCTTCCTGGTGGAGGTGAAACAGGCCGGCATCTTCGTGATGCGCAATCTTTCGGAGGACGATACCAAGCGCGCGGTCGGCAGCGTCTGCCCCGGGGTGCTCTTCCCGTACGCGCGCGCCGCCGTGTCGCACCTCGTGACCCAGGGCGGGTTCCCGCAGTTTCTGCTGCCGCCCGTCAACTTCGACGCGCTGTATGCGCAGAACCAGAACCAGCCGGCCGGTCAGACCAACTAGTTGAAGCGCTGGATCCGGGCCAGCGCCCGGCCCAGCGCGGGGTCGACATGAGTCGACGAGCAACTGATCAGCAACCCGCTCAGGTCGCCGGGACCTCACCGGTGGCGGTGGTGGGCGCGGGCTCCTGGGGCACGGCGCTCGCTCTGCAGTTCGCGCGCAGCGGCCGGCCCACGCGGCTCTGGGGGCGCGATCGCGCGGCTCTGGCGCAGATGGCGCGCGGGCGGCGCAACGCGCGTTATCTCGCGGCGGGAGAGTTCCCGCCGAACCTCGCCGTGGAGCCGGAGCTGACTGAAGCCTTGCGCGGCGCCCGTGACGTGCTGGTTGCGGTTCCGAGCCATGCCTTCCGCGAGGTACTGACCACCCTCTTACCGCACCTCACGCCCGAGATGCGCCTCGCGTGGGCGACCAAGGGATTCGAGCTGCCCTCGGGCTTGTTGCCTCATCAGGTCGCGCGCGAGGTGCTCGGGCCCACGAGGGCGGTGGCCGTGTTGTCCGGCCCCACCTTTGCGCGCGAGGTCGGTGCGGGGCTGCCGACCGCCATGACCATCGCCTCGACCGATGCCGCGTTCGCCCGGGCGTTGGCGCAGGATTTGTCTTCGCCGCAGTTCCGCGCCTACACCTCGACCGACATCGCCGGGGTTGAGATCGGCGGCGCGGTGAAGAATGTGCTGGCGGTAGGGGCGGGACTCTCCGACGGGCTGGGATTCGGTGCCAACACCCGGGTGGCGCTGATCACCCGCGGGCTGGCGGAGATGATGCGCCTCGGCGTCGCGCTCGGAGCGCAGCGGGACACCTTCATGGGGCTCGCGGGCCTCGGGGACCTGGTGCTCACCTGCACCGACGATCAGTCGCGCAACCGCCGCTTCGGGCTCGAGCTTGCAGCGGGCCGCACCCCCGGGGAGGCGCTGGCGGACATCGGACAGGTGGTGGAAGGTTACCCCGCGGCCAAGGCGCTGCACGCCGTCGCGGCACGCGCCGGAGTCGAGATGCCGCTTTGCGAGGGCGTCTACCAGGTGCTCTACGAGGGCGTGCCGGCGCGGGATGCGGTCCGGGCGCTCATGCGCCGACCGATCAAGTCGGAGATCGAGTAACGGCGGTCATAACCGGTGAATGGCGCCGAGCGCCGTACCGACGATAGCCCCGATCACGAGCGCCACCACCGGGGCGGCTGACAATACGAACCCGAGCTCGCGCTTCCTCGGGTCCCTGACATACGCAAAAAAGTAGATGCCCCTGCCGATGAGGTAGAGCGCGCCGAGCCCTGCCGCGACCGGGGCGCTCACGTAGAAACCGAACATCCACATCCCCGGGATGAAGAGAATGAGCAGCTCCAGGGTGTTCATCTGCACGCGGTAGTAGCGCTCGAACATCTCGTTGCCCGTGGTCGCGGGTGCGGCAACCTTGTATCTGCCCCGGGCACGGGCGACCGCGCTCCCGAAGGCGAAGAACTGCAGCAGGGCAAGAGCGACGATGAGATTGACGAGAGCCATGGGTTCCCCCGGATGATAAGACACTGCCCGCGCTCGCGGTAAGCGCTGCGGCCTCGCGAAATGGCACAATTGCGCCCCATGCCGGACAAGACTCGAGGGTATGCCCATCGGATCGATCTCGCCGCCGACGTACAGACGGTCTGGCGGGCCCTGACCGATCCAGCTCTCCTTCGCGCCTGGTGCTCGCCGAAAGCCGAAATGCGCCCGCGGGCCGGGGGACTCTTTCGGGCTTGCGTGGACCGGGTCACGGAGCTCGAGGCGCACATCGATGTTTGCGAGCCGGGGCGGCGCCTGCGGCTCATCTACCTGCCGAGCAAGGCACTGCCACCCGCGGACAGTGCCCTCATCGATGACTTCATCCTGGAGCCCGCCAAGGGCGGCGGCACCATCCTCAGGCTCCTGGGGTCGGGCGTGCCGGGAGCTCCGGAGTGGGACGCGCAATACCTCAGGCTGCGGGCCGGCTGGCAGGCTGCCATGACCCGGCTGAAGGCCCTGATCGAGATGGCCGCCAAGCGGGAAGCGACTTGACCGGCTTCGTACTCCGTGCACTCATCAGCGCGATCGGGCTTTGGGTCGCGACCCGCTGGGTATCGGGAATTCGGATCGACACGGCCGCGACGCTGGTGCTCGCGGGTCTGCTGCTCGGCGTCGTCAACGCGATCGTGCGGCCGATACTGGTGATCCTCACGCTGCCGATCACCATTCTCAGCCTCGGGTTCTTTCTGCTGATCGTCAACACGGCGATGGTCGCGCTGGTCGCCTGGATGCTGCCGGGGTTTCACATCTATGGCGGCTTCTGGTCGGCCTTCGAGACGGCGCTCATCGTCTGGATCACGGGTTGGCTCGCCTCCTGGCTGATCGGGCCGCGCGGCCGAATCGACGTCCGCGTACGCAAGCTTTAGCCCTGCGCTGCGCAGGCCCGCTCGGCGGCCAGCGCGGCGGCCAGCGCGGCGGCAGCCGCCGGTGCGATAATGTGCCCATGATCACCGCCTCGAATGCGCGAGCGAGCTCGCTTCACCTGAAGTTCTGCGGACTCGAGCTCGCCTCGCCGATCGTGCTGCTTTCGGGCTGCGTCGGCTTCGGCGAGGAGTACACGCGCATCGAGGGTTTCTCGAACCGCGACGCAGGCGCGGTGGTTCTGAAAGGCACCACGCTCAGCCCGCGCCTCGGCAATCCGCCTCACCGCGTGTTCGAGACCGGCGGCGGCATGTTGAATGCCATCGGTCTACAGAACCCGGGCGCGGAGCACGTGGTGCGCCGCATCCTGCCGGAGCTCGATTTCGGCGAGACGCGGTTCTTCGCCAACGTCTCCGGCTCGACCGTGGAGGAGTACGCCGAAGTCACACGGCTCTTCGATCAGTCGCCCATCGATGCCATCGAGATCAACATCTCCTGTCCCAACGTGAAGGAAGGCGGCGTCGCGTTCGGCAACTACCCTGACATGTCGGCGCAGGTGGTCGAGGCCTGCCGCCGGGTCACCCAAAAGCCGCTCATCACCAAGCTCTCGCCCAATCAGACCGATATCCGCGAGAACGCCCGGCGGTGCATCGAGGCGGGAACGGATGCCCTCTCGGTCATCAACACCGTGATGGGAATGGCGATCGATGCGCGCACCCGCCGCCCGGTCATCGGCAACATCCAGGGCGGGCTCTCCGGGCCTGCGATCAAGCCGATCGCGCTGCTCAAGGTCCATCAGGTGTACGAGGTCGCGAAGCCGCACGGCGTGCCCATCATCGGCCAGGGGGGCATCACGAGCGCGACGGATGCGCTGGAGTTTCTCATTGCGGGCGCCACCGCGGTGGGTATCGGTACGGCGCTCTTCTACGATCCTTTCGTCTGCAAGAAGGTGAACGAAGGCATCGCGGAGTACCTGCGCGCGCAGCGGTTCGAGAGCGTCACCGAGCTCATCGGAAGCCTGCGCACCGGGAAAGAGATCCAGGACGCGCCGGTCTCCGGTTAGGGCTCCTCCAACTCCCCCTCGGCCATCCCGAGCTCCTTGAGCTTGCGGGTGAGGGTGTTGCGGCCCCAACCGAGAAGCTTCGCGGCTTCCTGGCGGTGGCCCTGAGTCCTACGCAGCGCGGCCCGGATGAGGATGCGCTCCATCACCGGCAACGCCTGATCGAGCAGGGGGCGCTTGCCGTTCGTTGCATGGCGATCGGCCCAGTTGGCGAGGGACTTCGCCCAATCGGTCTCGCCGTCGGCGGCGGCGCCGGTCGCGAGAATCTCGGGCGGCAGGTCCTCGACGTGGATCTCGCTGCCCGGCGCGAGCACCGACAGCCGACGGCAGACGTTCACCAGCTCGCGCACATTGCCGGGCCAGGCATAGGAAGACAACTTCGCCTCCGCGTCCCTGGCGAGCGCCTTGCGCTCGACGCCGAGGTCACGCGCGGCCACGTTGAGGTAGTGTGCGAGGAGCTCCGGGATGTCTTCCGCGCGGGCCCGAAGCGGCGGCAGCTCGAGGCGAATGACGTTGAGGCGGTGGTAGAGGTCCTCGCGAAAGAGGCCGCGGGCCACCCGCTCCTGCAGATTCTGGTGCGTCGCAGCGATGACGCGCACGTCCACCCGGATGGAGGTCTGGCCGCCCACTCGATAGAACTCGCCCTCCGCCAGTACGCGCAGCAGCCGCGTCTGCAGCGGCATCGACATGTCGCCGATCTCATCGAGGAACAGCGTGCCGCCGTCGGCCTGCTCGAATCGCCCGCGACGCTGGGCGTCGGCGCCCGTGAACGAGCCCTTTTCGTGGCCGAAGAGCTCGGATTCGAGCAGGTCCGCGGGAATCGCCGAGGTGTTGAGCGCGACGAAAGGCTTGCCGGCGCGCGGGCTGTGATCGTGCAGAGCGCGGGCCACGAGCTCCTTGCCCGTGCCGGACTCGCCGGTGATGAGCACCGTGACGCTCGAGCGCGAGAGGCGCCCGATGCCGCGAAAGACCTGTTGCATGGCGGGCGCCGTGCCGAGCAGCTCCGGGATCCTCGGGGTCGCCGCCGAATCGGCCGCGCCCGTGGAGACGGCGCTCGCGGCGCGTCTGACGAGCGCCACCGCCTGATCGATGTCGAAGGGTTTCGGCAGGTACTCGAAGGCGCCGCCCTCGTAGGCCGAAACCGCGCTTCCGAGATCCGAGTGCGCGGTCATGACGATGACGGGCAGCGCGGGACGGGTATCGCGAATCCGGCGCAACAGGGAAAGTCCGGATTCACCGGGCATGCGGATGTCGGTGATCAGAACGTCGGGCGCTTCCCGCCGCAGCGCCTCGAGCGCAGGCTCCGCGGCTTCGAACGCCCGCGGCGTCATGCCGCCGTTGCGCAGCGCGCGTTCCAAAACCCAGCGGATGGAGGCATCGTCATCCACGAGCCAGACGCGCAGCGCACTGCCGTTCATGCGGGATCTCCCAGGGGCAGTAACAGCGTGAAGACGGTTTTTCCCGACTCGCTCTCGAACTCGACGAGACCGCCGTTGCGCGAGACGAGCTCCTGCGCGACCGCGAGGCCGAGACCGGTGCCGTTGGCGCGACCGGTGACGAGCGGATAGAAGAGGCTCGAGCGCAGCTCCGCGGGAATCCCCGGACCGTCATCCTCGACCTGCACGCTCGCCACCAGGCGATGCCGGGCCGAGCCGATGCTGACGTTGGAAAGCGCCCGGGTTCGCAGCACGATACGGCCGCGGGCGCCGAGCGCCTGCATGGCGTTGCGCGCCACGTTGAGCAGCGCCTGGATGATCTGGTTACGGTCGAGCATGGCGCTCGGCAGGCTCGGATCGTAGTCGCGCTCGATCGCGATCGCGGGATCCGCCTCCGCGCGCAGGAGGCGATAGACGTGCTCGCACACCTCGTGCACGTTGATCGACGATTTCTGCGGCACGCGCTTGGGACCCGCCATCGAGTCGACGAGCCCGGTGAGACGATCCGCCTCGCCGATGATGACCTGCGTGTATTCCTTGAGCGCCGCGCCCTGCAGCTCGCGCTCGAGAAGCTGGGCGGCGCCGCGCAGGCCGCCCAATGGATTTTTGATCTCGTGGGCGAGCTGCCGGATCATGAGCCGGCTGCCATCCAAGCGCGCGAGCAGGTCGTTCTCGCGCGAGATGCGTTGCCGCTGCGTCGTATCGGCGAGCTCGAGGAGCAGGTGGGTGCCGGTGATCTGACCCTCGAGCGGCGTGATGGTGACATCGAGCGTGCGGGCTTCGCGCGTGCCGGCGGGCCGCACGGTGAGCTCACGATCGGCAATGCCCTCGCCGGCCTCGAGCGCGCGCCGCAGGATGGCCGGCAGGCCGTTGCCTTCCAGCAGGAAATCGGAGAACGGCCGGCCGCGCGCCTGGTTCAGGCTGAAGGCGAGCAGGTCCTGAGCGGCGACATTGGCGTAGATCGCGCAGAGCTGCGCATCGAGAACGATGATGCCGGTCGAGAGCGCATCGAGCAGATCGGTGGGATCGAAATGCGACAGCGCCGAGGGGAAATGCCGCTCAGCAGCCACCGCGCGCTCCAAAAGCCCGAAAGCAAGTCATGAAGCGGCCCAGGGCCGCTCCCTGGGCCGCGAGGTCGAAGAAGTACGAGGGCTGGCCGCGCAAATCGCCTGGAGCGATTTGCGCCAAGTCTAATGAGGATGCACCGGGTTGTGCGGATTCTTGACCGAGGGCTGATGCACGAAGAAGGTGACCGTGCTCGTCTCGCAGACGATCTGGCCGGTGCCGTCCTGGATCACGGCCTCGACGGAGTGCTGGCCGCGAAAGACCGGGAAGGTGAACGAAGTTCCGGAGCCCGTGATCTGCTTGCCGTCGACGAAGAGGCGCACTTGGTCCCCCGGGCGAAGTGGCGGCGAGGTCTGCACCACGGCGGTCGCCTGGTAGACATTCATCAGCATCTGCTGATCGGTGGGCTGCGAGATGGCGCAGCTGTCGTAAGCCGGGCCGGCGGGCTGAGACTCCTGCGGCTCGGGAGTGTTGGCGGAAACAGGCGCCGCCGGCGCAGTAAACGTCTGGGCTCCGCTGATCTCCAACTTCTGCGCGTTGGGATGGGGCTGGTCGCTGTAGTGCACGATACCGTTGGCATCCACCCACCGGTACACCGTCGTTCTGCTGCTGTCGTCCGCCAGCGCGCTGGCGCAGAGGAGGCCAGTGCACGCAAACCCTGCCAGGCCGAGCGCGATCCTGCGGATGGCAGTGGGCCGGATTAAGGTAAATCGGGTCTGACGCATAGAGTCCGAGCATAGCCGGACGCGGCGCCGAGGACAAAGGAACGCCGTCGCAGGCAGCCGGCCCGCCCGCCCGCCATCCATGCCGAGGGCCTGGGGCGGACTCCCTGTCCGCCCGATCGGGCGCTCGCTCTTCAGCGGATCGCGCTTTCTTACGCATCAGCAGCTGTAGTAGAGCTCCATCTCCACCGGATGGGTCGCCATGCGAAAGCGCGTCATCTCCTGCATCTTCAGGCCGATGTAGGCATCGACCACATCGTTGGTGAACACTCCGCCGCGGGTGAGAAACTCGCGATCCTTGTCGAGATGCTCGACCGCCATGTCGAGCGAGTGGCAGACCGTCGGGATGTGCCTGGCTTCCTCGGGCTCGAGGTCGTAAAGATCCTTGTCCGCCGGGTCGCCCGGGTGGATCTTGTTCTGGATGCCATCGAGACCGGCCATCATCATGGCGGCGAACGCGAAGTAGGGGTTCGCGCTCGAGTCGGGGAAGCGGACTTCGATACGGCGCGCCTTCGGGCTCGACACCCACGGGATACGAATGGAAGCCGAGCGGTTGCGTGCGGAGTACGCGAGCATGACCGGAGCCTCGAATCCGGGTACCAGGCGCTTGTAGCTGTTGGTGCCGGCGTTGGTGAAGGCGTTGAGTGCGCGCGCGTGCTTGATGATGCCGCCGATGTAGTAGAGCGCGAGATCCGAAAGGCCGCCGTAACGGTCGCCGGCGAAGAGTGCCTTGCCTTCCTTCTGCAGGGACTGGTGCACGTGCATGCCGCTGCCGTTGTCGCCGACGAGTGGTTTCGGCATGAAGGTGGCGGTCTTGCCGTAACGGTGCGCTACATTGAGCACCGCGTACTTCAAGAGCTGTACCTGGTCGGCCTTCTGCACGAGCGTGCCGGCGCCGATGCCGATCTCGCTCTGACCGCCGGTGGCGACCTCGTGATGATGGACTTCCACCTTGAGGCCGAGCTCTTCACAGGCGAGACACATCGCCGAGCGGATGTCCTGAAAGGCATCGACCGGCGGCACCGGGAAGTAGCCGCCCTTGATGCCGGGGCGGTGACCGCGGTTGCCCTCGGTGTACTCGGTGCCCGAGCTCCAGGCGCCCTGCACCGAGTCGATGGAGTAGAAGCAGCCGCGCATGTCATTGCCGTAGCGCACGCTGTCGAAGATGAAGAACTCGTTCTCCGGACCGAAGAGCGCGTAATCGGCAATGCCCGTGGACCTCAAGTACGCCTCGGCGCGCTTCGCGAGCGAGCGCGGATCGCGCTCGTAGCCCTGCATGGTGGTTGGCTCGATGACATCGCAGCGGAGGTTGATGGTCGCGTCCTCGAAGAACGGATCGATCACCGCGGTGTTCGCCTCGGGCATGAGGATCATGTCCGACTCGTTGATGCCCTTCCATCCGGCGATGGAGGAGCCGTCGAACATCTTGCCGTCGCGGAACAGATCCTCGTCGACGAGGCGCGCGGGAATCGTCACGTGCTGCTCCTTGCCGCGCGTATCGGTAAACCTCAGGTCCGCGAACTTGATTTCTTTTTCTTTGATCAGCTTGAGCACATCGGTCGGGGTCATATCTCCTCCGGAAGAATGGGGGCGACTCGCGAGGCCAGGGACCGGCCGAGTCGGCGACCGCCCGCGGTAGTGCGGCGCTCCTCCAGTGCAGCCGCTGTGCCAGCTCGAGCTGACGGTGGATCAAGGACTTAGCTGGCTCGGCGAGGGCATGTTGCACTACTTTGGTGCGACCTAGAGCATTTTCGCACTAATATGGTGCAAAATCCACGCGGGCGGCGAGGAAACTGCCCCGTGCCTGCACGAGTCAGCCGCCTCCTTTTGGTGCGGAGCGACCCGGTAGGGTCCAGTACGGAGCCCATAGCAGTCGGCGACTACTGTTTCCTAGGAAACTATCTCCGCACGAGGACCCCACGGTTCGGCCTGACCACTACGACCACCGGCCTCGCTAGGACCGCGGTTCCGCTGCGCCCAGTCGGGCGGGCTATACTCGCCGGCTCTTTTGCATCCGACCGCGAGTCCATGAGAACCGGCACGGCGCCTCGCACTTTTCAGGAGCTCATCTTCGCCTTGGCTAGCTACTGGTCCGACCGGGGCTGCGTCGTGCTGCAACCCTATGACATGGAAGTGGGAGCGGGCACTTTCCACACCGCTACCTTCCTGAGGTCCATTGGGCCTGAGCCCTGGAGTGCCGCGTACGTGCAGCCCTCGCGCCGGCCGGCAGATGGGCGCTACGGCGAGAATCCCTTCCGGCTGCAGCACTACTATCAATTCCAGGTGACCATCAAGCCCTCGCCCCCCGACATCCTCGATCAGTATCTCGGGAGCCTGCGCGCCTTGGGTCTCGACCCGCTGGTGCACGATGTTCGCTTCGTCGAGGACAACTGGGAATCGCCGACCCTCGGCGCCTGGGGCCTCGGCTGGGAGGTGTGGCTGAACGGCATGGAGATCACACAGTTCACCTACTTCCAACAGGTCGGCGGACTCGATTGCCGGCCGGTCACCGGCGAGATCACCTATGGGCTCGAGCGGTTGGCCATGTATTTGCAGGGCGTCGAGAGCATCTATGACATCGTATGGACGGACGGACCGCTGGGCAGAGTGACTTACGGCGACGTGTTCCGGCAGAACGAGGTCGAGCAGTCGAGGTATAACTTCGAGAAAGCCGACGTCTCGATGCTCTTGCGGCACTTCGACGATCACGAGCGTGCCTGCAACGAGCTGCTCGAGGAAAAGCTGGCGCTGCCGGCCTATGAGCAGGTGTTGAAAGCCTCGCACACCTTCAATCTGCTCGATGCCCGACGCGCGATCTCGGTCACCGAGCGGCAGCGTTACATCCTGCGCATGCGCTCGCTCGCCGGCGGGGTGGCGCGCGCTTACTACGATGCCCGGCAGGCGCTCGGGTTTCCGCTGCTCGCGGCCGCCGGAGGCCCGCTGTCATGAGCACGGCCAGGCGCGACTTCCTGGTCGAGGTCGGGACCGAGGAGCTGCCGCCGAAGGCGCTGCGCCTGCTCGAGCAGGCCTTCGCCGGCGAGCTGGCCTCGGGGCTGCACAAGGCGAGTCTCAGGCACGGGGATCTTCAGTCCTTCGCGACCCCGCGACGGCTCGCGATCGTCGTCCGCGGCCTCGCGGCCCGGCAGCCGGATCAGAAGATCGAGCGGCGCGGACCGCCGGTGAGCGCGGCGTTCGATGCCGAGGGTCTGCCGACGCGAGCCGCACAGGCGTTTGCGGCGAGTTGCAAAGCCTCGGTGGAGGAGCTGCAGCGTCGCGATGAAGGCAAGGGGACCTTCCTCTATTACGTGGGCGTCAGACCCGGCGCCGGCGCCATCGAGCTGCTGCCCGCGCTGGTACAGGGCGCGCTCGAAGCGCTGCCGATTCCGCGGCGCATGCGCTGGGGCTCGGGCGAGGCGCAGTTCGTCCGGCCCGTCCACTGGATTGCGATGCTCTATGGCAAGGAGGTCGTGCCGGCAACGCTGCTCGATACCTCCTCCGGCAATCTGACTCGAGGCCATCGCTTTCACGCGCCGAAGCCGCTCATCCTCTCGAGCCCGGCCGTCTACGAGCGCAAGCTCCGCGAGCGCGGTTTCGTCATCGCCGGTTTCGAGGCGCGGCGGTCACTCGTGCGCGAGCGGGTCGCGGCGGCGGCGGCTGCCCTCGGCGGGCGGGCGCTGGTGCGCGAGGCGTTGCTCGATGAGGTCACGGCTCTGGTGGAATGGCCGGTGCCGCTCGCGGGCCGCTTCGACGAGCGCTTCCTGGCGCTGCCGCGCGAGGTGTTGGTCTCCACCCTCGAGGATCACCAGCGTTACTTCCCGGTGGCAGGCGCCGATGGGCAGCTGCTGCCCTGCTTCATTGCGGTTGCCAACATCGAGAGCCGCGATCCCGCAAAGGTCATCGAGGGCAATCAGCGCGTCGTGCGGCCGCGGCTTGCGGATGCGGCGTTCTTCTGGGAGCAGGACCGCAAATCCCCTCTTGCCTCGCGCATTGACGGGCTGGCAAAGGTCACCTTCCAGGCGAAGCTCGGCACCCTCGGCGCGAAGGCGAGGCGCATCGAAACGCTGGCCGAGGAGATCGCGCGCGGCTCATCCGACGCTCACCGGTCCGAGGCAGTGGGGCGCGCGCGGCGCGCGGCGGCGCTCTGCAAGTGCGATCTCCTTACGGCGATGGTCGGCGAGTTTCCGGAGCTGCAGGGCATCATGGGAGCCTACTACGCCCTTGCTGACGGAGAAGACGCCGAGGTCGCGGCCGCCATCCGCGAGCACTATCAACCGCGCGGTGCCGGCGATGATCTGCCGGCGAGCGAGACCGGGACCACGCTCGCGCTCGCCGACAAGCTCGACACCCTCGCCGGCATCTTCGCAATCGGAGAGCGGCCTACGGGAACCAAGGACCCGTTCGGGCTGCGCCGGGCGGCAATCGGGATCGTGCGGATCGCCGTCGAGAAGCGGATCGATGTCGATCTGCCGAGGTTGCTCGTGCGTGCGGTGACGCTCGCTCGCGCGGACATCGAGAAGTCGGCTGCTGCTTCCGCGAAAACTGCGCCGGCGCTTGCGGTCGAGAGCGTTGCGGCAGAAGTCTACGACTACGTTCTCGAGCGGCTGCGCGCGTACTACCTCGAGCGCCCGAGCTCGCAGATGCCGGCGCCGTCGATCAGCACCGAGATGTTCGACGCCGTGCTCGCGACCCGGCCCGCTTCGCCGCTCGATTTCGACGCGCGGCTGCAGGCGCTCAGCACCTTCCTGACACTGCCCGACGCGGCGAGCCTGACCGCCGCCAACAAGCGCGTCGCCAACATCCTGCGAAAGGCCGGTGAGAGCGCCCCGGCCGCCATCGACGAGAGTGCCTTCGAGGCCGCGGCGGAACGGCAGCTGTTCGAGGCCATGCGCGCGCGGCGGGCGTCGGTCTCGGGAGCGACGGCTCGCAGGGACTACGCCAACTCCCTTACGCTCCTGGCGCAGCTTCGTCCGGCGGTGGATGCGTTCTTCGATCAGGTGATGGTGATGGACGAGAACCCGAAGCGGCGTGGCAACCGCCTGGCGCTGCTCGCCCAGATGCGTGAGCTCTTCGCGGGAGTTGCGGACCTCTCGCGCCTGCCGGGCTGAGAGCGGCGGTCATGCAGCTCCTCGGCTCGATCGTCTTCACGACCTTCCTCTTCCTCTGGACGTTCTGCTACGCGATCTTCTTCGTGATCGCATGTCTTCTTCTGCCCTTTAGGCAGCGGTTCCTCCTGGCGCGACTGTGGGCGTGGGTACTGCTCACGGCACTCAGGTGGACCTGCAGGCTCGACTTCCGCGTGGAGGGCTCGGAGCGGCTGCCCGCGGGCAATCACATCGCGCTCTGGAAGCATTCCTCCTCGTGGGAGACGATCGCGATGAACGTGGTCTTCCCGCGTCAGGTCTGGGTGCTGAAGCGGGAGCTCCTTTGGATTCCCGTCGTCGGGTGGGGGATCCGGCAGCTGCACGCCATTGCCATCGACCGCAAGTCCGGGCATTCGGCCGTGTCCCAGGTGATCGCCCAGGGCCGGGAGCGCCTCGCCGAAGGCGACTGGATCATGGTCTTTCCGGAGGGGACCCGGATGCCGCCGGGAGAGACGCGCCGTTACGGAGTCAGCGGCACCCTGCTCGCGGCCGAGACGGGCAAGCTCATCGTCCCGGTCGCGCACAACGCCGGGCGTTACTGGCCGCGACGAGGATGGCTCAAAAAGGCGGGCACGATCCGGGTCGTGATCGGCGAGCCCGTCGCTCCGGGCGCTCGCGACATTCGCGAGGTCAACCGGGAGATCCAGGAGTGGGTCGAGGCCACGGTGGCGAGCCTGCAGGCGTAGAGTCGGGGCGGTCAAACGCTTCCACGCACGTCGAAGCTTCCGGGGCTTACCGGTGGTACCGTAGGACCCTGATGGAATCAGGACGTCCCGAGCTTCCCGGCTTCTCCGGCACGGCATTCCTGCTGGCGGATCCCGCGCGCGCGATCATGCTCACGGCGCTGCTCGATGGGCGCGCATTGCCGGCGGGGGAGTTGGCGTATGCCGCGCGAGTCACCGCGCAGACCGCCAGCTCGCATCTCGCGAAGCTGCTGGCGGGAGGTCTCGTCGCGCTCGAGATCGAGGGCCGGCACCGGTACTACCGCTTGGCCGGCTCGCACATCGCGCAGGCCCTCGAGCACCTCGCCGCCATCCGGCCGGAGACGCAGATCCGCTGCCGGGCACTCAGCCCCGAGGCGCAGCGACTGCGCTACTGCCGCAGCTGTTATGACCATCTCGCGGGCCAGGTCGGCGTGGCGTTGACACGGGCGCTCGAGGAGCGGCAGTACCTGCGGCCCGCACAGAACAAACTCCTCGAAGTGACCCCTGCCGGCTCCGAGTGGCTCGCGCGCCTCGGCGTCGACCTGCGCGGCATCAAGCCCTCGCGCGGCGGGCTCGCGCGCCAATGCCTCGATTGGACCGAGCGACAACACCACCTCGCAGGTCCGCTCGGCGTGGAGCTGATGAGCGTGCTCTGCGCCTCCGGCTGGCTGCGGCGGCGCCGGGAGAGTCGCGCGGTCGATGTGTTGCCGAAGGGGCGGCAGGAGCTACGCGATCAGCTCGGCGTCGATGTGGATCATCTCGGCTGAGGCGAGCCCGCTCAGCGCGTCATCCACTTGCGCGAGCGGACGGTGGCGACGGCGTAGGGGAATATCCAGAAGAGCGCGATGGCGGAATAGTACGTATACAACACGCCGTAGAGGAATTTCATGGAGCGCTCGCTGCGCAGGAAGTAGAGCACGCTGAAGAGCGACATCGCCCCCATCGTGGTCATCATGGGCACCGTGATGGTGGGATCCTGCATCACGAGCAGCGGCAGCAGGCCCAGGCTGGAATAGGACGCCGGATAGCGGAAGTTCGTCACCGCCCGATCGAACAGCGCCATGACGCGCGTCGGCCACGGCCGCTTCCAGACGATGCGGGTGAAGCGGATCTCCTCGCGCACGTAGGAGCGATCCCAGCGCAACAGCATCTTGCAGAGCTTCGCGTACGAGATCGGCACCAGGGTGTGCACCACCGCGGTGCGCTGATAGACCGTGTCGTACCCGCTGTCGAGGAGGTAGTTGGTCATGGCGCGGTCTTCGCCGAAGGTGCAGCGGGAGCCCAGGAACTCCTGCGTCTTCCAGCGATCGAGCACCTGGCGAACTCCCGCCGCCCGCAGGCCGGTGAGCGCGCCCGGGCAGCAGTAGACGTTGCGGTACACCGACTCGGTGGCACGCAGCATGTCGAAGGAAAGCATGTAACGGACGTGCAGCATCTGCGGAATGATGCCGTGACGGCGGTTATAGACCTCGACTCTTCCCGCCACTGCGCCGATCTTCGGGTCGCGGAAAGGTCCCGCGAGCGCAAGCAGCGCGCCGCGCTCGATCACGCTGTCGGAATCGATGGTGACCAGGATCTCGCCGCGGGCGCGGCTGAAGCCCAGCGCCAGCGCCTCGCGCTTGCCGCGGTTGCGATCCTGGCGCAGCGCGGTGACGAGTCCGGGATAGCGCTCCGCCGCCTGGGAGATATAACGCCAGGTGTCGTCCTTGCTGCCGTCGTCGATCACGAGGATCTCGAGTCGATCGTGCGGATAATCGGCTTTCGCCGCCGACTCGATCGACTGCAGGACCATCGCGCCTTCGTTGTACGCAGGAATGATGACGGTGAGACTCGGCGCCGACTCGCGCGTGGCCGGCGCCGCCGGCCGGTAGAGCATCCAGAAAATGGTGCGCACGATGATGAGGACGAACCCGAGGCCCAGCCAGAAGAGACTCGGATAGGCGAGCAGGCGGATGTCGTGCTTCTTCACGGCCAACGCAAGGATGCGCAGCACGACGGCGTGGAACTGGTAGTAGCCGAGGACGACGCAGCCGACGGCGACGATGGCGTAGACGGCGTACGTCCACAGCTCACCCGGTTGACCCGGTTGACTCGAATCCGATCTCATGTTGGCCGGAGCCGTCAGCGTCGCCGCTCCGCTTGGCGTCACACGTGAGCCCTCGAACATTCGCATCAGGGGTTTTTGCATCGCTCTTCCATCACTCGGTGGGCTTGCTGCCGTCGCACGCCGACGGTCTTGGTCACTCCAGAGCAACGATGATGTTCGTCAACGCCGAGCTCAGCCCACCGTTGACGGCGCCGGCGATAAGGCACGGCGATTCTACGCGAAGGCATGCGGGCTCGAGCCGCGCCGCTTTGTGAAGAATCCTGAAGATGCGTCATGACAACCGAAACATCTGTTGCACGAGGACGACTGAGCGCCACTCTACGGGGCGGCGGTTGAACGCATCATTAACCGGCGGGCTGTTCTCCGAGCGCGATTTGCACTTCCTCGCCGGTCACTCGCACTACGTAAGTTCCAAGCGCCACCACCGCCGGCGCCCCGATCGCCGCCCCGGTGCGACAGTCGAACGATCCGCCGTGCAGCGGACAGATCAAGCGGGTCTTGCGCAAGCGTCCTTCGCTCAGCTTGGCATAAGCGTGCGTGCAGACATTGTCCACCGCGAACCATCCCTCGCGGGTGCGGCAGAGGAGAATGGCGCGCGAGCCGACCTTGATCTCGAGCATGCCGCCCTTGCGCAGGTCGCTGATGTGGGCGACTCGAACGAAGGTGTTGTCGCTCATCGAGTGAACACCTGATGGCACCTGACCGTCGGAGCCGGAAATTGTCGCACCGCTTGTGGTGCGCTGCTGGATTCAGCGCATCAGAGATTCGTTATCGCCGCCACCTTGGTGCCGTCGGGACTGCCGAGACCGGTGCAGGCGTCCCAGCCGGCTGAGGCGGAGAAGCCGCCATTGTTGCCTTGAGTGATGTCACGCAAGGCCGCGGGCTGGCGGTAGAGCGCCGGGTTGACGAATCCGGCGGGACGTCCGGCGAGCGCATTGATGCGGGCGATGAGTCCGGCCCAGAGCGGGGCCACCGCGCTTGTGCCGCCGATGACCGCGCGGGTGCCATCCACCAGCACGTCATAGCCGGTTTGCGGGTCGGCATCGGCAGCCACATCGGGAACACCGCGCTTGGCGAGTGGACTGCGCTTTCCCTCCGCGTCGGTGGTGTCGAGGCCCTGCTGCCAGGACGGCAGGGCGAATACCGCGCTGACACCGCCGCCGCCCGCGCCGTTGTCCGGATTGCCGTCGTTCCAGACGACCTCCTTCACGATGGCCGTACGGCTCGCCTGCAGGCTCGTGCCTCCGCATGCGAGCACGTGGGAGCTCGATGACGGAAAATCCACGTGATTGCCACCGTCGGTGGCGCCATCGGTCGAGCCGCTGTCGCCGGCGGCCACGCAGACCGTGATTCCCATCGCGGCTGCGGCCTGAAACGCCTGGTCCATGGCCGACATCGCCTGTGGAGTCCAGGTCGATTCCGGACCGCCCCAGCTGATCGAGAGGACGGAGGGCTTGCGCGCTTCATCGTGAATGGCCGTGGTCACCGCATCGAGAAATCCGGCATCCGTATTCGGTGCGAAGTACACCGCGATGGCGGCTGCAGGAGCGATCGCGCCGGCCACTTCTATATCCAACATCACTTCGCCGTCCGCTCCATTCGGATCACCCGTCGGTTGATTCGCGCCGTGATCGACCGAGACCGCGCTCACGGCGGGCGGCGAGAGGCCGAGGCCGGCGAAATAGGCTTGGATGTCCTGCGGCCGATAGCCGCCGCCGAGCTCGATGATCGCGACGCACTCTCCCTTGCCATCGCCGGCAGGGAAATCGTACAGGGTGGCGAGCTGCGGCGGGGTAAAGGAGCTCGCTCCCGCGCGTGCCGGTCGCGAGCGCCGCCGGGCGTTGCAGCCCTTCACGCGAAAATGCGGCCGCGCCTGCGGGCGATTGTCGAGACCCAACACCGCCTCGATGATGCCATTGAGCTCGGCGGGAAGCTGCACGGGACCCGTCCTGCCGCGATAGGTGCCGCCGGGATGTGAGTAGTGCTCGAGCTCGACGCCGAAAGCGTCGTTGAATTGCACGACGGTACCCGCCAACACCAGCGTGCGGCGGCCGGCGTGCTCCTCCAGAACCGCGAGCCCGTGCGATTCGGCGAACTCCCGCACCGCATCGAGATCCGCGCGGCTTGCGCCATGGCGCCGCGCGAACTCGGCGCGCGAGAGATGCGCCGCGGGACGCTCGCCTTGCGCGAGTGCGCGCAGCCGCTCCTGCAGGCCTTGTTTATCGGCGGCACGAACGATGACGGTGACTTCGAGTCGCTCCGCGGGATCGGCGGGCCCCAGGGCTCGGGAATCCGGCAGCGGGCTGCGCTCGCTTCCCTTCAGTGGACGTCGGACCATGGCGCCTCCTCCTCTGACGGATGGACTCGGCTACCTTAGCGCCACTGACGAGACCCGGCCAGAGCTGTCGCCGCTCAGCAACGCAGCGCCGAGGTAGTCCCCTCGACCGTATCCGCGATCGACTGCGCGATGGCAAGCGCCGCCGTCAAGCCCGGTGACTCGATACCATAGAGGTTGATCAGGCCGCGCACGCCGTGCGCCTCGGGGCCCTGAATGAGAAAGTCCGCCGCTGCGGCCCCCGGACCCGTCAACTTGGGGCGGATGCCGGCATACCCGGGTTGCAGCGAGCCCTCCGGCAGCGCGGGCCAGTAGCGGCGGATGAGCTGATAGAAGCGCTGCGCGCGCGCCGGATCGACCGTGTAGTCGGGCTTCTCGATCCACTCGACGTCGGGTCCGAACTTCGCCTGGCCGGCGAGATCGAGGGTGAGATGCACCCCGAGGCCGCCGGGCTCGGGCACCGGGTAGATGAGGCGGGAGAAAGGCGCCTTGCCCTGCAGCACGTAGTAGTTGCCTTTGGCGTAGTGCGCCGGCGGAATGCTCTGCCGCGGTACGCCTTCTATCCGCGCGGCGAGCGCCTGCGCCTCGAGGCCCGCGCTGTTGATGACGAGGCGCGCGGCAAGCTCCACGGTCTCATCGCCACCCGCCTCGAGATGAATGCGATCGCGCTCGAGGTGCCCGCGCCTCACCGGCGAATGAAACACGATGCTGCCGCCGGCATCCTCGAGATCCGCCTGCAGCGCGAGCATGAGGCCATGGCTGTCGATGACGCCGGTGGAGGGGGAGAGGAGCGCGGCGATGCAGCTCAACTCAGGCTCCAGGGTCTTCGCCTCGTCGCCCGTGAGCCAGCTCAGGTCGCCGACGCCGTTGGCGCGTGCCGTCGATTCGATGCTCTCGAGTGCGCGCCGCTGCGAGGCCTCGGTGGCGACGATGAGCTTGCCACAACGGCGATGCTCGATGCCGCGCGCCGCGCAGTACTTATACAGGAGCTGCTTGCCCGCGACACAGAGCCGCGCCTTCGCCGAGCCCGGGGTGTAGTAGAGGCCGGCGTGAATCACCTCGCTGTTACGCGAGCTCGTGCCGGTGCCGATCGCGCCCGCGGCCTCGAGCACCAGCGTCTCGCGGCCGCGCATGGCGAGCGAGCGAGCGACGGCAAGCCCGACGACGCCCGCCCCGATCACTACGCAATCGATATTCTCCGGCATCTGGCAGAGCCTAGGCTCGATTGATTATGCCTGTAACGCCGCGAGGCTCGATATGATCCAGCCTTGTCGCCGGTGAGAGATGGCTATGCGTTCGAGCGAAGTTTGGACGGCGGAAAGTCGTCACGTGGTGATCGCGAGCTTCCTCGGATGGATGCTCGATGCGTTCGACTTCTTTCTCGTGGTGTTCGTTCTCCGGCACCTCGCCAGCGACTTCAAGACCACCATCACGGCGGTGACGCTCGGAATCACCCTCACGCTGGCGATGCGGCCGGTCGGTGCCTTTCTCTTCGGGCGCTTCGCCGATCGCCACGGCCGCCGGCCGGCGCTCATGGCGAGCATCCTCCTCTATTCGGCCATGGAGCTCGCGACCGCCTTCTCGCCGTCCCTGGAGGCCTTCATCGTGTTGCGGGCGCTCTACGGCGTCGCGATGGGGGGTGAATGGGGGATCGGCGCCTCCCTCGCGTTCGAGACCGTGCCGATTCGCTCGCGCGGACTGGTCTCGGGCATTCTGCAGGCCGGCTATCCCTGTGGGTACCTCCTGGCCGCGGTGGTGTTCGGGCTGCTGTTCAGGCACGTCGGCTGGCGAGGGATGTTCGTGGTAGGCGCGGCTCCCGCGCTGCTCGTGTTCTACATTTTCAGCAAAGTCCCGGAATCCCCGGCCTGGGCGGCCGGCCGCGCGCAGCCGGTGAAGCGCAGCCTGAGGGAGGGACTCTCTGGGCATTGGCTGCTCGCGCTCTATGCGATCGCGCTGATGACCGCCTTCAACTTCTACAGCCACGGGACCCAGGATCTGTACCCGACCCTGCTCGGTGTGCAGCGAGGATTCTCCACCACCACGATTTCCGAGATCGCCGTCGTCTACAACATCGGCGCCATCCTCGGCGGGATGTTCTTCGGCGCACTCTCGAGCCGGTTGGGACGGCGGCGCGCCATCGCCCTGGCGGCCGCACTGTCGCTCGCCGTGCTGCCGTTCTGGGCGTATTCGAGCACCGCCGTGGCGCTGGCCATCGCCGCCTTCGCGATGCAGTTCATGGTGCAGGGAGCGTGGGGCGTGGTGCCGGTGCACTTGAACGAGCTCTCGCCCGAAGGAATGCGCGCCACCTTTCCGGGTACGGTCTATCAGCTGGGCAATCTCCTCGCGTCCTTCAATGCGACGCTGCAGGCGGCGATTGCCGCGGCGTACCCGAGCCACGGGCGCCCGGATTACTCGCTGGCCTTGACCGCCGTATGCGGCGTGGTCGCGGTGGCTCTGCTAGTGCTCGCGCTCTGGGGGCCGGAACGGCGGGACGTGCGCTTCACGGCATGACAGCTCCGGAACCGGTGGGCCCGGGCTCAGGACCTTCGCTCGAAGCTTTTTCATCGCCGCGCTGAGCGAGCGTTCGGCCCGGCGCGCGAGCAAGCAGCCCCCATCGCCCATTGTCCACGGCTCGCTCAAGCTGCTCTTCCTCCGTCCGCGGAAGTAGGCGGCAGCGAACGTCGCCCACAATCCCAACCACTGATCAATAACTGCCGCTCCCAGCCATATTGTTCCTATAGCGCATCAATCACGCACATGGGAGCTGGACGGAGGAGGCCGGGCTGACCGACTGCTAAACGTCGAGGTTGGTCACCGATAGCGCGTTTTTCTCGATGAACTCGCGCCGCGGCTCAACCTGATCGCCCATGAGGGTCGTGAAGATGTCATCCGCCGCGACGGCGTCCTCGATTTTCACCTGTAGCAGTCGGCGGGTCTGGGGATTGATGGTGGTCTCCCAGAGCTGCTCGGGATTCATCTCCCCGAGGCCTTTGTAGCGCTGGATGGTCTGACCCTTGCGGGCTTGGTCGAAGAGCCACTTCATCGCCTCCTTGAAGGAACCGACCTCGTGGCGCTCCTCGCCGCGCTTGACGTAGGCGCCCTCACCGATGAGGCCGGCAAGCGTACGGGCCAGATCCGCGATCCGCTGGTACTCGGCAGACTCGAAGAACTCCCGCGGCAGGTATTTGTGGCTCGCGGTGCCGTGCTCGGTCTTGTGCACCGTGATGCGCGCGGCATGATCGCCAGAAGGATCGCGCAGCTCCACGCGATAGGCACGCGTCGCATCATCGAGCGAGTTGAGGCGCTGATCGAGATCCCGAGCCCAGCCGCGCAGCCATTCCAAGCGGTCGAAGTCTGCGGGCTTGACCTCCGGCATGTAGATCAGCTGCTCGAGGAGTTTGTCATCGTAGCGGCGCGACCAGCGCTTGATGATGGCCTGGACCTCGGTGTACTTGCGCGCGAGAGCTTCCAGACCTGCGCCGTGAAGCGGAGGCGACGCGACATTGACGTAGAGCGCAGCGTTTTCCAACGCTGTGTTGAGGAGTACGGCGTCGAGCTCCGCTTCATCCTTGACGTACAATTCCTGCTTTCCGCGCTTGATCTTGAAGAGTGGCGGTTGGGCGATGTAAACGTGCCCGTGCTCGATGACTGCGGGTATTTGCCGGTAGAAAAACGTCAGAAGAAGGGTACGTATATGGCTTCCATCGACATCAGCATCTGTATTGTGACAGGCGATGCCACCGAAGCCGGCGATGAAATTCTCATCGCCTTCCACTGAGAAGTCGTAGACGTTTCCATTGCTGGGTGCGACCTCTTCGATGTGGGTGATCGGCACCGACATCAGATCACCGTCGAGGTACTTGAAACGCCGGTTCAGCTCGTTCGTGACCTCGGATTGAAGATGCTCGTCGAGCTTCGACGCCCCCGGGTGGGAGCACCATACCGGCCTCAACGTCTTGAGGTCATCCTTCGCGGTTATGACGATCATCCAGTGGCGATGCTTCTGCTGACACAGATGCCCATTGATCTCACTGGGAATCGGATTGGGCTCGAGTTCCGATGTAGACGCAATGATTCCCAATGAGCTCAAGCAATAGAGGATGCCGCTCGCAATATCATAGGAGCATGTGGAGAAGCTCACTCTTCCGTTGCTGACGGAACCATCGCCGAGCAGGTAGCCGCGCAGAAAAGCGATCCGGAGTCGCTCGGAAACGTTAAATACCAAATCGGGAATTCTCTTGGTAGGCGACTCAGCGCCAGCGAATTCAAACAGATGTTGCCATGCCAGAGCGGCCACGCGGTTTACGAGCTTGACGTCCGCGCACCGGCCGATCGGGCTTGGATGCACGACGGGTGGAATGCCAAAGATCCTTCCAAGGCAGGCTGTCATCTCGGAGAGGGTCCTGGCGTGCTGGGTACCGATCGACAGTCGAATTCCGTTGCGATCGGAGCACGAGCCATCGGCCAGGTACATGCCGAGCAGAGTCATAAGATCTTCGTCGACCTCGATGAACCGACGAAGTCCTTTATGAGCATAGTGTTCCGGCGTCAGCTCGAGGTCTTCTCTCGAATCAAACCAGTCGAGATCACTCCGCTCCAGGTCAGCCAACCGTACCTGATTGCGGACTATGTTCCGTCCGGAATTTCGATATTGCTCCTGCCAAAGGCGCTCGAGGCGACTCGGCACAACACTCACTTTCGTGAGGACTGCCTCTGAGTCTGCACCGATAGCTGAAAGATAGGCCCTAAAATGCGGCAAAGTCGGCCGCGCCCGTCCCTTTTCCCACCCATAGAAGGTAATCGGCTGACCGATGCCAATGGACGCGCATAGTTCCCTATTGCTGATCCCGCTCGCACGTCTCGCGAAGCACAGCTCCCGTCGAACCTCCGGCGGAATGTCGACGCGCGGATCCGTCAGATCCGAGGCATCACTGCGGCGCTTGAGCACGGTTGCCTTGAACCACTCCTCCACGGCTGGTCCGCGAACCCAGATCTGCCGAGCGGCGTCTGGGGCTCCGTGCATTGCGCGCAGAAGGTCGATCCGCTTAAGTGGCACGGAGGGAAAATCGATTCGGCGGGGAGCTACCAGCCGATCACCGATCTTGAGCTCGTCACCGCGCTTCAGTTTGATAGTGCCGGGTTCGTGTACGAACACGCTGTGACTCGATGTGACCCTAACGGAGCGTCCATAGGACGTACGCACCCGAAAGAGCTTTTCCTTTAACGGGTGGCGAATGACACTCTTGATGGGTCTAAACCGGGTGCGGTGATCCTTGAGTCCGAAGCAAAGAACTTCCCCGAGTTTGTCGTCGGTCCGCTTGTCCACCCCGCCGGTTGACATCCCCGCCAAAGCGTCATCAATGAACGCGCCGATTCGCGTCATGCGGACGCCGCGGACGTCATCCCGTACGAAAACATGCTCGTCCCCGTCCACGCTCATGATCACGACGCGGTGATAACGGAGCTTCGTGATGTCGAAGTCGTCCTTGCCGATGCCGCAGCCCAATGCAGTGATGAGCGTGCCGACTTCCGCCGAAGAGAGCATCTTGTCGAAACGCGCCTTCTCGACGTTCAAGATCTTGCCCTTGAGCGGCAGGATGGCCTGCGTGCGCCGGTCGCGGCCCTGCTTGGCCGAGCCACCGGCGGAATCGCCCTCGACGATGAAGATCTCGGAGAGCGCCGGGTCCTTCTCCTGACAGTCGGCGAGCTTTCCGGGCAGTCCCGCGACATCGAGCGCTCCCTTGCGGCGGGTCATCTCGCGCGCACGGCGCGCCGCCTCTCTCGCGCGCGCGGCCTCGATGATCTTGGCGACGATCGCCTTGGCCTCCTGCGGATGCTCGAGCAGGAACTCCTGCAGCTTGCCCGCGACCGCCGCCTCCACGATGCCCTTCACTTCCGATGAGACCAGCTTGTCCTTGGTCTGCGATGAGAACTTGGGATCGGGGAGCTTCACCGAGAGGATCGCGGTGAGTCCTTCGCGCGAGTCATCGCCGGTGGTCGGCAACTTGTCCTTCTTTGCGGACAACTCTTTCTCGATGTAGTCGTTGAGCGTGCGCGTGAGCGCGCTGCGAAAGCCCGCCAAGTGCGTGCCGCCGTCCTTCTGCGGAATGTTGTTGGTATAGCAGTACATGCTCTCCTGGTAGGAGTCGTTCCACTGCATGGCGACTTCGACCGACACCGGTCCGTCCTGGCACTTGAACCAGGACACCGAATCGTGGATCGGCGTGCGCGTGCGGTTGAGATACTTCACGAACGCCTTGAGGCCGCCCTCGTGTTGGAACACGTCGGACTTGTTCTCGCGCTCGTCGATGAGCTCGATGCGTACCCCCGAATTGAGGAAGGAGAGCTCCCGCAGTCGCTTCGCCAGAATCTCGTAGTTGAACTGAATGTGGGTGAAGATCTGCGAGCTCGGCTTGAAGCGCACGACCGTCCCGCGCTCTTGGGTGTCCCCCACCACGGCGAGCGGCGCCGCCGGATCGCCCAGGTGGTATTCCTGGCGGTGGACCTTCCCATCCCGGTACACGGTAAGCAGCAGGTAGTCGGAGAGCGCATTCACGACCGACACGCCGACGCCGTGCAGGCCGCCCGAGACCTTGTACGAGCTATCGTCGAACTTCCCGCCGGCATGCAGCACGGTCATGATGACCTCTGCGGCCGAGCGACCCTCCTCCGGGTGCATGTCCACCGGGATGCCCCGCCCGTTATCCGACACGGTCACCGACTCATCGGCGTGGATGGTAACGACGATCCGGTCGCAGTATCCCGCCAGCGCCTCATCGATCGAGTTGTCCACGACCTCGAAGACCATGTGATGCAGACCAGTGCCATCATCCGTGTCACCGATGTACATCCCGGGGCGCTTGCGCACCGCGTCGAGGCCTTTTAGAACTTTGATTTTGCTGGAATCGTAGACGTCTTCGGCAGCCATGAAAGGGTCCGGTCTCAGGATGCGACATTATACCGGCCCACTCTCCCCTGTTCCACGTGAAACACCCGATCAGGACGGCCAAAAGCCGGCGTTTCCGGTTGCAGCGATGTGATGACCAACTGACCGCCAAGAAGCGCGATCTGGCTGACAAAATTAACCAAGTGCTCAGAATCCAGCTCTGCGGCCGGATCATCCAGAAGGAGCGTCGGAGCCGCCCCGGAAATCGACTTCAGGAGTCGCAACTGGGCTAGGGTCAGCGCGACCGCCATGAGCTTTTGCTGCCCGCGCGAGAGCACCTCGCGCGCTAGCTTTCCCGCACTCCGGATCAGGACATCGGCGCGATGCGGTCCGACCTGAGTGAGTCCGCGCGCCTCGTCCCGCGCACGCGCGGCCTCGAGTGCCTCCGCCAGAGTCTGCTGCGATGCCCATCCCCGAAGGTACTGCAGCTCTCCGGGCGGACAACCCAGTCCCGCGGCCACTTCGCGCCAATGCGGAAGGAGCTGCTCGAGCACTGCACCGCGCGCCTCCGCGATCTTCTCGCCTAGGGACGCCGCCTCCAGGTCCCACGGGCGGGTCGCCCCACCCTGGCGAAGGGCCGCATTCCGTTGGCGAACCGCCCGGCCGTATCGCCCCCACCAATCACCGAACCGAGGTTCCACGTGGAACACTGCCCAATCGAGCCAGCGTCGCCGCCTTCTCCCTCCCTCCTCGATGAGCTTGTGGACCCCAGGATCGATCACCTGCACCGGAAACACCCGCGAGAGCTCGGCCAGTGAGCCGATCGCCGCTCCATCGACCCGAGCTTTCGTGCCGTCCCGCCGATGAACTTCGACACCCACCGCGTGAGTGAGCCCGCTCTCGTCCTGAGCTCCGGCATCCGTTCTCCCGAAGACCACCAGTCGATCGCCGCCATGGCGGATCAAGCGCTCCGAGTTTCGGGTTCGAAAAGACCTTCCCCGGCCGAGGAGGAACATCGCCTCGAGGAGCGAGGTCTTGCCCGATCCGTTCGCTCCCCAGATGAGATTGAGCCCGGCATGGAGCGAGAGCTCCGCATGCTCGATACAGCGGACATTATCAACAGTAAGCTCGGTGAGGATCACCCAGCCAACTCCGTAGTCCGCTGCAGCCGGTTGCAGAACGATCCGGGGGCATCAGGAGCGAGGTGCACGATGAATCCTGGCCAGACGCTGATCGCCAGGACGGCGATCCGCGGGACTACATGGACGTATTCACGGCGTTCTGGCCAGGGTTCATTGTGCGCCAAGCTCCCTGGTCAGGCGCAGCCCAAAAAGTGGAGGATCAGAGCCTCATCGGCATCACGACGTATCGGGTCTGTGTCATCCCCGGCGCGTAAATCAGGCAGCTGCTATTGGAGTCGGTGAGCCCAATCTCGACCTTATCTCCCTCGATTGCGCTCAATGCATCCAGCAAGTAGTTCACATTGAAGCCGATCTCGACCTCGTCGCCGGAGTAGACGACCTCTACCTGATCCTCCGCCTCCTCTTGCTCGGGGTTGTGTGCCTGAACGATCAGGAGATCCGTCTTCATCGCCAGCCTGATCCCGCGATACTTCTCATTGGAGAGGATCGCCGTGCGCTGCAATGCCTGGCGCAAGAGCTCCCGATCGGCCTGCACGACTTTCGGTGGCTTACTCGGAATCACCCGCCCATATTCTGGGAACCTGCCGTCAATAAGCTTCGAAGTGAAGCGAATATCGCCGATCTGTGCACGAACGTGATTCGTACCGATGGCAAGCTCGACATTCCCCTCGGTGCCAAGAATCCGCTGCAGCTCGAGCACGCCCTTGCGCGGCACGATGACCTGACCCGGTTTGGCGGCCGCGGAAACCGCCATCTCGCATAGCGCCAGCCGGTGCCCATCCGTCGCAACTGCGCGCAATGCGCTCTCCTGGGTCTCGAGCAGAAGTCCGTTGAGGTAGTAACGCACGTCCTGCTGTGCCATCGAGAAATGCGTCTTGTCGATGAGCCGCCGAAATTCCCCTTGCGCCAGCGAGAGCGTTTGCGAGGCGTTGATCTCCTCGACCACCGGGAATTCCGCCGCGGGCAGGCTCGAGAGCGTGAAGCGGCTGCGACCGGCGCGAATCGTGACCCGCTCCCCTTCCGTGCTCAGGGTGACACTCACGCCATCCGGCAGAGCGCGAAAGATGTCGAGGAGCTTGCGACCGGGTACGGTGATGTCGCCGGGGTGCTCGAGCGCGACCTTCGTGGCCGCGACGAGCTCGACTTCGAGATCCGTACCCGTGATCGCGAGCCGGTGATCGCGTGCCGACAGCAGCACGTTCGCGAGCACCGGCATGGTCTGCCGCCGCTCCACCACTCCGATGACGCTTTGCAAGGGAGCGAGAAGATCCTCGCGTGTGGCCGTCAGCTTCATAGTCTTAGTTCTTTCTTGAGAATCTTAGAGACAGATTGTAGTAGTCATTGGGGCTGGGGATAGCGTGCAGAACACGCTCGAGCCCGAGCGATCAATGGCTTGGCTCGCCTTCGCGGCCGAAAGCTTTGCGGTATGAGCTGCTCGGCAACTGTGGGCGGGCTGTGCGTAACTTTATCCCCTCCGGCGCTCACAGAAAATCCACAGGCACGCCCACATCAGCCGGTCAGGGTTCTCAACAGGTTCGAGTAGTCCTCGCTGATGCGGACCTCGGAGTCGCGCAGCTCCTTGATGCGCTTGCAGGCGTGCAGCACGGTGGTGTGATCGCGGCCGCCGAAGGCATCGCCGATCTCGGGGAGACTGTGGCTGGTGAGCTCTTTGGCGAGCGCCATGGCGACTTGCCGCGGGCGTGCCACCGAGCGGCTGCGGCGCTTGGACAGAAGATCCGCCATCCGGACCTTGTAGTAGTCGGAGACGGTCTTCTGGATATTCTCGATGGTGACGAGCTTCGCCTGCAGCGACAGCAGATCCTTGAGCGCCTCACGCGTGAAGTCGAGCGTGATCGCATGGCCGGTGAAGCGCGAGTTCGCGATCACCCGCCGCAGCGCGCCCTCGAGCTCGCGCACGTTGGAACGGATGCGCTTGGCGATGAAGAACGCGACCTCTTCCGGCAGATGCACGCCCGCGTGCTGCGCCTTGGTGGTGAGGATCGCCACGCAGGTCTCGAGCTCCGGCGGCTCGATCGCCACCGTCAATCCCCAGCCGAAGCGCGATTTCAGGCGCTCCTCGAGGCCGCGCACTTCCTTTGGATATCGGTCGCAGCTCAGGATGACCTGATGCTGGCCCTCGAGCAGCTCGTTGAAGGTGTGAAAGAACTCCTCCTGCGAGCGTTCCTTGTCGGCAAAGAACTGGATGTCGTCGATGAGCAGCGCATCGAGCGAGCGGTACGCGGTCTTGAACTCGTTCATCGAGTTGTGCTGCAGCGCCCGCACCATATCGCCGACGAAGCGCTCCGAATGGACGTAGGCGATGCGCGCGCCGTCGTCACGCTCCTTGATGAGGTGGGCGATGGCGTGCATGAGGTGCGTCTTGCCGAGCCCGACGCCGCCGTACAGGAAAAGCGGGTTGTAGGCGCGACCCGGGTTCTCTGCCACCTGGAGCGAGGCAGCCTTGGCGAGCTGGTTGCTCTTGCCTTCGACGAACGTCGTGAAGCTGAAATCGGGATTGAGCCGCGCGCCGACCACCAGCCCTTCCGCCCGCCGTGGCCTCGGGGCCGAGACGGCAGACGGTCCCGGCGCGGGAGCGACGGCCGCGCGCATCGGGGTCGCGCGCGAGCCCACTTCCACCGTGACGATCGGCGCATTGCCGGTGCGCTCATCGCGCAGCAGCTCGCCGATACGCGGCAGGAGATGCTCGTTGATCCACTCGACTGCAAAGCGGTTGGGCGCGAGGAGCTTGAGCGCGCCGGCGCCTTCGAGCGCCTGCAGCGGCCGCACCCAGGTATTGAACTGCTGCTCCGGAAGCTCGGCCTCCAACGCACATTTGCACCGAGCCCAAAGCGACGCTTCCACGCGCGTTGCCTCCGCGACCACTTCGAGGGGGAAAGGGCTGCGCAGTCTATACCCTTGAGCGCCAGCGCTGAAGATTTCCGATCAGCGGCGAGCGGCCCGCGACCGATCGGTATGTATTGACACCTTGGCGCTCAACGGCTTAGCCTTGCCGCCCCTTTTTTGAACCCCACTGATCCTCTGGAGCCCCATGGCCACGAAGCGTACCTATCAGCCGAGCAAGCTGCGCCGCAAGCGCACGCACGGATTTCGGGCGCGCATGGCGACCCAGAACGGCCGCAAGGTGCTGGCGCGCCGCCGCGCCAAGGGCCGGCGGAAGCTGATCCCGTAGGGGCAGAGCCGCGAAGCGGCGAGCGACCGCGCAGGAGGCGCGGGCGTTTCCTGGTGCACCTCCGGCGTCACGCATGCGGGTCTCAGGAGGGCCCTGTCGCCAGGGATGGCCAGTGGTGTGGCCTGTGTTACGAAGCGGCACGCAGCCTGATATGCACCGGCTCACTTTTCCGGCGCACAAGCGCCTGCGGCGCAAGTCGGAGTTCGACGCCGCGTATGCGCGCGGCCGGCGCTTTGGCAACGGATTCTTCGCGGTGACTGCAAGCAGCAACGAGCAAGACGGCGCGCGCCTCGGCATGGCAGTTGCCGTGCGCACGGCTGGCTCCGCGGTGGAGCGCAACCGCATCCGCCGCATCATCCGCGAGTCCTTCCGAGTGCATCAGATGACACTTCCCGCCGTCGATCTCGTCGTGAGCGCGCGGCCCTCGGCACGCGGAGCCTCGGGCGCGCAGCTGCGCGCGAGCCTCGCGGCCTTATGGAAAACGCTCAGCGAGGGATGGGCCGAGCGATGAGCCGGGTCATGCGCTTCCTCGCGGTCTGCCTCATCAGGTGTTACCAGGGGACGATCAGTCCGCTGCTCGGACCGTGCTGCCGTTTTGATCCCTCCTGCTCCCAGTACGCGGTCGAGGCGATTGGCCGCTTCGGCCTGCTGCACGGCGGCTGGCTCGCCATCAGGCGCATCGGGCGCTGCCATCCGTGGCATCCTGGCGGATTCGATCCGGTGCCGCATGAGTAAGAATCTGCGCTTTTATCTCTGGCTCGCTCTCGCCGGGGTCCTGTGGATCAACTACACGACCTGGCAGAAGGATTTTCCGCCGCCGAGCAGTCCCGCGGGCGCCGCCAGCCAGGCAGCGCCGAAGCAACCGCCTTCGCTCGCCAACAGTGTCCCGCAGGCACAGCCCTCGAGCGCGCCGAGTGCGCAGTCGACCACGGCTCAGCCGGCGCCGCCGCCGCCGCCGGCGGCCGGCGCGGGAATTCCTGCCGTGTCACCTGCGGCCGCGGCAAGCGCACCGCTCATTCACGTGCGTACCGACGTTTTCGATCTCGAGATCAGCGCCCGTGGCGGCACGCTCGAAAAGGTGCGTCTGCTCAAGTACGCGCAAGTCAAAGGTCAGGCCGCGCGCGTCGAGCTCGAGAACGACGCCAGTCCGCAGACGGTGTATCTGCTGCAGACCGGGCTCACCGGCACGGGCGACTCCGCCTATCCCAACCACACGGCGCTCTTCACCGCCCCGCGGCAGAGCTACGAGCTGGGCGAGGCGGGGCAGCTGCGGGTGCCGCTGACCTGGAGCAGCGGCGGCGTCACCGTGACGAAGACCTTCGTGTTCACCCGCGGCTCGTACGGCATCGACCTCGACTACACCATCCAGAATCACGGCGCGCAGCCCTGGCAGGCGGCGCCTTACGCGCAGATCTACCGCAACGACCCACGGACCAAGACCAGCTATTTCAACCCTAACAGCTACGCCTATCACGGACCTGCGATCTGGAACGGCAAATACGAGCGGCTCGATCCTTCCAAGGACGATAACCAACATTTCTCGCAGACGGTGACCGACGGCTGGATCGCCGCCACCCAGGACGATTTCGTGAGCGCGGTGGTGCCGCCGAAAAACGCGCCCTATCGCTTCACCAACCAGATCTCCGGCTCCGAGTACCTGCTGGCCGCGACCGGCCCCGAGCACTCGGTCGCGCCCGGCGCGACGGCGACCCTTCATCAGACTCTCTTCGTCGGTCCGATGCTGCACGCGCAGCTCGAGAGGATCGACCCGAACCTCAAGTACGTCGTCGGCTACGGCTATCTGACCATACTCGCAGGTCCGCTCTTCTGGCTGCTGAGCAAGGTGGAGGCGATCACCGGCAATTGGGGTGTCGCGATCATCCTGGTCACTTTTCTCCTCAAGCTCGTCCTCTATCCGCTGTCGGAGGCAAGTGGCCGCTCGATGGCGAAAATGAAGGCGCTGGGCCCGCGCATCAAGAACATCCAGGAGACCTACAAGGACGACAAGGAGAAGCTCGGCCGCGCGATGATGGACATCTACAAGCGCGAGAAGGTAAATCCGGTGTCGGGCTGCCTGCCCATGGTCGTGCAGATCCCGGTATTCATCGCCTTTTATTGGGTGCTGCTCTACAGCGCCGAGATGCGCCAGGCGCCGTTCGCGTTGTGGATCCAGGACCTGTCGGCGCGCGATCCCTACTTCATCCTGCCCGCCATCATGGCCGTCGCCATGTTCGTGCAGTACAAGATCAACCCCACGGTGGCCGACCCCACGCAGGCGAAGATCATGATGATCATGCCGATCGCCATGTCGGCGATGTTCGCGTTCTTCCCCGCAGGCCTGGTGCTCTACTACCTCACGAACACCATTCTCGGGGTCGCGCAGCAGTGGAACATCAATCGCCGGCTGGGCGTGAGTACGGCACCGCAGAAGGCTTGACGGCCTCAGACTCGTGACGAAGCTGCTCCAACGACGGAACGGTTGAGCGGCTTGCGACGGAGTCGTCGGCCGTGCGACGAGCCGCTCTTCAACCCGCGCCGTAGCGGCGGTAGCCTCAGCGGATGAGCCGCACCGATACCATCGTAGCGGCGGCCACTCCGCCAGGCAGAGGCGGAATCGGGATCGTGCGCGCATCGGGGCCCCGGGTGCCCGAGATCGCCGCCGTGCTGCTCGGCGAGCTGCCGCTGCCGCGCCGCGCCGGCTTTGCCCGCTTCCTCGATGCCGGCCAGGAACCGATCGATGCGGGGCTGGCGCTCTTCTTCCCGGCGCCGCATTCCTACACCGGCGAGCACGTGCTCGAGTTGCACGGCCATGGCGGCCCACTGGTGCTCGAGGCGCTCATCGCCCGGGTGGCGGAGCTCGGCGCCCGCCGCGCGCTGCCGGGGGAGTTCACCCAGCGCGCCTTCCTCAACAACAAGCTCGATCTTGCGCAGGCGGAGGCCATCGCCGATCTCATCGACGCCGGCTCGCGCGAGGCGGCGCGGGCGGCCATGCGCTCGCTCCAGGGGGAGTTCTCCGCCATGGTGCGCGGCCTCACCGAGGCGGTGATCGATCTGCGGACCTATGTCGAGGCGGCGATCGACTTCCCGGAGGAGGAGATCGACTTTCTTGCCGATCGTGAGCTCGAGGAGCGCTTCCAGGCGGTGCAAGATCACTTCGAAGGGGTGTTGCGCTGCGCACAGCAGGGACGGCTGCTGCGCGAGGGCATGACCGTCGTGATCGCCGGCCGTCCGAACGCGGGCAAATCGAGTCTCCTCAACCGGCTGGCCGGCTACGACGCGGCGATCGTGACCCCCGTCCCGGGGACCACCCGCGACATCGTCCGTGAGCGGATCGATATCGACGGCATGCCGCTGCACGTGCTCGACACGGCCGGGCTGCGTGAGCAGGCCGACCTGGTCGAGGCCGAGGGGATCCGGCGCGCGCGCGTCGAGATGCGCCGGGCCGACCGGGTGCTGTTCGTCATCGATGCGCAGGACGATCCCACGGCGGCCGCCTATCTCGAGGAGAAGAGCCGGCTGCCGCCCGATGTACCGGTGACGCTGGTGCTCAACAAATGCGACCTGGCGCGCGGCATCCCGGTCGCCGACACGGTCAGCGGCCCTCCCCGGGTCGCGTTGTCCGCCCTCACGGGCGAGGGAATCGACATGCTGCGCGCGCACCTGAAGACCTGCATGGGATATCTGACTCTCGAGGCCGGTACGGTGTCCGCCCGCCAGCGGCATCTCGAGGCCCTCGGCCGGGCGCGCCGTCAGGTGGCGCAGGCGGAGCAGCGGCTGCGGGACAGCCGCGCGGGCGAGCTGGTAGCCGAGGAGCTTCGCGGCGCGCAGGAAGCCCTGAACGAGATCACCGGCGAGTTCACCACCGAGGATCTCCTCGGCAGGATCTTCGGCAGCTTCTGCCTCGGCAAATGACGCAGGCATACTCGCTGCTGCTCTCCCGCGCTCTGGTCGAAGAAAGGCAAGAAGGTGTACCAGCGAGTTCTCCTCGCCTACGACGGCTCCATCGAGGGCCGCACCGCGCTGCGCGAGGGGGCGCTGCTGGCTCGGCGGTATGGCGCGCAGGTGTTCGTGCTGTCGGTCATCCGCGAAGCGGCGGGCACCAAGCTTGGCGAGGGAGTCGGGGGCGGTGGCATCGCGCAGCAACAGGTGGACTACGAGCGAGTGCTGCAGGAGGGCATGGAGCGGCTCGCCGCGCTCGGGTTTCAAGCCTCGGGCAAGCTCGTCATCGGTGAGCCGGCGCGGGAGATCGCCGCCTACGCCGAGCAGGTGAAGGCCGACCTGGTCGTGGTCGGGCACCGGCGCCAGAGCGCGATCGGCCGCTGGTGGTCGGGGCCGAGCGGGGCGTACTTGAGCGATCACATCCGCTGCAGCCTGTTGGTTTGCCAGAACGTCATCGATGAGGCGCGATTCGCTCATTTGCTCGCGCAGGAATCAGCGTCTGCCTCCCCGACCGCGAGGGCGCCGCAGGCGCCTGGCGCCGTGCCACTGGCCACCCCTCGCGAGCGGGCACCCGGCCCGGGCAGCGTGTCCGCGCGCTCGGCTCCCGAGTCGGCTCTCCCTTCAGCGACCCGGCGGCGGCTGCGGGCGGTGTCGTTCGTGGCGCTGCCGATCATCCTGATCGCGGCCCTCATCGTCTATGCGTTGGGTGGAGGCACGATCTCGACCGACAACGCCTACGTGGAAGCCAACACGGTCGGCATCTCGACCGACGTCGCGGGCATCGTCAGGCAGGTGTACGTGAAGGAGAATCAAGCCGTCAGCCGCGGCGAGATCCTCTACAGCCTGCGCGATCAGCAATACCGCTACGCGCTCGAGCGCGCCAACGCACAGCTCGCCGCCGTGCGCGACGATCTGCTCGCCCTGCAGGCGAGCTACCGGCAGATGCAGGCGAAGATCGCGCAGGCGCAGTACGATCTCGGCTACAGCGAGGTGCAGTTCAAGCGCGCGCGCAACCTCGCCAAGGTTCACGTCGTCTCGAGCACGCAATTCGACACCGCGCACCGCAATCTCGCGAGCTCGCAGCAGGCGCTCGCATCGTTGAATGAGCAGCTCGCCGGCATCGCGGCCAACCTCAACGGCCATCCCACCGGCCCGGTCGAGCAGTACCCGCAGTACCTGAGCGCCCTCGCCGCCCGCGACGAGGCGGCGCGTGAGCTCGCCCACACCATCGTGCGCGCGCCTTTCGCCGGCATCGTGACCAGCGTGCCTTCCATCCAGCCGGGCCGTTATCTCGGAGCCTCCACCACCGGGTTCTATCTGGTGGACACCGAGCACGTGTGGGTGCATGCGAACCCGAAGGAGACCGAGCTCACCTACGTGCGCCCCGGGCAGGCCGTGACGGTGACCATCGACACCTATCCCGGGCAGACCTGGCCCGGCAGCGTCGCGAGCATCAGCCCGGCGGCTGCACAGCAGTTCTCGCTGCTGCCCGCGCAGAATACGAGCGGCAACTGGGTGAAGGTGGTGCAGCGCATTCCGGTGCGCATCGCCGTCGACACGAGCGATCGGAATCTGCCGCCGCTGCGCGCCGGGATGAGCGCGGAGGTCAGAATCCACACCGGCCACGCGCGCGGCTGGTCTTTCCTATGAGCGCTGGATCGGGGCTCCTGCCCCGCCCAGCGCCGTCTCGGGCAAAAAGCGTGGTTTTTGCCCGAGACTCGGCCACCTACGGCGGCCGGGCACGTCCCTGTGCCTGCCACTCGTTCGTGCCGCTTCCTGATTCGGGATCCGGTCATTCTGCCCGCCACCTGTGGCCGCGGGGCACGTCCCTGTGCCTTGGGAATCGGCGATGTCCGAGGAGCTGAGCCCGAGCACCCCCCATCGCGGTGGCATCACGCTGTGCGTGATGTTGGCGACGCTCATGCAGTCGCTCGACACCACCATCGCCAACGTGGCGCTGCCGCACATGCAGGGGAGCCTCGCGGCGAGCCAGGACCAGATCGACTGGGTGCTGACCTCCTACATCGTGGCCGCGGCGATCGCGACACCGCTCACCGGATTCCTGACGACGCGCCTCGGCCTGAAGCGCCTTTTCATCGTCTCGGTGGTCGGCTTCACGATCGCTTCCATGCTCTGCGGCATGGCGCAGTCGGTGACCGAGATCGTGCTCTTTCGCTGGTTGCAGGGCCTCTTCGGCGCCGCCCTGGTGCCGCTCTCGCAGACGGTGCTCCTCAACATCAATCCGCCGCAGCGTCACGGCTCGGCGATGGCGGCCTGGGGCATGGCAGTCATGGCGGCGCCCATCCTGGGCCCGGTGCTCGGCGGCTGGCTGACGGAGGATTACAGCTGGCGCTATGTCTTCTACATCAACCTGCCGATCGGGGTGCTCGCCTTCATCGGCATGACCATGTTCCTGCCCGAGGCGCGCCAGCGCGGTGAGACGCGGCTCGACTGGACCGGTTTCGTGAGCCTGAGCATCGCCATCGCGGCCCTGCAGCTGCTGCTCGATCGCGGCCAGGAGCTCGACTGGTTCAGCTCCGGGGAGATCATCGTCGAGGCGGTCGTCGCGGGGTCGGCGTTTTACGTCTTCCTGGTGCACATGTTCACGGCCCCGGAGCCCTTCTTGCGGCCGGCGCTCTTCAGGGACCGCAACTTCAGCGCCGGCGTGCTCTTCGTCGCCATCGTCGGTCTCACCTTCTACGCCTCGCTCGCGCTGCAACCGCCCTACCTGCAGGACCTGATGAACTACCCGGTGATCACGGCCGGCTACGTCATGGGACCGCGCGGCATCGGCACCATGGGCGCGATGATGATCGTCGGCAAGCTGATGGGCCGAACCGACACGCGGCTGCTGCTCGGGTTCGGGCTCGGCCTTTCGGCGTGGTCCTTCTATCTGATGACCGGGTGGACCCCGGACGTCTCGAGTTGGACCGTCATCTGGGTGGGGGTGATCCAGGGTGTCGGGCTGGGCTTTCTCTTCACTCCCTTGAGTGTGGTATCGCTGTCGACGCTCTCACCCGGCATCCGGCCCGAAGGCGCGGGCTTTTACAATCTCGCGCGCAACGTGGGCTCGAGCATCGGCATCTCGATCGTCGGCGCGCTGCTGGCGCGCGCCAGCCAAACCAACCACGCGGACATCTCGCAGTATGTCACCGCGGTCAACCCGCACTTCGCAAATCCCGTCGTGGCGCAGACGCTGAGCCCGTTCACCGCCTCCGGCCGCGCCGCGCTCGATGCGCTCATCACGCAGCAGGCGCAGGTGATCGCCTACATCGACGACTACAAGTTCCTCATGATCGCGACTCTCGCCGTGATTCCGCTGCTCATCGTGTTCCAGGGCCGAGCCGGCGAGGCGAGCGCTGAGCACACGGTCGCGGAGATGTAGCGACTCTAAGGAACCGGCCGCCGCAGCCCCAGATCCTTGCTGTAGGTGACGTTCATGATGTTGCTGTACCAGCCGGTGACGCGCGGCTTGACGAGGTGCTTGCTCACGTAGAAATAGATCGGGATCACCGGCTGGTCGGCGAGCATCACCTGCTCGGCCTGCTCGAGGAGCGCGCGGCGCTTCGCCGGATCGACCTCGGCGGCCGCGCGCTCGAGCAGGTCATCGTAGGCGGCGTTGTGATAGTGCGTGAGATTGACGCCGAAGTCGCTCTTGAAATACTGCGCGAAGGTGAAGGCGTCGTTGTAATCGCCGATCCAGCTCGAGCGGAACATCTGGACCTCGCCGCGATCGATGTCCTGCAGCAGTGAGCGGAACTCCTCCGCCCTGAGCGTCACCTGCGCCCCGAGAGCCTGCTTCCACATGGAGGCGATGGCGATGGCGAGCTCGGCGTGGATCTCGCCCGTGTTGTAGCGCAGCTCGAAGCGCAACGGTTTCGCCGCCGAGTAGCCGGCCTCGGCGTAGAGCTTGCGCGCTTCGGCGATGCGAGCCAACATGGGCAGCGAGCGGTAGTCCGGCGACTGCGGGGTGTAGTTGGCGACACCGGGCGGCACCCAGCCGTAGGCCGGCAGCTCCCCCGAGCGCAGCACGAGCCGCGCGAGCTTGTCGCGATCGATCACCAGGGCGAGCGCCCGGCGCAGCTTCGGATCGCCGTCGAAGGGGGCGCGCTGCAGCTCGAAGCCGTAGAAGTAGACGCCGAGCTCCGGCGCGATATGGAGTTGTTTACCGAGATGCGAGCGGATCCAGCCGTACTGGGCCCGTGGGATGGCGTCGGTGACATCGAGCTCACCCGCGCGATAGAGCGTCAGCTCCTGATTCTCATCGGCGGTGATCAGATATTCCACCGCATCGACACCGGTGGCGGCGTCGTTCCAGTAGTGGCGGTTGCGGGTGAGCGTGATGCTGGAGCCGTGCACCCATTGCGACAGCACGAACGCGCCGTCCGAGGGCAGATTCCCGGGATGAGCGTACGCGCCCCGGTCGTTGACCAGGGTGACGGGATTTACCGGGCAGGCGCTGGGATGCGAGAGCAGCGCCGGCAGATACGGCGCCGGGGTGCGCAGCCGCACGATGACGGTGTAGGGATCGGGCGCGGAAACGCCGAGGCTCTCGGGCGGCTTGCGGCCGGCGACGATGTCGCTCGCGTTCTCGATGACATCGACGACCTCGGCGTACTGCGAGCCGGTGGCGGGCTCGACCAGGCGCCGCAGCCCCGCCACGAAGTCCGCGGCAACCACCGGCTGGCCGCTCGACCAGCGGGCGTCGTGCCGTAAGGAGAACGTATAGGTCTTGCCGTCGGCGCTCACCCGCCATTTCTCGGCGATCCCGGGCGCCACGCCTCCCGACTTGTCGAGCGTGGTGAGTCCCTCGCAAATGTCCCGCAGCACCCGCTGCCCCTCGTCCGTGCGCGCCTTCTGCGGATCGAGAGAGTCGGGCTCGGCGGCGAGGCCGCGCAGAAGAAGGGTCCCACCCGGTCGCGCAGCGCCTGCAGGACCGTTGCTTTGCCGATGAGAGCAGCCGCAGAGCGCCGCGAGGGCGAGCAGCGGGAGGAGACCGCTACGGCAGGCGCTGCCGATGCGCATTGATCTCATTCCGCAGGGCCAGCGCCGCTGCGCGCGCGGCGGAGGCGAAGTCTTCTTCCGCGGAAGCGTAGAGGATCGCCCGCGAGGAGCTCACGAGGAGTCCGGTGCCCGCGGCGGTTTGCCCGTTGCGCACCACCTGGGCGACATCACCGCCCTGCGCCCCGACCCCGGGCACGAGCAGCGGCATCTCGCCGACGATCTCCCGGATTTCCGCCAGCTCCTTCGGATAGGTCGCGCCGACGACGAGCAGGCAGTTGCCGCGCGCGTTCCAGCGGTGGGCGGCGAGCTCCGCCACCACGTGATAGAGGCGCCGCTGTCTATCGACCATTCCGGGGCGCATTCCGGGGCCCACCTCGAGGTCCTGCAGGTCGCGGGCACCGGGATTGGAAGTGCGGCAGAGCACCGCCACGCCGCGGTCCTCGCGCTTGAGGAAGGGCTCGAGCGCATCGCCGCCGAGGTAAGGGTTCACGGTGACAGCGTCGGCGCCGTAGCGCTCGAACGCCTCGATGGCATAGCGCTCCGCGGTGTTGCCGATATCGCCCCGCTTGGAGTCGAGAATGACCGGCACGCCGGGGTAGCTGCGGTGAATGTACTCGATGGTGCGCTCGAGCTGATCTTCCGCCTCGTACGCGGCGTAGTGCGCGAACTGCGGCTTGTACGCGCAAACCAGCTCGGCCGTCGCATCGATGATCGCCTTGTTGAACTGGAAGATCGGCGAGGGGTGGGCGGCGAGCTGGCGGGGGAAGCGCTCGATCTCGGGATCGAGTCCCACGCATACGAGCGAGTCGCTACGCGCCCAGCTGGCCGCGAGTTGAGCCATGAAGGCGGTCATGCCACGCGCGCGCGCTCGGCCGCGAGACTGAGCTTCTTCAAGTGCACGAGTAGCAGCGTGACGGCGGCCGGCGTGACACCGGGCACGCGGCCCGCCTGCCCGAGGGTCGCCGGCCGGTACTCCGCCAGGCGGCTTCGCACCTCGTGCGAGAGTCCCGCGACCTGGTCGTAGTCGATGTGCTCGGGAAGCCGGGTCTCCTCGTTGCGCCGCTGGCGCTCGATCTCCTCGCGCTGGCGCTCGATGTAGCCGGCGTACTTCGCGCGAGCCTCCACCTGCACGCGCACCTGCGCAGGAATACGGTCGTCGATGCCGGCGTAGCGGGGAGCGCCCGCGATCTCGAGCAGCGCCTCATAGCTGACCTCCGGGCGGCGCAGCAGCTCGAACGCCGACACGTCGCGCGAGAGGGGGGCTGGGAGAATTCGCTGCGCCCACGCCTCGGGCAGCGTGTCGGGACGGATACGCACGCTCCGTAGCCGCTCGACCTCCTCCTCCGCGAAGCGCTGCTTCGCCTCGAGTAGACGCCAGCGCTCATCGTCCACCAGGCCGAGCTCGCGGCCGATGGGCGTCAGGCGCAGGTCCGCGTTGTCCTCGCGCAAGAGGAGCCGGTGCTCGGCGCGGCTGGTGAACATGCGATAGGGCTCGCGCGTGCCTCTCGTCACGAGGTCATCGATGAGCACACCCAGATAGCCGTCGCTGCGCTTGGGCAGCCACGCATCACGCTCTCGGCAGGCGAGCGCCGCATTGATACCGGCGACGATGCCCTGCGCCGCCGCCTCCTCGTAGCCGGTGGTGCCGTTGATCTGACCCGCAAAGAAGAGGCCGCTGAGCGGGCGGGTCTCGAGCGAGGGCTTAAGGTCCCGCGGGTCGAAGAAGTCGTACTCGATGGCGTAGCCCGGCCGGGTGAGATGGGCCCGCTCGAACCCCCGAATGCTGCGCACGAGCTCGTACTGCGCATCGAACGGCAGACTGGTGGAGATGCCGTTGGGATAGATCTCGTGAGTCTCGAGTCCTTCGGGCTCGACGAAGATCTGGTGGGAGGTCTTGTCCGCGAAGCGGAAGACCTTGTCTTCGACCGACGGACAGTAGCGCGGGCCTACCCCCTCGATGACGCCGGTGAAGAGGGGCGATCGGTCTGCAGCCCGCCGGATGATGTCGTGAGTGCGCTCATTGGTGTGAGTTATGAAACAATCAACCTGATTCGGATGCTCTTCGGTCCTCCCGAGAAACGAGAATACCGGGAGCGGGTCGTCGCTCGACTGGCGGCTCATGGCAGAAAAGTCGAGCGTCCGGCCATCGAGCCGCGGTGGCGTGCCGGTCTTCAGCCGCCCCACCCGCAGCGGCAGCTCCCGCAGCCGGCTTGCGAGGCGGTTGGAGGGCGGATCTCCGGCCCGGCCTCCCGGGTGCTGATCGAGGCCTACGTGCATCCGACCGCCGAGGAAGGTACCCACGGTGAGTATCACGGCGGGCGCTTCGAAAACGATTCCGGTCACCGTCACGGCACCCTTGACCGTCTCGCCCTCGACGAGAAGATCGGCGACCTCCTGCTGGAAGATCGCGAGGCCGTGCTGATTCTCGAGCAGCGAGCGGATCGCCTTCTTGTAGAGCTGGCGGTCCGCCTGCGCGCGCGTCGCCCGCACCGCGGGACCCTTGCTGCCATTCAGGGTCCTGAACTGAATGCCGGCGCGATCGGTGGCCCGCGCCATGGCGCCGCCGAGCGCATCGATCTCGCGGACGAGGTGGCCCTTGCCGATCCCACCCACCGCGGGGTTGCAGCTCATCTGCCCGAGCGTCTCGATGCTCTGGGTGAGAAGCAACGTGCGCGCGCCCATGCGCGCGGCGGCCAGTGCCGCTTCCGTGCCGGCATGACCGCCGCCGATGACGATGACATCGAAGGGCTGCGAGAAACGCATCCTGAGTATTGTAGGGGGCGCTGCCGCGTGAACAAGGGCAAGTCGACACCTGTACCGATGCCTTATCCTCTCGCGCCTATGAAAGCTCGCATCACCGGGGTCCTTTCATTATGTCTGGCTGCCGCGAGTCTGGCGGTCGCCGGCCGCGCGGCCGCTGCCGGGCGGCTCGAGGTATCGCCCTGCGAGCTGCACGAAGCCACCGATCTGACGCTGATCCAGGCCGAATGCGGCCGGCTGCCGGTGCCGGAAAATCCCGCCGCACCGCGCGGACGGCGGCTCGAGTTGCGGGTGGCCGTGGTGCCTGCGATCAGCACCCGCAAGGACCCGGATCCGCTCTTCGTACTGGCCGGCGGACCGGGAATGGCTGCGACCGATTTCTACGCGAGCGTCGCGCCGGTGTTCGATCGCATCCACCGTGATCGCGACATCGTCCTCGTCGACCAGCGCGGTACCGGCGGTTCCAACGCGCTCGACTGCGAGTCGAGCGAGGAGGATCTCTATGAGGAGACGACCGCAGAGATCGTCGCCCAAACCGAGCGCTGCCTGAAGATGTTGGACGCGCACGCGGACGTGCGCTTCTACACGACTGGCCTCGCCGTCCAGGACCTCGACCAGGTGCGCGCGGCGTTGGGCTATGCGCGGGTGAATCTCTATGGATCCTCATACGGCACCATCGTCGCCCAGCAGTATGTGCGGCGCTTTCCCGGCCGGGTCCGCAGCGTCATCCTCGATGGCGTGGTGCCGCCGCAAAAGGCGCTCGGCGCCATGAGCGCGCTCGATGCGCAGGCGGCGCTGTCGAGCATCTTCAGCCGCTGCACGCGCCAGCCGGCGTGCCATGCGCGCTTCGGCGATCCGGCGGCAGCCTTCCAACAGCTGCGTGATGAGCTCACCGAACGCCCGGTGTGGGTCGATCTGACCGACCCGACGAGCGGCGAGCCTTATCGGCTGCAGTTCACGGATTACCACCTCTCGATGGTGCTGCGGCTCGCGAGCTACACGCCGGAGCTCGCCGCGCTCCTGCCCCTCGATCTGCACGTGGCGGCAGCGGCCGGCGATTTCGCGCCACTCGCCGGGCAATTCCTCCTCATCGACCGCCTGTACGGCGATGCGATTGCGGAAGGAATGAACGACACGGTGGTATGCTCGGAGGACGTTCCCTTCTATCACGTCGATGCCGAGCAGCGCGCCGAGCTCGCCCGGACTTTCCTCGGCACCTCCCAACTCGACGGGCTCGAGGCGATCTGCCGGATCTGGCCTCACGGCCCCGTCGATCCCGACTTCCACCAGCCGCTGCACTCGGACGTGCCGGCACTGCTCCTCTCGGGCAGCAACGATCCCATCACCCCGCCGCGCTACGCCGCGCAGGCGAGCCAGGGATTCACCCATGGCCTGAGCCTCGTCGTCCGCGGATTCGGACACGGACAGCTCACCGATCCCTGCATGGCCGAGGTGATGGCGCAATTCGTGGCTCGAGGTTCGGTGTCCGGGCTCGATACCCGCTGCACGCGCAAGCTCGCCCCCATGCCGTTCTTCCTGACCCGCAACGGACCGGCGCCTTGATCGAAGCTGCGGGGCTGACCAAGCGATTCGGCACGGTGAACGCGGTGAGCGGCGTCAGTCTGCGGGCGCAGGACGGCCGCATCACCGGCCTCCTCGGCCCCAACGGCGCCGGCAAATCCACCACCCTGCGCATTCTCTACACCGTGCTGCGGCCGGATTCCGGCGATGCCCGAGTCGATGGCATCAGTGTCGTCGATAAAGCGCTCGAGGCGCGCCAGTGCATGGGCGTACTGCCGCACGGGGCTGGCCTCTATCCCAACCTGACGGCGCGCGAGAACATCCTCTACTTCGGCGCGCTGCACGGTCTCGCGCGTGCCGAGCGGCGCAATCGCACCGCCGAGCTCATCCGACTGCTCGAGATGGAGGAATTCGCCGACCGGCCGGCACGCGGCTTCTCGCAGGGACAAAGGATCAAGACCGCGCTCGCGCGCGCGCTGATTCACGGCCCGCGGAACATCCTCCTCGATGAGCCGACCAACGGTCTCGACGTCATGGCCGTGCGAAGCCTGCGCGCACTGCTGCAGCACCTGCGCGCATCGGGTCACTGCATTCTCTTCTCGAGTCACGTGATGCAGGAGGTCGCGGCGTTGTGCGATGAGGTGGTCATCATCGCGCACGGCCGGGTCATCGCCCAGGGCGCTCCGCAGGAGCTGCGCAGCCGCGCCGGGACGGAGTCGCTGGAGGAAGCGTTCGTGCGCCTGATCGGCGGCGCCGGCCCCGAGCCCCGGCAAGAGAGCCAGGGAGAGCGCCCTTGAGAGCGATCGGACGGGTCTTCGTGAAGGAGTTCCGCGAGAATCTGCGCGACCGGCGCACGCTCATCTCGGCGTTGATTTTCGGACCGCTTCTCGGGCCGCTGCTGATCGGGGGCGCATTGTCATTGAGCTTCCGGGGCGCCGGGGCCCAGAGTGATCGGCCGTTGTTCCTCACGGTTTCCCATGCCGAGCGCGCGCCCGAGCTCCTCGAGCACCTTCGTCAGCACGGAATCCGAATCCGCACCGTCGAGGAGGATGCGGCCGGCGCGCGGCGCGAGGTGAGCGAGCGCCGCAGCGCGCAGGTGCTGCTCGTGCCGCCGGAGTTCGGCTCGCGGCTGCAAGCCGGGCAGCCGGCGCCGCTGCTGCTCTTTGCCGATGAATCCAACAGCGATAGCGCCCACGCCGTCGAGCGCATCAGCGCCGCGGTGAATCAGTACGGCGCGACCCTCGCACGGTTGCGCCTGGTCGCACGCGGCCTCGATCCGCTGCTCAGCGTGCCGCTCGCGCTGCATCCGATCGACATCTCGACACCGGCCAGCCGCTCCGCCCTGGCGCTCGGGATTCTGAGCTATCTCGTTCTCCTCACCATGCTGATGGGCGGCATGTATCTCGCGATCGACGCCACGGCCGGCGAGCGCGAGCGCGGCTCACTCGAGCCGCTGCTTACCGTGCCGGTCCGCCGGGAGTACCTCATCTACGGCAAGATCCTCGCGGCCTGCGCCTATATGGTGTTGTCGCTTGCCCTCACGGTGACCGCCTTCGCGATCGTGCTGCGCTTCGTCGGGCTCGAGCGCTTCGGCATGAGCCCCGACTTTGGTCCCCGGGTAGCCGTCGAGATCGTGCTCGCCTGCCTGCCACTCGTGCCCGCGGGCGCGGCGCTCATGACCCTGGTCGCCGCCTTCACCCGCAGTTATCGCGAGGCGCAGACCTACGTCGGATTGGTCCTCCTCGTCCCGACGCTGCCCCTGGTCTTTGCCTCGATCCGGGGCCTGCAGCCGCGCGCGCCGCTCATGGCGGTACCCTCGCTCGGGCAGCACTTCCTCATCCTGAGCCTCATCAGAATGCAGCCGCTGCCGGCCTCGTACGTCGCGCTCTCGGTAGGCTCGACCCTCGCGTTGGGAGCTCTGCTGGTGTTCGCCGCCGGGAGGCTCTACCGGCGCGAGCAGTTGCTCGGCTGAGCAGTGCTCGTGCCTTCGGGGTTGCGGCGCAGTGCCGCCCGCAGGGCATGGAGATGGCGATCGGCGAATGCCCGCGCCTCGACCTCGAAGCGGTTCCTCCAGTAGCCACGCCGCAGGCACTCCAGACAATAGCGCCGCACCGTCAGGTGCCCGGGCTCCCACTGCCTGAGCACGTGGCAGTACTCGTGCAGCAGGAGCCAGGGATCTTCGAAGAACTCCTGCGCCGAGCCGCGCAGATAGATGCGCCGGCGCCGGGTGGTGGCGACGGCGCGCGGATGCAGGCGCGCATAGAGCGAATGCTCGATGACCTGCACCTGGGACACCGGCTCCCCGAGGATGGCCTCGAGCGCGCAGCGCAGCGGCTCCGGAAGAGATACTCTGCGTCCCCTGACCACGTGGCTCCTGTCTCCGCACGGATGTCGGGGCGTAGAATAGCCGCATGCGAATGCTCCCCGCCCTCGCGCTCTCGGCCGCTTCCTCCATGGCACTCGCGCAATCGCCGCCAGCTCCCCGCCAGCCACCCCCGCCGTCGCGGCCCGCCACCCTGACGGTCACGGGTCAAGCGCAGGTGTCGGAAGCACCGGATCGCGTCTACATCGACCTCGGCGTGACCACGCAGGCGCAGCGCTCGCAGGTGGCCACGGCGCAGAATGCGGCCAAGGCCTCGGCGGTGATCGCGGCGATAAAGCGGGTGTCAGGCCCGAGCGCACAGCTCACCACGACGGAATACTCCCTGACCCCGAGCTACAAGTATTCGCGCGAGGGTGGTATGCCCAGCATCGTGGGATACAGCGCGAGCAATGTGGTCCGGGTGAGGCTGGATGATCTGACCCGCACCGGCCGGGTCATCGATGCCGCCACGCAGGCGGGCTCCAACAACGTGCAGGACATCCGCTTCGCGCTGCGGGACGAGCAGGCGGCGCGGATGGAGGCGCTGCGGCAAGCGGCCGTGAAAGCCCGGCAGGATGCCGCCGCGCTGGTAGGCGCCCTCGGCCTCGAGGTCGTGCGGATATTGTCGGTGAGCGAGCAAAGTCCGCAGGTCGGGCCCGTCCCCCTCTATCTCCAGAGCAGGGCAGTCAAGATGTCCGTGGCCGCGGCTCCGACTCCGGTGGAGGCCGGGACCCTCGACGTGAGCGCCACCGTAACCCTGACAGTGGAAGTCGCCCCCACCAAGCGCTAGGCTGTCCGGGCCGCAGGCCTGGTTCGGCCGATGAGCGAGATCGGTTGCGGAGGACCCACCATGATCACCGTGCGTCACCTGCTCGATCGCAAGGGTCGGGCTCTTTTCACCGTCGCACCCGAGGACCCGGTGCTCGAGGCGATCCGCATGATGGCGGAACACCACGTCGGAGCGCTCCTCGTAATGCGCGGCCCGGAGCTCGCGGGCATCCTGTCCGAGCGCGACTACGCCCGCAAGGTCGTCCTGCTCGGCCGCTCCTCGGCCGAGACGCCCGTGTCCCAGATCATGAGCTCGCCGGTCATCAGCGTGTCGCTCGATAATTCCGTGCAGGACTGCATGCGCCTCATGACCGAGCGACGCATACGCCATCTTCCCGTCGTGGACGGCGGCCGCGTCATCGGCATGGTATCGATCGGCGACCTGGTGAAGGCCGTCATCGAGGAGCAGCAACAGACCATCGAGCAGCTGGAGAGTTATATCCACAGCTGAGCGTCAAGATTGCCGCGCGAGCGATCGGACCGGCAAACTCACCGTCTGCCTCCGATGACGGGCGTCACTTCCTCCAGAACGTCCGCGTAAAGAGCACGATCACGCTGAAGATCTCCAGGCGACCGAGCAGCATCGCCGCCGTGCAGATCCAGGTCTGCAGCGCCGTCAGCGCGTGCAGGTTCCAGACGCCCTGTCCGGGCAGTCCGAAGGCAGTGTTGTTGATCGAGGCGACGATCACCCGGAATGCCCAATCGAAGCTCATCCCCGTGAGCAGCATGGCGAAGGTGAGAAGCGCCACCGTCATGAAGTAGAGGAAGATGAACGCCAGCACCGCATCCGCGGCGCGCTCCGGCACCGGCCTGCCGCCGATGCGCACCGGCGCCATGGCGTTCGGATGCACGAGGAGCTTGAGCTCCCGCCCGGCCTGACGCGACAGCACCAGCGTGCGAAACATCTTGATGCCGCTGCCGGGCGAGCCGGTGCTGCAGCTGATGCCGGAGAGAAACAACATCCAGATGGGCGCGAACACCGGCCAGGTGGTGAAACCGGTGGCGCCGACGGTCACCCAGCCGGTCGTCGTGGCGAGCGATACGACGTTGAAGGCGGCATAACGGAGCGAGGTGCCGAAGGTGGGATACACACCGTGCCAGGTCAGCAGCCCCGCGATGAAGACGACGCTGGCGGCCAGCAGCAGGGCGATGGGCTTGAGCTCGGGATCGTGGCGGTAGGGCTTCAACGACAGCCGCCGCAGCGCCGCGAAATGCCGCGCGAAATTGAGCGCGGAGATCAGCATCAGCACGATGAGCACGAGCTCGATGCCGGCGGAGTGGAAGTAGCCGATGCTCGCGTCGTGGGTGGAGAACCCGCCGAGCGCGACGGCGGAGAACGCATGGCAGATGGCATCGAGCCAGCTCATGCCGCAGAGCCGCAGCGCCAGGACGCCGGCGAGCGTCAGCAGCGCGTACACGAGCCACAGCGACCGGGCGGTCTCCGTGATGCGCAGTGCGAGCTTCTCGTCCTTGACGGGCCCTGGCGCCTCGGCCTTCGAAATTTGCATGCCGCCCACGCCCAGGATCGGCATGACTCCGATCGCCACGACGATGACGGCGAGGCCGCCCAGCCAGATGAGCGAGTGACGCCAGAAGTTGATCGACGGCGCGAGCGTGTCGAGCCCATCGAGCACGGTCGAGCCGGTGGTCGTGAGGCCCGACATCGTTTCGAAGAATGCCCGGGTAAAGCTCAGTCCCGGTAGCGTGAAGAGGAGGGGGAGCGTCGCGGAGGCGGCGAGCAGGACCCAGCCGAGCGTCACGAGCAGAAAGCCGTCGCGCGCCTTGAGCTCACGCCGATGGCGGAAGGTGGCGGCGGCGAGCGCCACACCGGCGGCGGCGGTGATCGCGGCCGCGAGGAGGAAGCGCGGCCAGAGCCCGTCGCCGGTCGCGAGCGAGCAGCCGATCGGCAGCAGGTAGATGAGCCCGAAGGCGGCGACGATGAGCCCCAGGAGGTGAGCGATGCCGAGCAACGTTACGGCCTCGGTCCGAGGTTACCGAACCGCGCGCACGAACAGCCGCTCCACCGCCTCGATGTGGCGGCGGTCGGAGAGAAACAGAATGACGTGATCCCCCGACTGAACGAAGGTGTCGTGGTGAGCCATGATCACCTGCTCGCCGCGCACGACCGCGCCGATCGATGAGCCCTCGGGCAGCGGGATCTGCGCGACCGTCCTGCCGACCACGCGCGAGTTGTGCTCGTCCCCATGGGCGATCGCCTCGATGGCTTCGGCCGCACCGCGCCGCAGTGAATGCACGCGCACCACATCTCCCCGGCGCACGTGCGCGAGCAGCGACCCGATGGTGATGCTCTGCGGGGAGATGGCCACGTCGATGCTGCCGCTCTCGATGAGATCGGCGTAGGAAGGCTTGTTGATGAGGGCCATCACCTTATGGGCGCCGAGCCGCTTCGCCAGCATTGCCGAGAGGATGTTGGCCTCCTCGGAGTTGGTGAGCGCCGCGAACACGTCGGTGCTGTCGATGTTCTCCTCGATGAGCAGCTCCTCGTCCGCGGCATCGCCGCCGAGCACGATGGTGTTCTCGAGCTGCTCCGACACCCAGCGCGCGCGTCTCGCGTCGCGCTCGATGAGCTTCACCTGGCTGCTCTTCTCGAGCGAGCGCGCGAGGCGAAAGCCGATGTTGCCGCCGCCCGCGAGCACCACCCGACGCACCCGGGGGTTCTCCTTGCGCAGCTCGCCGATGACCCGCCGGATATCGTCGCTCGCGGCGAGGAAGAAGACTTCATCGCCCTCCTCGATGACCGTGGCGCCTTCGGGAGGAACGCTGCGGCCGCGCCGGTAGATCGCCACCACGCGCGTCTCCATTCGCGCCAGGTGCTCCGGCAGCTCGCGCAGCGCGTGGCCGACCAGAAGTCCGCCGCTGACCGCGCGCACTCCCACGAGGCGCACCTTGCCCGCGGCGAAGTCGAGCACCTGCAGCGCGCCCGGATGGCGGATCAGCCGCTCGATGTATTCCGTGACGAGCTGCTCCGGGCTGATGAACACATCGACCGGAATCGACTGCTCGCTGAAGAGCTCGGGCCGCTGAGTGTACTCGGCCGAGCGGATGCGGGCGATCTTGGTCGGCGTGCGAAAGAGAGTGAACGCCACCTCGCAGGCCATCATGTTGACTTCGTCGCTGTTGGTGAGGGCGACGATGATCTCGGCCTCGGCGGCACCGGCGGCCTCGAGCACTCTCGGGTAGGCGGCGTTGCCGACGACCGTGTGTACATCGAGCCGGTCCTGCAGGTCGCGCAGCACCTCCTCGCTCGAGTCGACGATGGTGACTTCGTTGGCTTCCTCGCGCGAGAGGTGCCGGGCGACGGTACGGCCGACCTGGCCGGCACCGAGAATCAGTATTTTCATGCTGCGATCACGACGCCTCTATCACGCCCGAGACGCTGGTCGACGGTTCGCGATCGCATGCGCAGCGGCCTACAGCGGTTCGAGGTTGGCATACTGCATCATGAGCCACTTCGTGCCCTGGCGCTCGAAGCTCACCTGCACACGGGCGTGCGGGCCGCTGCCCTCGACATTCAACACCACGCCCTCGCCGAATTTGCCGTGCCGCACCCGCGCGCCGAGCCTCATCCCGGGCGGCATCGGCTCCTCGGCCCGGACCCTCGCGGCGGGCTCGTACGAGTCGCGGTGCATGCGGGCGCCGCTCACGGCGCGGATGGTCTGCACGCGCGGGCGGACTTCCGCGATGACGTTCTGCGGAGTTTCCTTGATGAAGCGCGACGGCGCCGAATGAGTGTCCATGCCGTGCACGCGGCGCTGCTCGGCGTAGGTGAGAAAGAGGTGTCGCATGGCGCGGGTCATGCCGACGTAGCAGAGCCGGCGCTCCTCCTCGAGGGCCTCGAGATCCGCGACGCAGCGGTTGTGGGGGAAGAGCCCTTCCTCCATCCCGCAGAGGAACACGACCGCGAATTCCAGGCCCTTCGCCATGTGCAGCGTCATCATCTGCACACTGTCCTCGCTGTCATCGGAGCGCCTCTCGCCGGATTCGAGCGCCGCATGCGCAAGGAAGCCCTCGAGCGGCGGCAACTCGAGGTCGGTACTCTCGGCGGCGAAACTGCGCGCTGCGCTCACCAGCTCCGCCAGGTTCTCGAGCCGGGCCTCGCTGCGCGCGAGCTCGCCCCTGGCATCGCGCCGTCCCTCCGGGCTCGATTTCTCCCGGCCGTGATGCTCGATGAGCCCGCTCTCCTTCAGCACGTGATCGATCTGCTCGTGTAGCGCGAGGCCCGAGATCTCCTGCGCCAGCCGCTCGATGAGCTCATGGAAGCCGCGCAGCGCGCCCGCGGCTCTCCCAGCCTGCGGCGACCCGCTCTGCGTCACGCCCGCCCGCCAGAGCGAGACCGCCGCGCCCTTGGCCTGCGCGCGCAGGGTCTCGACGGTGCGCTCGCCGATGCCGCGCGGCGGCTGATTCACCGCCCGCTCATAGGCGCCGTCGTCGTCGCGATTCGAGAGGAGCCGCAGGTACGCGAGCGCGTCCTTGATCTCGGCGCGCTCGAAGAATCGCAGGCCGCCATAGACGCGGTAGGGAATGCGCGCGGCGATGAAAGCTTCCTCGAACGCGCGCGATTGCGCGTTCGATCGGTAGAGCACCGCCATGTCATCGCGCCGATTGCCACGGGCGACGTAATCGGCGATGCGGCGGGCGACGAACTCCGCCTCATCGCGCTCGTTGAACGCGGCATAGAGTTGGATCGGAAGGCCCTGCTCGCCGTCGGTCCACAGCGTCTTGCCGAGGCGTCCGGAGTTGTGCGCGATGAGGCCGTTGGCGGCCGCTAGAATCGTGCCCGTGGAGCGATAGTTCTGCTCGAGGCGATGGAGCTGCGCCTCGCGGTAATCGCGGCGAAACTGCTGCAGGTTCTCCACGCGGGCGCCACGGAAGCGGTAGATCGACTGATCGTCATCGCCGACCACGAAGGGGTGTCCGTCGGGGCCCGCGATGAGGCGCAGCCACGCGTACTGGATCGAGTTGGTATCCTGGAACTCATCGACCAGCACGTGGCGGAAGCGCTGGCGATAATGCGCGAGGAGCTCCGGACGATCCCGCCAGAGCTCGTACGCGCGCAGCAGCAGCTCGGCGAAATCCACCACTCCCGCGCGCGCGCAGGCTTCCTCATAGAGGCCGTAGAGCCGGATCATCTGCGCGCGGGTCGGATCGTTGCCGGCCTTGAGATCTTTCGGCCGGCGTCCATCGTCCTTGTTGGAGTTGATGAACCACTGCACCTCGCGCGGCTCCCAGCGCGACTCATCGAGGTCGTTGGCGCGGATGATCCGCTTGATGAGGCGCTGCTGGTCGTCGGAGTCGAGAATCTGAAAGCTGTGCGCGAGCCCGGCCTCGCGCCAGTGAAGGCGCAGCAGCCGGTGGGCGATGCCGTGAAAGGTTCCGACCCAGAGCACGCCGGGCGGCGCGCCGAGAAGGCGCTCGACCCGGCCGCGCATCTCCCCCGCCGCCTTGTTGGTGAAGGTGACGGCGAGGATCGAGTAAGGCGAGGCGTGCTCCGCCTGGATGAGCCAGGCGATGCGGTGGGTCAGCACTCGGGTCTTGCCGCTGCCGGCGCCGGCGAGCACGAGCACAGGCACGAGCGGCGCCGTGACCGCGGCGCGCTGCGCATCGTTGAGCGGGTTCAGGATGGGGCTGAGATCCATGGGGGGCGCATTTTACGGTACCGGGGCCCTGCGCACCTCGGTCGTGAACCACCTGATCAGCGCCACCATGAAACTCAGCAAGACCGGTCCGATGACGAGCCCGAGGACGCCGAAGGCGGAGACACCGCCCACCGCCCCGACGAACACCGCCAGCGTCGAGACATGCGCGCGATGCGCGGTGAGAAGCGGACGTGCCACGTTCTCCACCACCGCGAGGAGGGCGCCCCAGAAAGCGAGGAATACCGCCGCGAGCCAGTGACCGTCGATCGCGAGATAGATCACCGCCGGCACCAGCACGACCGCCGCGCCAGCCGGCAGCAGGGCGGCGATGGTCGCCACGACGCCGAAGACGACCGGCGAGGGCAGTCCCGCGAGCGCGAACCCCACCGCGACAAAGATCCCCTGGATGAGCGCGGTCGCGGTCGAGCCGAACACCACCGCCCGGGTCACCCGAGCGAGGTAATCGAGCAGCCGCTCGCGGCGCGCATCCTCGAGCGGAATGAGGCGCGCCACGTGATCGAGAATCGCTCGCCCGTCCCGCAGGAGGAAGAAGAGCAGGAAGAGCATCATGAAGAAGCCGACCACGGTGCCGAAGAGGCCGAGCGCGAGACTGCCGCCCGCGGCCGCGGTCGACTTGAGCACGGTCTGTATTCCGCCCGTGATCCAACCCTGCACCTGCGCCGCGCTCACCGGCACGTTGGCGCTCGCCCAGCGCAGCGCGCCGCCGAGCAACGGATAGCTCTCGAGTCGCGCGAGCAGCTGCGGATAGCCGGTAAAACTTTGTCCGCGGATGTAATCGATCAGGCTCGCCACCTGGCCGGCGAACACGACGCCGAGCACGGAGAGCGGCGCCAGCACGAGAAAGGGCGTGAGGCCGGTGATGATGCCCGCCGAGAGCACGCTGCGGCCCTTCAGGCGCCGCGAGATCCGCTCGTGCAGCGGATGCAGCAGGAAGGCCAGCACGATTGCCCAGCCGAGCGCTCCCTCGAGCGGCTTCAGCACGGCGAGCAACAGGTAGCCGATGACCGCGGCGGTGACGATGACGAAGCTGCGGCGGTAGAACCCGGAATAGACCATGGTCACCAGCGGTTCCTCAGCTCGCGCAGCTTGAGGAACACGGCGCGCGGCTCGGGCTGCTCGCCGATGTCGGGAAACACCTCGCGCAGCCGCGCGATCACCGTCGGGCTCTGCAGGCGAAAGAAGGTGTTGATCCGCTTCTCCTCGCCGAGTGTGGTGATCGGCATGTCGGCCGGTTGCCCGCCGCGGGAGCGCTCCAGCCAGGTTCGGGCTGCGGCGTTGTCGGGCTCGCGGTCGAGCGTGAACTCGAGATTGCGCGCGAGGTACTCGTGCCCGGGAAAAACCCGCGTCGCCTCCGGCAGGCGCGCGAGTTGGGTCGCGAAAGTCTCGTAAAGCTGCTGCGGATGGCCGCCGTTGTGGCAGTTGCCGGCCCCTGCGTTGAAGAGGGTGTCGCCGCAGAAGAGCGCGGGTGAGTCACCGTGGGCGCGAAGACAGATGTGCGCCATGGTGTGGCCCGGGGTGTCGAGACACTCGAGCTCCACGGTGCGCCCGACGCGCACGACGTCACCCTTGACCAGCCCGCGATCGATGCCGCCGATCCGGCCCGCGGCCGCGGCGTGCGCCAGCACCCGCGCTCCGGTCGCCCCGACGAGCCCCGCATTGCCGCCCGTATGGTCGCGGTGCTCGTGGGTGTTCAGGATCTGGGTGATCTGCCAGCCTCGCGCGCGCGCGGCATCCAGGCACAGCCGCCACTCGAGGGGGTCCACCGCCAGCGCCTCTCCGGTCTCGGGACAGGCGATCAGATAGTGGAAATTGCGGTAGGGATTGGCCGACCAGATGCGCTCGATGAGCATCCGGCGAGGATACCGGAACACGCGAGCCGGGGGGTCCTGCCGCCTGCCGGACGAGGGGTACGGGATCGAGGAGCACTCAGGCTTTTTCGGCGCCGAGCCCGGAGGGGGAAACCGCCTCTGCCGGGCACGGCTCCGCCAGGCGCAGGGTGCAGAGCCCGCCCACCGCCATGCTGATGCCCCCCAGCACGAGACCGAAAGCCGGGCGGTCGCCGAAGAAGGCATGCACGAGGCCGCCGAGCACGCTCGCCGCCAGCATCTGGGGAATGACGATGAAGAAGTTGAAGATGCCCATGTAGACACCCATCTTTTCCGCCGGCAGATTGTCCGAGAGCAGCGTGTAGGGAAGCGCCTGGATCGAGGCCGAGGCGAAGCCGACACCGGCCATGGAGAGGAGGAGCCAGTCGGGGCTGCGCACCCAGGCGAACGAGGCGAGGCCCAGTCCGCCCGCGGCGAGGTTGACGACGTGGCTCCAGCGCAGGCCGAGCGCGCGTACCATGAAGGGAATGACCACCGCGCCGCCGATGAGAAAGACATTGCTGGCGGCGAACAACACGCCCACCCAGTTCGCCCCCGCGTTGTAAGCGAGCGAGCGCGGATCGCTGCTGCCGAACTGCACCGCGGTCACGGTCGGCGTGGTGTAGATCCACATGGCAAAGAGCGCGAACCAGGAAAAGAACTGCACCCAGGCGAGGCGCCGCATCGGCCCGGGCATGCCGTAGAGGTCTCCCATCACCTGACGCACCATGCCGCGGCTTCCCGTGGCGCTCAGCCACACGAATAGCGCCCCGAATGCGACCAGTCCCGCCGCGAGGAGATAGAGCTCGCCGGCGAGCGAGAATCGGCGGATGGCGGCAATCGCGGCCGCGCCCGCCAGCAGCATGAAGAGACCGAGCCGCCAGGCTTTGGAGACGTCCGTGAGCGCGAGCGTCAAAGCCTTGCGCGCGAAACCGAGCAGCCGCTCGGGGGCGTACTCGCGAGTGGTCACGACGGTCCACAGCACCGCGCAAAAGAGCACCGCGGCGCCGACCTCGAACGCGATGCACACGGTGGCCGGAATCTGACCGGCCGGCGCGACGTTCGAAACGCCGAGCTTCGCGAGGATCCACGGCAGGAGCGAGGCGAGGACGGCGCCGACGCCGATGAAGAAGCTCTGCATGGCGAACCCGAGCGGCCGCTGAGCCTCGGGCAGCTGGTCGCCGACGAACGCCCGGAACGGCTCCATGGAGACATTGATGGAGGCATCCATGAGCCACAGCATCACCGCTGCCACCCAGAGGGTCGATGAGCTCGGCATTCCCACGAGCGCCACCGTCGTCAGCAGCGCACCGCCGAGAAAATAAGGCCGCCGCCGCCCGAGACGCGTCCAGGTGTGGTCGGAGGCGTAGCCGATGATCGGCTGCACGATGAGTCCGGAGAGCGGCGCCGCCACCCAGAGAATGGGGATCTCACTCAGGTTCGCGCCGAGAGTCTGGAAGATGCGGGTGACGTCGGCGTTCTGCAGCCCGAAGGCGAATTGAATGCCGAGGAAACCGATGCACATGTTCCAGATCTGACCGAACGACAGCTCGGGCTTTGGGCTCACGGCCTGTGCTCCTCGCGCGCGATCGGGGCAATCCGCAGTGCGCCGACGCGCGCGCTGTTGAGCGGGCCGGTGGCGCCGCCATTGGGCTTCGGGGGTCGGCGCGCCTCTGGTCGGGCGGCTGCGCCCTTCGCCGAGGGTGGCGCACGCCCCGGCTGCTTGCGGGTGGGGCTGGCATTCGCCGGCGGCGGCGGCGGTGGTCCGGTGTAATGCGCAAACTGCGCAAGATCACTCATGTTAAAGCCCTGAAGCAGCGCGAAGCTGCAGGATGCGCCGGCGCGGTCATCGAAGCGGACGGTCGCCGAGGCTTGCCAGCCCTCACTCTGCGGCATCACCACCGGTAACACCAGAGGCGCCGCGCCGCTGCAGCGAATCTCGAGCCGCTTGACCGCCGCGGTGATGCCGGTGTTGATCGGGCCGTGACTGTTGGAATAGTCAAGCCAGGCGAGGTACTCGCCGGCGTGCGGCGCAGTCCAATGCCTCGGCCAGCCGCCGGCGATGCGCGCGGCCGGTCCAACGCCCGAGGCGGCGAGGGGCGGCGGTGTGGCCGGGAGCGCGGCGAGATACATCGGGGCAGTCGTGGGCGGTGGCGCCGCGCGCGCGGGAGCGCCAACGAGCTCGACTTCGGTCGTGTCGGCGTGTCGCTGGATGGTGCCTGCCACCAACAGCTCACCCTCGAGACTCGCCGGACGATCGAGGACGATGCGCCGCCCGTCGAGATACAGGCTGATGCGGCGCCCCGAGCCGAACAGCATCGGCGCCAGCGAGGCCGGCAGCTCCGGTGCGATGCGGCCGTCGTCCTCGAGTCCGAATACGCCCCGCACCACCATGTCGAGGTAGCCCGCGACCGACCAGAGCTGCCGGGGCGAATCGACCACCGGCCCGCCGAGCGGGCCCGGTACGTGCGTCGATTGCGCGAGCAACGAATAATTTTCCATGTTGGAAGCATCGAGCGCCGCGCCGCGCATGAGCGAGCGCACCTCGAGCGCGATCAGCGCCGGATCGCCGATGCGCCGGGCGGCGCGCAGAGTGTACTCGCTCACGAACGGCCAGATCGCGCGGTTGTGATAGATCGGCTGATCGCGCCGCTCCGGCCAGATCACGGGGCTCCCCGCGGGCCAGGCGGGGTAATGCTCGAGGGATTCCCGCGCGCGCTCGGGATCCGCCACGCCGCTCGTGATGGCGAGATCCAACCCGAGAAGATCATACGCATCGAAAGGCGCCGCACCGACCGGTCCGCCGATGTAGCTCATGTAGAGACCGCGGTCCGGCCGCCAGAAGCGGGCGTTGATCGCTTCCTTGAGGTCCGCGGCCTCGCGCGCGTAGCGCGCCGCCGGGACTCGCTCTGCGCGCTGCCTGGCGAGCTCGGCCGCGAGCTCCAGCGCCTCGTAGTGCAGGACGTTGGTCGAGAGCGCGAACGATTGCGCGATGAAGACGACATCGTGCGCAGTCCAGGCGGGGTAGGACTGCTCGCGCCAGTCGAGGAAGGAGGTCTCGCCGCGATACAGGCCGATCCGCGGATCGAAGACATAGCGCCGATCCTGCGCGAGCGTATCGGCCAGCGTGCGGTACACGGTGTGCGCGAACGCCGGATCATCGAGCAGATGGCGGGCAGCTAAGAACCAGACGACCCGATCGGTGCTGATCGGCCAAGAGCCGCCCGAGCCCGTGTCCTGCATCACGTAGAGGTTCTGCGGCGCGGCTGCGGCCCTTGGGGGCGAGATCTTGAAGAGGAGCGAGGCGCGAGCGCGTGCCGGATCGAGGCGCCAGAGGCCGAGATCGATGGAATAGGAAACATCGCGCGTCCAGACGAACGGCCACTCCTGGCCCGCAATGAAGCAGCGGCAGGGAATCGGTCGACCGTGATCGAATGCCGCATCGGTGATGGCGCTGACGGAATCCCTATCGAGGTCCTCCTGCGCCATCGCAAAGAGCGCATCGAAAAGCGGGCTCGCCGTCTGCACGCGCCAGCGCTGCGCGGCGATCACGCGCTCGCCGGCCGGTGAATGCAGCACGTACTTCCCGTCGAGGCGCACCGTTACGAGCGCCTCCCGTCGCTGCCACGAGAGGCTATCGTGCCAGGCGGACGCGCGCGCGACATGGATCGCGGCGCCAAAGAGAGCGCCAAGCGCGAGTACCCCCATTATTGTTGCGGGGCGACCGCCCCGACGAGCACCGACCTCGATCACTCTGCCAGTGAAGATAGCATATGTCCCGCCGTCGCGATGCGAGCGAGCTCAAAGGCGAAGCCGCCCCGGTCGTTGGACCGGGGCGGTCATTTCGACGAGTTGCGGCGTCCTGGCGCTATTGCTCGAGGATCGCGCCGTAGTGTCCCTCGACGGTCACCGTGAGACTGCCGTTGCTGACCTGATAGGTCGTATTCGTGAGCAGATCCGTCACCCAGGACCCGTTGACCATGCTCAACTGCCACGCGGGAATGGTCACGGTCTCCGTATTGGCCGTGTTGTTGAGCACGACCGCGATCCGGTGATTGGCGTCCCATCGTCCGAACGCATAGATGTGGTTGGTCGTGTCGACCAGCAGCGTCATATATGACCCGGTCCGCAGCTCCGGATACTGATTGCGGATCGAGATCAGCTTCTGGGTGAGCGCCACGGCCGTATTGCCGGTATTCGCCTGCGTCCAATCGAAGGTGCGGCGGTTGTCCGGGTCGTTGCCGCCCTGCTCGCCGTACTCGTCCCCATAGTAGATCATGGGCGTGCCCACGTAGGTGAACTGGAAGATGAGTCCGAGATACGTCTTCCAGATGTCGCCGCCGCAGCGCGTCGCGAAACGCTCCGTGTCGTGCGAGCCGAGCTCGAGGGTCGAGACCTCCTGCGCGTTGATCGGAAGATCGGCGCGGGTGCCGGACAGCCAGCTGTCGAGGGAGCTCTCGTTGATCGAGGCGCTGTTGCCGTGGTAGTCCACGCCGCAGATCCACTCCGACACCGGCTGGGTGAAGCCGTTGTAGTTCATGTACCCGTCCCACTCCGTGCCGTCGTCGAGCCACGGCGAGGGGTCGCCCCAATATTCGCCCAGGATGTCGGCATTGGAGTTGACCGACTTCACCGCCGAGCGCAGCTCCTGCGTGATCTGGTGGTTCGTGGCATCGCTGCCGCCGTTGCCGCCCGAATCGAGCGCTTGCGGAAAATCCAGACGCCAGCCGTCGATGTTGTAGGGATAAGAGAGATAGGTCTGCACGACCGAGGAGGAGCTGCCGTAGATCTGGTTGCGCACCGCCGAGCCGCTCGCCCCGTAATCGAGCTTCGGCATCCCGCCGAAACCGAAGAAATCGGAGTAGCTGTTGGGCCACGTCTGGAACGTGTAGTAACCGTAATACGGGCTCGATTGCGACTGATAGGCGCCCTGGTAGGAACAGGTAATGCCATCGTAGAGCTGCTTCTGGAACCAGCAGTTGCTGTCGCCAGTGTGGTTGAACACGCCGTCGAGGATGATGTAGCCCTGCGGTCCGTTCGCGCTGCTGTGAATGTCGGCGATGAGCTGCTCCAAGTCGCTCGCCGTGCCGAACGCCGGATCGATCGTGTAATAGTCCTGCGTATCGTACTTGTGCACCGTCGGCGAGTTGAAGATCGGAGTGAGGTAGATGATGTCAGCGCCCAAGGTTTGCTTGATGTAGCTCAGCTGCTGGTCGATGCCCGCGAGGTCGCCGCCGAAGAATACCTCGCTGTTGCAGTTGGTGGGATCGGCGGTGGAATAGACGCTCGCACCCCAGGCATGCTGCTCGGTCGCGCAGCCGCCGTACGTATATTGTCCGCTGGTGACGTCGTTGGCCGTATCTCCATCATAGAAGCGATCGGGAAAGATCTGGTACGCGACGCCGTTCTTCATCCAGTCCGGCGTCTTGTAGCCCGGAATGACGAAGAAGTCGCCCGAGGAGGGCTCGCTCGATGTGATACCGGCGGCGTTGAGCCATGCGGTGGCCGAACCGTCGTTGATCTGAAAGCGATAGTACTTCTCGGAGCCGCTGGCGGGGATCGTGCCCTGCCTGTAATCGAACGTGCCGGTCGGATCGTTGGACACCCACACCATCGACACCCAGTGGTAGGCGTCGTCGGCGCTGTCGTAGTATTTGACGTTGGCGCTGGTGATGTCACCTTTGCAGGTGCGCAATTTGACCGTGACCGGCGTCGTCGCCGTCGGCTCGGAATTGCTGTCGTACATCGGCCCCTGATCGGAGAACAGGTAGTTCCATTCCACGTTGTTGTCGTTGGAGCAGGCCTGCGCCCGATGGGCGCCGGTGAGCAGCGCTCCGCCAGCCACGATGCACAGGAGCAGAGGCAGCCGCCTCAGCCAGCGGCTGCGTTGGTGTTGAGAGTGAAGATACATGTGTGAACTCCTCGCGTTCACCGTCCCTCGGCTCTCCCGCCCGGTCGTCCTGGTCGGGCACAGACCGCTCATCTCGGCGGCTCACCTCCGGTGGGTCCGGATTTCTTCCTCGCGCCCATGCACGTCCCGGGCCCCCGGGCCGTTCGCATGTGACGCTTCATTCGTGGCGGTTGCCGCGTCAATGGGTGTTAAACGCGGCATGCGAGGCTAATCTCCGTCTTGGCGGCGGTCCGCATACGTATTCAGCCGGCTTATGTCGCACGCGTCATCGCGCGCCGTCGAGCCGTGCGCCGCTGCCGACCCTGTTCGGGCCGCGATCGCTTGAATCGCCCACGCTTCTCATTGCGCGAGAATGACGCCGTAATGCCCGGGGACGCTCACCGTGACCTCGCCGCCGCTCACGGTGTAGGCATTCCCCGTCAGCAGATCGGTCACTGAGGTGCGGTCGGGGATGCTCAGCTGCCACACCGGCACGGTCACCGTGTGTTCGGCGCCGTCGTTGTTCAACACCACCGCCACCCGGTTATCGGCATCCATTCGTCCAAAGGCGTAGACATGATGGGTGTCGTCGGCGATCAGCGTCAGGAACGAGCCCGTGCGCAGCGCCGCGTAACGGTTGCGGATGGCGATCAGCTTTTGGGTCAGCGCGACTGCGGCATTGGCGGTGCTCGCTTCCGACCAGTCGAATGTGCGGCGGTCATCGGGATCGTTCTCACCCTGCATGCCGTACTCATCGCCGTAGTAGATCCCGGGAGTGCCGACGTAGGTGAACTGAAAAATCAGGGCGAGCTCGGTTCGCCCGAGATCGCCGCCGCAGCGGCTGGCGAAGCGCACCGTATCGTGGGTGCCGAGCTCGTTGGTCATGACCTCCTGCACGTTCACCGGCAGCTCGGCGCGGGTGCCGCGCAGCCAGTCATCGAGCTGCGTCTCGTCGAGCGCGGCGCTGTTGCCGCTCTGGTCGTAGCCGCAAATCCATTCCGACAACGGCTTGGTGAAGCCGTTGTAGTTCATCGCGCTGTCCCATTCTTCACCGTCATCGAGCCAGGAGGAGGGATCGTCCCAGTACTCGCCCAGGATCTCGGCAGCGGGATTGACGGCTTTCACCGCCGCGCGCAGCTCGCGCATGATCTGGTGGTTCGTGGCATCGCTGCCGCCACTGCCGCCGGCATCGATGAGCTGCGCCGAGTCGAGCCGCCAGCCATCGATGTCGTAGGGCGCCCGCAGATACGTCTGCACGACCGAAGCGGCACTGCCGTAGATCTGCTGCCGCACGGCGGAGCCGCTCGCGCCGTAATCGAGCTTGGGCATGCCGGAGTAGCCGAAGAACGAGCTGTACGTGTTCGGCCAAGCCTGAAACGTGTACCAGCCGTAGTAGGGGCTCGACTGCGACCGGTAGGCTCCCGTCACGGAGCAAGTGAAGGAGCCATAGGTGGATCTACCGAACCAGCAGTTGGTGTCGCCGGTGTGGTTGAACACCCCATCCAGAATGAGATAACCCCGCGGGCCGTTGGCGCCGCTGTGAACGTCCTGGATGAGCTTCTCCAAGTCCGCGGCGGTACCGAACGCAGGGTCGATCGCGTAGTAGTCGGCGGTATCGTACTTGTGGTTGCTCGGAGATGTGAAAATTGGGGTGAGGTAGAGGATGTTCGCGCCCAGCGTGTTCTTGATGTAGCTCAACTTGCGGTCGATGCCGGCGAGGTCGCCGCCGAAGAACACCTCGCTCCGGCAGCCGCTCGCATTCGGGTAGACGCTCGCGCCCCAGGCGTGCTGCTCGGTGGCGCAGCCGCCATAGGTATACGCGCCGTTGGTGATGTCGTTGCCCGGATTGCCGTCGAAGAAGCGGTCGACGAAGATCTGATAGAGCACGCCGTTCTTCATCCAATCCGGCGTCTTGAAGCCCGGCACGATGAGGAAATCGCCGGAGGACGGCTCAGAGGAGCTCGCACCTTCGGCGTTGTACCACACCGTGTCGCTGCCGTTGGTCACCTGGAACCGATAGTGCTTCGCCGAAGGGCTGGCGGGAACGGTTCCCTGCCAGTAGTCGAACGTTCCGCTCGAGTCGGTGGAGGTGACGCGCATTGGCACCAGGTGAAACGAGCCGCCCGCCGAGTCGTAGTATTTGAGGTTGGCGGCAGAGATGTTGCCGTGCCTGGCGCGCAGAGTGAGGGTGACGGCCTGGGCCGCGGTCGGCTCCGGATGGCTGTCGAACAGCGAGCCCTGATCGGAGAAGAGATAGGCCGTGTCGATGTGGCTTGGCGCGCCGGCGCTGCCGCCATCGTTGGCGATATCCGCGCCGCCGGCCGCAGCGCCGCCGCCGCAGGCCGAGATCGCGGCGGCCACCACGAGGACTGCGGTCGTGGATGCGCGTGCCGTCGGCACCGTCAGCTCTTCACTTTATTTGCACGCGGCTGCGGACGCCGGCCGGCAGCTTGATGTAGGTGACGCCTCCATAGCGGTCGCCGCCCACGGTCCAGCAGCCATCGGCACAGCGGCGCAGCGCCGCAAGGTCGGCAACGCGCGCGAGCGGCGCGCCGTCCCGATCGACCCGTATTGCCACCGTCCGCTCGACGGCAAAGAGGTAGTGGGTCAGCGGCGGACGCCAGCTGCCGCTGCGCGCGGCGGTGGCGAGATTGATTGCATCCGAAGTCGCCTGCGCGCTCAACCGCTGCAGGAAGTAGGCGCCGTGCTCGTAGGCGTAGGTCGTGCCGTCATCAGCGTAGTAGTCGAAATCCGTGCGTGTCGAGCTCGGGAAGACTTCGACCCGCGCCGTGGTGAGCGGATGCTCGCCGACGTAATCCTCCGCCGGCCGCATTGGGATGATCGCCCCTTGGCGAATGAAAAGCGGAATGTCGCTCCAGGTCTTGCTGTCTACGGGAAGGGTGATCGATCTGCCACCCAGATAGACCTTTCCGCTCGACCAGTCGGTCCAGAGGCCGGCGGGCAGATAAATCTCCTTCTCGGTCTGGCCCTGCGCGACCACAGGGGAGACCAGAAGCCATTCGCCGAACAGCCAGGCGCTGAAGTCGTTTCGGACCTTCGGGTCCTTCGGCCAAGCGAAGGTCAGCGGTCTCACGAGACCGACGCCCGCTCGCGTGTCGTGCCAGGCGTAGGAGTACAGGTAGGGCAGCAGCCGATAGCGCAGCCGGATGGCATGACTGGCGGCTCGCTCGGCGATCGGCCCATAGCGCCAGGGCTGGCGCTTCTCCTCAAAAGTTCCGTGCACCCGGAAGATGGGTGTGAAGGCGCCGAACTCGATCCAGCGGGCGTAGTTTTCATCCGAGGGATGGCCGTGGAAGCCGCCGCCGTCCATGCTCCACCACATCTCGCCGACATCGATCGCGCTTAGCATGCGTGAGCGCTGCCTCGCCATGCTGGCGAAGCCCGTCTGGATGTCTCCCGACCAGAGGCCGTAGGCGTAGCGCTGAGCCCCCAGCCAGAAGTTGCGGTTGAGCGAGAAGACGCGCGTATCGCTGATGTGCCGCTGGCCCTCATAGAGCGAGCGCTCCATATTGAGGAACTGGGTATTTCCGCCCGCCTCATCCGCCTCATCGTTCCACCAGCCGACGATGCCGGTTTTGAAGCTGTGCTCGAGCGCGGGGTTGAAAAACCATGCTCGGGTCGCCGGGTTGTCGAAGTCGAGGTTCTCGACCGGTTTGTGCGAGAAGTAATCCAGGCTCGGCTTCTGCCCCGGGATCCAGAGGTGATGCGAGGTTGCGTAGCGGCCTTCCTCCGTATCGACATGAATGCGCGGCTTCATGATGCCGATGAGATGCACGCCTTGAGCCTCGAGCTCCTGGCCCAGCTTGCCGCTCGGGCCGTCGGGAAACTTCTGCGGGTTCCAGCGGAATTCCCCGTAGCGATCCTCGCCCCAGGCTTTCCAGTCGAAGTCGAGCTCGAAGGCATCGAGCGGAATGTGCTTGGCGCGGTAGGTCCTCACATCGTCGAGCAATTCCTTCTCATCGATTCCCCACTGGCTGTTGATGAAGCCGAGCGACCATTGGGGAAATAGCGGCGCATGGCCGCTCAAATCGGCGACCGCGGCGAAGATGGCCGGGGGGTCGCCCGCGATCAGGTAGAAATCGGGATCGGACCGCGAGAGCTTGGAGATGCGAAGAGCCGCCGGCTCGAGCTCAAAGGTGGCGCCCGGGCTGTCGAGGAGCACGCCGAAACCGGCCGTGCTCCAGACGAACGGCGCGCCCGCATCGCCCTGCGCGCCGGCCTTGGCCACCTGCTTGCCGCGTTTCAGGAGCCGTGCAGGCTTGGACACGAAGGCATCGGTGCCATCGATCCCATAGAGCGGCGCGCCTCGGGGGAAGCGCAGCAGGAGCGTGCCGCGGGCTAGACGGCCGATAACCGGAAGGACCAAGAGCGGCTGCCGCGCGCCGGCATCGAAGACCGTGAGCGTCCCGGACGCTCCGCGCAGCGCAATGCGAAGACGTCCTCCCCGAAGCAGCAGATCGCGGCCGTGCCGGCTCGCAATGACAGGAGGAGACCCGAGACCGGTGATCTTGGGCGCCATCACCAGGTCCGCGGGTGTCGCTCCCGTCGCCGGGATGAAGTGCACCCGCAGCACGTTGCCGCCGATCAGACGCAGCGACAACGTGCCTCCCGCGAGAGGGATATCGGCACCCGCCGCCCGTATCTGCACGCTTGCTGATGCGCCTGCCGGGGCCCGTGGGACCGCCGCGTGGGTCTGCGCCTGCCACAGGCCGGCGAGCAACAATGCGCCCAACACGCGCGCCCGGATCCGATTTCCTGTCATCTTGACCTGTCTTTCGCTGCAAATCCGGGAGCTGCGATGCGCTACTGCAATATCGCGGTGGAATAACCCGGCATCGTCAGATTGCGGCCGATGAGCCGGATACCAGGGCGAGTGCGCCGGATAACCCTGCGGAAGCTCGCGTCCGCAAGATCAACGGTCCGCCCAATACCGGAGAGATTATGGATCACCAACAGCCGCTGCCTGGGATCGGCGCGGGTATAGGCGCTGATGGCGCCGCCATCGGCCGCGTAAGGGGCGATCTCGCCGTCGCGCAGCGCCGGCAGCTCGATCCGCCAATGGATCAGGCGGCGATAAAAGTAGAGCAGCGAGTGCGGATCGGCGCGCTCGGCGGCGACCGAGAGTTCCGCCGCAGCGTTATCGGGCGCGGGCTCCCACCAGGTCTCGCCCGCCTGGTGAGGGTCACGATCCCAACGCATGGGCTCGCGGATGGCCGGGTCCGGCTTCTTGCCGTGCATGCCGATCTCCTGCCCGTAGTAGACGAAGGGATGACCCGGCAATGTCAGCAGCATCGCCGCCGCCATGCGCGCGTGATTCACGTTGCCCTCGAGCTGGTCGATGCCGCGGTTGCGATCGTGGTTGCCGATGAAGGGCGAGTCGACGATCGGTCCGCGCGCATTCTTGAGGAAGCTGCGCCAGGCGTGGCGCACATAGTCACCGACATTCGGGCTGCGCTCGCTCGCCGCCGCGCCGATGAGCACCTTCGCCAGGGGGAAATCAAACACGGAATTCAGCGCCGAGTAATAGGGTGCCGCCTGCGCCTCGGTCTGCGCGGGCACCTCCCCCAGGAGGAACACGTCAGGATCGGCCGCGCGCAAGGCCGCGTGGTACTGCCGCCACCAGGCGATGTTCTTCGCGATGGCGCGCGGGCTGCCGACATCCGACTTGAAGTCGATGTAGATCTGGGTCGTGGCGTCGAGCCTGAAGCCATCAACCCCCTGCGCCAGCCAGAAGCGCCCGACCTTGATCATCTCGCTGCGTACGGCGGGGTCGTCGTAGTTGAGATCCGGCATATCGCCGCTGAAGTCACCGAGATAGTACTCGCCGCCGCGCGGGTGCCAGGCGGGAGAGCCCAACGAGCTCGGCGCGGAGAGATCGGTGCCATTACCCGCCCACGTATACCAGTCGTGATAGGGGCTCTTCGGGTCCTGAGCCCGCTCGAACCACGGGTTGCGGTTGCTGGTGTGGTTCAACACCATGTCGATCAGCACCTTGATGCCGCGTGCGTGCGCCTCACGCAGCAGGCGGTGAAAATCCGCCAGGGTGCCGAACTGCGGATTGACGGCGAAGTAGTCGGTGACGTCGTAGCCGTGATAGCTCGGCGAGGGAAAAATCGGCGTCAGCCACAGGCCGCTCACCCCGAGCCACTTTAGGTAATCGAGCCTGTTGGTGATGCCGTTGAGATCACCGATGCCATCGCCATTGGAGTCCGCGAACGAGCGGACGAATATCTCGTAATAGACTCCGGAAGCGCCATGCCGCGGGAGGGTCGCGGCACTGACCGGGACGGCTGTGAGGAGAGTGATTGCCGCGCCGGCCAGTGCCGCAGTGAGCCCGCGATGGCGCCCGGCGCTGCATCGTAGGGGAAGCATTTTTTCAAGAATGCGGCGTGCGGGCGCGGATTTGCAACGGGCCGCATACGTATTCACGCGCGATGCGGCTGCTATGCCGGACTCTTCGGCAGCAACTCTTCGAGTGCGTACAGGGTCTTCTGCGGAAACCGCTCGAGCGGATAGTAGCGGCCGATGATTCGCAGCGCCTGCTCGTATGAGCGAACCTCGAGCAGACGGAGCAGAAACCGCACGTCCTCCTCGTCGTGGAACTCCGCGCCGATTCGCATCGACAGGCATTTCATGGCGAGCAGATACTCGGGCTGCGCCAGCAGGACCCGCAGGTGATCGAGCTCGACGAAAGGCGCAAAATCGCCTTCCGGACTCATGAAACCCTTCACCGCGTCATTGAGCCAGTGCGCGTCGATGCCAGCCTTGGCCGCTGCGCGGCTCGCCGCCTCGCGTACCCTCTCGGCCGGACGGAAGTATGCATCGACGTCGTTCGTCGACGGACGCGCGTTGTATGCAAGGCACATGACCGCGCCCCCTACGAGAAATACCTCGCCGGTGGTTCCGATCTCACGAAGCTCGTGGTTAAGGAGTTCCAGGAGGCGCCGGATGTCTGCCTTGGAAAGTTGCGACATCGCGGACTAGAAGCTTCTCGGACTTGCGCGTTGATCTGTGCACACGCGGCCAAAGTCGCGCCTTTGGCCGCCGGCAACGAAGGCACGGTTCGCAAAACGGCCGTAGGGCGGTTTTGCCATAGACTAGACGCGGTGGCCTACGCTCGAGTCGACGAAAATGTTACGCCGCCGAAATGCGGGTGGGGAGTGCGTCAGCAGATAGAGGCGCAGTGATTGCAGCGTGGAGCCGAATACGGGCTCTTCGAGCGCAGGGACCGTACGTGTCCACGCCGGGACCGGGATGGAACGCGCGGCGCACGCGGTTTCCACCATCGCGGCAACGTAATTGGCCAGGAACGGAGCGAGAGATGCCGCCGGCGCCGCCGCCACCGCCCGGCGCAGCTCCGGGGCCGCGAGCTCCGCGAGGAGCGAGCTGACCTCCGCGAGCGCGTAGGAGGGTGGGGCAGGCCCGTTGAGCGCCGCGACCGCTTCCTGAAATGCCGTCTCGGGAGCCGGCAGCGCGCGGCTCAGCACATAAGAGGACATGTCCATCCCCGCGCGCTGCGCCGCGCGCCGAATCGCCGCCTTCTCTTCCTTCGAGACGCGAAGCTGGAGCTGCGAGTGCTTGGGAGCGGGTTTCATGCGAATAAGCATGACGCCGGCGGGAATTATCGTCAATACGTACGTATTGACATATGTGGAATACCGGGAGAGCTCCCGCGGCGCGATCGCGGTCGTGCGGGTGCCGGCATATTGATGCCTTGCGCAATTGCGCTTAAAATGTGCGCAATTGCCAGGAGCCCGAATGCGCGTGGTGCATCACGTTCGAGAAGCGGTGCCGCAATCCCCCGCGGAGGAGTCGCTCTACGAGCGCACGGGGCGGCTGCTCGGTCTCTCGGTGCCGATCCATTCCGAGCTCGAGCTGATGCAGCGCCTGCAGAAGGGGTTGTCCGCCCACTCGATTCGATCGCTGCGTACGCGCGTCGGGCTCAAGGACGAGGAGCTCTACCGTCTCATCGCGCCCCGCCGGACTCTGAACCGGCGCGAAACCCAAGGTCAGGATCTCTCCGCTGAGGAGGCCGATCGTGCAGTTCGTGTCGCGCGCGTGGCGGCGCGAGCGCAGCAGGTGTTCAACCGCAAGCCTGATTATGCGCAGGAGTGGCTGCGCACCGCGCAGCGCGCTCTCGGTGACCGCTCGCCGATGGAGGTGCTGGGTACCGAGTCCGGGGCACGCGCGGTCGAGGAAATTCTCCTCGGCCTCGAGCACGGGATCTTTTCTTAAAGTGCTGGCGTGGCGTTTCTCGCGGCATCCCGCACTGGACGGCCGCGGAGGGCTGGTGGCCTCCGGACGCTGGCACACGCGCGGCCGCGCCATTATCTACTGCGCGCCCAATCCCGCGACCGCCCTGCTCGAAGTGCTGGTGCACAGTGAGGTGCGCACGCCGGAGGCGCTCGGCGGGTTTCACTTCATCAAGATCGAGATCCCGGATGCAGTGCGCGGCGAGCGCGCGGATGGCGAGAGGCTGCCTGCCGACTGGATGGGAAATCCGCAGCTCACCCGCGCCTGGGGAGACCGCTGGTTGCGCGAGGAGCGCTCGGCCGTGCTCATCGTGCGCTCCGTCCTCGTCCCGGAGACTTTCAATGCACTCGTGAACCCTCGGCATCCCGACGCTGCCGCGATCGCGACCATCGAGTCCATCCCATACCCGCTCGATGCGCGGCTGTTCGCGGGAGCTCGCTGAGCGCCCTCGGCGCGCGATGCGCGGAACGATGAGGCCGTGATCGCGGAACTTCCCCAAGCCGGTTCTAAGCCCGAAAGCCCTCCGCCGCGCAATGCTCGGCGATGAAGCGCTCGTGGCTCGGCATTCGCTCCACCGCTCCCTGGATCAGCTTGCGGATGCTGCCGAGGAATTCATCGAGCTTATCCCGCGGCAGGTTGTCGGCGAGCGGGTGGTGGCGCCGCGGCAGAATCCCCTGCCCTACCATCACCTGCAGCCACGATTGCTCGGTGAAGAGCTCCTCGCCCTCGCGGAAGATCTGGCCGGTGGCAGCGAAGATGTCGAGCTTCTGCTGCAATCCTTCCGGCGCCGGCAGCGCCGCGCAGCGCCGCCAGAACGGTGTGTCGCGCCGCTCGATGGTGCGGTAGTGCAGCACCAGAAAATCGCGCACCTGCTCGTATTCCCGGCGCATGTTGCGGTTGTATTCCTCGACGAGCGCCCGATCGAAGCCGCGATCCGGAAAGAGCGACAAGAGTCGGCTCACTCCGGACTGGATCAGGTGGATGGCCGTCGACTCCAACGGCTCGAGAAACCCGGCCGCAAGGCCGATGGCGATGCAGTTGCGCGACCAGATCTGCCGGCGCACGCCCGAGGTGAAGCGGATCGGCCGCGGATCTCCCAACGGCGCTCCATCGAGCGAGGCTAAGAGAATCGCCGTCGCCTCGTCATCGCTCATGAACTCGCTGCAGTAAACGTGGCCGTTTCCGGTGCGATGCTGCAGCGGTATCCGCCACTGCCAGCCCGCCGGCCGCGCGTTGGCCTGGGTGTAGGGGCGCATCGGTGAGGCGGGGGCGCTCCCGACCGCGAGCGCGCGATCGCAGGCCAGCCAGTCGCGCCAGTCCTCGAAGCCGCTCTTGAGCGCGCCCTCGATGAGGAGCCCGCGAAAACCGGAGCAGTCGATGAATAGATCCCCTTCGACGCGCGCGCCGCTCTCGATCACCACGGCCTCGATGAAGCCGTCCTCGCCCCGCAGCCGCACGTCGACGATCTTTCCTTCCGTTCTCTTTACCCCGCGCTGCTCCGCATAAGTGCGCAGCATGCGGCCGTAGAGTCCGGCATCGAATTGGAACGCGTACTTGATGCCCCCCATGGGACTTTGGCCGATCTTCTCGATGCGGGCCATCCGGCAGGCATTGGCGGCGGTCGCGTTGAGCGAATAAGTCGCAAGATCCTCGACGCCCGCCTCTTGCCTCCGGCGCAGCCAATACTGCTGAAACGGCAGCGGACCCAACGGAAGTCCAACGTCGCCGAAGGCGTGCAGGTAGCTGTGTCCCGGCCGCACCCAGTCGTTGTATTGGATGGCGAGCTTGAAGGTGCCGCTCGTGGCCTTCAGCATCGCATCCTCGTCGATGCCGAGAAATTGATTGACGTTGCGGATCTGCGGGATGGTGGACTCACCGACGCCGACGGTACCGATGGCGTCCGATTCGACGACGTGAATCTCCAGGCTCGCGCCCATGGCGCGGCTGAGCACCGCCGCGGTCATCCATCCGGCCGTGCCGCCGCCCACGATCACCACGCGCCTGATGCGCAAATCACTCATTGCCGCACCGTATCACACTCGGATCGGAGTGCGACTTTGCGCCAATACAAAAAAAGCCGCCGGCGCAAGGCCGGCGGCATGAGGGGGAATCCAAAGAGTCGTGTTACCGGAAGGTGTACGAGAACCCGATGGTGTAGAGCCGGGGGTACCGCTCCCAGGTGAGCACCTGCCGGGGATCGTTGTTCTCATCGGTCTGCATGATGTGGTTGTTGAGGTTCGAGCCGGTGACGATCAGCGTGAGCCCGTTCAGTGCGCCGCTGGTGATGGCGTAACTCACCTGCGCATCGATCGTAGAGGTGCCCTTGAATACCTGCTCGACGCGGGTCGAGCTGATACCGAACACCTCGCCGAGGAAGCTCGAGCGGATGTCATCGTTCACGCTCGCCTGGAAGCCGCCGTACTGATAGTACACGGTGAAGTTCTCGACCCACTTCGAGAGTCCCGGGACCGTGACCTGACCGGTCTGGCCCGCATACTGAACCGAGCTCAAAGTCCGGTCGACGCTGCCCGTGACACCGAGCCCATTCAACCAGTGCGTGAGATCCCCGAGCGGCAGGTTGGCCGCGATCTGCTCGCCTTCGATGTGGCCGGCGCCGTCGTTCTGCGGGATGTTGAGGATGCCCAAGGGCGTGCCGAGCTGGGCCTGCTGCGCCGCCGTCAGGTAGCCCCCCTCATATGGCGCGAAGTTGAAGATCGAGAGCGCGCTCGGGTTGATGAAGTCCGTGAGCTTGAGGTAATACCCCGAGAGCTGCACGTAGCCCTCGCCGCCCGAGGTGCAGAGCGCCGAGGTCTTCGACTGGCTGCCGGCGCAGGTGTAGCCACTGCTCGAGGGTCCCGCGAAGTAGTGCGTAATGCTGGCGTTGACATTGGTCGACATGGTCGGCAGGAGCTTGGGGTTGCCGCCCTGGCCGCTGAAATACGACAGCAGCGGATTTTTCACGCTGAGGTTGGTGATGTTCGTGTTGATGCCGAAGCTCGCGCTCATGTAGTCCGGGCGCGGCCGGGCCATGGTCCTTGCGACGCTGAAGAGCACGTCGTTGCTGTCCGGCAGGCTGAGCTTGAGGTTCAAGCTCGGCAGGTAGCGTGTATAGCTCGTGCCGTCGGACACCGGCAGCAGCACCGTCGTGGCGGAGCCGCCGATGGTCGAGCCGGGAGCCACCCGCGCGCCATCGGAGTTCTGGTTCGTGTGCGCCACCTGCACTCCGACGTTGCCGCTCAGGCCGACGTCCGGACCGAGGTCGGTATGGAGGTCGAGCTGCACGTAGCCGGTGGTGTCCTTCTCGTCCATCCCCCAGTTCGGCGGCACGGCGATCGACGACAACGCCGTCGGGTACAGCACCAGCTGCCCGCTGGCGATGAGCGCGAACGGGTTGTAGAGCACCTGGGGTCCGACGCCCATGAAGCCGAGCGGATCGCCGGTTCCCTCGAGCGCGCTTGCCGGAATCGGCAGGGTCTTGGTGGCGCCGCCGTTCAGCAGCAGCGACGGCCCGCCGCCCAGCACCAGGAAGTCCTGGGTGATCTCGTAGTCCTTGTGCCGGTGCTCGTAGTCGGCGCCGAACTCGATGCCCGAGAACGGGCCGCTCTCGAAGTAATGGGTCGCGCTCGCCTTCAGGCGGCCGATGTAGTCCTCGGTGTGCGGCTTGTTGATGAAGCCCGCCTGCACGAGATTCGCGCCCGAGCCCCAGCCCTGCGGATCGGTCAGCACGATGTTGCTGCCGTCGAGACCCTGGGACGGGAAGAGGTTGAGCTTGCCGTCGGAACCCTCGCTGAAGGCGACATTGGTGCCGGGAAAGGCTGCCGCGGTCCCCTCGGACCCGGGGCCGTTGTAGCCGTAACCGGAATAGGCCTCGAGGAAGTAATCCTCACGCTCGGCGCGGCCGTAGGCGCCCGTCAGGTTCCCGGTCCAGCTGTCGGAAAGCTTGAAGTCGTTGTTCCAGATGATGTTGTAGATCCGGGCCTGATAGTGGTTGTAGTCGTTGCGGATGACGGGGTACACGTTGTCGAACGTGCCGGTGGTATCGAAGCCGTTGACCGTGGTGCCCGGAATCTCGACCTCCCCGCCGCCGTAGCCGAGCGGGAACTCCGCGCCTTTGGCCTGCTGCGTCTCGTTCGAGTCCTCCTCCATGAGATTCAGCGTGCTGTCGAGCACGCTCGAGGGCCGGTACTCGATCGAGGTGATGAAGCCCTTGCGATCGAGGAGGTCCGAAATGTTGTAGTTCTTCGAGCCGCCGATGATGAGATTCCCGTTGGCATCGGTGGCATAGCCCCAGGGCGCCTGGTGATCGATGTGGTAGGGATTCGACTCGAGGTCGACGCCGAAGGTGACGCCGAGCGTATGGTCCATGAACTGATCGGCGAGGATGCCGTCGATGTTGTGGCCGTTGGCGCTCACGCCGGGACCCGGCATTACGTCGTGCGGCTCGATCGTCTGGTAGTTGGCATTGAGCGTGGCGCTCGGGCCCTTCTGCTCGAGCGGCTTCATGGGCAGCATGTCGATCGTGCCCGCGAGGCCCGCATTGATCAGATCGGCGCTGGGAGTGAGATATACCTTGATGGTGCTGAACCAGCTCTGCGGATACTGATCGAGCTCGACGTCGCGGTTGTTGGACGTGCTCGGCTGAATGCTGCCGGCGACCTGCGTGATGTCGAAGTCGGCGCTCAGGCCGTGAATGCTGATCTGCTGCGGGCGGCCGTTGAAGTACTGGGCGCTGATGCCCGGCATGCGGCCGAGCGCATCGGCGATGCTGGTGCCGGGGAGCTGGCCGATCTCCTGCGCGGAGACCGCTTCGACAATGGTGTCGGAATTCCTCTGGATCGCGATCGAGTTCTGCAGGCTGCTCACGTAGCCGCTGACCACCACCTCCTGCAGCGTGGTCTCGTTGGCCACCTGCTTCTTGTTCTTGCCCTGATCGGTGGTGTCCGAGCTCGTCGCGGTGTCCGAAGTCGCCTGGGCGCCGTTGTCACCGGCGGCTTGCGCGGCGTGGGATACGGGCATCGCACCGGCCGCACAGGCGCTGAAGATTGCCGTTGCGACCGCCATCTCGAGGATGTTGCGCTTGCGTCTGATCACTGGAGAGTCCCCCGGGATTTGTAGTCAGTAAGGGATGTCGAATCATTCGAGGGATGTAACTTGAATGCAAGGAATCGCATACGTATTCAGAGGCGCATACGTATGCGGCGCGGCTCGCCGCGGCGGCTCTCTGTGTCAGAGTACCGGTGAACGGGCGGGAACCTTTTTTCGGAGCATGAGCGCATTTCCCTGGTGGCGCGGCGCGGTGATCTATCAGATCTACCCGCGCAGCTTCCTCGATACCAACGGCGACGGCATCGGCGATCTCGAGGGGATCGCCGAGCGGCTCGACTATGTCGCGGCGCTCGGGGTCGATGCCATCTGGGTATCGCCGTTCTTCAAGTCCCCGATGGCGGACTTCGGCTACGACATCGCCGATTTTCGCGCCGTGGATCCGCTCTTCGGCACGCTCGCGGACTTCGACCGGCTCATCGCCGAGGCGCACCGAGCCGGTCTCAAGGTGATGATCGATCAGGTCCTCAGCCACACCTCTTCCCAACACCCCTGGTTCATCGAGAGCCGCTCGAGCCGCGATAATGCCAAGGCCGACTGGTACGTCTGGGCGGACCCGGCGAGCGATGGCAGCCCGCCCAATAACTGGCAGTCGATCTTCGGCGGCCCCGCCTGGCGCTGGGAGCCGCGCCGCCGGCAGTACTACCTGCACAATTTTCTCGACGCCCAGCCGGATCTCAATTTTCACAACCCGGCCGTGCCGGCCGCGATGCTCGCCAACCTCGAGTTCTGGCTCAAGAGAGGCGTCGACGGACTGAGGCTCGATGCGATCAACTTCTGCTACCACGATCGGCTGTTGCGCAACAATCCGCCGAAGCCCGCCGAGCTGCGCAACGGCCGCGGGTTCACCGCCGACAATCCGTACGCGTACCAATACCACTGGTACAACAATACCCAACCCGAGAATCTCGGCTTCCTCACCGAGCTGCGCCGGTTGCTCGACCGTTATCCGGGCACTGTGGGTCTGGGCGAGATCTCCGCGGAGGATTCGCTCGCGACCATGGCGGAGTACATCGGCGAAACGCGGCTGCACATGGCCTACAGCTTCGAGCTGCTGACCGAGGATTACCGGGCCGCTCACATCCGCGAGACCGTCGAGAATGTCCAGCGGCAGATGCCGCATGGCTGGCCGTGCTGGACGATTTCCAACCATGACGTGGCCCGGGTGGTAACCCGCTGGGGCGGCGCCGCCGGCTCGCCGAAAATGTCGAGCATGCTGAGCGCCATGGTGTGCTCGCTCCGGGGCTCGGTGTGCATCTACCAGGGCGAGGAGCTGGGCCTGCCGGAAGCGCGACTGCCGTACGAAGCGTTACGCGACCCTTACGGCATCGCTTTCTGGCCCAACTTCAAGGGACGGGACGGTTGCCGCACGCCCATGCCCTGGCGCGATACGGCGGATGGGGGTTTCACCACGGGTACCCCTTGGCTGCCGGTGCCGCCCGAGCATCTGCCCCTCGCCGTATCCCGCCAGCAGGCCGACCCCGACTCGCCGCTCAACGCATTTCGCCGGTTTCTGCGCTGGCGCAGCCGCCGGCCCGCGCTCTGTCACGGCGACATTCGCTTCATCGGGCTGCCGGAGCCGGTGCTCGCCTTCACCCGAACGCTCGGCTCCGAAACCCTTCTCGCCGCATTCAATCTCTCGGACCGGCCGTGCAAAACGGCCCTACCCGCGCTCGGGCCCATCACACCCTTCGATGATCATGGCTTGAGCGCGGGTCGGATGTCCGGGCGGGAGCTCGAGCTGCCGGCATACGGCGTTTTCTTCGGCTATGTTGCGTCCGCGCAACGGTTTGGGCTTGGGTGAGGCAACGCGATGCCTTAGACTAGGGTGAGCCACACGAATACATCATTAGAGGGGGTGGCTCAGCTCATGCGTGAGAAGCGGCGCAGGCCGAATTCTCTGGACATCGCGCACCTCGCGGGTGTCTCGCAGTCGACCGTGTCGCGCGCCCTGCGCGCCGACCCGATGGTGAGCGCCTGCACCCGCGAGAGGGTGCTCGAGGTCGCCCGCCAGCTGAACTATCAGGTCGACAAGAACGCCTCCAACCTGCGGCGGCGGCATGCCGGCACGCTGGCGCTGCTCTTCTTCGAGGACCCGACCGCCGACGACTCGGCGATCAATCCGTTTTTCCACTCGATGCTCGGGTCCATCATCCGTGCCTGCTCGAGCCACGGCTATGACCTGCTGGTCTCGTTCCAGGATCTGCTGCGCGATTGGCATGCGGACTACGAGGACAGCCATAAGGCCGACGGCATCATTCTTCTCGGCTATGGCGATTTCGTGGTCCATCGCAGTCGACTGCAGCCGCTGATCGAGCGCGGAGCGCACCTGGTTCGGTGGGGTCCGGTGCTGTCCGACCAGCCCGGCGTCTCGATCGGCTGTGACAACGAGATTGGCGGGCGAATGGCTGCCGAGCATCTGCTGGGCCTCGGCCGGCAGCGAATCGCGTTTTTGGGCGACATAGCACCCTGTTCCCCGGAGATGCTGGAGAGATACCGCGGATATCGCGCCGCACTCACGGACGCCGGGCTCGAGCCTGATCCGCGGCTGCAGGTTGGCGCGATTTCGACCGAAGCCTCCGGCTACGAAGCCATGCAGCTGCTGCTCGAGCGCAAGGTCCCGTTCGATGCGGTGTTCGGCGCCAGCGATCTGATCGCGATTGGCGCCATGACTGCGCTCGCCGCGGCCGGCCGCCGGGTGCCGGAGGAAGTTGCCGTGGTCGGCTTCGATGGCATTCCCATGGGTGCTTTTACTCGACCGGCGCTGACGACCGTCGCCCAGGACACCAAGCGGGCGGGCGATCTGCTCGTGCAGACTTTGGTCCGGCTCATCGGGGGTGAGGCTGCGGAATGCGTGACCCTGCCGCCGCGTCTCGTCGTGCGCTGCTCGAGCGGTACGATCGCCTAGGATGCGACCAGCCGTTGTGCTGGCGCGACACGCGGAGGGGAGCACGCCGATGTCCCATACCTATCTCTTCCAGCCAGCGCTATGGACCGGCACAGGAACGTTCTGGCGCGAGGATGGCCAGCCGCTCCCGGCGGAGTGCCGCACCGAGGTAGCGCACCGCACGGAGTGCTGGCTGCTCTCGGGAACCCTCAAAGTGCTGGGCTCACCGCCCGTCGAGTTCGTGAGCGCCTATTGGATCGACCCGCCGGGTCGCGACGGCGCGGCGCTCAAGTGGAAATCGGAGAGCGCGGCGCTCGGCAAGCTCCACGGCACGTTCTCGGTGATCGGCAGCGCGATTCTCTCGGTGTACCGTTGCGAGCCCTCCGGCTACCACGGCGCGGAGCACTTCCGACGGCTCGACGATGCCAGCTACGAGTCGACCGGAGTGCTGCTGCTCGAAGACCGCCGGCTCTCGTCGTGGCAGCTGCTGCTGAAGCGTGCGGCTGCCTGAGGTCCGAAAGCAAGCGACAAAGCGGCGCAGGGCCGCTCCCTGCGCCGCGGGGTGGACAGAGCGACGGGGCTGGCCGCGCAAAGCGGCAGGATGCCGCCTTTGCGCCAATCAACCAATGTGCAGGAGTTGGGTCGTCGGCAGGTAGTGATCGACGAGCAGCGCCGCGAACAGCCACATGAGGTAGGTGACGGAGTAGCGAAACACGCGCATCGGCAGCTCCTGCCGGGCAGAGAGCTTCAGAGCGAGCGCGTAGTAGAGAAAGCGCGCGTTGAGCACGAGCGCCGCGGCGAGATAGATGAGGCCGCTCATGCGGGTGATGAACGGCATCAGCGTCACGAGCACGAGCAGCACCGTATAGAGGAGCACCTGCAGCCGCGTGTGCTCCACCCCGTGGGTGACCGGCAGCATGGGGATGCCGGCGCGCGCGTACTCATCCTTGCGGGCGATCGCCAGCGCCCAAAAATGCGGTGGTGTCCACACGAAGATGATCAGGAAGAGGAGCAGCGCGTTCGGATCGATGGTGTTGGTGACCGCGGCCCAGCCGAGAATGGGCGGCGCCGCCCCGGCCGCACCGCCGATCACGATGTTCTGCGAGGTGGCGTGTTTGAGCCACACCGTATAGATGACGGCATAACCGATGAGCGAGACGAAAGTCAGCGCCGCCGTCAGCAGGTTGACCAGAAACGACAGCAGGCTCATCGCGAGTAGGCCGAGCACCGCGGCAAAGATGAGCGCGCGGCGTTCCGTCAGCTGGCGGGTCGGCAGCGGGCGCGACTGGGTGCGAGCCATCTGCTCATCGAACCGCCGGTCGAGGACGTGATTGATGGCGGCGGCGCATGCGGCGGCGAGCGCGATGCCGAGCGTGCCCCAGACGATGGCCCGCAAGGGCGGCCAGCCGGGGCTCGCGAGCAGCGTGCCGACGATGGCCGTGAAGGTGATGAGCGCCACCACCCGTGGCTTGGTCAGCTCGTAGTATCGTCGCCAGGCTGGCGGGGCGAGTGTCGCGTATTGCGAAGTCGTTGCCACTGCGAGCCCTGCTTTCCCTCAGGCCGCGAGCAGGCCGGGCAGCTCGCGCGCGCGGCTCGCCGCGCGCAGCGCGCGCAGCTTGACGGTCAGCGCGAGGATGGCCATGAGCAGCAGCGCCGCTCCGGCGGTGTGGGCGGTAGTCAGCCAGAGCGGAAAGGTGGTCAACACCATGGATATTCCGATCGCAAGCTGCAGGCCCAGCGCGGCGAGCACCCAGTAGGCGCTCGCTCTTGCGGCGGCAAGCGAGCGGCGGCTCGCGACGAAGAGCGCGGTCGCGACAAACGTCAACGTTACCGTGAGCGCACCCAGCCGATGGGCAAGATGGATCGCCACCCGCGCGGAGTTCGCGAGAATGCCGCCATCATAGTTGATCGAAAGACCCCGCCAGAGCACGAAGGCATGGCCGAAGTCGGCCCGTGGCCACCATGCGCCCTGACAGGTCGGAAAATCCGGGCAGGCGAGCGCCGCATAGTTGGCGCTCGTCCAACCGCCGAGGAAGAACTGCGCCGCGAGCACGATCACACTGAGTACCGCGAGCGCATATCCGATGCGCAGATCCTTGTGCACGAGGCCGGTCCCGGCGCTCGGGGAGGCAGCGGGAAACGGCTGCCGCAGCCGAAGCCATGCCCACCACAGAAGAGCCAGCGTGGTCATGCCGAAAATGAGGTGCGCCGTGACGATGAGCGGTTTCAACAGCCAGGTCACCGTGAGCATCCCGAGCAGGGCCTGAACGATCACGGTGGCGAAGAGCAGCACCCCAAAGCCCGCGCCGATCCCGTCGGGGAGCGGCGGCTTGACCTCGAGCGCGCGCGCGGCAATGGTGAGCGCCGCGATGAGGATGATGACGCAGCCGAGGGTACCCGCGGCATAGCGGTGGATCATCTCGTGCCACGCCTTGCCGGCGTGCAGCGGCCGGCCCGGGAAGTCGGCCTGGCTCGCGGGGCTCTCCTCGGCGCCCGCCGGACTCAAATGGCCGTAGCATCCGGGCCAGTCCGGACAGCCGAGACCTGCGTCCGTCAGGCGCACGTACGCGCCGAGCACCACGACCCCGAAGCACAGCAGCGCCCCGAAGAGGGCAAGCCCGCGCAGCCAGCGGTCGATGGGCATCTGGGACAAGAGATCTCCTCAGCCGATGTCGGAAAGCTCGAGGAGCTTGCGCAGGTCAATGAGCAGGCCACCCGGATTGCTGCGCACATCGTAGCGCATCATCAGATTGCCGAGCGGATCGACGACGTAGAGGCTATGCGGGCGATCCTGCGACGGGAACTCGCCCAGGAGCTTCTCGCCCGATGCGCCACTCGCATCGAGAACGATGATTCCCGCGTGCTCACGCTCGAGGAACGCCCTGGCGCAGCAATTGCCGGTCACCAGGAAAACGCGCGCGACCCGTGTCATCTCCGTACCCAGCGCGAGGCGCGTCTGACGCATCACGTAGAGCGTCTGCCGACAGGATGCATCGCAGCTGCCATCACCGATGTAGGCGAGCGTCCATGCGCTTCGAAAGAAAGCGGCCTCGGGGCGCGAGAGCTCCCGCTGGCCGAAGTCCTGGCGAGGGAGGGTCTCGGGGCCGGTCAGCGGAATGCGCGGCAGAGGCACGCTCGGCAGCGCCCGCGGGGGGCTGATGAGCTCGCCGTGGTTGAGGCGGCCGGCGGGACGCCAGCTGGTGCCATAGTAGAGCCAGAAGGAGGCGAGAAGCGGCAGGAAGAAGATAGCCGCGAGTCCCGCGAGTGTGCGCAGGTTGCGGGCCCGAAGTTGCTGCGCGCTCGTGCTCATCGCGTTGCCTGCGCATTCTGCGCCGGACCTTCGGTCCGCGGTTTCGAGCTCAGCGCCAGCCAGATGACCAGCGCCGCGACGGCGAAGCACCACCACTCGAAGGCGTAGCCGAAATTCTGCATCGCGGGAATGCCCGGCAACCGCCAGTCGCGCACGTAGCCCTCGGGAGAGCGGGGATCGAGCAGGATGATGTGCGGCGCGAGCGGGCGGCCGAGCGCGCTGCTCAGCTGCGCCAGCGTCGGAAAGCTCGTCACTCTCGGCCACGGTCCGCTCGGCGGCGGGGCCACGCGTCCGAACGCGAGACCCGCGGCGGGAAGCTCGCCGATGCGCCCGGTGACCGTCACCGCCGCCGTCCTTTTCAGCGAGACGTCCGGCAAATGGCTCCGGCTGCCGAGGAAGGGCACCCAGCCGCGGTCGACCAGCACGACTTCGCCCCCCGGTCGCTCGAGCGGCGTCAATACCTGATAGCCGTCGAGATCGCGATAGCTCATGTTGTCGATCAGGAACTGGTGCGCCGCATCGTAAGTGCCCGTGAGACTCACCTGCTGAAATTCAGGCACATCGGCGAGCGGCCGCGCGCCGAGCGTGAGCACCGCGCGCGCGCCGCGCTCGAGACGCGCTTGCTCCGCGGCCCGCGCCGTTCCGCGCCGCCATTGCCAGCGGCCGAGTGCAACGAACACGACGCACAACACCATCATGATGACCGTCAGGAGCGGCGATGGTGAGAAGCGACGACGACCGAAGCTCAAACGCATGGGTACGGAGGTTGCTGTGGGGGTACACTGGTGCTCGACATGCCGTTGATCTTCAAAGTCGTGGTGCTGATTGCGCTCGCCGCCATCGTGGTGAGCCTGGGCTCGGCTCTTTACCACCTCTCCCGCGGCACTCAACGGGACTCGGCCAAGCTGGTGCGAGCGCTCACCATTCGCATCGCGCTGTCGATCGCGCTGTTCGCGCTCATCATGATCGCCTGGTACGCCGGGCTCATCACGCCACACAGCGTGATCCCCCAGCGGCACTAGTTGCAGCGCTGGATCCGGGCCGTTGCCCGGGCCCGGTTACAACCAATAGACGAACACGAACAGGCCGAGCCACACCACGTCGACGAAGTGCCAGTACCAGGAGACGGCTTCGAAGGCGAAGTGCTGTCGCGGCGTGAAGTGCCCGCGCAGCACCCGCAGCCACACGACCAACAGCATGATGGCGCCGATGGTCACGTGCAGGCCGTGAAAGCCGGTGAGCATGAAGAAGGTCGAGCCGTAGATACCCGTGCTCAGCCGCAGGTTCATCTTGGTGTAGGCGTCGAAGTACTCGTGCCCCTGAAGCGCCACGAAGCTGAACCCGAGGAGGAAGGTGAGCGCGAGGAAGATCTTCAGGCGGTTGCGGTTGCCGGCGCGCAGCGCATGATGAGCGATCGTGACGGTGAGGCCGCTCGTCAGCAGGATGAGCGTGTTGATCGCGGCGATGCCATAGGCGCTCATCGCCTCGAAGGTCTGCCCGCCCACCTGGCCCGGGCCGTTGGTCGGCCAGGTGGCCTCGTAATGCGGCCAGAGGACGATGTTGGTGAGGGCTTTGGCGCCCGCGCCGCCGAGCCACGGCACCGCGAACACGCGCGCGTAGAAGAGAGCGCCGAAGAAGGCGCCGAAGAACATCACCTCGGAGAAGATGAACCACAGCATTCCCATGCGAAACGAGCGGTCCACCTGGTCGTTGTAGATGCCGCTCTGGTTCTCGCCGATGACGGTATGGAACCAACCGCCGAACATGTAGAGGATGAGCAGCGGTCCGGGCAGGAACACCCAGGCGCCCGCCCAGTTGTCCAGGTAAACGACCGCGCCCCACATGAGGGTGAAGAGCGCGACCGCGGCGACGATAGGCCAGGGGCTACCGTGCGGAACGTAGTAGTGCTGGCTGTCGGGGGCGTGTGCGTCGGATGCCATTTCTTACCCTTCTGACTGCTTAAGTTCGCTGCCGGCTCAGCGGGTGGCGCGGAGCAGCATCATGGCGATGAAGCCGAAGTAGAACGCGAGCACGACCAGTGTCACCGCAAGAGTGGTGCGCCGGACGCGCTTGCGCCGCCCCGGATCATCGTGAGCCGCCGCGACCGGCTGCTCGGTTGTGGTCGTCATCCGCATGCTCGGGCGAGGCGGCTCAATGCTCCGCGCCGCGCGCGATCACCGCCTCGGACGGCGGTGTCGTCCAGGAATGATACGGCGCCGGCGATGGCAGCTCCCACTCGAGTCCGCGCGCCCCCTCCCACGCCCTCGTGCCCTCGACCCGCTCGCCCGAGCGCACGCATTTCCAGATGACGTACGGGAAGAGCAGCTGCGACAGTCCGAAGGCGAAGCCGCCGATGGAGGAGACCATGTTCCAGTCGGCGAACTGCACCGCGTAATCCGGAATGCGCCGCGGCATCCCGGCGAGGCCGAGGAAGTGCTGTGGGAAGAAGAGCACGTTGAAGAAGATGGCCGACAGCCAGAAGTGCCAGGTGGCGAGGCGCATGTCGTACATCCGACCCACCCACTTGGGCAGCCAGTAGTACACCCCCGCCATGATGGCGAAGGCGGCGCCGGAGACCAGCACGTAATGGAAATGCGCCACCACGAAGTACGTGTCCTGGTATTGAAAGTCAGCCGGAACCAGGGCAAGCATCAGGCCGGAGAAGCCGCCGATGGTGAAGAGGAAAAGAAAGGCCAGGGCGAACAGCATCGGCGGCTCGAAGGAGAGCGACCCGCGCCACATGGTCGCCGTCCAGTTGAACACCTTCACGCCCGTCGGCACCGCGATCAGCATGGTGGAGAACATGAAGAAGAGCAGCGCCGAGAGCGGCAGCCCCACGGTGAACATGTGGTGCGCCCAGACGATGAACGACAGGAAGGCGATGGAGGCGGTGGCATACACCATCGCCTCGTAGCCGAAGAGCGGCTTGCGCGAGAAGGCGGGGATGATCTCCGAGATCACGCCGAACCCCGGCAGGATCATGATGTAGACCTCGGGATGGCCGAAGAACCAGAAGATGTGCTGGAACATCACCGGGTCACCGCCGCCCGCGGCATTGAAGAAGCTGGTACCGAAGAAGTGGTCGGTCAGCATCATGGTCACCGCGCCCGCGAGCACCGGCATCACCGCGATCAGCAGGAACGCAGTGATGAGCCACGTCCACACGAAAAGCGGCATGCGCAGCAGCGTCATCCCCGGGGCGCGCAGATTCATGATGGTGACGATCACGTTGATGGCGCCCAGGATCGAGGAGATGCCCATCATGTGAACCGCGAAGATGAGCATCGGGAAGGAGGAGCCGAACTGCAGCGTGAGCGGTGGGTACATCGTCCAGCCGCCGGCCGGTGCGCTGCCGGGCACGAACCAGGAGGAGAGGAGCAGGAGGAAGGCGAAGGGCAGGATCCAGAAGCTGAGATTGTTGAGCCGGGGCAGCGCCATGTCGGGGGCCCCGATCTGAATCGGGATCATCCAGTTCGCGAGCCCGACCCATGCCGGCATGATGGCGCCGAAGATCATCACCAGGCCGTGCATGGTGGTGAGAGAGTTGAATACGCCCGGATCGACGATCTGCAGCCCGGGCTTGAAGAGCTCCGCGCGGATGAGCATCGCGAAGGCGCCGCCCGTAAAGAAAAGGATGCACGACAGCACGAGGTACATCGTGCCGATGTCCTTGTGATTGGTCGCGAACACCCAGCGGCGCCAGCCGTGCGGCTTGTGGTCGTGCTCGGCATGCTCGGCGTGCGCGTGGGCTTCGGTGTGCGGCGTCTCAGCCATGGGATCTACCCCTTGTCAAATCTTCGGTCCGGTCTGCAACGATGAGGGTGTGGCGGCGGTGCGGGCGTCAGCTCGAAGCCGCGCCGCCCGCGGCGGCTTTCTCCGCGGCCGCCTCGCGCTTGAGCCACGCCTGGAAATCAGCCTGGGATACCGCGTCGACCACGATCGGCATGTAGCCGTGGCCGCGTCCGCAGAGCTCGGCGCACTGCCCGCGGTAGACGCCCGGCTTGTCGGCATCGACCTCGAACCAGAGGGTGTTGATGTAGCCGGGAATCGCATCCTTCTTCACGCCGAGGTCCGGCACCCACCAGGAGTGGATGACATCGACCGCGCCGATGAGCAGGCGCACCTTGGTGCCGACCGGCACGACGAGCGGATGATCGACGCTGCGCAGGTAGTGCGGCACGCTGTACGGGCTGATGCCGGAATCGAGCTCGCTCGCCGCCAGGCTCTTGGCATCGAGCTTGGAGATGAAGCTCACGCCCTTGCCCGGATAGGTGTACTGCCAGCCCCACTGGAAGCCGGTGACCTTGATGTCGAGCTGGGAGTGCGCGTCGTCGTTGATCAGCACCAGGCCGTGCGCCGCCGGAATCGCCATCCCGACCAGGATGAGCACCGGGATGGTGGTCCAGATGATCTCCACCTTGGTGTTGTGGACGAGAGTCACATCGGCGACCGCGCCGCGCGATCGGCGGTGAAAGATGATCGACCAGATCATCACCCCGAAGACGAGGATGCCGATCACGACGCTCACCCAGAACGCCATCATGTGAATGCTGTAGACGTCCCGGCTGATGCTGGTCACCCCGACGGGGAGGTTCAGCAGGCTCCAGCCCGAGACCGCGGCATTGGCGGCGCCGGCGCTCGATGCCGTCCCGGCCGCGGCGAGGAGCGCCGCGATGCTGAGCCATGTCCCGGGCCGTAATCCGACTCTTGCGCGATACATCGTTGTCGTGCCCTTTCCTCGCGCGGTCCCTTGCTCTGTGAGGGCCCCCCCGCGCGATCGATAATCGAACCAGAAATCCGCTGCGCCCCTATTTAGGCCCGCAAGCCAGGGAGGGCGACTCGTTGATGCGGCCAATCAGGCGCTGCAGCTGCACTGCCAGACCGTACCGCTCCTCATCCGTAAGAAAGCTCCCCAGCTCGCACTGCCGGCCGTGAGACTCGATGGTCAGCCGGCTCGGATGCAGTCGCGAGGCAGGGCGGCGAAGTTTAACCTGAGCCCAGTGCCGCTGGAACACGGTCCGTCGACATTGGGCGCGATCATGCGCCTCGACGCTGATGTCGGCGTCCGTGAGTGTAATGATTTCGGAACGGTATCGCCGGGTGAGGCTCGCACGCAGCGCCCACCCGAGAAGGATCATTTCCAGCCCCGAGAAGGGCAGGATCGGCCACATTCCCTTCAGCGCGAGCAGCCCCGCGACCGTGAAGCACAGAGCGCACAGGCCGCCGAAGAAGAGCGCCGCCGCTCGCAGGCTGAGCGAGCAGTTCGGGCATATGACGATGCGCACCGGCATCCCGAGTTGATGGTAAAGGGCCACCTGCCAGGGTTCAAGCACACAGCTTGCCTGCGGCCTCGCTCAGGTCGAGCTGCTCCTCGGGCCGCTCGAGAAGCGGCACGCAGGCAAGGGGCGGGACGCCGAGCCGCGCCGTCAGCGTCGCCAGGTTCTCCGCGCTGCGCTCGAAGCCCGGATCGATGGCATTGGCGACCCAGCCGGCGAAGGGGGCCGCTCGGCCGGCCATGGATTCGCGGGTGAGGAACGCATGGTTGAGGCAGCCGAGGCGCAGGCCCACCACCAGCAGCACGGGTAGCGTCAGCGCCGCGGCGAGCTCGGCCATGGTGGCGCCATCGCCGAGCGGGACGAGCCAGCCGCCGGCGCCCTCGACGATGACGCAGTCGGCGGCGCTCGCCAGCGAGTCGAAGCGCCGGCGCAGGCGCGCGAGGTCGATCGCCTCGCCGCGCTCGAGCGCCGCGAGGTGCGGCGCGATCGGCGGCTGGAAGCAGTAGGGGTTCACGGCCTCGTAGGGGAGGGTCACGTTGGCAGCGGCCATGAGCGTGAGCGCGTCGCAGTTGCGCAGCCCCTCGGGTGTTGGGTCGGCGCCGGAAGCGATCGGCTTCATGACGGCCACTCGCAGACCGCGTGCGACCAGGGCACGAGTCAGCGCGGCGGCGATGACGGTTTTGCCGACCCCGGTGTCGGTGCCGGTGATGAAGAAGCCTTTGGGTGTCACGTGCGCGGTTTCACTTTCTGCGGCGGATGTCGGCGGGGGAGATCCTGACTTCGGGGGGTGGTGACGCCCTCGGCTGCTCGCCCCAGGCCGCCCCGTAGATGATCTCGTACGTCGCGGGCAGCCGGCCGTCCTTGCGGAAAGCCTCGTAGGCGCTCAAGACCCGCTGCAACCGGCTGCGGCCGAGGAGCGAGCGCGGGCGGCCGGCGGTCGCGTTGCGGGCGCCCAGGGCCTTGAGGTCCCGCATGAGGGAGATGCCGTCGGCGTAAGTGAGTTGCGTGCGATCCACATCCAACACCGGCTCCTTGAGGCCGGCGCGCATCAGGGCATCGCCGAGATCGCGCACGTCGAGGAATCGGTTGACGTGGCTGTAGCTGTCCGCTTCGGCCCAGGCGCTGCGCAGCTCTCTTAAGGTGTCGGTGCCGAAACTGCTGAACACAAAGAAGCCTTCGGGCCTGAGCACGCGCCGCACTTCGGCGAGCACCTCATCCACCGGCTCGCACCACTGCAGCATCAGGTTGCTGTAGACGAGGTCGATGCTCGCGGACTGCAGCGGCAGCCGCGCGGCCTCGGCGCACACGCGCTCGAAACGGCGCCAGAGGCGTTGATGACGGTGCGCCTCGCGCAACATGCCGGGCGAGAGATCGAGGGCGATTACGCGGGAGCGGCGATAGCGGCGTCTGAGCTGCGCGCTGACGCGGCCGGTGCCCGCGCCGAGGTCGAGAATGATCGCCGGCCTGAGATCGAAAGGCTCGAGGCGGCTCAAGAGCTCCTCGGCCACGCGCGCTTGCAGCACGGCGGCGGCCTCGTAGCTCGTGCTCGCGGCATCGAAGGCCGCTCGCACTCCGGCCTTGTCGAGCTCAAAGGTGTTCGCTGCGCTCGTGCTTGCGGGTGTCATTGCGGCGGCAGCAGAAAATCGCTGAGGAGCGTGCTGAGCTCGGGAAGGTGCGAGAGGAAGGGCGCGTGAGCCGCGCGGCGGATCTCGACGTACCGGGCGGCCGGAAGGGCGTGGGCGAGCGCTTGCGAGGCTGCGGGCTGGATCACGCGGTCATACTGGCCTGCGATGACGAGAGTCGGAAGGCTGACGCGCTCGAGCAGCGGGCGAAGATCGCTGTCGCGCAGCAGCTCGAGATCGCGGGCGAGCGCTGCGAGGCAGGGGCCCGGACTCTGCGTCGCGTGGCCGAAGAGTGCGCTGCGAAGCTCATCCAAAGTCGCGGCGCCGCTCGCGCTGCCGCGCACCTGAAGCTCGAGAAAATCACCGACCATCCGCCGGTAGTCGCTGCGCATCGCCGCCGCCTGCTCGCGCAGCCGCTCGGGCGGAGTGCCGTGAGGCCAGTCGGGCGCGGCGCTGAACCGCGCCGTGGCCGCGATCAACACGAGTCGCTCCAGGGTGGCAGGCCCGGCGCCCACGATCGGGGGATGCTCCCGAGCCGCGAGGCAGAGCGCAATCTGAGCGCCCAGCGACCAACCGAGCAGCGAATATTGCCGCGAGATGGCCGAGATCGTCTCGGCGACCTGCGCGGCCTGCTCCTCGAGCGATGAGCTCTCGGGGAGCCAGCCGCTGCGTCCGTGACCCGGGAGGTCCACGGCAACGATACGGAAGCGCCCGCAGAGCGCATCGGCGAGCCGGTCCCAGACCCGCAGGTTGAGTCCCCAGCCGTGCAGCAGCACGAGCGTCGGGCCGCTGCCGCGGATCTCGGTGTAAAGAGGGCTCATCCGGGCACGCAGCGACTCAGGCTCTCGATGAGCGCATCCACCTGATCCTCGCGGTGGCCGGCCGTGAGCGTCACGCGCAGCCGCTCCTCGCCCGTGGGCACGGTGGGTGAGCGGATGGCGACGACCCAGAAGCCGGCCTCGAGGAGCGCCTGTTGGGCATCGAGGGCCGCGCGCGCGCTGCCGAGCGGAATGGGTTGGATCGGAGTCGTCGAGTCGGCGAGTGGGATGCCGAGCTCGCGGGCCGCCGCTCGAAAGCGCGCCGTGAGAGCGAGCGCGCGCTCGCGCCGCCAGGTCTCCGCCTGAGCGAGGCGCAGCGCCGCCCGGGCTGCCGCGGCAACCGGCTGCGGGAGCGCGGTGGTGTAGATGTAGGTACGCGAGCGCTGCAGGAGCAGCTCGATCAATGGCGCGGATCCGGCGACGAAGGCGCCGAAGGAGCCGAAGGCCTTCCCGAGGGTGCCGATGAGCACCGGGACCTCATCACAGGTGAGGCCGGCGAGCTCCACCGCGCCCCGGCCCTGGGCGCCCAGCACGCCGAAGCCATGCGCGTCATCGACCATCAGCCACGCCTGGTGCGCGCGCGCGGCAGCGGCCAACTCGCGAAGCGGTGCGATATCGCCGTCCATGCTGAAGACTCCGTCGGTCGCCAGCACCGCGGTCGGCGGCACGCTCTCGCCGAGCAGTCGCCGGGCGGCGGCGGCATCAGCGTGTGCGTATCGCCGAAAACGCGCTCCCGAGAGGAGCCCGGCGTCGATGAGCGAGGCATGGCTCAGGCGATCGAGCAGCACCGACTCGCCGCGAGCCGCAAGCGCGGTGAGGACCCCGAGGTTGGCCATGTAACCGGTGGAGAAAAGGAGCGCGCGCGCTCGTCCGGTGAAGGCGGCCAGCTCCTCTTCCAAGGCCGCGTGCTCGCGGCCGTGCCCGCTCACGAGGTGCGAGGCGCCGCTGCCTGCGCCGCAGCGGCTGGCGCATTCCGCCATCGCGGCGGCGAGCGCCGGGTGTGTGGCGAGCCCAAGGTAGTCGTTGCTGCTGAAATCGACCAGCCGGCGCCCATCCACCAACACTTCCGTGCGGCCGCCCTTCGCCGCGGGCTCTACCGTCGCGCGGCGACGCCGCAGATGCCGCCGCTCGAGCTCCTCGAGCGCCGGCTCAAGCGGCTGTCTCTTCATGTGCGGACGGCGCGCAGGCGATGGATGCAGGCGCTTCGGGCTTCAGGCCCAGGCGCGCGAGCAGAATGCGATCGCGCTCGACGTCCGGATTGCCCGTGGTCAGAAGCTTCTCGCCATAGAAGATCGAGTTGGCGCCGGCCAGGAAGCAAAGCGCCTGCAGCTCATCGCTCATCCCCTGCCGTCCCGCCGAGAGGCGCACGTGCGCGCGCGGCATCATGAGCCGCGCAGCGGCGCAGGTGCGCACGAAATCGAGCGGATCGACGGGCGCGGTGCCGTGAAGCGGTGTGCCGGGCACCTGCACGAGCTGGTTGATGGGGACGCTCTCCGGATGCTGCGGCAGATTGGCGAGCGTCATGAGGAGCTTGGCGCGATCGAGCGCCGACTCGCCGAGGCCGAGAATGCCGCCGCAGCAGACCTTGAGCTGCGCCGCGCGCACCGCCTCGAGCGTCTGCAGCCGGTCCTCGTAGGTGCGGGTGGTGATGATCTCGCGGTAGAACTCCGCCGAAGTGTCGAGGTTGTGGTTGTAGTAGTCGAGACCTGCGCGCTTGAGCTCGCGCGCCTGCTCCGGCGTCAGCATGCCGAGCGTTGCGCAGGTCTCGAGCCCGAGCGCGCTCACCTCGCGAATCATCCTCGCGATGATCTCGAGATCCTTGGCCTTGGGCGAGCGGTAGGCCGCGCCCATGCAGAAGCGCGTCGCGCCTGCCTGCTTCGCGCGCCACGCCTGTTGGCGTACCGCCTCCACCTCCATCAGCTCCTCGCGCTCGAGACCGGTGTCGTAGCGCACGCTCTGCGGGCAGTAGGCGCAGTCCTCCGGGCAGGCGCCCGTCTTGATGGAAAGGAGCGTGCTCATCTGCACGGTGTTGGGCTCGTGGTGCTCCCGGTGCACCCGCTGCGCGTGATAGAGGAGCTCGATGAGCGGCAGGGCGAGCAGGCTCTCGACCTCGGGCAGGGTCCAGTCGTGGCGAACGGCTCCCTCAAGTCGGGGGTCGGCGGTCGGGGTCATGCGCGCCTCGGGTGCAAAAGGGCGGCCGGAATGTTCGCGGGCGCCGCCGGGAATGTCAACGCAAGGAGCTCTTCCGCGTCCACATTTGATCAATCTGTGATCAGCGCCGCAGCAGATGTACCGCGAGCGCCGCGGCGACCGCCAGGGCGCCCACTACGCTCACGAACACGGCGGCAGCGGCACAGTCCTTGACGATGCGGATCTTCGGATGGACTTCCGGCGAGAGGTGATCGGCGAGCGTCTCGATCGCGGTGTTGAGCAGCTCCGCGGCGATGACGCCCGCGCTCGCCAGCATGACGGCCGCCCACCAGAGCGGCCCCGGGCGCAGCACCGCGAGCGCCACCACGACGAGCGCGAAGAGAAGCGCCTCCAGGCGCACGCTGCGCTCGCTGCGCAGCGCATACCGCAAGCCGGCGAGCGCAAAGCCGAAACGCCGCAGCAGATTTTGATTCTTGTGATTTCTCAACGCGAGTAAACGTACTGCAGCAGCACGCCGATGAAGATCGCCATGCCGACATAGTTGTTGTTGAGGAAAGCACGCAGGCAGGCGGCGGGCTCGCGCTCGCGGATCAGCCACTGCTGGTAGAGGAAGAGCGCCCCCGCGACGGCGAGGCCGCCGTAGTACCAGCGGCCGAAGACCATGTCGCGGCCGGCGAGCACCAGAGCGAGCAGCATCATCGCCTGCAGAACTCCGATCAACACCCGATCCATGTCCGCAAAGAGAATGGCGCTCGATTTGACCCCGATCGCGAGGTCATCCTCCCGGTCGACCATGGCGTAGATGGTGTCGTACACGGCCGCCCAGATGACCGCCGCGATGTAAAGGACCCAGGCGATGCGCGGCAAGGCATCGCGCTGCGCGGCGAAAGCCATCGGTACGCTCCAGCCGCCGAAGGAAATGCCGAGATAGAGTTGGGGCAGCGGGAAGAACCGCTTGACGAAAGGGTAGGACACCGTGAGCGCGGCGCCGATGATGCCGAGTTTCACCGTGAAGGGGTTGAGCCGCGTGACCAGCCACAGCGCGGCTGCACCCAGCAGCACGAAAAGCACCAGCGCTTCCAGCGGCGATACGCGCCGCGCCGCCAGCGGTCGCTCGCGTGTGCGCTTGACGTGAGGGTCGATGTCGCGGTCGGCGAAGTCGTTGATGATGCAGCCTGCGGCCCGCATGACGATGACGCCGAGCGCGAAGACGATCAACACCTTCTGATCCGGCCGGCCGCCGCCGGCGATCCAGAGCGCCCAGAGCGCCGGCCACAAAAGGAGCCAGGTGCCGATCGGGCGATCGAAGCGCGCGAGCCGCGCATATTCCTCCAGGCGCCGGGCGAGGCGGTAATGGAGGGGTGCCTCCTTCAGCTTGTTTGCTGCCCCCAATTCGCCTGCGGCGCCTGGGGCGAGCGCGGGAGTGCTCACCGTCTACGACCTCGCGGGCCACGAGCGGCCTTGGCTCGCCTCGTGATTTGCTTTCCGGCTTGCCACCGCATGATTAGCCAACTCTCCCATATTGTTCGCCCGAGCCGATCCACCGCGCCGCGAGTGCCGCAATATTATCCGGGTACCCGGCGATCAGCAGCTCGGCGGCTTCCTGCACGCGGGGCAGGAGGTCCGCATCGCGCGTGAGATCCGCCACGCGAAGCTGCGCCAGCCCCGTCTGGCGGGTGCCGAGGAGCTCCCCCGGGCCCCGGAGCTCGAGATCGCGCCGCGCGATCTCGAAACCATCGTTGCTGTCGCGAATGACCCTCAGGCGCTGGCGTGCCAACGGCGAGAGAGGTCCCCGATAAAGGAGCACGCAGGTGCTGGCCTTGGCCCCGCGGCCGACCCGGCCGCGCAGCTGATGCAGCTGCGCGAGGCCCATGCGCTCGGCGTTCTCGATGATCATCAACGTCGCATTGGGAACGTCGACTCCTACCTCGATGACGGTCGTCGCCACGAGGAGTTGTATCCTGCCCGCCTTGAAGGCGAGCATCGCCGCATCCTTCTTGGCGGACGGCATGCGGCCGTGCACCAGGCCCACGCGCACCTCCGGCAATGCCTCGACGAGCGCCGTGGCGGTCTCCTCCGCGGCCTGCGAGCGCAGCTCGTCCGACTCATCGATGAGCGGACAGACCCAGTAGACCTGGCGGCCGCTGCGGCAGATCTGCACGATGCGGGCCACCACCTCCTCGCGGCGCCGCTCCGGTACCACCACCGTGCGTACCGGCGTGCGTCCCGGCGGCAGCTCGTCGATCACCGAGAGGTCGAGATCGGCGTAGGCGGTCATCGCGAGCGTCCGCGGGATGGGCGTCGCGGTCATGATGAGCTGGTGGGGGACGCGGCCGCTGCTGCTGCCCTTCTCCTTCAGTCGCAGCCGCTGCTGCACACCGAAGCGATGCTGCTCATCGACGATGACGAGCGCGAGCCGCGAGAACTCGATGCCTTGCTGAAACAGCGCGTGCGTCCCGATGATGACCCGCACCTCACCGGAGGCGATCGTCTCGAGCGCGCTGCGGCGGGCCGCCGCCGGCTGACCGCTGGTGAGCAGGGCCACCGGCAACTGCAGGGGCCGCAGCCACTCGCTGAAGCTTCGCCAGTGTTGCTCGGCGAGGAGCTCCGTCGGCGCCATGAGCGCAGCCTGCAGCCCGGTGCCGGCGGCGCGCGCAGCGGCGAGCGCGGCGAGGATCGTCTTGCCGCAGCCGACGTCCCCTTGGATGAGCCGCACCATCGGCGCCTCGGAGCGCAGATCCGCATCGATCTCGGCCAGCGCGCGCGCCTGGGCGCGGGTCAGGGAAAAAGGCAAGGAGGCCAGGAGCTGCTGCGCCTTGCGCTCGGGATCCTCGAGCGCCCATGCCGGATCGACCTTGGCGGCGCGTTTCAACAGACGCAGGCTCGCCTGGTGCGCGAGCAGCTCTTCGAAGGCGAGCCGTCGCTGCGCCGGGTGACGGCCGGCGGCGAGCTCGCCGAGCCGCGCTTCCCGCGGCGGCCGGTGTACATAGCGCAATGCATCCCGCAGCGGCGGCAGGTGCAAAGGCTTCAGCACCTGCGCCGGAATCCAATCGCGCACCGCCGCGGTGTCGAGCTCGTGCAAGGCCTGCGCGATGAGCGCGCGCAGCCTCCCCTGCGGCACCCCCTCGGTGAGCGGATAGATGGGCGTCAGCGTCTCCTCGGGTGCCGCCGGCTCGCCGCTCACGCGACGGTATTCCGGGTGGACCATCTCGAGCCCCTGTGGACCCCGGCGAACCTCGCCGAAGCAGCGCAGCCGCGCGCCGCGTGCGAGGCCCTGCTGTTGGGAGGCCGAGAAGTGAAAGAAGCGCAGCGTCAGAAAACCCGAGCCGTCCGAGAGGCTGCACTGCAGCTGCCGGCGACGGCGATAGGCGACCTGCGCCAGCTGTATCTCCCCTTCCACCACCGCGCGCATCCCGGGCAGGAGCGAGCCGATCCTGAGGACGGTGGTGCGATCCTCGTACCTGAGCGGCAGCACGAACAGCAGGTCCTGCACCTGCGTGACGCCGAGGCGGGCGAGGCGCTGCGCGAGCGCCTCGCCGACACCGCGCAGCGCGGTGATGGGGCGAGCCTCGAGAGGCGGCGAGCGCCCGGCCACCACGGCCGGGGCGCAGGCCCCGCCGCCAGGGATGGCGAGCGGCAC
>DATFCZ010000095.1:0-18724 GCA_035252605.1 Steroidobacteraceae bacterium
AGCCGCGCAGCCCGTCGCCGTCGGCGCTCCAGCACGATCAATTGTTGCTCGTGGTTCATCGTCACCTCGAATGAAACCATTCGAGGGGGTTGGACAGCAAGCGGCGTAAAAAGTGCTACTCACTTACGCAATTCTCAATAATGGATGAGGCTGCTGCAAAGATCGAGCAGTGGCGCCGGGATGATGCCGAGCGCGAGCACTGCCGCGGCGTTGAGGCCGATCACGAAGCGCGGACCGAGCGGCCGCAGAGTGGCGGGAAGGTTCTCCGGCGGCGCATCGAAGTACATGAGCTTCACGACTCGCAGGTAATAGAACGCGCCCACCACCGACATCACCACCGCGAGGACCACCAGCCCGAGATGGCTCGTCTCCCAGAGCGCCTGGATGATCCTGAGCTTCGCCCAGAAGCCGACCAGGGGCGGCACGCCCGCGAAGGAGAACATCACCACCATCATGACCAGCGCGAGCAGCGGATCGCGCTGATGGAGACCCCGGTAGTGGTCGAGCTTGTCCGCCTCGAAGCCCTTGCGGCTCGCGAGCAGGATCACGCCGAAGGCGCCGAGCGCCATGAGAACGTACACCAGCATGTAATACAGGGCGGCGGTGTAGCCGCTCGGAGTGCCGGCGACGAAGCCGAGCAGGATGAATCCAACGTGGCTGATCGTGGAGTATGCGAGCATGCGTTTCAGGTCCGCCTGCGCGATCGCCACCACGTTGCCGACGATCAGGGTCAATACGACGAGCGGCGTCAACATCAGCGTCCAGTCGGCGGACGTGCCCGCGAGCCCATGCGCCAGCAGCCGCAGGATCAGCGCGAAGTAGCCGATCTTGGGCGCCGTGCCGACGAACAGCGTGACGCTGGTCGGAGCGCCTTCGTAGACGTCCGGTAGCCACATATGAAACGGCACGGCACCGAACTTGAAGGCGATCGCGACCACGATGAAGGCGAGACCGAGGATCACTCCCAGGCTTCCCGGCGTGGTGAGCTTGGTCGCGATCACCTCCAGATCGAGCGTTCCCGTCAGGCCGTAGACGATCGACATGCCGTAGAGCAGCGTACCGGAGGCGATTGCCCCCAGCACGAAATACTTGATGGCGGATTCGGCGGAGATACCCGAGTCCCGGTCGAAGGCCACCATGGTATAGATCGGCAAAGCCAACAGCTCCACGCCGATGTACACCGTGACCAGGCTGTTGGCCGAGACGAGCACGAAAATGCCGAGCAGCGCGGTGAGCGCGAGCACGTAGTACTCGCCGCGCAGGATGTTGCGATTCTCGAGATACATGCGTGAGTAGAGCAGCGCCACCGCGACGAAGAGGAACCCGGCGAGCTTCAGCACGAAAGCGAGCGGGTCGGTGACGTACATGCCATCGAAGAGCACGGCGTGATGGCCGGTGTTGGCGTAGCGCACGGTGAGCGCCGCCCCCACGACGAGGACGAGCAGCGTGAGCGTCGAGGTCGACCCAGGGCGCTTCACGCCCACGAAGACCTCGAAGAGCAGCACCACACAGATCGCGAATGCAAGATAAATCTCCGGGACCGCGGGGGCCAGGCCGGCGAAGCTGTGCAGGGTCGTCATCATTCGGCGGCCTTCACTGGGTAAGGGCGGATCACAGCGGGATCTTGGTGGCTACGGCCTGGGTGACCAGGTGATGGATCGAAGGCTCCATGATCTTGAGGAGCGGCTCCGGCCAGATGCCGACCGCCACCACCAGAACCCCGAGCACGCCGAGCACGATGAACTCGCGGCCGTTGAGATCGGTGAGATGCGCGACGTGATCGTTGGCCACCGGCCCGTAGAGCACCTTCTTGACCAGCCAGAGGGAGTAGCACGCGCTCAAGATCAGGGTGACGGCGGCGAGCGCCGAATACCAGAAGCTCGCCTTGAAGCTCGCGAGGATCACCAGGAACTCGCCCACGAATCCCGAGGTCCCGGGCAGACCGGTGTTGGCGAGCGCGAACCCGACCATGAAGGCGGCGAAGATGGGCATGGTATTGATCACCCCGCCGTAGGCGGCGATCTCGCGGGTGTGCATCCGGTCGTAGAGCACGCCCACGCAGAGGAAGAGCGCGCCCGATATGAGGCCATGAGAGATCATCTGCACCATGGCGCCGTCCATCCCCATGGCCGCGCCCTGCACCTGGCCGGTGTTGCGCACGATCTCGTACACCAGGAAGGCGCCGAGCGTCACGAAGCCCATGTGCGCGACCGAGGAGTAGGCGATCAGCTTCTTCATGTCCGCCTGGATGATGGCGACGAAGCCGATGTAGATGATCGCAATGAGCGACAGCGTGACGACCAGCAGGTAGAGCTCGCGACAGGCATCGGGGGTGACCGGCAGGCTGAAGCGCAGGAAACCGTAGCCCCCCATCTTCAGCATGATGGCCGCCAGAATCACCGAGCCGCCAGTCGGCGCCTCGACGTGCGCATCGGGCAGCCAGGTATGTACCGGCCACATCGGCACTTTCACCGCGAAGGCGAGCATGAAGGCGGAGAAGATCCAACGCTGCTCCTCGAGGGTCAGCGGCAGCGCCTGGAAGCTCGCGATCGAGTAGCTGCCCGCCTTCACGTACATGTAGATGAGGGCCGCCAGCATCAGCACGGACCCGAGGAACGTGTACAGGAAGAATTTCAACGTGGCGTACACCCGCCGCGGGCCGCCCCAGATGCCGATGATGAGGAACATCGGGATCAGCATCGCTTCCCAGAAGAAGTAGAAGAGCAGCGCATCGGTGGCCTCGAACACCCCGATCATCACTCCTTCCATCAGCAGGAAGGCCGCGAAATACTGTGCGGGGCGCGCCTTGATCACCGTCCAGCCGGCGATCACCACCGGAATGGTCATCACTGCCGTGAGCACCACGAGGGGCAGCGAGATGCCGTCGACGCCGAGAGCATACGAGGCGTTGAATCGCGGAATCCACGCCGCCGTCTCCACGAACTGGTAGGCGGCGGTGTGGGTGTTGAAGCCGCCGAGGACCGGGAAGCAGAGTACGAGCGTGGCGACGGCGGCGAGCAGCGACAGCCAGCGTCCCGCCGCGATGTAGCGCTCCCCCAGGAGGAGCACCACGATACCGGCGGCGATCGGCAGCCAGATGAGGATCGATAGCAGGTGTGCGTGCATTCTGTTGCTTTCTTCAGCCGCGGGCGAGGAACCAGCCGAGCAGCGCCGCGAGGCCGATCACGATCCAGAAGGCGTACGAGTACAGGTACCCGTTCTGCACCCGCCGCATGACGCCGCCCAGCCAGCCGACGGTCTCGGCCGAGCCGTTGACCAGCGCGCCGTCGATCAATCCCTGGTCGCCGGCCTTCCACAGGCCGAAGCCGATGCCGCGTGCGAGCGGCGCAACGATCTTCTCGTTGATCCAATCGAAGTAGTACTTCTCGACGAGAACCGTGCGCAACCCGCTGAAGGTGCGCGCCGCCTGGTCCGCGAGCGAGGGACGCCAGAGGAAGCAGACCCAGGCCGTGATGAAACCGAGGACCATCAGCGCGAACGGCCAACCGAGGAAGCCGTGAAAGCCGAGCCGCCCCGGACCGTGGAAATCGCGCGCCATCGCGCCGATGATGTTGTTTGCGGGCAGCACGAAGATGGAATGACCGAAGTAGCCGCCGAAGAGCACGGGACCCACGGTGAAATAGCCGACCAGGAGCGACGGAATGGCCAGCGCGATGAGCGGCACCGTGACCACCCACGGGCTCTCGCGCGGCTCCGCCGAATGATGCGCATGCGCCGCCGGATGCGCCGCCCCTTCGGCGTGCGGGTACGTGGGCCCGCCGTGCACATCTTCCGGCACGTGCCCGGCCGCGCTCGGCTCCTGCTGCTCCTCCTCGTGCCCCACCGTCTTCGAGCCCTCCTGATCGTGAGCCTCGTGAGCCGGCTGCACGTGACGGAAGCGCTCCTCGCCATGGAAGGTCATGAAGAGGAGGCGAAAGGTGTAAAGCGAGGTGACATAGGCGCCGAGCAGCACGCACCAGTACGCATACGTCGCCCCCCAGCGGTGCGACGCGCCCACCGCCTCGATGATGGCGTCCTTCGAGTAGAAGCCCGAGAAGAAGGGCGTGGCGACCAGCGCGAGTCCGCCGATCCAGCAGGTGATGGCGGTGATCGGCATGTACTTTCCGAGGCCGCCCATCTTGCGTATATCCTGCTCGTGATGCATGGCGATGATGACCGAGCCGGCGGCGAGGAAGAGGAGCGCCTTGAAGAAGGCGTGCGTCATCAGGTGAAAGATGGCCGCGCTGTACGCCGACACCCCGAGGGCCGCCGTCATGTAGCCGAGCTGCGAGAGCGTCGAATAGGCGATCACGCGCTTGATGTCATTGTTGACGACGCCGATCAGTCCCATGAAGAAGGCCGTCGTCGCCCCGATGACGAGCACGAAGGACAGCGCCGTATCCGAGTACTCGAAGAGGGGCGACATGCGGGCCACCATGAAGATGCCCGCCGTCACCATGGTCGCGGCGTGGATCAGCGCCGAGATCGGCGTCGGGCCTTCCATCGAGTCGGGCAGCCAGACATGCAGCGGCACCTGTGCCGACTTGCCCATCGCGCCGACGAACAGGCAGACGCAGATGAGGGTGATCGCATTGACGCCGCTCGCCGTGCTGATCGGGATGATCGCCTGCGCCAGGTGCGGAGCCGCGGTGAATACCGCGTCGTAGGACAACGAGCCCGTGTAGGCGAACACCGCCGCGATACCGATGATGAAGCCGAAGTCGCCGATACGGTTGACGATGAACGCCTTGAGATTCGCGAACACCGCGCTCGGCCGCGTGTACCAGAACCCGATCAGCAGGTACGAGACCGTGCCCACCGCTTCCCAGCCGAAGAAGAGCTGCATGAAGTTGTTCGCCATCACGAGCATCAGCATCGAGAAGGTGAACAGCGAGATGTAGCTGAAGAAGCGAACATACCCCGGGTCATCGCGCATGTAGCCGATGGTGTAGACGTGCACGCACAGCGACACGAACGTGACCACCGCCATCATGAGCGCGCTCAGGCGGTCGATCAGGAATCCCACGTCGATGTGCACGCCATCGGTGAGCGCCCAGGTGTACACGGGTCCATTGAAGGTCGGCACGCCTTCGGCGCAGAGCTGCTTGAGCACGAGCATCGAGAGCGCACAGGAGGCGGCGACGGCGAGGATGGTCACGGTATGCGCACCCGCGCGCCCGATGAGGCGCCCGCCCAGGCCCGCGATCACGGCAGCCGCGAGCGGCAGCAGGGGGATGGCGATCAGCACGTGCGGATTCATTCGGCGTCAGCCTCGCAGGGTATTCAGGTCTTCGACATTGATGCTGCGCCGCTCGCGGAACAGCACGACCAGGATCGCGAGCCCGATCGCCGATTCCGCCGCCGCCACGGTAAGCACGAAGAACACGAACACCTGCCCGTTGATGTCGCCAAGCACGCGCGAGAAGGCGATGAAATTGAAGTTGGCGGCGAGCAGCAGCAGCTCCACGCACATGAGGAGCAGGATGACGTTCTTGCGGTTGAGGAAGATGCCCGCGACCGCCAGGGCGAACAGCACCCCCGAGAGGGTGAGGAGCTCCGCCAGGGTGATGGCGTGCGTCATCATGTCCGCTTCTCCGCCTCGATCTTCATGATGCGCACGCGGTCGGCCGCGCGCACGGAGACCTGCCGCGAGATGTCCTGTATCTTCAGCCCCTGGCGGTGGCGCAGGGTGAGCGCGATGGCCGCGACGATCGCCACCAGGAGCAGCATCGCGGCGAGCTCGAAGGGATACGCGTAGCGGGTGTAGATCACCTGCCCGAGGGCGAGCGTGTTGCTGTAGTCGGCGGGCTCGGGCACTGGAGCCTTACTGACGTCGAGTCCCGTGAGGCCGTGCGACCAGACCACCCCGACGATCTCCGCGATGACGGCGAAGGCGGTGAGCCAGCCGAGCCAGGCGAAGCGGGTGAAGCCGCGCCGCAGCTCCGCGAGGTTGATGTCGAGCATCATCACCACGAACAGGAAGAGCACCATGACCGCGCCGACGTAGACGAGCACGAGCACGATCGCGAGAAATTCCGCCTCGGTGAGAATCCAGATCACCGCGGAGTTGAAGAAGCAGAGCACGAGGAAGAGCGCCGAGTACACCGGATTGCGCGCGGTGATGAGTCCGAGCGCGGAGGCGACGAGCAGCGTGCCGAAGATGTAAAAGAGAATCTGCACTAACATATCTGATGCCTTCGGCCACTCAGCGATATGGCGCATCCGCCGCTTTGTCGGCGGCGATCATGCTTTCGTAGCGCTCCCCGACCGCGAGCAGCTTGTCCTTGCTCATGATGTTCTCGCCGCGATGCTCCATGTGGTACTCGTGGATGCGGGTGAGCACGATGGCGTCCACCGGACAAGCCTCCTCGCAGAAGCCGCAATAGATGCACTTGAAGAGATCGATGTCGTAGCGGGTCGTGCGCCGGGTGCCGTCCTGGGCCACGTCGGAGTCGATCGTGATGCACACCGCCGGACAGACCGCCTCGCACAGCTTGCAGGCGATGCAGCGCTCCTGGCCGTTGGCGTAACGGCGCAGCGCGTGCAGGCCGCGAAAGCGGGGTGACTGCGGAGTCTTCTCTTCCGGGTAGTTGAGTGTGTACTTGCGCATGAGGAAGGTGCGCGCGGTAACCGCCAGCCCCTTGATCATCTCGGGCATGAGATAGGTCTTGAGCAGATTGGCCATCGGCTTGCCTCCCTTATTGGTACCAGGGCCGCGCCCAGGGACCGACGTGATAGTGCGCGAGCACCATCTCCACTCCGATCCAGACCAGCGTCACGGGAATCAGCGCCTTCCATCCGAGCCGCATGATCTGGTCGTAGCGGTAGCGGGGAAAAGTGGCGCGGAACCACAGGAACACGAACAGGAACACGAAAATCTTCAGACCCAGCCAGAAGAAGCTCGACTGACCGAGGATCGTTTGCCCGATGCCCGGATACCCCTGCCAGGGCGAGAGCCACCCGCCGAAGAAGAACACCGCCGTCAGCGCCGAGATGAGGATCATATTGGCGTACTCGGCGAGGAAGAAGAGCGCGAAGGCGATCCCCGAGTACTCGACATGGAATCCCGCGACGATCTCCGACTCGCCCTCGGCGACGTCGAAGGGCGCGCGGTTGGTCTCGGCCACTCCCGAGATGAAGTAGACGACGAGGAGCGGAAAGAGCCAGAACCAGTTCTGTGAGAGCACCCCGCCTTCCTGGCTGCGCACGATGACGCCGAGATTCATGCTGCCCTCGGCCATCAGCACGCCGACCAGCGCGAAGCCCATGGCGATCTCGTAGGCCACCATCTGAGCCGCCGAGCGCATCGCGCCGAGCATGGCGTATTTCGAGTTGGCCGCCCAGCCGGCGATGATGACCCCGTAGACGCCCATCGAGGTGAGTGCCAGTAGGTAGAGGAGCCCCGCGTTGGCCTGGGAGATGACGAGCTCCGGCGAGAGCGGAATCACCGCCCAGGCTGCGAAAGCCGGAACGAGCGCGATCATCGGCGCAACGCGGAACAGGAACTTGTTGGCATTGGTCGGGACGATCACTTCCTTCGCGAGGAGCTTGAAGACGTCCGCGAACGGCTGACCGAGCCCCGGGAAGAGGCCGAAGATGCGCACTCGGTTCGGTCCCCGGCGAAGCTGCATCCAGCCGATGACCTTGCGCTCCCAGAGCGTCAGGAGCGCGACACAGACGATGAGAATGACCGTGACGATCAGGATCCACACCGTCGTCCGGGCGGTGCCCGGGAGAGAGGCCCAGGCGATGGCGAGGGTCTGCGGCATGTCAGTACGTCACCGCGCTGGCGCGGCCTTCGCGGGTTCTTTGCAACGAGGGCGCGCGGCGCACGAGCGCATCGATCTGGTACATCGGGACGTCGATGACACTGGCCGCGTCCGGCGCGCTCGCGTCCGCGACCACGTGTCGACCCGCGTAGCCGGGTGCCAAATACGCGGTAGGCGCGTCGATGAGCGTCGCGAGCTCCGCCCGCACCTCCTCCGAGGACTGGTAGTCGAAGCCGGCGAGGCCGAGGAGATTGCCGAGCACCCGCAGGATCTTCCACGCGGGGCGCGCTTCCCCGACGGGCGCGGCCGCGCCGGTCTGACTCTGCCAGAGCCCCTCGAGATTCACGTAGGTCCCGGAAGTCTCCGCGAACGTGCCCGCCGGCAGCAGGACGTGGGCGACCTTGCGCAGAGTCTCGCTCGCAAACGGCGTGATCGCGACGACGAGCTCCGCCTGGCCGAGAGCGCGTGCGGCATCGCCCTCCGGCGCATCGATCCAGGGCTCGACGCCGCCGACCAGGAGATAGGATTTGAGCGGCCGTGCCAACATGTCGGCCGCCGTCAAGCCGGGCGCGCTCACGGGCTTGCCGCCCGCCTCCCGGTGCGGCACGGCGCCGGCGAGATAGGCTCCGGCGGCATTGGCACCCTCCGCGAGCACGCCGAGGGAAGCGCCGGTCACCTGTGCCAGAGCGGCCGCGAGCGCCCGGAGGTCGGCAAAGCGCGGGTGCCGGAGCGCGAGGGCGCCGAGCCACACGGCGCGCCGCTCGCCGGAGCCCAGCGCCGCGGCTGCGGCTCGATGCTGCTCCTCGACGCGGGCGCCGCCCGTCACCTCGGCGAGATGCGCCGGAACCGCGACACCCGATGCCTCGGCTGCGGCGCGCAGGATGGCGGCGAGGTCGGCGACCTGACTGGCCGGAGCCGACTCGAGACAGGCGGCGACCGGGAAGTGATAGTGGAACACCGCGGGATTCAGCAGCGCGACTTTCGCGCCTCGCCTGGCCGCCTTGCGCACGCGGTGCGCGAGTATCGGCACCTCTCGGCGCAGGTTGCAGCCAACGATGAGCAGGCCCTGGAGCGCGTCGATGTCGGCGATCCGCACTCCGAGGCTCGGATAGAGCGGATCGGCGCTCTGGTCACGAAAGTCGCGCTGACGCAGGCGCGAGTCGATGTTGCCGCTGCCGAGGCCGCGGGCGATGCGGCCGGCGAGATACAGCTCCTCGAGCGTGCTCGATGAGCTCGCCAGCACGCCGAGATCGCGCGCGCGGCCGCGCAGCCCCTCGGCCGCTTTCGCGAGCGCCGTCTCCCAGTCGGTCTCGACCCACTGTCCGTCCCCTCCGCTCTTGCGGATCATCGGCCGCTCGAGGCGGTCCTCGCTGTAAATCCCCTGGTAGCTGTAGCGGTCGCGATCGGCGATCCAGGTCTCGTTGATGGCCTCGTTCTCGCGCGGCACGACGCGCATGAGACGCCCGCGCAGCACGTGTCCGAAGAGATTCGTGCCCGTGCCGTCGTGCGGGGAGACGAGCGGGACCGACATCATCTCCCAGCCGCGCGCGCTGAAGCGGTAGGACTTGTCCACCAGCGCCCCTACCGGGCACAGGTCGATCACATTGCCCGAGAGCTCGTGGTTGACCGTGCTCTCGATGTAGCGGCGCACCTTCATCTGCTCGCCGCGGCCGAGCATGCCGAGCTCCTGGATGCCGGCGATCTCCTCGGTGAAGCGGATGCAGCGGGTGCAATGGATGCACCGGGTCATGTCGGTGGCGATGAGCGGTCCGAGATCCTCGTCGGGAACCGAGCGCTTGCGCTCGGTGAAGCGCGAGTAGTCGCGGCCAAAGCCGAGCGCGAGATCCTGCAGCTCGCATTCCCCGCCCTGATCGCAGATCGGGCAGTCGAGTGGATGGTTGATGAGCAGGAACTCCATGGTGGCGCGCTGTGCGCCGATCGCCCGCGGCGAGTCGGTGAAGATCTTCATGCCCTCGGCGACCGGGGTGGCGCATGCCGGCATCGGCTTCGGTGCCTTCTCCACCTCGACCAGGCACATGCGGCAGTTCGCCGCCACCGAGAGTTTGTCGTGATAGCAGAAGCGCGGCACGTAGGTGCCGTTCGCGTCGGTGACGCGGATGATCATCTCGCCCTTGCGGGCCTTGACCGGCTTGCCGTTGATCTCGACGTTGACGAATTCTTCAGCCATGTTATGCCGCTCGCGCTCCGAGCTGGTCCGCGACGATGCTGCGGCCACCGTGATCGACCATGTACTCGAACTCGTGCCGGAAGTGCTTGAGGAAGCTTTGCACCGGCCAGGCGGCCGCATCCCCCAGCGCGCAGATGGTGTGTCCCTCGATGCGGTTGGCCACGTCGACGAGGAGGTTGAGCTCCTCGCGGCGCGCCTGTCCGGCCAGAATGCGCTTGATGATCCGGTTCATCCAGCCGGTGCCCTCCCGGCAGGGCGTGCACTGGCCGCAGGATTCGGCCATGTAGAAGCGCGAGATGCGCTCGAGCACCCGCACCATGCAGGTGGTCTCGTCCATGACGATGACGGCCGCCGAGCCCACCGCGGAGCCTGCCGCGCGGAGCGAATCGTAGTCCATGTTGACTTTGAGCATGACTTCCCCCGGCACGACCGGCACCGACGAGCCGCCCGGGATCACGGCCTTCAGCCGCCGCCCGCCGCGCACGCCGCCGGCGAGCTCGAGCAGATCCTTGAACGGGGTGCCGAGGGGCAGCTCGAAGTTACCGGCCTTCTCCACGTGACCTGAGACGGAGAAGATCACCGTGCCGCCCGAGTTCGCGGGCCCCAGCGCGGCGAACCACTGCGGCCCCTTCCTCAGGATGGTGGGAGTGGAGGCGAAGCTCTGGGTGTTATTGATCGTGGTCGGCTGGCCGTAGAGACCGAAGTTGGCCGGGAAGGGCGGCTTGAAGCGCGGCTTGCCGGTCTTGCCCTCGAGGGAGTCGAGGAGCGCCGTTTCCTCGCCGCAGATGTAGGCGCCGGCGCCTACGAACGTATGGATATCGAAATCGATTCCGGTGCCGCGGACGTTCTTGCCGAGGAGACCGGCGTCGTAGGCTTCCTTCAGCGCCGCCTCGAACCGCGGCACCGGCTCGCCGAGGAACTCGCCGCGGATGTAGTTGTAGGCAACGGTGGAATTCGTCGCGTAGCCGGCGATCGCCAGGCCCTCGATGAGCGCGTGCGGGTTGTAGCGCAGGATGTCGCGGTCGTGGCAGGTGCCGGGTTCGCTCTCATCGGAATTGCAGACGAGGTACTTCTGCACCGGCGAGTTGCGCGGCATGAAGCTCCACTTGGTCCCCGTGGGAAAGCCCGCGCCGCCCCGGCCGCGCAGTCCCGAGGCCTTCACGGCATCGATGATCTGCTCGCGCGGGAGCTTCTCGGCGATGATCTTCTCCCACACTTCGTAACCGCCGATCTTCCGGTAGGTCGCGAGCTCCCATGGGCGCTCGAGCTTCAGCGGCTCGAACACGACGAGGTTCATCTTGTCGGGGCTGATCGGCATGGCGCTACTTCAGCTCATCGAGAACCTGATCGAGCTTCTCCGGGGTGAGATGCTCGTGGAAAACGTGGTCCACCATCATCATCGGCGTGCCGGTGCAGGCGGCGAGGCACTCGTGCTCCTCCTTCAGGAAAACGCGTCCGTCGGACGTGCTCTCACCGAGCTTGATGCCGAGCTTGCGCTCCGCATGCGCCACCAGGTCCTCCGCGCCGTTCAGCATGCAGGAGATGTTGGTGCAGATGCTGACGTGGTGGCGGCCGCAGGGATGGAGCTCGAACATGGAGTAAAACCCGGCCACCTCGTACACCTGGATGGGCGGCAGCGCGAGGTACTCGGCTACCGCATCCATGAGCGCCTTGGTGAGATGACCCTGGTTCTGCTCCTGCGCCGCGCGCAGCGCCGCGATGCACGCGGAGCGCTGTCTGCCGGGCGGAAACTTGGCGACCCAGTGATCGATCTCGCGCCGCGTGTGCTCCGAGAGGAGCGTGGTGGCGCCGGCGCCCGCGGCGCGGACGGCAGGGCTCTGGCTCTCGTTGCTCAACGGTCTATTTCCCCGAAGACGATGTCCTGTGTGCCGATCACCGCGACGACATCGGCGATCATGTGGCCGCGAATCATCTCCTCGAGCGCGGCGAGATGCGGGAAGCCCGGAGCGCGGCACTTCAGCCGATAGGGTTTGTTGGCGCCGTCGGAGACGAGATAGATGCCGAACTCGCCCTTCGGCGCCTCGATCGCGGCGTAGGTCTCGCCCTCAGGCACTTCATAGCCCTCGGTGAAGAACTTGAAGTGGTGAATGAGCGATTCCATGTCGCCCTTCATGTGCTCGCGGCGCGGCGGGCGGACCTTGCGGTCATCGATCATCACCGGACCGTGGTTCTTGCGCAGCCAATCGACGCACTGGCGGACGATCCGGGTCGACTGCCGCATCTCCTCCACCCGCACGAGATAGCGGTCGTAGCAGTCGCCGTTGACGCCCACGGGGATGTCGAAATCCATCCGGTCGTAGACCTCGTACGGCTGCTTCTTGCGCAGATCCCACACGATGCCGGAGCCGCGCAGCATCGGGCCCGAGAATCCAAGCTGCAGCGCGCGCTCGGGGGAGACGACGCCGATGTTGACGGTGCGCTGCTTCCAGATGCGGTTGTCGGTGAGCAGCGCCTCGTAATCGTCGATGCAGGCCGGGAAACGGCGGGTGAAGGCCTCGAGAAAATCGAGCATGGTGCCCGCGCGCGCCTCGTTGAGGCGGTCGACCTCCTTCTGCGAGCGCCACTTCGACGGCTGGTACTTCGGCATCGCTTCCGGCAGGTCGCGGTAGACGCCGCCCGGACGATAGTAGGTGGCGTGCATGCGCGTGCCCGAGACCGCCTCGTAGACGTCCATGAGTTCCTCGCGCTCCTTGAAGCAGAGCAGAAACACGGTCATGGCGCCGATGTCGAGCGCATGCGCGCCGAGCCACATGAGGTGATTCAGGAGGCGCGTGATCTCATCGAACATCACGCGGATGTACTGCGCGCGCTCGGGCGGCGCGATGCCGAGCAACCGCTCGATGGCGAGCACGTAGGCGTGCTCGTTGCACATCATGGAGACGTAATCCAGCCGGTCCATGTAGCCGATCGACTGGTTGAAGGGCTTCGACTCCGCGAGCTTCTCGGTCGCGCGGTGCAGGAGACCGATGTGCGGGTCGGCCTTCTGGATGACCTCGCCGTCCATCTCGAGCACGAGGCGCAGCACGCCATGGGCCGCGGGGTGCTGCGGGCCGAAGTTCATCGTGTAGTTGCGGATCTCCGCCATCGGGTTGGTCGCCATATCACTAGCCCATGAAGGCACAGGGAGGTGCCCGCCGCCGCAGGTGGCGAGCGGCGCGCAAAAGTCGCGCCTTTTGCGCGCCGCCGCGCTGGGACGGGCAGGATGACCGGATCCAGCGCTTCATACTAGCGCGGTGCCTCCGGGTCTTTGAGCGCCGGCTCATAGCGGTGATCGTGACGGATCACCTTCGGCACCAGCACCCGCGGCACGATGCTCACCGGCTGGTACACGACGCGCTTTCTCTCCGGGTCGTACTGCACCTCGACATTGCCGATGAGCGGGAAGTCCTTGCGGAACGGGTGTCCGATGAAGCCGTAGTCGGTGAGGATGCGGCGCAGGTCAGGATGGCCGCGAAAGAGGATGCCGAAGAGGTCGAACGCTTCGCGCTCGAACCAGTTGGCGCTGGCCCAGATCTCGGTCACCGAGTCGACGGTCGGCTCCTGCGTGTCGGGGCAGCGGACGCGCAGCGTGAGCCGCGCGTTGTGCGTAATGGAGAGGAGCTGGTAGGCGACGGCGAAGCGGCCCGGCATGTTGGGATCCGGCGGGCTCGCGCGCGCCACCCGGCCGCGGCTGAAGCCCGAGTGAGTCGCGGTGGCGGTCTGCCACTCGTCTCTCCCGTAGTGCAGATAGTCGACGCCCGCGAGGTCCATCAGCATCTCGAACCTGAGGTCCGGCGCGTCGCGCAGGGTACGGCAGACTTGAAGCAGGGCCTCCGGCCTCACCTCGTAAGAGAGCTCCCCCGGCAGCGACGGCAACCGCTGCGCCGCTCCCTGGAGCTGCGCTTCGATGTGGCGCGAGAGCTCGGAGGCGACCGGGCTCGCGCCGTCCGCGGCCTGCTCGCCAGGCGGGGGGGTCGGTTCTGCCATCTGTCTACCTGGCGATCGTGCTGGTGCGCGCGATCTTCTTCTGCAGCTGTATGATGCCGTACGCCAGCGCCTCGGCCGTCGGCGGGCAGCCCGGCACGTAGACATCGACCGGCACGATCCGGTCGCAGCCGCGCACGACCGAGTAAGAATAATGATAATAGCCGCCGCCGTTGGCGCAGGAGCCCATCGAGATGACCCAGCGAGGCTCGGCCATCTGGTCATAGACTTTGCGCAATGCCGGCGCCATCTTGTTGACCAGCGTCCCGGCGACAATCATGACGTCCGACTGGCGCGGGCTCGGACGAAACACCACCCCGAAGCGATCGAGGTCGTAACGTGAAGCGCCGGCGTGCATCATCTCCACCGCGCAGCAGGCGAGCCCGAAGGTCATCGGCCAGAGCGAGCCGGTACGCGCCCAGTTGAGGAGATTGTCGACCTGCGTGGTGAGAAAGCCGCGCTGTGCGAAGCCTTCGGCGCCTTCCGGATCTAATCCCACTCCAGCGCCCCTTTCTTCCACTCGTAGATGAATCCGACGGTGAGAATGGCGAGAAACACGCCCATGGCGATCAGGCCCGGGGTGCCGATCTTCCCGAGCGCGACCGCCCAGGGAAAGAGGAACGCGATCTCGAGATCGAACACGATGAAGAGAATGGCGACCAGGTAGTAGCGCACGTCGAATTTCATGCGGCTGTCCTCGAAGGCCTCGAAGCCGCACTCGTAGGGAGAGAGCTTGTCGCGATCGGCGGGATTGCGGGAGAAGAACCGCCCGATTGCGGTGCCGAGTACGAGCAGCAGGAGCGCGAGTCCCGTCGCGATGACGAGGAAGATCAGTATCGGCAGATAATTGGTCAGCATGCCTCGGCCTGCTCCCGCTTGAAGCCGCCCATTCTAGCAGCGCTCGCGACTTTTTTGGTGCCGACGGGGAGATTCGAACTCCCACACCTTGCGGCGCTAGCCCCTCAAGCTAGTGTGTCTACCAATTCCACCACGTCGGCAACATTATCGTCTCGGGCGTCGAGTCGCGGACCGCGCTCGCGCCGGATCACTTCTGCGGTTGCGGCTGCTGCGGCTGCTGCGGTTGCGGCTGCGGCGGCGGCTGCGGCGGCGTCGCGATGCCCGGGGCAGGTGCCGGCGCCTTGCGCACTGCCGAGTTGGCCTGCGAGGCGCCCGGCGCCTTGCTCTGGCCCGCGATGTCCAGAATGCTCGTCTGCTGCTGATGCGAGCGCGTGCTCAGATAAGTCAGCGCGAGACTGTTGAGCATGAAGACGGCGGCGAAGATCGCGGTCGCGCGCGAGAGCGCGGTGGTCGCGCCGCGCGCTCCGAACACGGTGCCCGAAGCGCCCGAGCCGAAACCTGCGCCGGCTTCCGCGCCCTTGCCGCGCTGCAGCATCACGAGGACGATGATGCAGACCGCCGAGAGGACCTGAATGACTACGAGAAATGCGTGCAACATAGGGGCAACCCGAGGGCCAACCAGAGAGCTAGTAGACTCACTGCGATCCTGCCGCGGTCAGGATCGCCAGGAATTCGTCGCTTTTGAGCGATGCGCCGCCGATCAGGCCGCCGTCGACGTCCGGCATCGCAAAGAGCTCCGCTGCATTGCTCGCCTTGACGCTGCCGCCGTAGAGGATGCGCGCGGCAGCGGCGATTGTAGCATCCCGGCTGGCAATCCGGTCGCGGATGAAGGCGTGCACCTCCTGCGCCTGATCCGGCGTGGCATTGCGGCCGGTACCGATGGCCCAGACCGGCTCGTAGGCGATCACGGCGCTCTGCAACGTCTGCGCGCCGCAAAGCTCGAGCACTGCATCGAGCTGGCGCGCCACGACGTCACGGGTGCGGCCGGTCTCGCGCTCGGCGAGCTGCTCGCCGACACAAAGGATCGGCACCAGCGCCTTGGCGTGCGCCGCCGCGAACTTGCGGGCAACGAGCTGATCACTCTCGCGGTAGAGGAGCCGCCGCTCGGAGTGCCCGACGATGACGTACTGGCAGCCGACGTCCTTGAGCATGGTGGCGGAAACTTCGCCGGTGAAAGCGCCCTGGGCGTCGGCGCACACATCCTGCGCGCCGAGGAGCATGGCGCTCTCGCGCAGCATACGGCCCACTTCCTGCAGATAGACGTAAGGCGGGCAGACGATGCACTCCGCTGCCGGCTCCGCCGGGTACGCGGAAATGATCTCCTCGAGCAGACGCGCATTCTCGCTGCGCGTTCCGTGCATCTTCCAGTTTCCAGCAACGATGGGGCGGCGCATGGGCCCTGGCCTCTAGCGGGGGCGCGATCATAGCCACCGAGACCCCGATACGCAACGCGAGGCCCGCCCACTCGGGCGGGGCGGGGCCGCCCACGTTTAGCCGGCCGCGGTGCGCACGACCTCGGCAAGCTCGGTGGCGGCGGCCCGGGTGGCGCCCTCGTCGCGACCTTCCACCATGACGCGGATGACCGGCTCGGTGCCCGAGGGACGCAGCACCACCCTCCCCTGTCCGTTCATGCGCTTCTCGATCCGCTGCACCGCCTCGCGCACGGCCGGCACGGTCGCGGGATCGAAGCGCGCGGCCACCTTCACGTTGAGCAGCACCTGCGGGAACTTGCGCATGCCGGAGGCGAGCTCCGCGAGCGAGCGCCCGGTCTGCTTCATCACCGCGAGCACCTGCAGCGCGCTCACGAGGCCGTCACCGGTCGTTGTCTTGTCGAGGCAGATGATGTGACCGGAGGTCTCGCCCCCCAGGATGCCGCCGGTCTCACGCAACAGGTTGAGCACGTAGCGATCGCCGACCGGCGCGCGTTGGAATGCGATGCCGCTCTCGCGCAGCGCCACCTCCAGACCCAGGTTGCTCATGACGGTGCCGATCACCGGACCTTGCAGCGCACCGCCAGCCTTACGGGCCTGCGCGATGATGTAGAGAAGCTGATCGCCATCGAGAGTGCGGCCGAGATGATCGACCATGACGAGACGGTCGCCGTCGCCATCGAGCGCAAGCCCGAGGTGTGCGCGCACGCCAGGCACGGTGAGCTGCAGCAGCTCGGGGGCCGTGGAGCCGCAGCCGTCGTTGATGTTACGGCCGTTGGGCGAGCAACCGATGGGGATGATCTCGGCGCCGAGATCCGCGAGCACGCGCGGTCCGACCTTGTAGGCGGCGCCGTTGGCGCAATCGACGACGATCTTCAACCCCGTGAGATCGATGCCGCTCGGAAGGGTCGAAGCGCAGAATTCCTGGTATTGGATGCGCGCCCGATCGACGCGCGTGGCCCGGCCCAGGCTGCGGGAGGTGCGGGTGATGATGGGCTGGGCGAGCTCGGCCTCGATCCGCTCTTCGAGCTCATCCGAGAGCTTCGCCCCGCTGCGATCGAAGAACTTGATGCCGTTGTCGTCATAGGGGTTGTGGGAGGCGCTGATGACGACGCCGAAGTCGCAGTTGAAATGTCTCGTCATGTAGGCGATGCCCGGAGTGGGCAGCGGTCCGATCAGCATGACATCCACGCCCGAGGCCACGAAGCCTGCCTCGAGCGCGGATTCGAACATGTAGCCGGAAAGCCGCGTGTCCTTGCCGATGAGCACGGTGCCTCCCTCGGGCACGAGCACGCGACCGGCGGCGCTGGCGAGGTTCAGCGCGAAGTCGACCGTCATCGGGTGCTCGCCGACACGGCCTCGCACGCCATCGGTGCCGAAGTATTTTCGCGTCAAAGGACTCAACCTCTCATTTCGCGGGAGCCGCCTCGATCGCCGCCACGACGTTCAATGCATCGACCGTAGCTGCCACATCGTGGACCCGAAGGATACGCGCGCCGTTGAGCGCCGCCACTACCGCGAGCGCGACGCTGCCGTTGACGCGCTCGCCCGCCGGGCGGCCGGTCAGTGCGCCCACCATGGACTTGCGCGAGAGGCCCGCCAGGATCGGCAGCCCCCTGACCGACAACTCGGCGAGGCGGCGCAGCAGCTCGAGGTTGTGCTGCACGGTCTTGCCGAAGCCGAAACCCGGGTCGAGCACCAAGCGATCGAGCGGCAGTCCTGCGGCGAGACAGGCCTCCACCCGCGCGGCGAGGAACTGCCGCACTTCCGCCACCACCTCGGCGTAGCGCGGCGCCTCCTGCATGGTGCGCGGCTCGCCCAGCATGTGCATCAGGCAGACCGCGCAGCCGGAGGCGGCCGCGGCTTCGAGTGCCGCCGGTTCGCGCAGAGCCCGCACGTCGTTGATCATTGCCGCGCCTGCCGCCGCCGCCGCGCGCATGATTTCGGGCTTGCTGGTATCGACCGAAAGGATCGCCTGCGTGCGAGCGCGCAGCCCCTCGATCACCGGAATCACGCGGCGCAGCTCCTCCTCAACGCCCACCGGCTGCGCCCCGGGGCGGGTCGACTCCCCGCCGACATCGATGATGGCCGCGCCCTCCTCGGCCATCTGCAGCCCGCGCGTGACCGCATCGTCCAGCCGTACGAACCGCCCGCCGTCCGAAAAGGAGTCGGGCGTGACGTTCAGCACGCCCATGACCACGGGCCGCTCGAGCCCGAGCACCCGCTCCCGGCAATGCAGCACCGAGTGTGATTTGCCCGTCGGCAGGGACGAGGCGAGAGGCTTCAGTGCTGTCCCGCCGGGGGCCCGATCGCGCTGCCGGGCGCCGGCGCCGGCAGGCCCTCGGTCGGCGGCCGCGGCGGTCGATTCGACAGCGAATCGTCCCAGCCCGCCGGCGGCTTGGGCGGCCGGCCCGCCATGATGTCCTTCAGCTGCTCCTCATCGATGGTTTCATACCTGATGAGCGCATCCGCCATCAGGTGCAGCTTCTCGAGCG
>DATFCZ010000096.1:0-105732 GCA_035252605.1 Steroidobacteraceae bacterium
GGCGCAGGCGGCAAGCGCCGCGAGCGCTACGACGGTGAGCGCAAGACGAGTGGCTCGAATCGTTTCCGTCAAGTTCCCGACCCTCTGAAAGGCGTGTTAACTTCTTCTCGAACCGGAGCGAGCGCCGAGGCCCGCCTGCGGACCTCCGACCTTACGTATCCGGACTGGGAAATTTAACCGTTAACTTCACACTATTGCCAGTACTTCATGGCACCTGCGCACAGATCTCAGTTCCCGGAGCCCGCTGCCGCACGGCTCACGTGGTGGTCGAGCCCCTTGGGTGCCGCGCTCATCGCCGCGGAATCGCAGCTCCTGGGCGAGGCGCTCGAGGACGTGTTTGGCTGGGAGCTGCTGCAGATCGGCGCCTGGGGTCCCGCGAGGGAGTTGTTGGCCGGCGCGCGCACGCGTCGTCAATCCATCGTCGCCGTGCCCGGGCTGTCGTCGAGCGCCGACATCCTCGGGCGTCCCACCCAGCTGCCGATCGTCAGCGACTCGATCGATGCGGTGCTGCTGCCGCACATCCTCGAGTTCGCCACCGATCCTTATGCCATCGTGCGCGAGGCGGATCGCGTGCTCGTCGGCGAAGGACGGCTGCTGGTGCTCGGTTTTCGCCCCTGGAGCCTCTGGGGCGTGCGCGCGCGCTGGAGCCGCAGCGGTTTTCCGCCCGGCATGCGCCGCGTGCTCTCCGAAAGAAGGATCCGCGAATGGCTAGTGCTGCTCGGGTACGAAGTAGTATCCGCGCAGCATTATTTGTACCGCGGACCCTTCAGCGGCGGACTCGCCGCCGGGGAAGGCCTCGGGCGGATGTTGCGGCGCGGTTTGACTTATCCCCTGCCCGCCAACGCCTACCTCCTCAAGGCGCGCAAGCGCATCTACACCCTGACACCGATCCGGCCGCGATTCCGTGAGCGGCCCGCGGTCCTGGGCGGGCTCGTGAAGCCGAGCCCGCACGTGGGCGGGTGAGGGGTAGCGAGGTGCGCGAGGGAACTGCGGCGTTCGTCGACATTTATACCGACGGCGCCTGTCGAGGCAATCCGGGGCCGGGTGGTTGGGCGGCGTTATTGAGCTTCGGCGGTCGCGAGAAGGAGATCGCGGGCGCCGAGGCGATGACCACCAACAACCGCATGGAGCTCACGGCGGTGATTCGCGCGCTCGAGGCGTTGAAGCGTCCGGTGCGCGCGCGCGTGTATACGGACTCGGAGTACGTGCGCCGCGGGATCCTCGAGTGGATGAGCGCGTGGAAGAAGAGAGGGTGGCGCACGGCGGACCGAAAGCCGGTGAAGAATCAGGATCTGTGGCTGCAGCTCGATCAGCTCGCGGCCAACCACTCGATCGAGTGGCATTGGGTGCCGGGCCATGCGGGCGTACCCGGCAACGAGCGGGTCGATCGACTGGCCAACGAGGCCATCGATGCGATGGCCTCTCATTGAACCGCGCTGGGACGGCCAGGGTGGCCGTAGCCAGCGCTTTGGGAAATACTGCTAGACTTCAATTCATGCGACAGATCGTTCTGGACACCGAGACCACCGGTCTCGAGCCCGCACTCGGACATCGCATCATCGAGATCGGCTGCGTCGAGCTCGTGAACCGCCGGCCCACCGGGCGAAGCTTCCACCGCTACTTAAATCCCGAGCGCGACATCGACCTGGGTGCCGAGGCCGTCCATGGGCTTCAGCGCCAGGACCTCGACGCGCAACCGCGATTCGCGGAAGTTGCGGATGAGCTGCTCGAGTTCATCGGCGGCTCGGAGCTCGTCATCCACAATGCGGAATTCGATGTGGCCTTCCTCGATGCGGAGCTGCGCCGCGCCGGCCGCACCGAGGTGATGAGCGAGCTCTGCCGCGTGCTCGACACGCTGGTGCTCGCGCGCGAGATGCACCCCGGCCAGCGCAACAATCTCGATGCGCTCTGCAAGCGCTACAACGTCGATAACTCCCGCCGCGAGGTGCACGGGGCGCTGCTCGATGCGCGCATTCTCGCGGACGTCTATCTGGCGATGACGGGCGGTCAGGGGGCACTCGCCCTTACCGAGAGCGTCCCGGGCGCCGCCGCCCTCGCGCCCGGGCAGATCCGCGCGCTCGTGCGCCCACCCGCGCCGCTGCGCGTGATCGGCGCCAGCGAGGCGGAGCTGCGCGCCCATCGCGACATGTTGGCGCTCATCGCCAAGGTGAGTGGACACTGCCTCTGGCCCGCCGCCGGGGATGACCCGGTTGCCGAAGCCAATCGCGCCTGAGAATCACAACCTGAGTAGGCGCCATGTTTCATTTGCGTAAGTGCCGTATCGGCGTCGTTGGATTGGGCTACGTGGGCCTCCCCCTCGCGGTGGAATTCGGCAAGCACTTCGACACCGTGGGCTTTGACATCAAGCCCCATCGGATCGCCGAGCTCGCAAGCGGCCGCGACAGCACGCTCGAGGTCACCCGAGCCGAGCTCAAGGCCGCCCAACGGCTCTCCTTCAGCACCGAGCTCGAGAGCTTGAAGCGCTGCCACGTGCTCATCGTGACCGTGCCGACACCGATCGATGAGTACAAGCGGCCGGATCTGACGCCGCTCGTCAAGGCGAGCGAGACGGTGGGCAAGGCGCTGAGGAAGGGCGCGGTGGTGGTGTACGAGTCCACCGTCTACCCCGGCTGCACCGAAGAGGTCTGCGTGCCGATTCTCGAGCGCGAGTCCGGCCTCAAATTCAACCGCGATTTCTTCGTCGGCTATAGCCCCGAGCGCATCAACCCCGGCGACAAGGAGCACCGGCTCACCACCATCAGGAAGGTGACCTCGGGCTCGACCCCGGAGGTCGCGGAATTCGTCGACAAGCTCTACGGCACCATCGTCAAGGCGGGCACGCACAAGGCCTCGAGCATCAAGGTGGCCGAGGCCGCCAAGGTGATCGAGAACACCCAGCGCGACGTCAACATCGCGCTCATCAACGAGCTCGCGCTCATCTTCAACCGCTTGGGGCTCGACACCGAGGAGGTGCTGAACGCCGCCGGCAGCAAGTGGAATTTCCTCCCCTTTCGGCCCGGGCTCGTGGGCGGACACTGCATCGGGGTGGACCCTTACTACCTCACCCACAAGGCGCAGGAGATCGGCTATCACCCGGAGATGATCTTGGCCGGGCGGCGCCTGAATGACAACATGGCGCTCTATGTGGCCGGCGAGATCATCAAGCTCATGACGGCAAAGCGCATCCACGTCAAGGGCGCGCGCGTGCTCGTGCTCGGGGTGACCTTCAAGGAGAACTGCCCCGACATCCGCAACTCCAAGGTGATCGATGTGGTGCGCGAGCTCGAGAAGTACGGCGCCGAGGTCGATATCTACGACCCCTGGGCCGATGCTCAGGAATGCCGCCACGAGTACGGCGTGCGTCCGATCCGCACGCTGACACCTAAGCACTATGACACCGCGGTGGTCGCGGTCGCGCACCGGGAGTTCCGCGAGTTGGGCGCCGCGGGCGTGCGCCGGCTCTGCCGGAAAAACCACGTGCTCTACGACATCAAGCACGTCTTCCCGGCGGTGGAGGTCGACGGCCGACTATGAAGATCCTCGTGACCGGAGCCGCCGGCTTCATCGGGTATCACACCTCGCGCAATCTCCTTAAGCGCGGGCACGAGATCGTGGGGCTCGACAATCTGAATGAGTACTACGACGTCACCCTGAAGAACGCGCGTCTGGAGCGCCTGACGAGCGAGCCGGGTTTCCGGTTCGTGAAGCTCGACCTTGCGGACGATGAGGGGATGCGCGAGCTCTTCGCGCGCGAGAAGTTCAACCGAGTCGTGCACCTGGCCGCGCAGGCGGGCGTGCGCTACTCGCTCAAGAACCCGCACAGCTACGTCCACAGCAACGTCACCGGGACCTTGAACGTCCTCGAGGGCTGCCGCCACAACGGCGTCGAGCACCTGGTGTATGCCTCGACGAGCTCGGTCTACGGCGCCAACACCAACATGCCGTTCTCGCCGCATCGGATCGCCGATCACCCGCTCACGATCTACGCCGCCACCAAGCGCGCCAATGAGCTGATGGCGCACACCTACTCCTCGCTCTTTCATCTCCCGACCACGGGCTTGAGGTTCTTCACCGTCTATGGCCCCTGGGGGCGCCCGGACATGGCGCTCTTCCTCTTCACCCGCAACATCCTCGAAGGCAGGCCGATCGAGGTGTTCAACAACGGCCATCACCGGCGGGACTTCACCTACGTCGAGGACATCGCCGAGGGGGTCGCCCGCGCCTGCGAGCACGTGGCTGAGCCCTCGCCCACCTGGGACAGCAATGACCCCGACCCGGCCTCGAGCCGCGCGCCCTTCAAGCTCTACAACATCGGCAATCACCAGCCGGTCGAGCTCCTGCGCTACATCGAGGTGATCGAGGAGTGCCTGGGGAAGAAGGCGCAGAAGCAGCTCCTGCCGCTACAGCTCGGAGACGTGCCAGACACCTTCGCCGACATCGAGGATCTCGCCCAGGACGTGGGCTACCGGCCGGCGACTCCGATCGAGGTCGGGGTGCGGCGGTTCGTCGATTGGTTCTGCGAGTATTACGGCTACCAGCGCTCGTAGCCGGGTCAGAGACAGGCGAGAGCCCGCTCGTGGTGCAGTCCAGTGAGAGACCTCCTGTCCCGTTTTTCGCCGATGCCGGCATCCAGAACCCTGCCCCGCCGCCCGAGGACTGGTTGCGCGCGCTCGATGACCTCATGGTCGTGGTCGAGGCGCTCTGTCCGCGGTGGCCGGCGCGGGAGCCGTTCACTCACTCGACGACCATGCTGCTTTGAGGGTATGGGCTGGAGTCGAATTCAGAAACCGGGTGAGGGGCACCGCCGCCTCCGTCGTCACATAGGATGATAAATGACGACTCCGTTGTCATTTACTGAAGGACGGATCGTGCCAGGGACCAGTGCCGACGAGGCCCGGATGGTGGAGGTGTTCGCGCGGATGGGCTCAGAGGGCCAAGGGATTCACGATCTTCACACCCGCAATCGCCTCGCCTTCGTTCAAATCCTCGCTCAGGAGCTCATCGGCAGCGACTTCCTCGGCCGAGGCCACGATGAGCGCGTCCCAGAAGGAAATCCGGGCAAGCTCGGCGAGCTCCGTCGCGCGTGTGACGGTCTCGACGGTCGTGGCGTGGCGGACCCAAACCCCATAGGTCTTGATGACTTCCCGCGCCGTGGAGCGCGCAACAGGTGTCGCAAGCTTTTGGGTGACATTGACGTAAAACTCCTGCAGGACCTGCACGGAGAGCCTGCCGGTCCCCGAGTCCCACAGCTCGCGCAGCTTCGCTATGGCCCGCTCGCGCTTCACGCCGGCGTCCGCATCGTGCGCATAGATCAGGATGTTGGAGTCAACGAAGGCGATGACGCTCATGCAGGTCTTCGCGCAGCAGGGGAGTCCCGCCGAGGGGCAGGGGGCTCAGCAGGAGTGATAGCGCTCGCCTGCGCGCCGCCGTGTAGCGTGCGTCCTCTTCGACGAGATCGCGCAGCTCATCGGCCAATAACGCGCTCACGCTTTGCCCGCGACGCGCGGCCACCGCCCGAGCCTTCTTCAGGAGCCGGGGTTCGATCGCCACCGTGATATTGGCTTTGGCCGTCATTCACGTAAAATACGTGACAGGATCGCCGTCGTCAACGGGAGAGCCGCGGGGTTGTCGGCTACTATACGAGTTTTACTGCCGCAGGTACCCCCGTGCCGAGAGAGTCTGCCCCACCCCCCATGAAGGTCCCGCTGCTCGATCTGACGCCGCAGTACGAGCAGATCGCGGCCGAGACGCGCGCGGCCATCGAGCGGGTGTGCGCGAGCCAGCAGTTCATTCTCGGCGCGCAGGTGCGGGAGCTCGAGCTCGGGATTGCGCGCTACAGCCAGTGCCAGTACGGGATCGGGGTCTCCTCCGGCACCGATGCGCTGCTCCTTGCGCTCATGGCGCTCGGCGTGGGGCCGGGCGATGCGGTGATTACCTCGGCCTTCACCTTCTTTGCCACCGCCGGGACCATAGCGCGCCTGGGAGCCCGGCCCCTCTTCTGCGACATCGAGCGTGACACCTTCAACCTCTCACCCGTCAAGGTCGAGGAGCTCCTCTCCCGCGAGTGCGAGGTCCGAGGGGAGGGTGATGGCCGGCAGGTGATCCACCGCAAGAGCGGCGCGCGCATCAAGGCGCTCATGCCGGTGCACCTCTATGGGCAGGTGTGTGCGATGGACGCCCTCATGGGTCTTGCCAGCCGTTTCGGGCTCTACGTCATCGAGGATGCCGCGCAGGCGATCGGCGCGACCGACGAAAAGAGCAGGCAGGCCGGCAGCATCGGGCAGATCGGCTGTTTCTCGTTCTTTCCGACCAAGAACCTCGGCGCCTTCGGCGATGCGGGGCTCTGCACCACGAACGATGCGGCGCTCGCCGAGCGCATGCGGATCCTGCGCGTGCATGGCATGGAGCCCAAGTACCACCACCACTTCATCGGCGGCAACTTCCGACTGGATGAGATCCAGGCGGCGGTGCTCAACGTCAAGCTCAAGTTTCTTGACGAGTGGATGGAAGCGAGGGATGCCCATGCCCAGCAGTACACGGCTCGACTGAAGGAGAAGCTCCCGCGAGGCGGGGTCGTGACTCCGCTAAAGAGCGAACGTGGGCGGCACGTCTGGAATCAGTACGTGATCCGCGCGCAGCGGCGGGATGAGCTGCGCCAGTACCTTTCGGCCGCAGGTATTGGGACCGAGATCTACTATCCGATTCCGCTTCACCAGCAGAAGTGCTTCGCTTACCTCGGCCATGCGGCAGGCGACCTGCCGGAGTCCGAAGCAGCCGCCCGGGAAGTGCTGGCGCTGCCTGTCTTCCCGGAGCTCTCGGCGGCGCAGATCGACTATGTGGCCGCTACAATCGAGCGTTTCTACGCCCCCGCCGCGGCCCGCGCAGCAGCCAAGGCCCAGCAGACCACCTGAGGAGCTCGAAATGCCGAAGGCCGCAGGTCCCCGCACTCCCCTCTGGGCGGAACTCACCACCCACGCATCGCGCCTCCATACCGTCGCCACGCGGGAGCTCTTCGCGCGCGATCCCGGGCGCTTCGAGCGCTTCTCGCGCGAGGGAGCGGGGCTTCTCATGGACTTCTCGCGTCAGCATCTGGATGAGATGGTGCTCGGCAAGCTCTTGGATCTCGCCGAGGCGGTGGGTCTCAAGGACTACCGCGATGCGATGTGGCGCGGCGAGAAGATCAATTCCACCGAAGGGCGGGCGGTGCTCCACGTGGCGCTCCGTCAGCCGCCGGGGGCCAACGTGGGCGGCGCCGACATTGCGCGGGTGGTGATGACCGAGCGCGATCACATGCTCACCTTCGCCGAGAGCGTGCGCGCTGGAAGAATCGTCGGCACCTCGGGCAAGCCCTTCACGCGCGTGGTGAATATCGGCATCGGCGGCTCCGATCTCGGGCCCGCGATGGCCGTGCAGGCGCTACGGCCCTATACCCAGGATGCGCCGAAGTGCGAGTTCGTCTCCAACATCGACGGCTGCCATCTTGCGGATATCCTAGAGAGCGCGGATCCCCGGGCGACGCTCTTCATCGTCTCCTCGAAGACCTTCACCACCCTCGAGACGCTGACCAATGCGCATACCGCGCGCGCCTGGGTGAAGGAGAAGCTCGGCGAGGAGGCGGTGCGCGAGCACTTCGCGGCCGTGTCGGTGAATCACCGGGCGATGGATGAGTTCGGCGTCCATCCGCAGTATCGCTTCAAGATGTGGGACTGGGTCGGGGGGCGCTACTCGCTCTGGTCCTCGATCGGCGTGTCGCTTGCGATCGCCATCGGCAAGGAGCAGTTCCTCGCGTTTCTCGCGGGCGGCTACGAGATGGACGAGCACTTCAAGAGGACGCCCTGGGCGGATAACCTGCCGGCGCTCTTAGGACTCCTCGGGGTGTGGAACATCAACTTCGAGGAGCTACCGACGCTCGCGGTGCTGCCGTACGACGATCGCTTGAAGCGCTTCCCGGCCTATCTTCAGCAGCTCGAGATGGAGAGCAACGGCAAGTCGGTCACCATCGAGGGGCGCCGAGTCGACTGGCAGACGGCGGCGGTGATCTGGGGAGAGCCCGGGAATAATGCGCAGCATTCCTTCTTCCAGCTCCTGCACCAGGGGACGCCCCGGGCGGCGCTCGACTTCCTCCTGCCGGCGCGCTCGTCCTGCGGCAACCAGCCGCAGCAGGATCTTGCCATCGCGAGTTGTCTTGCGCAGGCGGAGGCGTTCATGAACGGGCAATCGGCGGAAGCCGTGCGCGCAGACCTCCTGCAGCATCAGGTGCCGAAGGAGCGGATCGAGGAGCTGATCCCACACAAGGTGCATCAGGGTTGCCGGCCGAGCACGCTGGTGGCCTTTCAGAAGCTCGACCCGCCGACGCTCGGCAAGCTCATCGCGCTCTACGAGCACAAGGTGTTCACCCAGGGGGTGGTCTGGGGGGTCAACTCGTTCGATCAGTGGGGCGTGGAGTTGGGCAAGAGGCTCACCGATCAGCTGGCTCCCGCGGTGCGGGACCCGGATGGGGGCCACGGAGTGGCGCCGGGGGTGGGCAAGATCATCGCGAAAATCGCCGAGTGGCGCAGCGGCTCGTGAGCCGCTTGAGCGCGCGCGAATGAGAAATTGGTTCTTTCCAGCGCCGCCATCTTAAGTACAATCGCGCCTCGCACCATTTGAGGGTTGCGGGGGATTCTGCAGGAGATGACAAAGAATCGCGTCAGGCGCGCGTGCGTCCTTTTGGTATTGCTCCTCGCCGCCACGCTCCAACTCCACGCGCAGACGCTCCCCTCCTCGATCACCCCCGAGCAGCTGCAGATCTTCCAGAGCCTCTCGCCCGAGCAGCAGCAGGCCGTGCTGAGTGCGCTCAAGGGCAATGGAGCCGCGGGAGCACTGGGTGCATCTCCAGCGAATCAACTCCCGAGCAGCGCCGCGCAGGGACTTCAGGGTGCACCTGGCATGCAGGGCCCGCAGCCCAACGCGGCAATGCAGCAGCTGCCGCCAGGTCCTCCGCGTCTGCAGCCGAATTCGGTGCTGCTGCTCACCGTCATCTCCGCCGGCGAGCCCTGCGATCAGGCGACACTCGCAGCCGAGCAAGGCGCAGGTAGCTCGCTGTCAACTCCGGGGCAACCGGGCAGCGTCACGCCGCCAGCGACACTCCCCACGGGTGCGTGTACGCCTGCCACTGGCGAAACTCGCGGAGCATCAGGGCCGACGAGCGCTCCTCCCTTGCCTATCAGTGAGGCGGTCGCCGAGCGGCTCTTGGGTGCCCAGGGCGGTCTCGTGGGCGGTCAGCCGATCACATCACCCGACGTACAGGAGAAGCTACGCACCCTACTCGAGGATCGGCGTCAGCAGATTCTGGACGGAAACCCTTACACCCTGAACAGCATCGGGCAGCTCACGCTGCCGACGTTCCCACCCATCACGCTCTGGGGACTCACCGAGGATGAGGCCACGGCTCTCCTTAATGCCGAGCCGGACCTCGCGGGCCTCACCTTCAAAGTGAGTCTGCTGCCGGTGGTCAACGTGGCGACCACCGCTCTGCAGCCTTTCGGCTACGACCTTTTCAGCAGCCAGCAATCAGGCTTCGCGCCGCCGGGCAATATCCCGGTGCCGACCAGCTACATTGTCGGCCCCGGAGACACCGTAGATCTCGAGCTCTACGGCAAGCAGCAGGGCGACTACTCGCTCGCGGTCGACCGTAACGGGTATATACACATCCCGGGCCTCGGGCCCCTACAGGTTGCCGGCCTGAAATACGATCAGGTCAAGCAAAGGATCCAGCACGAGATCTCGACTCAGATGATCGGTGTCGAGTCGAGCGTCACGATGGGGGTGCTGCGCACCATCCAGGTTTTCGTGACCGGAGATGTCAACATTCCCAGCTCCTACCAGGTGAGCAGCCTGTCGACGGTCACGAATGCACTCTACGTCGCAGGCGGCGTCTCGAAAATCGGATCGTTGAGAAACGTGGAGGTCAAGCGTGACGGCAGAGTGATCGCCAAGCTGGATGTCTACGCTTTGCTTCTGCACGGCAACAGCTCCGGGGATGTGCGGCTTCAGCAGGGCGATGTGGTTTTCGTGCCCCCCGTGGGTCCAACGGTAAGTATTGGCGGCGAGGTGCGGCGGCCCGCCATTTACGAGGTGCGCTCGGGAGATACCATCGGAGACGTACTTTCGCTCGCGGGTGGTCTCGTGCCCGATGCCGATCCCCATGCGGCTAAATTGGAGCGAGTTGATGGGGGAGCAGATCTCAAGGTCGTCGATCTCGACCTCACCTCGAGTAGTCAACTCGCCATGAGGCTGCATGCCGGGGACATTCTCACTGTCCCCCATATCCTCGACGAGATGGCGGATTCGGTGTCTCTCGAGGGTGAAGCGCTCCGGCCTGGCATGTACGCCTGGCATGCGGGCATGCACCTGACCAATCTTCTGACGAGCCTCGCCGCGCTGAAAGAAGACGCGGACCAGCGCTACGTTCTCATCCGCCGGGAGAGCTACCCGGGGCGAAGAGTCTCCGTGCTCTCCGCCGATGCGGTGCGCGCATTCCAGGCGCCGGGAACTTCGGCGGATCCCCTGTTACAGAGCCGCGATCGGGTCATCGTGCTGCCACTGAAGGCGGATCGTGGCGATGACCTGGCCGAGGTCCTGCAGCAGCTGAAATCCCAGACCCGTGATGGGGCGGCGCCGCCGATCGTGACCATTGACGGGCAGACGATCGCCCCCGGCACCTATCCGCTCCAGCCAGGCATGCGAATCAGCGACCTCGTGAGGGCGGGAGGCGGCCTCGACTCCGCAGCCTACCGCCTGGATGCCGAGCTCACTCGGTATGTCGTCGCGGGCGGCCAATACCGCAAGACCGAGATCATTCCAGTCGATCTCGCGGCGGCGCTTCAGGGGAATGACGCCGCCGATGTATCCCTCGAACCCTACGATACGCTCATCATCAAGGAACTTCCGTACTGGGCGACCCAGGGCTCGGTGACGATCGCCGGGCAGGTTCGGTTCCCGGGAACGTACCCCATCACCGAAGGGGAGACTCTGAGCTCCCTCATCAAACGGGCCGGCGGCTTGACTCCCTACGCCTTCCCGGACGGCGCGGTGTTCACGCGGGTTGCCATCCAGGAGGAGGAGCAGAAGCAGATGGATGAGCTCGCCGTGCGGATGCAGTCACAGCTCACCACGGTCGCCTTGCAAAGCACCCAGACGCAGGAAGGGCAGAACGCGGGTCAGGCGCTCACGATCGGGGAGAACCTCCTTGCGCAGCTCAAGAGCGCTCGTGCCGTCGGGAGGTTGGTCATCAGCCTGCAGGACGCCATCAATCACCCCGGTCAAGGAGCAGACATCGAGCTTCGGCCGGGAGATCAGCTACTCATACCCCGCGCCAGGCAGTATGTGACCGTCATCGGCGAGGTTCAGAATCCGACCGCGCACATCTGGAAAACCGGACTGACGCGTGATGACTACATTGAGATGAGCGGTGGTCCGACGCGACGAGCGGACAAGGGAGAGATCTACGTCGTCCGCGCCGATGGCAGCGTGGTCCTCAAGTCAGGATCCAGGTGGTTCAGCAGGTCACCGGGAATCCAGGCTGGCGACACGATCGTGGTGCCGCTCAATGCGGAGCACGTGCCGGCGCTCACCATGTGGAAGGAGGTCACCACGATTCTCTACAACATAGCCGTGGCGGTGGCGGCGGTGCATGCGCTTTGAGCTGCATCTATGCGCTCACGCCTCATCCTACTCTACGCGAATCCTGACGATGTCAGACTCAAGCAAAGAGATCTCTCTCTCTGATATTGGCGATGCAATCAACAGGCGAAGACGAGTTGTACTCGCCTGCACAGTTTGCACGCTCCTTATAGCGGCGGCATACGCCATATTCGCGACTCCAAAATACGATGCATCTGCTGTTGTACAGCCGAACAGCACGCAGCCGATGGGGGGCGCTCTCGCCGCTCTTGCTGGTCAGCTAGGTCCCGTAGCAGACTTGGCTGGTGTCAATCTGGGTAATAAGTCAGATGAAACAGCGAGTTACTTAGCGGTTCTGAGTTCGCGCCAGTTGGCCCTGAAATTTATTTCACAATACGATGCGGGGCCGCAGTTGTTTCCCGCTCGTTGGAACGCGCGGACGCGGCAGTGGAAGCCGCCTGGCCTCCTGCGAACCATCAAGAATGGGGTTTCTCGAGCGCTTGCGGCGCTGTCAGATGACAAGCATTGGCATCCGCCGACCGACGCGCCAACACAATGGGAGTTAATCAGGAAATTTCAAAAACTCTGCACGATAAAGCAAGACTCTGCAACAGGTCTAGTCGCGGTTACGTTCTCGTACGAGGATCCGGACGTCGCAACTAAATGGGCCGATGAATACATAGCACTTGCAAACAGCCAGATTAGAAATCGGGCCATTGCGGAAGCCAATCTGGCTCTGTCGTATCTTAAGGATGAGTCGGATAAAACCAGTCTCGCCGATATGAAGAACAGCATATATACGTTGATGCAACAACGTTTAGGCGAGCTGATAGCGGCCAAGTCAAAGCCCGATTATGCCTTCCAGGTCATCGACCCAGCGATGACCTCGGATACCCCCTCCAGCCCTCAACGTGGACTGGTAATGCTTGGTGGCGCCTTGATTGGATTTATGGGAAGTTCACTGTGGGTGTTGGTTCGGGAGTTCTCGGCGGGGTCTCGCCGAAAGACGACTCTGGTGCCAGCCCTGACTGACGGCCGCCAGTGAATCAGTCGAGCTCACCTTCCGTAACTCTGATCGAAGGAGTTAATTGGGGCAAGCTTTCGGCGCTGCCGGCGTTCATGCTTGCAGTCGCATACGGCGGTGTGCTGGCGAGTCTTCCCTTGCTCGCATTCCAAGACCGCGCCAATTATCTGAACTATGCCACGGATTCGCTGGTGCTTTTGGGAAAAAACGTAATCAATGGTCCAGTAGCTGTATTGGCCAATGAGCCTGTGTGGCTGCTTGTTAACTGGGCGTTGGGCGTGCTGTTTACGCCTGCGCATGCCGTGCGATTGTTGATATTTACCTCCGCCTTAGTCATGGCTTTCGAGGTATTGCGGCATGCGCCGTCGAAAGGCTGGGCGTGGGCGCTGCCCTTCCTGCTCATGCCGCAACTCCTCGACAATTACACCACCCACTTGCGAGAGGGGTGCGGACTCTCCATTTTTCTGGCGGGGTGGTTTTCCGAGAGCAGATATCGGAAGTACCTGCTACTAGTTCTTTCACCTCTCGTACATTCTTCGTATTTCGTTGTGTTAGCGTTATATCTCGTAGTTGGCGTGACGAAGAGGCTTCGGCTAGCGAATGATGTGCAAGTAGCTGCCATAGTTACCTTTGGTGCAGCGATGAGCGTAGGGCTCGTCTGGCTTGGGTCCATCTTGGGAGCGCGGCAAGCGAGCGAATACCAGTACCTGGGCGGAGCGACGGTATCCGGTCTGGGATTCGTCTTTTGGCTTGCGGTACTGCTGATTTTCCTTATTGAGGGCTCATCGCTGGTTCGTAAGCACGCGCTTGCCGTTGGAGCGCTTGTGTTCTACCTCACCACTTATTTTTTCTTGCAATTCACGGGGAGGATATTTGAGGCGATGCTCTTGCTTGTGCTGCTTGCGGGACTGGAACTCACGAGTTGGCGGAAGTTCGCATTCGTTGGGTTGACTATTAGTTGGGTACTATTTGGATGGATGGTGCTGGCAGCAAATCCGACAATGATCTAGCTTGCGGTCCGCTGCCTTTGGCAGTACCTGGTTAAGTATAGCATTTGGTGGTGTTGCTAAAGTGGTAGTTAGGGCGACGTTAATAAACGGCATTGGGATTTTACTGTTTGCCGCTGTCACTCTCTGGAGAGATCGGGTTATTCTTCACGCGTTCGGAGTGTCGGAACCCACAGACGCCTTTTTTCTTGCGCGCACCCTGCCTGTCCTTGTCACGTCGGTGATCACGACCGTCGTAAGTTCCGCGATCATACCCCTCTATATCAGGCTGGGGTCCGAAAGCCGCGAGCGCGCCGACGGGATGCTGCGATCGGTACTGGGCCTGCATGTACTGGCGAGCTTTGCCCTAGCCCTGGTACTCGGACCGGGAATATCGCTTCTTTCAAGAAATCTAGGCCGATTGGGAAGTCTTTACTGCTCGGTAGACTTTCAACGTTTAAGCGAATTGCTCTCTCTAATAATCGTACCGGCATCGGCTTCATCGCTCTTGACCTCTGCGTTACAGGCGCAACACAAGTTTGCAGTAGCCGCTTCTTCAACTCTTTTTCCACCCTTGGCGTCGGGAGCGGCCGTTATAATGGGAGGGAGGTCGCTTGGGATTGCTGCGCCGGCGCTGGGAATGCTTGTCGGATATCTTATGCAGCTTCTGCTGCTTTCTTCTGCCGCGCGAACAACAGGTATTCCTGTCCTTCCGAGCCTGAAATGGGACGCTGCAACTCTCCGCCCGGTGTTGCGGCAATATCTGCCTCTTGCGATCGGTTCAATTGCTTCCGGCGGGACCACCGCGGTAAACCAGTTCGTTGCGTCATTGACAGGCTCTGGTGGGGTGACAGCTTTCACGTACGGATCTAGGCTGACTGCACTTGTGCTGGGAGTGACAGCAGGTGGTCTGGGGGTTGGGTTGGCCCCGACATTATCCCGCGCCGTCGCGAAGGGGGATCGACAGAGCTTTAGGAATAGCCTAGTACGTGCGAGCGCATTTGGATTGCTAGTCGGTGGCATCTCTGTAGTCCTCACCATCACATTCTCGACTCGCCTGTTACAGGTTGTATTTGGAACGAGCGGCCTATCCGTGCAGCAACTTAATTTGATCAGCTCTGTGCAGAGCCTCTACTGCCTCCAGTCTCCTGCCTATATTATTGGAGTTATTCTGGTTCGGGGGATGGCCGCACTACTGGCTAACGACACCGTAATGCGCATTGCCCTGCGGAATCTTGCTCTAGACATTATTCTCGCAGCTACTCTGGGATATTTCTTTGGGGTAAAGGGACTTGCGCTCACAGTGTCTATCATCTACGTATGTTCAGCTATCCAAATTGCCACCGCGTTGAAGGCGCGTCTGGGGCGCTCTGATTTTACCGCGTCGAAGCAATCGGGTAGCGTCATCGCATGACCGCAAAGCGCTCCGGATACAGAAGATAGAGCATTGGAGGAGATGGTTTACAAACCGCGGTCCATGCCCGGCGATTGTTCCGAGGAGCGGCGAAGTCCTTATCTGCTGATTTTGCTACGGTCGCTCAATCGCGGAGGCGCCGAGCGGCAGGCTGTCAACTTGGCACGAGGGCTGAAACTCCGAGGATGGTCGGTGGCGATAGCGTGCTTCTACGGCGGTGGCCCGTTCGCTAAAGAGGCAGCTCAGGGAGGTGTGCCCGTGTTTGATCTAAAGAAGCGAGGACGCTGGGACATTCTTCCGTTCGCTCTTCGTCTCGGACAACTTCTGCGGCGCGAACGACCGGACATTATACATGGGTACTTGCCGATTGAGAATCTACTTGCGGTGACGGCTCGAGTGATTGTGCCGGGCGTACGTATTGTGTGGGGTATCCGAGCATCAAACATGGACTTGGGTCGCTATGATTGGCTACACCGGCTGTCACATTGGTTTGAACATCGGATGGTCCGCTTTGCACACCTAGTTATCTCCAATTCAACGACCGCCGCATCATTGAGAGTTCGACAGGGTTTCCCTGTCGAAATCGTCCGGACTGTTCCGAATGGAATCGATTGCCAGCGATTCACCTTTGATGTCGAGGAGCGCGCGCGACTCAGACGCGACTGGGCTCCGCACGCTGGCTTGGTGTTGGTTGGTCTGATTGGGCGCCTTGATCCGATGAAGGACCATGCGACATTTCTTCGCGCAGCGGCACATCTTGCCATGAAGGACTCCTGCTGGCGATTCATATGTGTCGGAGATGGATCTACTGGATACAAAGAGCAGCTTTTCAAACTATCAGTACACCTTGGACTTTCCCGTAGGCTTTCGTGGGTAGTTGGGCGTGATGATATGGTGGCGGTATACAGTGCGCTTGACATGTCCGTATCTTCGTCGCTGTACGGCGAAGGATTTCCTAACGTGGTGGCTGAGGCTATGGCCTGCGGCTGCCCCTGTATAGTCACCGACGTGGGCGATTCGCCTATGGTCGTTGGTACATCCGGTGTTGTCGTACCAAGTGGAGATTACCAGGCGCTCTCTGCGGGTATGGAGGAATTGCGGGAACGACTTAGGCGGGAGGGTGCGGCGCTGCGCAAGGCCGCGCGAGGTCGAATCGAGCGGGAGTTTGGGACGGGTACCCTGGTGGATAGGAGCGAGGAACTCTTTCGGCAGCTTATTGCCCGCTCGCCCAAGGAACAAGAAAAGTGATAACAGACTCTACTGGAAAGGAAACGGGGGTTCTGCACGTAATCACAGGGCTCAATACTGGTGGGGCGGAAACAGCCTTGTGTCGCTTGCTTGAATCGATCCCTGCGGCAGAACTCAAGCATTCCGTGCTCGCGCTGTCGCGGGAGGGCGCTCTGAGCGAGCGAGTTCGCGCATCCGGTGCCAAGCTCGTCCACCTGAATTTGAGCCCAATTTGCCCGAAGCCGTTGATTCCACTTTCTTTGATGAGACTAGCCCATAATCTACGCCCGAAGGTGATTCATGGATGGATGTATCACGGTAACTTAGCTGCTTCGCTTGCTGTATTTGGCAGTAAGGTTCCAGTGTTGTGGAGCATCCGGCACTCTCTTCATGATTATTCGGAAGAGAAGTGGACACTCCAGGCCGCTATCAAGATCTGCGGCTGGTTGTCTCACCAGCCTGCGCAAATAATTTACAATTCCCGCGTTAGTAGCTGTCAGCACGAAGCCATCGGTTATCGTCGAGACAAGACGCGGATCATTGCCAATGGATTTGATACCGCGGTATTCAGGCCGGACGCGGAAGCGCGCGCGCGAATCAGAGCTGAACTTGGCATCAGTGACAAGGACCTTGTGATTGGGCACGTTGGCCGTTGGCACTCAGTGAAGGATCACCCCAGCTTGATTCAGGCAGCTTCGATGTTCTTGAAAATCAAGCCGCAGGCGGTATTCGTTCTGGTAGGAGACGGTGTGGACCGCGAGAACTATGCGCTAAACGGGTTGATGAAGGAGCTGGAGATCGGCGACCGCGTGCGCCTATGTGGTCGGAGAGTTGACATTGCGGCAATCAATGCCGCTGTCGATGTTGCGACATGTTCGTCATCTGCAGAGGCGTTTCCGAATGCCGTCGGAGAAGCGATGGCATGCGGCATTCCCTGCGTGGCAACCAGCGTTGGCGACATGAATGAGCTCATCGGTGACGCTGGTGTATTGGTGGCACCACGCGACCCTAAGGCGCTGTGCGCTGGCTGGCTGCAGATGGCGGATATAAGTGCGGATGACAGAGCGGCGCTCGGAGAGCGAGCGAGGCGGCGTATCATTGAACGCTACTCGCTTGCTTCCTGTACCCGTGCGTACCTGTCGCTATACGAAGAGATTGGGAGTGGTGAATGTGTGGTATAGCGGGTCTGTGGCATCGTGGTCGTGGGGCAAGTGGATGGACATTACCAGCGGCTGTGCGCCGAATGACTCGAGCCTTGGCCAGCCGCGGTCCTGACGATGAGGGGTACTTTGAGGAGGTGACGTCCGGAATCGCGCTTGGACATCGACGGTTATCGATCGTAGACCTCTCGCCACTCGGACATCAGCCGATGTTTTCACCGAGTGGTCGCTACGTAACTGTATACAACGGAGAGATCTACAATCACAACGACATGCGAAAGATGTTGCTGAAGTCAGGCTTCCAGTTTCGTGGCCGCTCTGATACGGAGGTGCTTCTCGCCGCGGTGGAACACTGGGGTATCCAGGGAGCCATTGCTCGCTTTATAGGGATGTTTGCATTTGCATTGTGGGACCGGCAGGAGCAAAGACTCGTTCTTGTGCGAGATCGTCTTGGAATTAAACCTCTCTATTATGGATGGGTCGGCCAAAGCTTTGTATTTGGGTCCGAGCTCAACGCATTGCGGAGAGTTCCGCAATTTGATAACCAGATAAATCGTGACGCGGTAGCTCTGCTATTGAGGCACAGCTACATACCAGCTCCATTTTCCATCTATCAAAACATCTACAAACTACGTCCCGGTACCACACTGAGCCTTGATGCGGCGATGGTGGAAGAGCCGCTCCCCATTGATGTCCTCACCGCCCGGAGCAACGTTTATTGGTCGGCAAGGGAAATCGCTGAGCGCGGCGCCGAGAGCCGCTCTCACGCCAGTCCGGATGAGGCGGCCGATAGTTTGGATTCACTGCTACGCGATTCCATAGCGCTTCGAATGGAGGCGGACGTCCCGCTTGGGGCATTTCTATCGGGTGGTGTAGATTCCTCGCTAATAGTTGCTCTGATGCAGGCGCAGTCTTTTCGACCAATTAAGACGTTCACAATCGGGTTTCACGAGTCGGATTTCGATGAGGCGCCGCATGCACGCACTATAGCGAGGCAACTTGGCACCGAGCACTCCGAGCTTTACGTGACGCCCCACGAGGCGATGGAGATCATTCCGAGGCTGCCGACGCTCTTCAGCGAACCATTCTCGGACTCGTCGCAAATTCCAACATTTCTCGTTTCTGAACTCGCCAGACGCCATGTGACGGTAAGTCTCTCTGGGGATGGTGGTGATGAGCTATTTTGCGGCTACGACCGTTACTTTTGGGCTCAATGGTTATGGGAGCGGTTCCGGCTGTTGCCGTGGATCTTACGCAGCAGTCTCGGCAGAGGTATGGCACGGACTCCGGGGGTTTGGGGTGCCGTTCTGGAGCGTGCAAAGCCACTATTACCGCACAAACTTCGTGTCAAGAATCCGACGGACAAGATGGCAAGACTTGGTGCCCTGATCCGGTCCGAGTCTTCGGGAGGACTGTACACTCAGCTGATTTCCCATTGGTTGGATGCGACTTCGATGGTCCTCGGCAGTCGAGAACTCCCCACGTTGGTAACGGACCTAAGGTCTCACGCGGATCTCTCGCATTTCATGGAGCGAATGATGTACATAGATCTTGTTAGCTACTTGCCAGACGATATCCTGACGAAAGTCGATCGTGCAAGTATGGCTGTGAGTCTCGAGGCACGGGTGCCGCTTTTGGACCATCGAGTGGTAGAGTTTTCGTGGCAGCTGCCAATGGACTTAAAGACTCGCGACGGGCAAGGAAAATGGCTTCTCCGCAAGGTCTTGTCTCGATATCTTCCGCAGTCACTATTCGAGCGCCGGAAGCAGGGTTTTGGTGTACCAATCGGAAGCTGGTTGCGCGGCCCGCTGCGCGACTGGGCAGAGGCGCTGCTTGATGAGCGCAGGCTGCGCAGGGAAGGTTTTTTTGAACCAAATGTGATTAGGTCAAAATGGATGGCCCACCTGAGGGGTCAGGTCGATGAACAATATCGGCTTTGGGACGTATTGATGTTCCAGGCATGGTTAGAAACGCAAGACGACAGCGCAGATTCTGTCAGGGAGATGTACCAGGCGGATAGAGTGGATATCGGGTTTAAATGAGACGGTCCGGAGGAATCTATCGACTGGTGGCTCCATGGTGGGCACGCATCGGGTCCAAGGTAGTGTTGTCGAGGTTGCCGATAAGTTACGCAACATGGCGCTCACTGAACGTGTTTGTACACGGACAGATGGGTCGACCGGAATACGTGTTGGGCGTGTTCCGGAGTCACTTTACAGGCGGCGGAATTTCGAGGAGAGATCGGTTCGTTGCTTTGGAGCTGGGTCCGGGAGACTCTCTCGGGTCTGTGCTACTTGCGTACGCTCATGGAGCGAAGGCTATATACCTCGTGGATGCCGGGGAGTTCGCTACCAAAGACATGCGCGTCTACCGCGAGCTCGGGCGCTACCTCAGGAGCGAAGGTCTGGAATCGCCCGATCTTGATAACATCAGCAGTGTGGATGAGATGCTGAAATCGTGTGGGGGCCTATACCTTTCCGCTGGAGTAGAGTCCCTTAGAGAAGTCCCTACCGAGAGTGTTGATTTCATTTGGTCCCACGCTGTCTTGGAGCATGTGCGACGGGATCGGGTTCGGGACATGATACGGGAGACGCGGCGAATCTTGCGAAGAGACGGCATATGTTCGCATCGCATCGATCTGACGGATCATCTTGGCGGATCGCTCAATAACCTGAGAATTCCCGGTAGCTGGTGGGAAAGAGAGTGGATGGCGCGCTCGGGCTTTTATACAAACCGGCTTCGCAAATGCGATTTCATTGCGATGTTTGAGGAGGCCGGCTTTCTCGTCGACGTTGTATCGGTGGATCAATGGGAGTCAGTTCCGATTAAACGTTGGCTTTTGGCGCGCGAATTCCGCTCGCTTTCGAATGATGAGCTTAGGGTCAAAGCAATTTCGGTGCTGCTTCGTCCAATGTAGAAGAGCGGCAGGGACCGAGCTGCAGGGGTGTTATCTGTGCAGAAGCGCGCTAAGTTGCTATTCAATGTAAATGTCGCTTGGTTTTTTATATCTCACCGGCTTGAGATCGCTTGTGCAGCGCGCGACTCCGGGTTTGAGGTGCACATAGCCTCGGATTTGGAGTCGCCCGAAGAGGCTGCGATCCTTCAGCGAGAAGGGCTGGCGTTCCATAGAGTCAGGCTAATCCGTGGGGGAATGACCCCCTTACGCGATCTGATGTATCTGAGGCAGCTGGAAAGAGTGATGAAGGTTGTGCGCCCAGTGCTGGTACATAATGTGACTGTGAAGCCTGTCATCTACGGAACGGTTGCGGCACGCAAGGTTGGAGTTTCGGGAATTGTGAATGCGGTGGCTGGCCTCGGTTATGCGTTCTCGCCGGGCGAGTCCCGTAAAGTGCTGTCTACGATTTTAAGAGCAGCGTACAAGGTTGCCCTTGATCACCCGGAAGTGCGAGTCATATTCCAGAACGAAGACGACTTAGAGACGCTCGCGGGAGCAAAGGTGATCGACCGGCGACAGGCAGTACTCATTAGGGGTTCGGGCGTGGATCTGGAGAAATTTGCCTTCGTCCCTGAGCCTCCGGGTCTTCCCATCGTCGTCATGCCGGCCAGGATGCTCAGAGACAAGGGAGTCTTGGAATTTGCCGGAGCTGCGCAAATTTTGAGAAAGCAGGGTGTTGCAGCACGCTTTCTGCTTGCGGGAAAGATAGATAGGGCTAATCGAGCGGGTTTGCGACCGGTGGAAATTTCTGTACTTGAGCGGGAAACCGGTGTCGAATGGTTGGGTCATGTCAGCGATATGGCGACGCTCCTTAGAAGTTCGCACATCGTGTGTCTTCCCTCATACTACGGCGAGGGGTTACCGAAGAGTCTATTAGAAGCCTGTGCGGCGGGTAAGCCGATCGTTACAACTGATGTCCCTGGCTGCCGCGACGCAGTACGTCACGGGGAAAACGGGCTGTTGGTTGAGCCGCGCAGCGCGGAGGCGGTCGCGGGTGCGCTCGCAAAGCTCCTGATGAATTATGACTTGCGAATGAGTATGGGCGTTGCGGGTCGGCGTAGAGCGGAGGACGAGTTTGGGTTGCCAAAAGTTGTTCAGCGCACTCTTGACCTTTACAGGAGCATGATGGTGTGAGTCGGACCCCGCGGGTTTTAGTAACCGGTAGCACGGGATTTGTCGGTATGGGGGTCTGTAAGGCGCTTACGCATGCAGGGTTCCGCGTGCGCGGTGTTGTGCGACCTGGGCGTCAGGCACCGATCGAATGCGACGATAGCATCGTAGTCGACAGTATTAATGAGGCTACAGATTGGGGACCAGCGTTAGAGGACGTTGATCTAGTAGTCCATCTTGCGGCCAGGGCACATACGGTCAGCGGTTCGGTCGTGGAGGATAAGGAATTCACTACGGTGAACGCACATGGCACCAGAGCACTGGCGGCGGCATCGGCAAGCCGAGCTGTGAGGCGCTTTCTGTATCTGAGTAGCGTTAAGGTCAATGGTCGAACGACAACCGATAAGCCGTTCACCGCGGAAGATGTACCGCGCCCGGACGGACCCTACGGAATCTCAAAGTGGCTCGGCGAGAATTATCTAAACGAGATTGCGAGGACCGCTGCCATGGAGAGCATCGTTATCCGGTCTCCTCTAGTGTACGGCCCCGGTGTCAAGGCGAACTTCCTCACGCTGATGAACTGGGTCCACCGCGGCGTGCCATTACCGTTTGGGAGAGTCAAAAATATACGCAGCCTGGTCTCGATCTGGAGCCTGGTAGATCTGATTGTGAGTTTTTTGAGATGTCCCCAGTCGGTACACGGTACTTGGATGGCTGCCGACACTGATTTGTCAACCCCGGCGCTGGTCGAGCATCTCGCGAATGCAATGGGACGCCCCGTTAGACTTTTTGACGTGCCGGTAGGCGCCTTGTGTATGTTGGGCGGCGTTGCAGGACTCGGTTCTGCAATGGAGAGGCTCTGCGGCTCTCTTGCGGTGGATATGACCGCGACCTCTCGTGCTCTCTCGTGGCAGCCGCCGATTCGCGTGGAGGATGCGATCGGGCGCACGGTTACAGCTTATCTCCAAGGGAATGATTTGTGACGGACTGGCTCTATATCCTAGATGCGGGCACCTTTCTGGTATCTATGCTTTTGACGAAGCTGTTGCTGATTTTTGCTCTCTCGGCAGGCTTCATCGATATTCCCAACGAAAGAAGCTCTCACGCGTTTCCTACTCCGAGAGGAGGTGGAACTGCCATTGTGGTTGCCTCCCTGACGGCGGTCACGGTGCTCAAGCTTATTGCGCTGGTTGACGGGCGCCTCTTTGCCGCACTTGTCGGTGGCGGGATTACAGTAGGCACTGCTGGGTTTCTAGATGATCGAAGTTCGCTCCCGGCGCACGTCCGGCTCATCGTCCATTTCGTAGCCGCGACTTGGGCAGTCGCGTGGATCCCTGTTGGAGATGTTCTGAGTCAGTTCGGGTGGACGTCCTACGTCATTCCTGTCCTTGGGATAGTATGGTTTTTAAACATCTTCAATTTCATGGACGGAATCGATGGGATTGCCGGATCTGAGGCTGCCTTCATTTGTGCCGGGCTGGCGCTGATGCTTAAAATCTGGGGGGGCAATGGCGGCGTGTCAGCGGCCGCAATGGTCACGGCGTTCGCCTCGCTCGGATTTCTGGTATGGAATTGGTCGCCCGCTAGGATCTTTATGGGTGACGTAGGGAGCGGATTCTTGGGCTTCGTGATCGCCGTGCTTGGACTGGATACTGCACACGAGGCTGCATCGAGGCTTTGGACGGTACTCATTCTGGCTGGGGTGTTCTTGGCAGACTCGAGCGTGACTCTGATCCGGCGCGCTTTGAGGGGGGAGTCATTGGTAATAGCTCACCGGATGCATGCATATCAGCGGTGGGCAAGAAGTATGGGTCACGGGAAAGTAACCGCACTGGTCTTAGCTATCAATTGCTGTTGGTTGCTACCGTGGGCTGCTGCGAGCATGAATTGGCCGGCAGCGGCCGGACGGATAGCCGTTGTAGCATTAGCGCCTCTTATTGTGTTGGCGATCTTCCTTGGTGCCGGTCGTGCGGAACTGCGCGATACCTCTGAAAATCCCCTTGGGGAACGCTGAGGTGGCTACGCGCGGGAATGTAATGCAGCGATCCCTTCACCCTATTTGTTCCGAACGTTACATAGGGTTTGCGTTCTCCGACGCTCTGGTGACCTAGAATCTGGATATTTACGGGTTCAATGGCTGGATGGGACGCATTGCGAAAGTACGCCCCGAGGTATATTTGAATGCCGCCTCCATAATTTCTTACCGTTTTTGGCCTAACGATTCGAATGTCATCGAGAACGCCCCCAGGACCATTCGGCTCCAGGTCGACGCCAAATTGAGGGGCAGTGCCTTTGGTGTCCGCAAAGAGGCAATCGGTCACCAAAAGCCGCCGAGCCGATGTGATGCTGAGTCCCTGTCGGCGGTTGTCTTTAGCACTGCAGTTCTCTAGTCTAATGTCCTGCGCAGGTCTGCCCGCCGGCCCTCCAATGTAGAACCCATCACCGCTGTTATTGCTGGATTCCAAACCATCGATGAACACGTGGGACGCGCCGAAAATGAACACGCCGTGCCGCTGCTCGCCTCCGCTGTAGTACCCCCGATCGGACAGTACTTTGGCGCCACTCCCGCGTATGTAGACGTTCCCATCCAGAATACTGATAAGCCGATCATTCGGTCCGAGTTTGCCCGAGTCCTTGATCACGACTCCCGGGTCGAGTAGCAGCACTGTATTTCGTGGGATGACGAGCTTTCCCGTGATGTATGTACCCTTGGCAATCTGGATCGTTCGGTTGCCGGTGCCGAGAAGAGCTCGGAATGCTCGCGTATTATCCGTTCTGCCGTCACCCCTCAGGCCATTGTGGGCGGCGGGTATGTAGAGAGATGTCTTGAACGGGGGTGCGGGTATTGAGGCAAAGTGTTGCGGCTCGATCGCCCGTCTTTGTGCAAAAGCTGCATCGTAGGGCAATAGAGTCAGTAGAGTGACGAACAATGCGGCGAATGCCGCGGCGCGACGGCCTCGATTGTCAGCGTGCATGATAGCCGTGATGAGGCTCAGGGGCTGGTGTTCGCGGAAGTGTCCTGAGCCGTACTCCCTGCAACAGTATAACTGATTTGGCTGATTACGTTGCTGAGGCCCACCGTTCTGAAGGCGGGCGATTCGTTCTCGCTTAGGTGGTTCTCAATATCGATCGTTGGTTCCGGGCTGCTGGCATCGAGTTTGGTAAGGCAGATCTGTATCCCGCCTCCCACGTTCGCGTCTGTGAACGGTCGGAGCAGGACGATGTTGCTCAAGGAGTCGGTGGGATAGTTCGGCTCGAGATCAATGCCGAATTGGGGCGCCGTGCCGTTCGTGTCCTCGAACTCGCAGTCGACCACCTTCACGTTGCGGGCGGATGTGATACTGAGGCCCTGCCGGCGGTTGTTCGATGCCAGGCAGTTCTCGAGAACGATCTCCTGCGACGGCTGTCCTTGAGGACCTCCGATATAGAATCCATCTCCAGAGTTATTGCTGGATTCGAGGCCATAGATAGTCACATTGGTCGCACCATAAATGAAGATCCCATGGCGCTGCTCGCTGCTGATGTAGTAGCTACGGTTTGAGATGACTCGGGCCCCGGCGCCTTTAATATAGACATTCTTCCCTTCGATGTTGACGAGGCGGTCTTCGGGACCCAATTGACCGTTGTCTTCGATGGTCACGCCGGAATCGAGGTTAATGATGGTGTTCGATGGAATGTCGAGCTTGCCGGTGAGATAAACGCCGGCGGATATGTGAATCGTCCGATCGCCGGTTCCGAGGAGGGCGCGGAAAGTGATGGTGTTATCCGTCACGCCATCTCCCACGAGGCCGAGCTCCGATCCGTCTACAGTACCTGAGGTTGTAAAGTTAGGACCTGAGGGAACGGTCGTGTTTGCGTTTGCGCTTGGCGGCTGTGGAGATGTGTTTGCAGCCTGCGCAGGTGGGGCGGCAGATTGCGGCGATGCGGAGGCGGACGGGTTCTGAGAGCCTCCGTTGCAGGACGACAATAGAGTGCCTGCTGCGATCGAAAGCAGACAGATAACAGCGGGTCGCGTCCAGTTGCGAAACCGAACCATGAGCGAGCACCTCTCTTTGACTCGAGGGGGTGCTTCGCATCATTCATGCCTGAGGCGAAGGCGGGTCTGCAATCCGCGGTGATTCCGTTCCGACGCATGGTCAGACTGACATAACATCGTTGATGTTGTGACTGCCTCGCTCGAGGTCTCCTGAGTGTTTGGAAGCACTGCCTGCGGCTGTGCAATGGCGCGATTCAGACCGCCGTTTGGCGCTGTTAGATGGGCGTGACTTCGGTCATAGAATGGTGTGCGCTCGGGGAACTTCCTCTCCCCGAAGCTCGCCGCAGGCGGCCGCGAGCGATTTCTTGTTGGACCGGACACTCGTCAGGTCCGAACGGAAGGCTTCTTGAGGTGTGCGCTCGGTCGCAACTTCATGCGATCGTCAGTTGACACAACAGCAATGCTTTAGTACAAGTCGCAACCCATAAGGCTGCGCTCAAGAAGGCGCAGCGAAGGCGGGCGGGTCTTTGATGAGATTGCACGGAACGGGACTTACCACCGTGGATACGGTGGTGGGTCGTGGTATTTGCGCTGGCCATTGCAGGGCGGATGACGGTCGCCTGAGCTGTCGGCGGCTTTTCAAGAAAGAACGCTGATGTCAGGGCCAGGGGAAGGTCTGGTGATGCAGGCGGCCTGGGATCGGGTGACTCCGGTCCCACGGGGCTCCGTTCACATGCGCTTCGCCCGCTGGGCTATTGGGCTACCCCGCTCGACCAAGCGCTTGATGATGCTGGCGCTCGATGCCCTGCTGATGCCCGCCGCGCTCTGGATGGCTTTGGCCCTTCGCAAAGGGGCGCCCATTGACCCGACCGCATTTGTCCGCGCCCTTTTCTGGACAGCGCTCTGTGGCGTCACTCTCTTTTCCCTCTTTGGGCTCTATCGAAGTGTGACGCGGTTCATCGGCGTCCGGGTCGTCTGCCGGATCGTCTTTGCTGTTCTCCTATGCGCGCTCGCAGTAGCCCTTGTAGACGTCGCTGACCCCACTTGGCACGTCCGGTACTCCTCCCTCGCGATATTTTGCGCGTTCGCGGTGCTTCTGATCGCCGGGACCCGAATGGCGGGTCGGTACGTATGCCTTTCTGGCCTCAAGGCCGGCGGCCGCAAACGGATCGCCATCTACGGCGCAGGCGAAGCGGGCGCCCGGCTCTCGCGGTTTCTCATCAGCAGCCCGGAATTCGACGTGGTGGCCTTCATCGACGACCAGCCGGCGCTGCAGGGTCGGCAGATGAACGGTGTGACGGTTTATCCCCCCGCGGATCTGCCGATGCTGGTCATCACCCGCAGGATCGACCGCATCTTGATCGCCATGCCGTCGGTCTCCCGTCGTCGCCGCCGTGAGGTGCTCTCGGATCTCGAGCCGCTCGGCGTCCACGTCCAGTTGCTCCCCGATCTCGGCGACATCATCTCGGGCAGGGCGCGCATCGATGAATTGCGCGAGGTCGATGCCGCGGATCTCCTCGGGCGCGACCCCGTGCCCCCCAATCCCGAGCTCTTCGAGCATTGCATCCGGGAAAAAAGCGTTCTCGTCACGGGTGCCGGCGGATCGATCGGCTCGGAGCTCTGCCGGCAGATCGTGCGGGTGGGACCTAAGCGCCTAGTGCTCTGCGAGCGCTCGGAGCTCGCCCTTTATACGGTGGAGCGTGAGCTGCGGGAGATTTTGGAGAGCGAGCACATCTCGCTGGATCTCGTGCCCCTGCTGGGCGATGCCGGTGATCGCAGGCTCATGGCGGAGATCCTGTCCGCTTACGCCGTGCAGACCGTCTACCACGCGGCCGCCTACAAGCACGTGCCGATCGTCGAGCACAACGTCATTCCGGGCCTCGAGAACAACGTCATTACCACCTGGAATGCCGCCCGGGCCGCCATGGAGGCGGGGGTGGAGACCTTCGTGCTGATATCCACCGACAAGGCCGTCAATCCGCCGAACGTCATGGGAGCCTCGAAACGCCTTGCCGAGCTCGTGCTCCAGGGGATGCAGGAGCGCTCCGCCGAGACCCGATTCTGCATGGTTCGGTTCGGCAACGTGCTCGGCTCGTCGGGCTCGGTGGTGCCGCTCTTCCGGGAGCAAATCAGGCGCGGGGGACCCGTCACCGTCACCCATCCGCAGGTCGTCCGCTATTTCATGACCATCCCCGAGGCGGCGCAGCTCGTCATCCAGGCGGGCTCCATGGCCACCGGCGGCGATGTCTTCGTGCTCGACATGGGTCAGCCGGTTCGAATCGACGATCTCGCGCGACGCATGGTGAGCCTCATGGGCCTCACGGTCCGCGACTCGGAGCACCCCAACGGGGACATCGAGATCCACTACACCGGCCTGCGCAGCGCCGAGAAGCTCTTCGAGGAGCTGCTGATCGGCAATAACGTCGGTGGAACGCAGCATCCCATGATCATGCGGGCCATGGAAAAGCGCCTGCCCTGGAGCCGGATGCGCGAAATCCTCGAGCAGCTCGCTGGGGCGATCGAGAGCTTCGATTGTCGACGAGCCGTGGCGCTGCTGCGCGAGGCTGTTCCGGAATACCAGCCTGCCGAAGCCCTGCACGATCGCGTCTGGGCGAGCAAGACGAGCCAGGCAGCGGCGCCTGCGACTGGCGACTCCAAGGTGACGAGTCTCGTCGCCCGTCGCCTGCATCTCGAGGGCGCATCGTCGGCCGCGCGGCAGAAGCCGCGTCCGTTCGACGGCTTGACACCACTGCCGCCGTAAGAGGCCTCGACGTCACCTTTCACGCCTCGCCCGTGCGATGGGAGCCTTTAGCCCCTAGAATCCACCCCTTCGATGATCCGGTGGAGACCGCATGGGGGCTGAAAATGTGCTGCGTTCCGGGCTCGATGAGCACCTGGACGTCTTTCGGGGCCTCCCCACCCTCGCCCCGCTCATCCAGCAGGCCGGTAGCCTCATCGCAGCGACCCTGTCGCAGGGCGGCAAGGTCCTGCTTTGCGGTAACGGGGGCTCGGCCGCCGATAGCCAGCACATCGCCGCGGAGCTCACCGGGCGATTCTTGAAGGATCGACGGCCGCTCGCCGCCGTCGCGCTCTCCACCGATACCTCGGCCCTCACCAGCATCGCCAACGATTACGGCTTCGATGAGGTGTTCTCGCGTCAGGTGATGGGCTTAGGTGCCAAGGGCGATTGCCTCATCGCCATCTCGACTTCCGGCAATTCCCGTAATGTGCTTAAGGCTGCGGAGGCGGCCCGCGCGGCAGAGATGCGCGTGATCGGGCTCCTCGGCCGGGATGGTGGCGCGCTGCGCCCCCTCTGTGACGTCTCCATTGTCGTGCTCAGCGGAACGACCGCGCGAATTCAGGAGGCGCACATCTTCATCGGCCATACCCTTTGCGCCCTGGTGGAAGAGGCGCTGGGAATCGCATGAGCTCGGGAAAGAACACCAATCCCGCCGGCGGCGACCTCCGGTCGCGGCTGCGAAAGGCCCGCGTGCTGGTCGTCGGCGATGCCATGCTCGATCGCTACCTCTTTGGCGAGGTGGAGCGCATCTCGCCCGAGGCGCCGGTGCCCGTGGTGCGGGTCACCAGGGACGAGCATCGGCTGGGGGGAGCCGCCAATGTGGCGTTGAACGTGAAGGCGTTGGGACCCGGAGTGATGCTGATCACGGTCGTGGGGGAGGATGAGCCGGCGAAGCGGCTCGAGGAGTTGCTGAAGACGCAGGCGGTGGAGGCGATCCTGGGTCGGGATCCCAAACTCCTCACCTCCGTGAAGCTGCGGGTCATCGGCCGCGCCCAGCAGCTCGTGCGGGTGGACTTCGAGAATCAGCCCGATCACGAGGTGCTCGCCGACATGTTGTCGGATTTCGCGCGGGTGTTGCCGCAGCAGGATGCGGTGCTCTTCTCCGACTACGGCAAGGGTGGGCTCACGCACATCCCGCGGATGATCGAGATGGCACGGGCGGCCGGCAAGCCCGTGCTGGTGGACCCCAAGGGCGATGACTACGGCCGCTATGCCGGTGCGACCGTCATTACGCCCAATCGCGCCGAGCTCGCGCAGGTGATCGGGAGCTGGAAAACGGAAGCGCAGCTTACGGAGCGTGCGCAACGCTTACGCGAGAGTCATCACCTGGATGGCGTGCTCCTCACGAGGAGCGAGGAGGGCATGTCGCTCTTCGATGCGGCCGGACACTTGAAGGTCCCGGCGCAGTCGCGCGAGGTGTTCGACGTCACGGGCGCGGGGGATACGGTGATCGCGACCCTGGGGGCGATGATGGCCTGCGGCATGAGCCTGCGCGAGGCGATGCCGATCGCCAATCGCGCGGGCGGAATCGTCGTCGGCAAGTTCGGCACGGCGACCGTGAGTTACGAGGAGCTCTTCGCTTGAAAGTGGTGGTGACGGGCGCCGCCGGCATGATAGGCAGCAACCTGGTGCAGGCCTTGAATGCCATCGGCATCGATGAGGTGATCGCGGTCGATGATCTCACCGAGGGCGCGAAATTCCGCAATCTTCTTGGCGCCAAGCTGAGCGACTACTTCGACCGCAACGAGTTCTACGATCGCTTCGCGCTGGGAGAGCTCGGGCGGATCGATGCGATCTTCCACGAGGGCGCCTGCTCCGACACCATGGAGGGCAATGGCCGCTATATGCTCGAGACCAACTATCGCTGCTCGAAGGACCTCCTCGATATCTGCCAGGCCAAAGGAACGCGGCTCCTCTACGCCTCCTCGGCCGCCGTTTATGGCGCCAGCACGGCTTTTCGCGAGAGCGCGGAGCACGAGCGGCCGCTCAATGTCTACGGGTACTCGAAGCTCCTCTTCGACAACATCGTGCGCCGCGCGCTGCCGACGGCGCGCGCTCAGGTCGTGGGCTTTCGGTACTTCAACGTCTATGGGCCCCGCGAGCAGCACAAGGGGCGGATGGCCTCGGTCGCGTTCCATCACTTCGAAGAGTTTCGCGAGAGCGGCAAGGTGAAGCTCTTCGGCGAGTACGGCGGCTACGGCCCGGGGCAGCAGGTGCGCGATTTCGTGTCCGTGGAGGATGTGGTCGCGGTGAACCTCTGGTTCCTCAAAAATCCCGAGCGCAGCGGTATCTTCAATGTCGGCACCGGGCGAGCCCAGCCCTTCAACGACGTGGCCCATGCGACCATCAATGCCGCGCGGGCGCTCGCCGCCGAGGCACCCTTGAGCTTGGAGCAGCAGGTCTCCCGCGGCCTCATCGAGTACATCCCATTCCCGCAGGCTCTCATCGGCAAGTACCAGTGCCATACGCAGGCGGACCTGACCGCGCTCCGTGCATCCGGGTGCGAGCTCGAGTTCGTCGATGTGGCCACCGGCGTGCGTCGATATGCCGAGTGGTTGGCCGGGCAGCGGGAGCTTTGAGCTCAGCGCTGCTCGAGCCGTTCGGCGAGCCAGATCTTGATGAGAGATTGGCGGGTGATCCCCAGCCGCCGGGCGTGGCGGTCGATGGAGTGGACCATCCATTCCGGAAAGTCGACGTTCACCCGCTTGATCTCGACGTTCGCCCGGTGGGCCCTCGCCATATCGAGCAGATCCATGACGCTCTCGCCGGCATCGAATTTCCGATCAAACTTGGTCGCCTTCATACACCTTCACCTCCTCGTCGCGGGCGCGCCGGGCTGAGATCAGCCGAATGTTGTCTCCGCGGCGGGTGATCACCGCCGACCAGTGCTTGCCGCCGAGTTTGCCGACGACCATCCACCGTGGCTCATCGCTCGTGCGCGCAGGGATTTCGAGCAGATCGGGGTCGCGCCAGAGCTCCTGGGCCTCCTCGACGTCGAGGCCGTGCTTGTCCTTGTTCGCTGCGCTCTTGTCGCGATCGTATTCGAAACCCACGGTGCGAAGACTGTATAAAAATAGTATAAATATTATACCTTCATGAGCGGGGGACCGCCCAGAACCCGTGATCCCTCCGGGAGCCCGGCGACACTTGCCGGCTCGACGCCGGAGCTGATGAACTTGCGCGAAATGCCAGCCAGTCTCGAGCTCTACGTGAGCGCCCAGCGGCATCTTCGGGTCGGCTCGCTCGAAGCGCAGAGCGCGCCGCCGCTCTCATCGGTCCTGGGGCGGAGAATCGAACGCGCCTTTCTCGAGGGCCAGGGATCGGGTCTGCTGCACCTTGCGACCCGGGAGCTGAAGAGCGCTCTGCCGCCCGGCCTCGCGTTCGCGCGCGACTTGGCGCAGCGCTACGTAGCGGAGCTCTGCCATCTCGGGGAGCTCGAGGAGCTGCCGAGCTCGGCGTTGGTCGCAGCTCCCTCCGAGGAGGAGTTGGGCGCTCTCGCGCTCGCGGCGCCGCCGCTCAAGGGTTTCGAATACCTCGATGCCGGCACGCTGCGCGGCGCCTGGCTCGATCTCGACGCCTCGGTGCGCCGTGAAGCCCGAGCATCGGGAAAGGGGCTGCGCACGTGGCTTCACGAGAAAAACCCGCTCTGGCGCCTGGTCGGGCGCGTGACCTTTCATCTCGCGGAGAACAAGCGCGACGAGGAGTACCCGTTCGCCTTTCTGGCTACCTATGCCGCCAGGGTGTCTACTGGCGGCGAGGCCCAGCATGTGCCGCTCGGGCGCGCGCTCAAGGAATACGCCGGCGCTGCCAATCGCAAGCGCCTGCTCGCTCTCCTGACTCCGATCCGGGACGCGGCGGAGAGCCTCCCCTGGGTGAGCGAGCTCATCGAGAGCCGAGATATCTACCAGCCGCTGGCCTGGAAGCCCGCCGAGGCGCATCGCTTTCTCCGCGACGTTCCCGCGCTCGAGGCGGCTGGGCTCATCGTGCGAATTCCCGATTGGTGGAAGCCCGACCATCCCCGCCGGCCACAGGTCAGTGCGCGCTTGGGCACGGCAGGCGTGTCGCTCGGGGCCAATGCGCTGCTCGATTTCTCGGTCGCGCTGACTTTGGAGGGTGAGGTGCTGACGGACGCGGAGAGAAGCGAGCTCCTCTCCTCGAGCAGTGGGCTGGTGAGGCTCCGAGGCCGATGGGTCGAGGTCGATGCGACGAAGCTCTCGGCGGCGCTCGCGCACTGGCAGCGAATCGCAAGGGAGGCGCGCGCCGGCGGGATCTCCTTCCATCAGGGTATGCGTCTGCTCGCGGGTGTCGCTGACAGCGCGCTTGAGGCTGCCGGCGAGCTGCCCGAGGCGCTACGGGTCTGGAGCGCGGTTGAGCCGGGCGAGGGATTGCGTGACCTCCTTCAACGAGTGCGCCACCCGGAAGGCGAGCGCGATCTGGCGCTGGCGGGCCTCGACACCCGACTGCGGCCCTACCAGCGCATCGGTGCGAAGTGGCTGGCGCTACTCACCGGCCTGCGACTCGGCGCCTGCCTCGCCGATGACATGGGTCTCGGCAAGACCCTGCAGGCGATCGCGCTGCTGCTGCATCTACACACCGAGCGGGCGAGGAGGGAACTTCCATCGGCGAAGCGTCCCGCCTCGGGCGATGGGCGCGCGCCTGATGAGGTGCTGCCGAGCCTCGTCGTCGCACCCGCCTCGCTCCTTGCGAATTGGAAGTCCGAGCTCGAGCGCTTCGCGCCGACGCTTCGGGTCTTGATCGCGCATCCGTCCGAAACCGCCCTCCCTTTCGATGCCGCCGAAGAGATCGGTGCCGCCCTGTCCGGAATCGACGTCGCCTTGACGAGTTATGGCATGCTGACGCGCGCCGCGCCCCTGCGGCAAAGAGCCTGGCGAGTCGCGATCCTGGACGAGGCCCAGGCCATCAAGAATCCCGGCGCGCGGCAGACGCGGGCGGTGAAAGAGCTCAATGCCCGCTGCCGCATCGCGCTCACCGGCACGCCCATCGAGAACCGCTTGTCGGACCTCTGGTCGCTGTTTGATTTTCTCAACCCGGGACTCCTCGGGGATGCGCGCGCCTTTGCGCGCGCCGCGAAGGCTCTGGCCAAGGACGGGCACTCGCGCTACGCACCGCTACGCAAACTAGTGCAGCCGTACATCCTGCGGCGACTGAAGAGCGACCGGAGCGTGATCGCGGACCTGCCCGAGAAGAGCGAGGTGCGCGCCTTCTGCGGTCTGACGCGCGAGCAGGCGGCGCTCTATGAGCGCTGCGTCGCGGAGCTCGCGAGCACCCTGGGACGGACCGAAGGTATCCAGCGCCGCGGCGTGGTGCTTGCCTCCCTGATGCGCCTCAAGCAGATCTGCAATCACCCCGCGCAGTGGTCGGGGCAAGGCGGCTTCGCGGCCGAGCGCAGCGGCAAGTTCGGGCGGCTCACGCAGATCTGCGAGGAGCTGTCCGAGCGGCAGGAGCGTCCGCTCGTCTTCACGCAGTTCCGGGAGATGACCGAGCCTCTTGCGGAGCACCTGGGACGTGTCTTCGGCCGTTCAGGTCTCGTGCTTCACGGCGGCACGCCGGTCGGGAAGCGCCAGGCGCTGCTCGATGACTTTCAGCGTGAGGACGGGCCGCCCTTCTTCGTGCTTTCGCTCAAGGCGGGCGGCACGGGACTCAATCTCACGGCCGCATCGCATGTCATCCATTTCGATCGGTGGTGGAATCCGGCGGTCGAGAACCAGGCCACCGACCGGGCGTTTCGCATCGGCCAGAAGCGTAACGTCCTCGTCCACAAGTTCGTCTGCCGCGGCACCGTCGAGGAGAAGATCGATGCGCTCCTCGAGGCGAAGACGGGGCTCGCTCGCGATCTGCTCGATGAGGGCGGGGAGCGTCTCCTCACCGAGATGACCGACGAGGAGCTGCTGAGCACCGTGGCGCTCGACATCCACAAGGCGCGCGAGACATGAGCGGGTGGGAACTCTACGCCAAGCCCAGTGCTTACGAGCAGCGTCAGCGCGCCGCGCGCGCGGCCAAACGCCTGGCCCAACGCCTGGCCGCCGCTGGGCGAAAACCCTCCCCGGTGCTGATCGAAGGGCGCGCCATCGCGCGCAGCTTCTGGGGCAAGGCGTGGTGTGAGAATCTGGAGGCCTACCGTGACTACGAATACCGCCTGCCGCGCGGCCGCAGTTATGTGAGAAATGGTGCGGTGCTCGACCTCGAGCTCGCGGCCGGGAAAATCGCCGCCGTGGTCTGCGGCACGGAGCTCTATGACATCGACATCCGGATCGAGCCGGTCGCGACGGCGCGCTGGGGCCGGATCAAGCAACTGTGCGCGGGCCGGATCGGCTCGCTCATCGAGCTGCTCGACGGGCGGCTGTCGGAGCACGTGATGCGCATCATCACTCAGCGCGAGCAGGGACTCTTTCCGCAACCCGCCGAGATCGAGATGCGATGCTCCTGTCCCGATCGGGCGACCCTCTGCAAACACGTCGCGGCGGTGTTGTACGGTGTCGGCGCGCGCCTCGATGCGCAGCCGCAGCTCCTTTTCATGCTGCGTCAGGTCGATCAAGACGAGCTCATCGGCGCGGCGGCCGATCTCGGCGCGCCGCGCAGGCGGGGCGCACGCAAAACAATTGCCGCAGAGGATCTCGGCGCCGTATTCGGCATAGAGTTGGCGCAAAGTCCGCGCGCTCAGGTCTCGGGCAGGGCCAAGGCCACGCGATCCTCGAGCGATTCGCCAAAGCCGGGTCGCAAAGGCCGGCGATCCCGCTCGCGGCGGCGATGAGGGCAAACCTGCCGAACATCGCTGACGTGCAGCCCCAACGGCGGTAGTATGGGTCGATGAGCCAGATCGAGCGCGAGGGCTTACTCGCTGCGGCGCGCGAGGCGCTGCTTTCAGCGTTGCCGGATGTGTGGGCAATCTATGTCTTTGGCAGCTTCGCGCGCGGCGAGGAGTGGCCGGCGAGCGATCTCGATCTCGCCGTTCTGCTGCCTCCGGCTCGCCGGATCGAGCATCTTCTAGAGGTGATGCGCGAGGTGTCGCGCCGGGTTCATCGTGACGTGGATATCGTCGATCTGGGCACCGCAGGCGATGTGCTGCGTCGCGAGGTTCTCATGGAAGGCCGGACGCTTTACGTCTCGGAACCGGACCAGGTGCTTGCCTGGGAGGCTGCCGCCATGAGCCGCTACGCGCGCCATCGCGAGGAGATCCGCGAGATTCTCGAGGATTTCGGCCGAAGCGGCGTGGGGTATCGGGGATGAACGAGGTGCTTGTCCAGAAGGTCACATCGCTGCAGCGGTGCGTCGCGAGAGCCCGAGAGGCGCGGGCCGAGGCCGGCGCGGATTTCCGTACGAGCTACAACCTGCAGGACGCCGCCATCCTCAACGTCATTCGCGCCTGCGATACCGCCATCGACCTTGCCAATATGCTGATCCGCCGCCGGCGTCTGGGCATCCCCGGTGAGAGCAGGGAGTCATTCGCGATACTCTCCCGAGAGAAGGTTATTCCCGTCGAGCTCGGCGATCGGCTGGAGAAGATGGTTGGCTTTCGCAACATCGCGGTGCATCAGTACCGAGAACTGGACATGGACATCGTGGAGGCGGTGATCACGCGGCGTCTCGATGACCTGCTGGAATTCGCGCAGAAGATCCTGGCTCAGATGAACGATGAGCCGCGAAGCGATCGCCATTAGAATTGGCGGCGCAGCCTCTCGGAAGCAGCCGCCTGACGTCGATGTCGCACACTCCCGCCGCACTGAATCATAAGATCGTCCCGGCCGCTGAAGTGCAGGGCCGCGAGTGGCCCCGTCCGCTCGTCTTCACCAATGGCGTCTTCGATGTGCTGCATCGCGGCCATGTGCTTTATCTCGCGGCGGCGCGCGAGTTGGGAGCTGCGCTCCTCGTCGCGGTGAATAGCGATCTCTCCGCGAGGCAGCTCGGCAAAGGACCGAACCGGCCGCTCAACCCCGAGGCCGACCGGATGCTCGTCGTGGCGGCGCTCGAGAGCGTGTCCTTCGTGACCTCCTTCGATGAGCCGACGCCCTGCGAGCTCTTGAAACGCTGCCGTGCCGACATTTACGTCAAGGGCGGCGATTACGACATGGAGGCTCTCGAGGAGACCCGGCTCGTGCGCAGCTGGGGCGGCCGCGCGCTCGCCATCCCGTTCGTCAAGGGCTATTCGACGAGCGCTCTCGTGCGCCGCATCCGCGGCGGCTCATGAGCGCCAAGGGGGCGTTCATCGACCGCGACGGGGTGCTGAATGAGGAGCGCGCCTTCGTCCATCGGATCGAGGATTTTCATCTCCTGCCGGGCGCCCTCGAGGCGCTGAAGGCCTTGCAGGCCGCCGGCTATCGGCTCATCGTCATCACCAACCAGTCGGGCATCGCACGGGGCCTTTATTCGGAGGCGGACTATCTGGCGTTCACGGCGCAAATGCGCGAGCGCCTGCAGGCAGCCGGCGTCAGGCTCGATGCCGTGGAGTACTGCCCGCACCTCGCCGATGCCCCCGTCGAGCGCTATCGCCTCGACTGCGACTGCCGCAAGCCCAAGCCCGGCATGCTGGCGAAAGCCATCCGGGCACTCGACATCGACCGCCAGGCCTCTTTCCTCGTGGGCGACCGGCTTTCGGACCTCGAGGCCGGCCGCGCAGCGCAGCTCGGCCGCTGTTTTCTGGTGCGCACCGGGTACGTGCTCTCCGAAGAGGCGGTGGCACGTGCGGATGGCGTATTTGATGACCTGCTCGCGTGCGTCCGCAGTGTGCTCGGCTTTGACATCATGCCAAGTGGCGAGTAAAATTAAGCCATATGGCTGGAGGTGATCCATGACCGCGGAGAGCCTGTTGGGCGGGTCCGTTTCCGAGCGCGACCCGATGAAGCTCATGAAGGCGCTGCGGGCCGGCTTGCCGACAGCCTCGCTCAGACGCTTCAAGCAAGCGACCGGGCTCGCGGATGAGGAGATTGCTGAACTCCTGCAGATCGGCGCCCGCACGCTCAGCCGACTCAAGTCCTCGAGCCGCTTGCCACCGGATATCAGTGATCGCCTGTATGCGGTCGCGTCGGTCTACTCTCTCGCGGCGAAAGTCCTGGGCAATCGCGATGCGGCGGCTGGCTGGCTGGCTTCGCCGCAATTTGGGCTGCAATACCACCGGCCGCTCGAATTTCTCGCGACTGATCTCGGCCGTCAGCAGGTCAAGACACTGCTGAACCAGATCGAGTACGGCATGCTCGCCTGAGTCCGTCGGGAAGTCGGTAATCGTGCGGCTCTATCGCCTTTGCAAGGAGACCCATTCCGCGGATGTGCTGTCGGGACAGGGCGGGCTGCTCGATGGGGGCAGGTGGCACAGCAAGGGGCGTCGTATCGTCTATTGCGCCACGGTCGAAGCACTGGCGGTTCTTGAAGTGCGTGTCAATCTGGGAAGCGAAATGCCAGCAGTGCGCTACGTGATGCACGGCATCGAGCTGCCCGACGAAGAGGTGGCCGAGATCGCCGGGAAACGGCTTCCGGCGACTTGGAGCGCGCTTCCAGCCGGAGCGGACACTCAAAAACTCGGTGACGAGTGGCTGAGCTCGGGCCGAATTCTGGCGCTTCGGGTGCCGTCGATCCACAGTCGCACGGATTACAACGTACTGCTCAATCCAGCGCACCCGAGCCAAGAGCGAGTGCGCGTGCTCGATCGCTACCAGTACCCGTTCGACCATAGGCTATTCGCCGTACCGAGTCCGGCTCCCCATTGAGCATTTCACCCGCTCTTGAGACTTGCATGACGCTGCGCGCCCGATCGTGGCAAGCTCCCGCTGAAGCTGACGAGAGGGGTTGATACCTTGAAAGGTATAGTTCTGGCGGGCGGCGCGGGCACGCGTCTGCACCCGGTGACCTTGAGCATCAGCAAGCAGCTGCTGCCGGTCTACGACAAGCCGATGGTGTACTACCCGCTGGCGGCACTCATGCTGGCGGGGATCCGGGACATCCTCCTCATCTCGACGCCTGAGGATCTGCCGCTCTTTCGCCGCCTCTTGGGCGATGGCGGCAAGTGGGGCCTCTCGCTCTCTTATGCCGAGCAGCCGCGGCCCGAGGGGTTGGCCCAGGCGTTTCTCATTGGACGCCGCTTCGTCGGCGATGATCGGGTGGCGCTCGTACTCGGCGACAACATCTTCTACGGCCATGGCCTGCCGGAGCAGCTCACGGCCGCCGCCCGGCGGGGCGATGGCGCGACGGTGTTCGCCTATCGGGTACGGGATCCCGAGCGCTATGGGGTCGTGCAGTTCGATCAGGCGGGCCGGGCGCTTGACATCGAGGAGAAGCCGGCGAGCCCCAAATCCCACTTTGCCGTCACCGGCCTCTATTTCTACGACAACCAGGTGCTCGATATCGCCGCGAGCTTAAGGCCCTCAGCCCGAGGCGAGCTCGAGATCACCGATGTCAACCGCCAGTACCTGGAACGCGGCGCGCTCAAGGTGGAGCTGCTCGGGCGTGGCGTCGCCTGGCTCGATACCGGTACGCACGAGTCGCTGCTGCAGGCCTCGATGTTCATCGAGGCGATCGAGAGCCGCCAGGGCCTGAAGGTCTGCTGTCCGGAGGAGATCGCCTACCGCTTAGGCTACATCACCGCCGAGCAGCTCGAGTCCCTCGCTCGGCCGCTCATCAAGACGGGCTACGGCACTTACCTCCTCGAGATATTGAAGGGACAGGCCTGAGATGGAGTTCGTACCCACCGCCATCCCGGAAGTCGTGCTGATCCGGCCCAAGGTCTTCGGCGATGCCCGCGGCTACTTCATGGAATCCTGGGAGGAGCGCAAGTTCGCCGCCGCCGGCCTCGATCTGACTTTCGTGCAGGACAACCACAGCCACTCCGCGCGCCACATCCTGCGGGGGCTCCACTATCAGATCGAGCAGCCGCAAGGGAAGCTGGTGCGGGTGGTCACCGGGACCGTTTACGATGTCGCCGTCGACATCCGCCGCAGCTCGCGCACCTTCGGGAAATGGGTGGGGGTCGTGCTCTCCGCCGAGAACCATCAGATGCTCTGGGTGCCGCCCGGATTCGCGCATGGCTATCTCGTGTTGAGTGACTCCGCGGACTTTCTCTACAAGGTCACCGACTTCTGGGCGCCCCAGCATGAGCGCTCGATCCGCTGGAACGATCACGAGATCGGCGTGAAGTGGCCGCTCCCCGAGGGTGCCGCGCCCGTGCTCTCGGGCAAGGATCAGGCGGCGCCGGGCCTTCGCGAGGCGGAGGTTTATCCTTGAAGGTCCTCATCACCGGAGCCGGCGGTCAGGTGGGGCGCCTGCTGCTCGAGACCCGACCGACCGATATCGAGCTCATCGCCTGCAGCCACGCGGACCTTGACATCGGCGCGGGCGAAGCGGTGCGCAACTTGATCGGCCGTCACCGGCCGGCCGTGATCATCAATGCGGCGGCCTACACCGCGGTCGACAAGGCGGAATCGGAGCCCGAGGCCGCGCGGCGCAGCAACACCGAAGGACCGCGGCATCTTGCGGTAGCGGCGCGGGAATCAGGCGCGCGGCTCATCCACCTCTCGACCGACTTCGTGTTCGACGGCACCGCCTCCGTTCCCTACCGCCCGGATGCCCCGACCCATCCTCTGAGTGTCTACGGCAAGAGCAAGCGAGACGGCGAGCTCGCGGCTCTCGAGGCGCTCCCGGAGCGCTCCACGATCGTGAGAACCGCCTGGGTGTACGCGGCCACCGGCGTCAATTTCCTGCAGACGATGCTGCGCCTCATGCGCTCGCAGGGCTCCGTCCGCGTGATCGCCGATCAAGTCGGAACCCCGACGGCCGCGCGCTCGCTCGCCGAGGCTCTTTGGCAGATCGCCGCCAACGCCGAGATCCGCGGCATCCACCACTGGACGGATGCCGGGGTGGCGAGCTGGTACGATTTCGCGATGGCGATCGCCGAAGAAGGCGCAGAGCTCGGGCTGGTACCGCGCGCAGTGACGGTCACGCCGATCACCACGGCGGACTATCCAACTCCCGCGCGGCGGCCCGCCTACAGTGTTCTCGATAAGCGCTCGCTCGCGGCTTACGGCCTCGTCCCCCTTCATTGGCGTAAGCGCCTGCGGGGCGTGCTGAAAGAGATTCCCCATGCCTAGCGGCGGCGCCTCACAGGCGCGAACGGCGGATGCCAGCGGCACGTGGCCGCGCGGCTCGCGCCTCCTCGTCACCGGGGGCGCGGGCTTCATCGGCGCCAACTTCGTACACTACTGGCTCGAGACCCATCCGGGCGATCGGGTCGTCGTGCTCGATGCCCTGACCTACGCCGGCAATCTCGCCAACCTCGAGCCGGTGAGAGGTCATCCCGATCTCAAGTTCGTGCAGGACAACATCTGCAACACGGCCGCCGTCGAGCGGCTGCTGCGCGAGGAGGGAATCGACACCCTGGTGCACTTCGCCGCCGAGTCGCACGTCGATCGCTCCATCCACGGGCCCGACGCCTTCATCGAGACCAACGTGCAGGGCACTCACTCGATGCTGAAGGCCGCGCGCAAGGTGTGGCTCGAGGAGCGCGCGGTGAAGCGCCATCGCTTTCATCACGTGTCGACCGATGAGGTGTATGGCTCCTTGGGTCCCGCGGAGCCGGCGTTTCACGAGCGCACCCCTTACGCGCCGAACTCGCCTTACTCGGCGAGCAAGGCGGCCTCGGATCACCTGGTGCGCGCCTACCACCACACCTACGGGCTCGAGGTCACGACCAGCAATTGCTCCAACAACTACGGCCCGTTCCATTTTCCGGAGAAGCTGATTCCGCTCATGATCGTCAACCTCCTGCACGGGCGGCCGCTGCCGGTCTATGGCGACGGGCGCAATGTCAGGGACTGGCTGCACGTGAGCGATCACTGTCGCGGCATCGACCTGATCCTGCAAAAAGGGCGGCCGGGCGAGGTCTACAACATCGGCGGCGGCCTCGAGAGCGAGAACCTCAAACTCGTCGAGACGCTGTGCGCGGTGGCGGATGAGGCCTTCGGCGCCCGCCAGGACCTCGGCGCGCGTTTTCCCGCATGCCCCGCGGCGCATGGCGGCAAGTCCGCGAGCCTCATTCAGTTCGTCAAGGATCGTCCCGGGCACGATCGACGCTACGCGATCGACTGCGGCAAGATCGAACGGGAGCTCGGTTATCGGGCTCAAGTGACCCTGGCCGCCGGGCTACGGAGCACTTTCGACTGGTACATCGGGAATGAGTGGTGGTGGCGCGCGGTCATGGATGGCAGCTATCAGCGGTGGATCGAGACGCACTATCGGTAGGGCTCAGGAGCGGCCGGCTCGGCGAGCGGGCAGTGAACCTGCAGGGCCAATAGTGCTACAAAGCAACGGCGCTCCCGCTACAATCCCGTTTCGCGCAGCAGAGCCGGGACGTCCTGGCCGACGATCCGGGGATGGCCGGAAGGGCTCTAGCGCGCGTCGCGTGACGGACTCCCGAAAAAGGTTAGTAATGCGGTTATTGCGACGTCGGCTCGAGCCGCTTGCCGGCTGGGCCTTTGCATTCCTCGGCCTATGGCTTCTCGCGGGCGCCGCGCATGCCCAATCGTCATCGTCCGCGGCGGCCGCGGCTGGGGGCGCCGGCGGCGCGGGCTTGATGCAGATGTTCCAGGGCCTCACCCCCGAGCAGCAGCAGGCGCTCATGAACCAGCTCGGTTCGGGCGGCGCCCTCGGGCCCGGAACCTCCGCTCTGAGCTTCGGACAGGCACTCGGTAACAGCAGCCAGTCGCAAATGCGGCAGCTGCAGCAACAGCTGTCGGTGCAGCAGAGGCGGGCACAACAGCAGCAGCTGCCTCTCATTCCCGAGCTCCAGGGTGGAGACTGGGTGATCGTCGAGATCGGCTATAGCCTGCCGGCGCGGCGCTCCAGCCAGGCGACTACGGCATTGCAGCAGGCGCTGGCCGCGCAGCAAGGATCGGCAACGGGCGCGCCGCAAACCCTCTCGCCGCAGACCCTGCAGGCCCTGCAATCCCTTCAAGGTGGCTCGGGCAATGCGGCAGCCGCGCTCGCGCAGGCATCGACTCCCGCGACACCCTCCACCGAACTGAGCACGGCGGACAAACAGCGCCTCGATGCGCTGATCGATGTGATCCGCGTTCACAACCCCTACCAGCTCTCCCCGGGCGGCGAGCTGATTCTTCCGGGATTTACGCCGATCCCGCTCCTCGGGCTGACCGAGAGTCAGGCGACGCTGCGCCTGTCCGTCGTGCCGGCTTTCCAGGACCTCGAGGTTAGGATCACGCTCCTGCCGCTCGAGAAGACGGGCGAGGAAGCGCTCAAACCGTTCGGGTACGACATCTTCTCCGAATACCCCGCCATGATCGCTCCCATGGCCGACGTTCCCGTGCCTTCGAACTACGTCGTCAATGCGGGCGACGTGCTCGACGTGCTTCTCTACGGTAACCAGAATCACGCCTATCAGATGCTCGTCGGCCGCGACGGACGCATCAACTTTCCCGAGCTTGGGCCGATCAGCGTCGGAGGTCAGCTCTTTAGCACCGTGCAGGCGGAGCTCGAATCGCGCGTCAAGCGCCAGATGGTCGGCGTGCGGGCCAGCGTCACCATGGCGGAGACGCGCTCTCTCGAGGTCTTCGTCATGGGTGATGCCTTTGATCCGGGCAGCTACACGATCAGCGGCCTCGGAACCATCACCTCCGCGCTCTATGCCGCCGGCGGCATCAGCGAGACCGGGTCGCTGCGCAACATCGAGTTGAAACGCAATGGCGTGGTGGTCGATAAGCTCGATCTCTACGACCTGCTCATCCACGGCAGCAGCGCCCACGACGAGAAGCTGCTCCAGGGCGATGTGGTGTTCATACCCCCGGTGGGACCGACTGTTGCGGTCGGGGGCGAGGTGCAGCGGCCGGCCATTTACGAGATCAAGGGCGAAGACAGGCCCTCGCAGGCCGTTGCGCTCGCGGGCGGATTGAAGCCGGATGCGGATACCGCGAAGGCCACGCTCACCCGAATCGAGCCGAACGGCCGACGGGTCGTTCTGCCGCTCGACCTCTCGGCGGCGGGCGGTGGTGGGGAAGGCCTGCGGAACGGGGACTACATTTACGTCCCCATGCTCAAGGCTGCACTCGATGCGGCCGTGACCCTCCAGGGCAATGTCTACACGGCGGGCGTGTTCGAGTACCACCCGCAGATGCGGCTCACCGACGTGATCGGCTCCGTGGATGCCCTCAAGCCCAATACCGACCTTCACTACGTGCTCATCCGCCGCGAGCTGCCGCCGGATCGGCACATCGAGGCCCTATCGGCCGACCTGGCCGCCGCTCTCGCCCACCCGGGCACGAGCGCCGATCCGATACTGCTGCCGCGCGATCAGGTGACGGTGTTCGACTTGTCCTCGCGCCGAGATCAGATCGTGCAGCCGGTACTCGCAGCCTTGCAGGCGCAGTCGACGGCCGCACAGCCCGAGCCCGTGGTGACGGTGCAGGGGGAAGTGAACGTGCCGGGGGACTATCCGCTCGAGCCCGGCATGAAGGTGACCGATCTCATCCGCGCCGGCGGCGGCCTTTCCGATGCAGCCTTTCCGGGCAAGGCCGAGCTCACGCGCTACGTGGTGAGCAAGGATGGCACGCGCCATACGCAGATCCTCAGTATCGACCTGAGCCAGGCTCTGCACGGTGACGCGCAGGCGGACCTGAGCCTCGAGCCGTACGATGTCTTGAGCGTCAAGGAGGTCTCGCAGTGGACCAACCAGGAGAGCGTCGTGCTCAAGGGCCAGGTGCGCTTCCCCGGGACCTACACCATCAAACCTGGAGAGACTTTGAAATCGGTGCTCGAGCGGGCGGGGGGCCTGACCCAGTATGCGTTCCCGCAGGGCGCCGTCTTTACGCGCGTGGAGCTCAAGCAGCGCGAGCAGGATCAGATGGATCAGCTCGCCCAGCGCATGAAGATCGAGCTCGGCGTGCTCGCGCTGCGCGCCGTCGCCACCTCCTCGGGAAGCTCGGGGGGCGGCGTCGGAAACGCCGGCAATGCGCTCATCGTCGGCCGATCGCTTCTCGGACAACTGCAGAGCGAGAAGGCCGTCGGACGCCTGGTCATCAATCTGCGCGAGATAACACGCGAGCCGGCGAGCTCGCCCTACGACCTCGTGCTGCGGGACGGCGATGAGCTCATCGTGCCGAAGTTCGAGCAGGAGGTGACCATCATCGGCGAGGTGCAGGATCCCACCTCCCACCTCTACAACCCCAATCTCTCGCGCGACGACTACATCCGGCTGAGCGGGGGATTCACGGCGCAATCGGATGAGAAGCGGATCTACGTCGTCAGGGCCGACGGCAGCGTGGTCGCGAACGAGGGCAGCCGCTGGTTCAATCGCGGCTCCAACGTCCAGATCGAGCCCGGGGATACCATCGTGGTGCCGATCAACGCCGAGCAGATGTTGCCGCTGCCCTTCTGGCAGGCCGTGACCGGCATCATGTACAACGTGGCGATCGCGGCGGCCGCGGTGCATGCGCTGTGAGAGCCGCGTGAGATGAACCTCGAATCCTCAGACGCCGGCAGCCGCGAGGAGCATTTGAGGCTGGCGCTGCTCGAATCTCTGGTCGCCAAGCCCGTCAGGCGCAAGGAGATCGAGCTGCGGCAGATCGGGCAACTCGTCTGGGCCTACAAGTGGCTGGTCCTCGTCATTACCGCGGCCTTCTCGATCGGCGCGCTCTGGCTCGCCTTCTATCTGCCGAACGAATACACCGCCACCGCCGTCCTGGAGCCGGCTTCCAGCACCGGCGGTGTTTCGGGTCTCGAGAAGCTTGCGGGAGCTTTCGGCAGCATCGCGGGTCTCGGGAACCTCAACCTGACGAGCTCGACCGAGGCGGACCGGCCGATGGAAGCGATGGCGCTGCTCAAGAATCAGGGATTTCTCGTGGGTTTCATCCGCAAATACCACCTCGAAGTGCCGGTCTACGCCGCCACCGGCTGGGACCCCAAGACCAACCGCCTGATCATCGACCCGCGCTTATATGACGTGAAGGAGCAGAAATGGGTCGGAAAATTCAAGACCCCGGAGGGCATCGCGGCGCAGCCGACCGCCTGGGACCTCTACCACGCGCTGCAGCATCGCATCACCGTGAGCCAGGACAAGGATAACAACCTGATCACGCTGAACGTGGAGTATTACTCGCCCTACATCGCCAAGCAGTGGGCGGATGAGCTGATCCACGAGTTGAACACGACGTTCGTGATGCAGGATCGGGCGCAGGCCTCCAAGAGCATCGAGTACCTGGATAATGAGCTGAGCAAGACTCAGGTCGACGAAGTGCAGTCGTTTCTGTACCTGATGCTCGAGCAGCAGACGCAGAAGCTCATGCTGACCAAGGTCAGCAACGGATACGTCTTTGCAACATTGGTCCCGGCGGACGTTCCGGACAAGAAATCGAGCCCGAAGCGGCTGCTGATTCTCGTGCTCGGAACGATCCTGGGCGCCGGAATCGCCATCGCGGCAGCAGCCTTAACCGACAGATCCCGAAGGGCGCGAACGGCGGTGACGGTCGAACGGAGCCGGGCTCTCGGGAGGAGCGCTCGAGGGCAGTAATGAGCGTCGAGCTCCTGCTGTTCGGCGCCATCGGCGCGCTCGGCGCGGGCGCGGCTCCGGTGATCCCCCTCTCCTGGCGTCTCGGTTGCGTCCTGGCGCTGTCGGTCGTGCAGCTTTACGTCATTCCGGTGGGCGAGGTCACGTTTGCCCTGTGGCTCGCATCCGCTTACCTGCTATGGCCGGAATTCGTCAGGGAGTTCCGCAACGTGGTGCATGTTCCGGCTCTGCGCACGATCATGCTCCTGGTGCTGGTACAGGTGGCGAGCTGGTCCTGGTCGCCCGATGTGCGCATGGGGCTGGAGGATCTCGTCTACACGCTGCCGTTTCTTCTCGTCAGCGCGGCGTCCCTCTCCCTGGGGAGGGACAATCCGGCGGCGGTGGCCAGGCTGACATCGCTGGCAGCCGTGCTGATGTTGAGCGAAGCGGCATTGGTGATCGTGTTCAGACTTTCGCCGGATCTCGAGTGGTCGTACCTCAACACCAGCGTCGCCGGCTGGTTCGCCACTCCGAGGGCGGTCACCGACATCGTGACCGGCGTGACCCGAAATAACATCCTGGATCCGGCCAAGGCGGGCGGCTTCTTTCTCAACGGCAACACCGCGGCGGCGTACCTCGGGGCCGGCTCCGCCGTCGCCTATTATGCCTGCCGGGAAGAGGGCGGGATCATGGCCTGGACTCTCCTCGCGGTACTCTCGGCCGGAATCTTCTTCAGCGGCTCGAAGTCGGGTGCCATATTGGCCGTGCTTCTGCCGGTCGCCACCATGACCGTGGTGCGGCACACGAGGCACCGGGGCTTGCGCGAATGGGCCATAACGCTGGCGTGGATTGCACTCGCCGGTCTTGCGGCATTCGGCATCGCGGTCATTTATCCGGCGCTTGAATCCTCCTCCTTCGTATCCAATACCATCGATACGACCGCCTCGCGACTCGCCATCTGGGCATACGCGGCGCAGGCGTTCTTCAACCATCCGCTACTCGGGCAGGGCTTCGGGGGGTGGGAGATAGGCTATCGCACGTATCAACACGTCGGGCACACGACCGCGGTGCTCCCGCCTCACAACACATTGATCTATCTTTGGTCTCAGAGCGGTCTGGCGGCCGTGCTCTTGGCGCTCGTTTTCATGTACCAGGTCTTTCGCCTGGCGGCCGAGCACATAAGGAGCTCCGATGCGACAGCCCGGTCGGTCGGGGTTTGTCTCTTGATGGTCGCGGCGTGGATATTCATCAGTGGGATGGGCGACAACTCGGGTCTCCTCGGCGAGGTGCACGAGCAGCCGCTGCTCGCGTCGATGTTGGGGCTGTGCTACGCGCTGGATGCGCGGCGCGAACTGGCGAAGAGAATCGGTCTGCTCCTGTCCGCAGTGTGAAGACCGCAATCATCTTTCGGCAGCAGCTGTTCAAGCGCTCGGAGCCGTTTATCGTTCAGCAGGCGGAACATCTGCAGAGATACCGGCCGGTGTATGTCGGACGGGAACGCCTGGGTGAGGCGCCGGCGGACGCGCAGGTCATCGCCCTGTCCGATGCGCCGCACGGGTACCGCAGGGCAAGAAAGCTCTGGTTGGCGGCAAGTCGCGACTCCGGCCCCTACGCTCGGGCGCTCCGAGGCAGCGCCCCGGCATTGATCCATGCCCACTTCGGAGTGGATGCCGTCTACGCGCTGCCTCTGGCCAGGCGGTTGGGAGTGCCGTTGGTGACCACCTTTCACGGATTCGATGCAACCCTCTCGACTGCGGCGCTGATAGCATCCCGCTCCCCGTCCTGGCTGAACTACGCGCTCTTCAGGCGTCAATTGGCGAGGGAGGGGCATCTTTTCCTGTGCGTATCGGAATTCATCCGTGCACGGGTGCAGGCTTTGGGATTTCCCCCGGAGCGCACGCGCGTGCATTACATCGGGATCGATGTGCAGAGCATACGGCCAAGAGAGGCCGCAGAAGAGGAGCCGGTCATCCTGCATGTCGCAAGATTGGTGGAGAAGAAGGGTACCCAATACTTGCTGCGCGCCTTTGCGGGCTGCGCGCAGCGCCATCCGCGGTTTCGCCTGGTGATCATCGGCGAAGGTCCGCTGAGGCGCGCTCTCGAGTCGCTCGCAACGAGGCTCTCGCTCGGAGAGCGAGCGCAGTTCCTCGGCGCCCTGCCGCACGAGGAGGTCATGCGCTGGATCCGGAGTGCTTCGGTGCTGGCGTTGCCGAGCGTGCGGGCGAGCACCGGAGATGCCGAGGGATTGGGGATGGTGCTGCTCGAGGCGGCAGCCCATGGGGTGCCGGTCGTAGCGAGCCGGCACGGGGGTATTCCGGAAGCCGTGGTCGACGGCAAGAGCGGCTATCTGGTGGGCGAGCGGGATGTCGCCGCCCTGAGCCATCGCCTCGATGAACTGATGCGGGATGGCTCGCTCAGGCGGCAGATGGGCGCTCAGGGCCGCGCGTGGACGGAAGAGCGCCTGGACATCCGAACGCAGTCGGCGAGCCTCGAGTCGCTTTACGATGAGGTCGTGCAATGCCCGGGGAGATCGTAATCCTCACGCGCTCGCTGCCGCTCCATCAGCTCGGCGGCATGGAGACCATCGTCTGGGACCTCGCGCGGGAGTTCGTGCGCGAGGGGCAGGCGGTGCGCGTGATTACGACCGCCCTGCCAGGAGAGACCCGCGGGGAATTTGATCTCGATGGGGTGCGCATCGTGCCCCTCTCGGGTTGCCCATCCGCGCGTTACACTCGAGCCTGGTGGAAAGGCTCGCGAGCCTATTTCGAGGCGCACTGCTTGCAGTCCACTGCTGCCGTGTTGAGCGTCAGTGCCGCGGGATTCGGGCTGCTGCCGATCAAGCGGCGCCTGCCGCATGTCCCGTTCGTGATGCAAGCGCACGGGACCTCCTGGGCGGAGGTGCGCTCGAAATGGCGGTCCCGTCGGCTGAAGAGCATGGTGAGCTCGGCGAGAAACCTGCTCTGGTTGCCCCGCGATCTGGCGAGCTATGGACGATTCGATGCCGTGGTGGCGGTCGGCGAGCGGGTGAGGGCGTCTCTGAGAAGCGCGCCCATAAAGTGGTTCACTCGAGCAGAGTCGATTCACCTGATTGAGAATGGCGTCGACTCGAGCCTCTTCCGCCCGGATCCCGAGTCACGTCGCGAAGTCCGTGCGCGCCTCGGTGTCGACGAGCGCACTCCGGTGGTGATATCTGCGAACCGATTGCACGTGCAGAAGGGAACGCACCTCTGCATCGCGGCGATCGCGGACCTTGCGCGCAGCGGCTGCGGCGTTCGCTATGTGATCGCCGGCGACGGACCCGAGCGAGACTCGTTGAAGGAGGCGATCCACGCCGCCGGGTTGGACGGATCCGTGACGCTCCTCGGGCGAATCGGCCGATCGGAGTTGGCGTGGTGGATGCGCGGCGCCGATGCGATGCTGTTTCTCACGCAGCGCGACGAGGGATTGCCGCTCAACATTCTGGAGGCGCTGGCTACCGGCCTGCCGGTGGTGGCATCGAAGCATCTGCAGACCTTCGCGTCAGCCGCGATCCACGAGGTGGATCCACGTGACCCGAAGATCGTGTGCGGCGCGCTGATCCGAGCGCTGGGGCAAAGCGGTGAGCGGACCCCCTTTTCCCTGCTGCCGGCGGTGTTCGAGCTCAGGTTGGCGGTGCGACGATATCTGACTCTATTCGGCTTGCATGCGGACGAGCCCGCTGCCGGCGGGACCATTGCCCCTGCATGAGCGTCACGCGCAATACCCTATACAACCTCGCGGGCTCGCTGGTTCCACTGCTGGTGGCGCTGGTGACCATCCCGCTCTACATCCACCAGATTGGCGCGGCGCGCTATGGTGTGATGGCCATCGTCTGGGTGCTGTTGGGCTATTTCGGGCTGCTCGATCTCGGTCTTTCGCGTGCGACCTCCAATCAGATCGCGCAGCTTCACGAGGGGCCCGCGCGGGATCGGGCGGAGGTCTTCTGGACCGCTTGCCTGATGAACAGCGCGCTCGGCATGTTCGGTGGCCTGATGCTCTACCTCATCGGACGCCCCCTCCTGGGGGGGTGGCTCAAGATGTCGCCGGAGCTGCACTCGGAGGCGCTGGCCGTGCTGCCCTGGATTTCGGCGTCCGTTCCGGTCGCGACGGTGACGGGAGTGCTGGCCGGAGCTCTGGAAGGTCGGCGGCTCTTCGGCACCTTGAACGTCCTGCAAGCGGCGGGGACGATACTCTTTCAGGCGGTCCCACTGGCGGCGGCGTTTCTCATCAGCCCCAAGCTCCAAGTCATCGTCCCCGTGGCCGTGCTCGTTCGTGCCGTTTCCTCGTTGCCGCTCGCGTGGACGGCGAAGACATCGTTGGATCTGCGTTATCCTCGCATTCGAGTCGGCCACATGAAGCGGCTGTTGGCGTATGGCACATGGGTGACGCTCACGAACCTGCTGACTCCGTTCCTCGAGTCGTTGGACCGCTTCTTCATCGGCATCGTCATCAGCGCCCCGGCGGTGGCCTATTACGCGGTCCCGTTCAGCCTGGTGTCGCGTACGCAGGTGCTTCCCAAGGCGCTGTCGCGCACCATATTTCCCTATCTGTCCGCCGAAAACCCGCAGCAGGCGAGGAACAGAGCGCTCGAGTCGGTGATCACCCTCGCTGCGACCATGATCCCGATCGCCGTGCTCACCATGTTTCTCCTGCAGCCTTTTCTCAGGGTGTGGGTGGGAGCGGGGTTCGCGGCGCGCGCGGCGGTGGTCGGGGAAACGCTCCTGTGCGGGATCTGGCTCAACGGACTCGCCTCGGTTCCCTACGCGATGCTGCAAGCACAGGGGCGGCCGGACATCGTCGCCAAGTTTCATGTGGCGGAGCTGCTACCCTATGTCGCGCTCTTGTGGTTCGGCTTACATGAGTTCGGCCTGGTAGGCGCGGCCGCTGCCTGGGCGCTGCGGGTGGCGATGGATGCGCTGCTCCTCTTCTGGGCCGCGAATCTCGGCCTGGAGCTCGTCAAACGACTGGTTCCGGGGGCGCTGTTGGTGTTCTGCGCCTGGGTGTGCGTGCGGATCATCCCTGCGACCTTCTACTCCGCCAGAGCGGCGGCGGGCGTTCTGCTGATCGTCACCGCCGGCGCCTGGTGCCTTCACACCAGTGCCCGTGTGCGGCGGGAAGTGACCCGGGTCCTGCGCTATGTCCAGGCCTCTTAGCCACGCGGGCGGCGATCTCGCCGACGGCCTCTGGCCTTCCGCGGGGCTCGAGCAGGTTGCGGAATGCCCGATCTGCGGCGCTGCCGAGCGAATGGCGATTCACCAGGGGCTGACGGATCGGGCGTTCCGCTGCGCACCGGGAGAATGGAACCTGTACTCGTGCGGGCGCTGCGGCTCGTGCTATCTCGACCCGCGCCCGACGCGGCAGACGATCGAGCTCGCCTATCGTAACTACCGTACCCACGCCGAGATCGGCGAGCCCGCGCCGACCGAGGTATCGGCGCCTCTTAGGCGGTGGAGTCGGGCTCTGGTGAATGGCTACTGCAATTGGTACCTCGGGACTCGACTCGAGCCCGCGTGGCGGCTGGGAGCCTGGCTCGCGCTGGCCGTGCCGCCGAGCCGCCGCGGCCTCCTGCGGCACCTGCCGCGCATCGCGGGCGGCGGGAGAGTGCTCGATGTCGGCGCCGGCAACGGAATTTACCTCAGCCGAGTGCGAGCGGCCGGTTGGCAGGTCGCCGGTGTCGAGCCCGATCCGGTGGCGCTCGCGATTGCACGCCGGGCCGGACTCGACGTACGCCAGGGCGGCATCGAATGTTTTGCGGACGAGCCGGAAGCCTTCGATTTCATCACCATGAACCACGTCATCGAGCACGTCCACGATCCCCGTGCCGTGTTGGCGCAGGCCATGGCGTTGCTCAAGCCGAGCGGATGGTTGTTTCTGGAGACGCCGAATGTCCGCAGTTACGGCCACAGGAGATTCGGGCGTCATTGGCGCGGCTTGGAGCCCCCCAGGCACCTCGTGCTCTTTCACTGGCGATCTCTTGAGATGCTGCTACGGGAAGTCGGTTTCGCGCGAGTGAAGCGATTGCCCCGAGGCAACGTCTATCCTGCGATCGCGGCAAAGAGTCGGGCGATGAGCCTGGGAGCCGATCCGGAGGCCGGTGTCAGACCGAGCCTGAGGGATCGCCTGACCGGTGCGATGCTCGACCTCAAAGCCATGTTGGATTGCCGCGGCAGCGAATTCATCACCCTGATGGCAAGCAAACGGTAGCGGACCGCGCCTCATGAGAATCTCCATCGCGATGGCCACCTACAATGGCGAGCGCTACGTCCGCGAACAGCTCGAGAGCCTCGGCGCGCAGACCCGCATGCCCGATGAGCTCGTGGTGAGGGATGACGGCTCTACGGACGGCACGGTCGAGATCCTGCGGGCTTTCGCCCGCGCCGCGCCCTTTCCGGTGAGGGTCTACCCGGGCGAGTGCAACCTCGGCTACACGCGGAATTTTCTCGAGGCCGCGCGCCTTTGCACCGGAGACTGGATCGCGTTTTGCGACCAGGACGATGTCTGGCTGCCGGAGAAACTCGCGACCATCGAGCGTTACGCGACCACGGAGCGTTGCGCGGCCGGAGGCGGCACACTGCTCATCGTGCACAGCGCGGAGACCGTCGACAGGAATTTGACTCCGACCCGCGTTCGTTACCCGGACTTTCGGCGGCGCGGCGTCTATGGTCAGTTTCAGCTCCCGACGTGGTGGATCGTCGAAGGCTTCGTGATGGCGTTCCGCGCGGATCTGATGTCAATCCTGCCGGATGAGGAGCAGCAGCGGCCGGCCGCTCTGCCGCCCATGCCCCGGGGTCACGATGCGGCCATCTGCAGATTGGCCCGCATTCTCGGAGACGTGGTCGTCCTGCCGGACCGGCTGGCGCTTCACCGTTGGCACGGGGCATCGCTCACGACCGGAGGGCTGGCGGATGATGTTCGGGGAATCAGAAGATCACGCAACCTCTTTCGCCGTCTCAGAAAGCTCTTGAGCGCGTCCGGGGCCGATTTACATCTGCAACAGTCCCGCGATGCGGCGAGTCAGGCGCAAATATATCGATACCTGGGTGAAAGGCAGAACCGTGAGGACTGGCGGCGCAAGCTGCTCCTTGCTGAGACGCATTACAGCGCATTCTCCGAATGGATGGCGACGAGAGCTCGTCTTTGCGAGGAGCCCAGTTTTTGGCGTCGCCTCGGGCACCTGTTGCGATTGGCGGGGGGCTACGCCCGCTTCAGCGGCAGCTCGCTCATCGGCATCCGTGCCTGTGCCAAGGCAATATCTCTCGATGTCATCGTCGTGCTGACCGGGCCTGATCGCTTTTCTCGAGCGCCGGTCGACGAGACTGTTGCGGCTGGCCGGGATCGAAGTCCGGATCGCTAGATCCCGCGGCCATGACTCGGTGCGACATCATACTGTTGTCGACGGCGGACTGGGATAACCCATTCTGGACCAACAAGCAGCACGTGGCTGCCGAGCTTGCAGGGTTGGGCTTTCGCATCCTGTACGTGGAGTCCCTGGGGTTGCGCCGGCCCTCGCTCCAATCGCGGGATCTGCGCCGGATCCTGCGCAGGCTCGGGCGGGCGATGCGTCCGCCGCGGCGCGTGCGCGAGAATCTCTGGGTATGGTCGCCGTTGGTGGTTCCCGCGCATGGGCGCTCGTGGGTGCGAGCATTGAATCGGCGGTTGCTTCGCGGCGGACTCGCGCTCTGGATGAAGTGGTTGCGCATGGATCCGGATCTGCTTTGGACTTATAACCCCTTGACGACCGAGGTGATGGATCTGGCGGGCTTCCGGAGGGTGGTGTATCACTGCGTGGATGAGCTCAAGGCCGCTCCGGGGATGCCCGAGGCGGTTCTCGAGCGCGCGGAAGCGGAACTGGTGCGTCGCGCGGATGTGGTATTCGCGACGGCTCCGCGGCTGGCGGACAGCCGGCGGCAGCTCAATCCCAACACGCACTACCTGTCCAACGTGGCCGATTACCGGCATTTTGCCAGGGCGCGAAGTCCCGAGACGCGGATCCCGGACGACCTCGCGCGCATTCCCGAGCCCCGAATCGGCTTTGTCGGGGCAATCAGCGGCTACAAAGTGGACTTTGCTCTCCTGAGGCTGCTCGCGCTCGCCCATCCGGAATGGTCCATCGTGCTCATCGGGGAGGTCGGCGAGGGCGATCCGTCGACCGATGTCTCGGCGCTTGCGGGTCTGACGAATCTGCACCTGATGGGACCCCGGCCCTATGCTCTCCTACCGGCCTATCTGAAGGGCCTGCGGGTGGGAATCCTCCCCAATCGGCTGAATGACTACACGGCCTCGATGTTTCCCATGAAATTCTTCGAGTACCTCGGGGCCGGTCTTCCGGTGGTGAGCGTCGATCTGCCGGCATTGCGCGAGCACGCCGACATCGCCCGGCTCGCGAGCACGCCTCAGGCTTTCATCGAGAGCGTCGAATGCGCTCTGAAGACGAGCGACCTCACGCTCGAAAGCCGGCTCGAACGAGCCCGACAGCACACCTACTCGTCGCGCACGCAGGCGATGCTGCAGATCCTGGGGCGCCTGATCGAGCCCTGAGCTTGCGCCTCAGAAAAAGCGACCCCGGCGCCTGAGGCTCCGCCGGTTGACATACGCCGCATGCCTGGACCGAATCAGGGTCCAAAGCAGTTTCACGGGTGCGATCTTCCTCAATACGGGAAAGCGATCGGCGATGTCCTTGAACCGGCCTTGAACCGTTCCGACGGAGGAGCCTTCATATCTATAGTCCTCCGCTCCAACCGAGACACCCTGGTTGACCGTCGGCTGGCTGCCCTGGCATCTGCTCGGCCGTATCGAGAAGCAGACTATCGACTGGAACACGCTTATGGAATAGATGCTCTTGTTGTACGGCAGCTCCGAAACCTTGACCCGCGCGGCCCTCGAGTTGATGTTGTCGATCAGCCGCTTCGTCCATTCGATGAAGGAGTACTTCGTGGGATATCCGAATTCCTCGTAATAGCTGGTGTGGGTGTCTTCGACGACCATCAATCCGCCTTCCCGGATATGGGGGATGCAGCTGTCGACGGTGACGATCTGCTGTTCAAAGGTGTGGCCGCCGTCATCCAAAACGATGTCGACGGGTCCGACAGCCTCGAAGAGCGACTGCCAGAACTTCGGCTCGGACTGGCTGCCAATGAAAATCTCGAAGCCGTCCCGCTCCCACCGCTTGGCGCCCGGATTGAGGTCGACGCCGATGATCCGGGCCTTCGGGCCGAAGTAGTCCCGCCACATGAAAAGCGAACCGCCATCGAGCACGCCGACCTCGACGAACGTGAGCTCCTTGTGCCGGTAGCGCTCGAAAAGGTCGGTGTAGACCTGAAAGTACGAGGAGTGCTTGTGACTCAGATAGGGCGACCGCATGTAGCTCTTGTAGATGTCGAGCGAGCCCGTGCCCTGCTCGTAAGGCCCGTGCTGCGACTCGGCGGGCGGCGGTGTATGCGGTGTTTCTGCGCTCATGAGGGGGCGGAGGCGTGAAGGCGGATTATCTGGGTCCATAAAATGCAATGGCCACGTCGAACACGATCTCCTTGAGGATCTTTTTCGCGTTCAGCATGGAGTAGCAGTTGAAGCGCAAATAGCCGCCCCTGAGCAATGCAACGACCAGATACCACATTCGCAGGCGCAATCGCTGCTCCGCGTATATCCGCGATCTCCTCAGCAGCCATTTCGACAGGGCGGCGTAATCCTTCTGCGCCTTCAGGAACCGATCTCGCCACTTCGCGAGGCGCGGCTCTCGTGCCAGGCGTCCGAAGGCCTCGGCCTGATAGCGGGTGGCGTGACCGTGCCCCTTGTAGCTGTTGGCGCCGAGCTCGGCTACCTGCCGAATGCGCGGGTAGAGCTTTCTCGAGTTCTTGACCCGCTCATTGCCTCCGGAGAGGAACGCGCTGGTCGTGAGCGCATGGCGGCGGTAGAGGGCGAGGTCATCCGGCAGTATGACGACGTCGCCGAGGATCCGAGCGAGCCGGGAAATCCAGACATCGTGACCCAGGCTGACATGAGGTATGTTCGGGTCGGGGCCGCGACCCTCGTACGGGATACTCGACACCAGGTCGGCGCGGAACATCATCGTGAATCCGGACGCGACCCACACGTAGGGCAGTCGATGGCCCGCGCAGATGAGTGTCCTTCGGACGTTGTGGTAATGAATGCCGCTTCGGCGCAAGCACTCGTCGACCACGTACGCGTTGTGGGCGATGGCGAGAACGTTGCGGCCCGGGATGTTCGTGTACTGCTCGAGGGTGGAGAGCTTCTCCGGCAGCCAGACATCGTCCTGGTCGCAGAATGCGATCCACTCTCCCGAGCACCGGCTGGCCGTGCCGAGGAAGTTGTCGCTGAATCCCACGTTCCGCTCGTTGCGATACACCGTCACGGGAAAAGGCGCCGTGCGCGAAAAGCGCTCGAGAATCTCCGGCGTGCGGTCGGTGGAGTGATCGTCCCCTACGACGAGCTCATCGGGTAAGCGGGACTGGGTGGCGAGGCTGAGGAGCTGCTCCTCGAGAAAGCGCTCGCCGTTGTAGGTGGCCATTGCCACGGAAATCCTCACTGTGCCGCCTGCTCGGGCGGCGCGTGGTTGCCCGGCCGTGAAGGCCATGTGAGCAAGTGTCAGGGTCTGCGCAGTGGGGGGGCGGACTGGCCCTGACAGTCGGGTAGCTCGGCCGGGACGCCGATGCGCTCGTGCAGCGTGAGAGTCGCGCGACGCCCGTCAGAGCATGTCACGTCGATGGCGCGGTGATTGTCGGATTGGGCGAGGGACAGGCCGCGCGTGGACTTGAGGAAGTGCGCAACACGCGCGAAGGAATTGCCCTGCGGCTTCGCTCTGAAGTCATAGGAATAGAGGCCGAAGTTCGACTCGCGGTCGCGGGCGTTGGGGCTCTGATTGCGCAAATCGTACCACCAGACCCCGCGGATATAAGGCAGAGCCGCCGCGAGGAGAGTAAACCTCTCCACATAGGAGGTGACGGCCTCGGTAGGCTGTCCCCCCGGTCCGCCGTAGTTCGGCCAGCCCATCTCGGAGATATAGACGTCGATCGGCCGACCGCCATCGGCGGCCAAGGCGAGCCGATGAATCTCCTCGACCTGCGCAATGGCGGTCTCCGGTGTTGCATTGCTGCCCATCTGGAAGACGTAGGGATGGAGAGAAAGTGCATCGACGTAGTGCAGGCCTCCGATGGCCAGAAACTGCCGGAACCATCCCGCGGTGAAGCTGCTCGTCAGGTTGTAGATTCCGCCGGAGAGGACGATCGCATCCGGATTCGCATCTTTGATCGCGGGATAGGCGATCTTGGCCAACTGCACGTAGTCCCAGGCGCTTCCGTTCGGTCCGCCGCCGGCGGTGCCTTCCCACTCATTCCAGAGCTCGAACAGCCGCACGCGCCCTTCGAAGTGCTTGACGACGAATGCGGCAAATCGGGCGTAAGCCTCCCGGCTGGCCGGGGTATGCGGCTTTCCTCCGCCGTAGAGGGGATTGCCGTAATCCAGAATCAGAAGTGGCGTCAAATGGGACGCGAGCGCGGAGTTGACCCACTGGTCGAGCCAGCCCGGGATCTGGTATTGCCCCTTGGCCCGCTCGATCCGGGCCCAGCCGGTATCCATTCGCACAGCGGTTGCGCCCAGAGCGTGCGCCGCCTCGATGGCCCGCGTGCCGTCGGAAAAGGACACATTGACCCCGAGGAGCAGTGGCAGCGCGGCTCGGGCTCTTTGGGGGAGCCCCAGCAAGAGGACGGTCATGCAGGCCGTCATCAGGGCCAGGACGCCTTTTGTCCCGATCTTGCCTCGGGTCGGGCCGATCCGGATCATGGCGGTGCTCTGTTGGAGGACGGAGCCGGAATTTTACTTGAGCCCGTGGGATTTGCCCAATCCCGCCCTGCAAGCCGAGACGTGAGCAAAGCACGGAATTTACTTACGAAGACTTCCTCGGAGAACTGTTCGGCATGCGCCCTGATGATGCGCGCATCGAATCCGGCGGAGCGCTCGAATGAGCGAATCGCCTCGATGAGTGACGGGGCGGTTTGCTCCCGGAACAGTATTCCCGTCACGCCATCCTTCACCGTCTCCCGCGCTCCGCCGTAATCGAAGGCGATGACCGGCTTTCCCGATGCCATGGCCTCGACCGGAACGATGCCGAAGTCCTCGATCCCCGGGAAAACCACGGCCCGGCAGCGGGCATAGTGATCGACGATGACCTCGAACGGCTGTTTGCCCATGAGGCGGATATGGGGCTTGGCGAGGCGCCGCAAACGGGAGAGCATCGGCCCCTCGCCGATCACGATCAGGGGCTTTTCCAGGATGTTGAATGCTTCGATCAGCAGCTCGGGGCGCTTGTAGGGCACGAGCTGGCCGACCCAGAGATAGAAGTCCTCGCTCGCCCGCGACGCGTCGAACTTCCCGACTGCGACGGGCGGGTGGATGACCTCCGAGTCACGTCGATAATACTTCTTGATTCGGGTGGAGACGAATTGGGAGTTGGCGATGAAATGATCGACGCGCTGGGCCGAGAGCTGATCCCACATCCTCACGTAGTGCAACAGTGGCGTCATTGCCGCGCGGGTCAGGGCTCCGGAGTGCGCGCGGTAGTCGTAGTAGCGGTCCCACACATATCGCATGGGCGAGTGGCAGTAACAGATGTGCGGGGCATGCGGCGGAGCGATCACGCCCTTGGCGGGACCGGCTTCGCTGCTGATGATGAGATCGTACGCTCTGAGATCGAGCTGCTCGAGCGCAAGAGGCATCAGCGCCAGGTAACTGCGATAGGAACGCCTCGCAAACGGCAGGCGTGCAACGAAAGTCGTCGTTAATCTTCTGCCCGGAAAATGCGTCGCGCCCAGCTCGGGATCGGCGACGTGAGTGTAGATGTCCGCCTGCGGGAACAGGTCGGCGATTGCCTTCAGGACCTGCTCGCCGCCCCGCCACGTGACGAGCCAATAGTGGATCAGCGCGACGCGCATGCGGCGCAAGTCATGGCAGATCTCGCCGTCAGCAGCTGCGATGGTTCAGAGGTCGAAGAGCTCGAGCGTTCTGTGAGCCTGACGGCTCGGCGCCTCAATACGCACCGCTGCCGCCGAGCACGACGCGCGTCGTCTGGAAGAGAATGTACAGGTCGAGCATCAGGTTCTGGTTCTTGACATAGTAAGTGTCGAGCACCACCCGACGCCGATAATCGGTGTCGTTCCGTCCCTTCACCTGCCACAGGCCGGTGATGCCGGGTTTTGCCGACAGGTACGCGCGCACATTGCGACCGTAACGAAGGAGCTCGTCCCTCACCACGGGTCGCGGGCCGACCAGGCTCATCTCTCCCCGCATGACATTCCAAAGTTGCGGCAGCTCATCGAGGCTCGTCCGCCGCAGGAACCTTCCGAGCCGAGTGACTCGTGGATCGCACCGCAGCTTATGATTCCGTAGCCACTCCTGCTTGATCGCGGGGTCCCGCTCCAGCAGCTCCCGCAGCACCTGGTCCGCATTCGGCACCATGGTGCGGAACTTCAGGCATTCGAACATCTTGCCGCCTCTGCCGACCCGGCGATGGCGGTAGATGATGGCGCCCTCGTCGCGGTCCATGAACGCAACGATCACGAACACGAGCGGGGAGAACACGACGGCGAGCACCAGCGCACCGACGATATCGAGAATTCTCTTGGCCCGGGCATAGGCGGGCAGATGAACCGGCGTGTGCTCGACGACCGGACGGGCGGCGGGCTCTTCCCACAAGTGCGATCTTAGGACCGCAGGGGCACTCTCCAAAGCGACCGCGCGCTCGGCGGGGATCTCGGAGCTGTCGAACGCCAGCCGCCGTTCCCCGCTCGAGACCAGATGAGGGCGCAGGGGTGGCCGGCGGGAAGAAACGGCGCTCAATCGTTGGGGTGGTGGTGCCTCATTTACCTGCGTGGACAAGATCGAGTCTCCTTCCCACACTCAATAGCGAGCGCTGTCGCAAGCGGGCGACAGACATGATTGTTGAGTATTTCCGGCGCTGGCTGCTGCGTTCAAGAGCTGGTTCGACATTTCACGAACTTAACGGCGGTATGTTCCGGAAGTTGACCAGCAAGCGTCGGTTTCCTCCTCCTGAGGTTATGCAAGTAACGTGCATGGCTCACAGTTCCCGCAGGCAGAGCATGAGCAAATCACGCTCCCGATGCGTACTGGACTGCGCCACCATGGCGATGGGCATCGTTGGGGGCAAGTGGGTGGAGCTGGGGACCGCCTTTGAAGGCGCGCCCGTCATGGGCCGGGCGGATGTTGCTGTCATGAAACCCTGCATCAGCTTGTCAGTCCAGCCAAGCAACCGCGCGCGGCGGTTGAGGTTATCCCCCTCGTCTGCATTGCTTCTTCTCAGGCCGCGCGGAGTATACCTAGACCTTGAGCGCTTTGAAAACACAAACTTGATGTCATACAGGTAGTTCCACTCGCGCGGCGGAGAGTTCTGACTCCTCGCCGAGCGCCGCCAAGGCCAGGAATCAGCCTAGGCAAGCTTCCTGCTTGAGAGCGGTCCAGCCTTCCGTTACGCTGGATCTCAATGCGCGTCACCATTTTTGGTTCCGGGTACGTCGGTCTGGTTACGGGAGCTTGCCTGGCCGATGCCGGCAATCACGTCGTGTGTGTCGACGTCGATGCCGGCAAGATCGAGCGTCTCAAAGGCGGCGAGATCCCGATCCACGAGCCCGGCCTCGAGGCGCTCATCCGCCGCAACTCAGAAGCCGGGCGGATCGAGTTCACCACCGATGCGGCCTTCGGCGTCGAGCACGGGCTTTTCCAGCTGATTGCGGTCGGGACCCCGCCGGATGAGGACGGGTCGGCGGACCTGCGGTACGTGCTGGCCGCCGCCCGAAGCATCGCCACTCACATGAGCCGCTACTGCGTCGTGGTGACCAAGTCCACGGTTCCGGTCGGCACCGCCGACAAGGTGCGGCGGGAGATCGAGGCGACGCTCGCGGATCGGCGTGCGGGGGTCGAGTTCGACGTGGTCTCGAACCCCGAGTTCCTCAAGGAAGGCGCGGCGGTGCAGGACTTCATGAAGCCCGACCGGGTGGTCGTGGGCACCGACAATCCGCGCACGACCGAGCTGATGCGGGCGCTCTACGAGCCCTTCACCCGCAACCACGATCGGCTGATCGTCATGGATATCCGCTCCGCGGAGCTCACCAAGTACGCGGCGAATGCCATGCTCGCCACCAAGATCAGCTTCATGAACGAGCTCGCGAACCTGGCGGAGCGCTTGGGCGCCGATATCGAGAAGGTCCGCGTCGGCATCGGCTCCGATCCCCGGATCGGCTACAGCTTCATCTATCCCGGGACGGGCTACGGCGGATCGTGCTTTCCGAAGGACGTCCGGGCGCTCATCCGCTCGGCCCACGAGGTTGAGCATGAGCCGCAGATTCTCGCCGCCGTCGAGTCGGTGAACGCCAGGCAGAAGGAGGTGCTGGTGGAGAAGATGCGGCAACACTTCGGCGAGCGCCTCGGGGGCCGGACCATCGCCCTCTGGGGGCTCGCCTTCAAGCCCAATACCGATGACATGCGCGAGGCGCCCTCGCGCACCATCATCGAGCGGCTGCTCGAGGCGGGCGTCAGGGTGAGGGCCTACGATCCGGTGGCGGGCACCGAGGCCAAGCGCATCTACGGCGGCCGCCGCGATTTCGAGCTGGCGCGCAACGCCTACGAAGCCGTCGAGGGCGCCGATGCCCTCGCGATCGTGACCGAATGGCAGGAGTTTCGCAGCCCGGACTTCGAGCGCCTGAAGCAGTCGCTCAAAGCGCCGCTCATCTTCGATGGCCGCAACCTCTATGATCCGGTGATGGTCGAGCGCTTCGGCCTGACCTACCACGCGATCGGGCGCGGGCGATCGGCCCGCTAGCCCCCAGGGCTCGAGGAAACCCTCATGCTCACCCCAGTCATACTCTCCGGGGGCGCCGGCACCCGCCTCTGGCCGCTCTCGCGCGAGCTCTACCCGAAGCAGCTCCTCGCGCTCACGGGCGAGCGCACCATGATTCAGCAGACGGCTCTGCGGCTCGAGGGTCTTTCGGCGGCTCCCCCGGTGATCGTGTGCAACGAGGCACACCGCTTTCTCGTCGCCGAGCAGATGCGCCAGCTCGGGATCGAGCCGCAGGCCATCGTGCTCGAGCCCATGGGGCGCAACACGGCGCCCGCGATCGCCTTGGCGGCCCACGCGGCCCTGAAGGCCGCTGGGCCGAAGGCGGCCACCGATCCGCTGCTGCTCGTCCTGCCGGCGGATCATGTCATCCGCGACGTGCCGGCTTTCCACAAGGCGGTGCACGCGGCCGAGGATGCGGCCGCGCAGGGGCAGCTCGTCACCTTCGGCATTGTGCCCACGGCGCCCGAGACCGGCTACGGCTATATCCAGATCGAGAAGGGCCAGCGCGACAGCGCGCGCGGCGCGGCGAGCGGCGGCGTTTTCAAGATCGCGCGCTTCGTCGAGAAGCCGAGCGCGGCGATGGCCAAGGATTTCGTCGCTTCGCAGGAATACTACTGGAATAGCGGCATGTTTCTCTTTGGCGCACGGCGCTACCTCGAGGAGCTCGGGCGACTCGCCCCCGCCATCGCCAATGCCTGCACCGAGGCGTTCGCGGCCGCCAAGGCGGATCTCGATTTCACCCGCATCGACAAGAAGCTCTTCGAAGCCTGCCCCGCCGATTCGATCGACTACGCGGTGATGGAGAAGACTTCCGCTGCCGTCGTGGTGCCGCTCGCCGCCGGTTGGAGCGATGTCGGCTCATGGGCGGCGCTGCAGGAGGCGAGCGAGGCCGATGCGCACGGCAATGTCTCGCGCGGCGATGTGATCTACGAGGATTCGCAGGGGTGCTTTCTCTACTCCGAGAGCCGGCTGGTCTCGGCGGTGGGCTTGAAGGATCACGTGGTGGTGGAGACCAAGGACGCCGTGTTGGTGGCGCCCCGAAGCCGCGTACAGGATGTGAAGAAGCTGGTCTTTCGCTTGAAGGAGCAGGGGCGGTACGAGCACTCCCTGCACCGCGAGGTCTTCCGCCCCTGGGGAAGCTACGACAGCATCGAGAACGGGCCGCGCTTCCAGGTGAAGCGCCTGAAGGTCAAGCCCGGGGCCGTCCTTTCGCTGCAGTTACATCACCATCGGGCGGAGCACTGGATCGTCGTCTCCGGCACCGCGCGCATCACCCGCGGGGAAGAGGTCTTCCTGCTCGAGGAGAACCAGTCGACCTACATCCCAATCGGGGTGCGGCACCGGATCGAGAACCCGGGCAAGATCCCGCTGCACATCATCGAGGTGCAGTCGGGCTCGTACCTCGGCGAGGACGATATCGTGCGGCTCGAGGATCACTACGGCCGCAAGGGCACGACGACCTAGGAGCCCGCCAGGCACCATGAGCCCTCTGAGCGCCTTCAAGGCCTACGACATCCGCGGCCGCATCCCGGATGAGCTCAACGAGTCCCTCGCCTATGACATCGGCAGGGCGTTTGCGGCGCTCGTGGCTCCGAAGCGCGTGGCCGTCGGGCACGACATCCGTCTCTCGAGCCCGCAGCTCGCGGCCGCTCTCAAGCGCGGTCTCACCGACTCGGGGTCGGATGTGCTCGACATCGGCCTCTGGGGCACGGAGGGGGCGTACTTCGCCACCTTCGCCGAGTCCTTGGACGGCGGCATCATGGTGACTGCGAGCCACAACCCGCAGGATTACAACGGCATGAAGTTCGTGCGCGAGCAGGCGCGGCCGGTGAGCAGCGACACGGGCTTGAACGAGATGCGCGCCATGATCGAGTCGGGGCGGTTGCCGGCCAAGGCGGCGAAGGCGGGAGCCGACCGGCCGCTCGACATCCGTAAGAAATACCTCGAGCACCTCCTGAGTTATGTCGATCGCGGCAAGCTGCGCAAGTTGAAGGTGGTGGTGAACCCCGGCAACGGCGGCGCGGGCCTGGTGGTGGATCAACTCGAGCCGCACCTGCCGTTCGAGTTCATCAAGGTCAATCACCCGCCCGACGGCACCTTCCCCAACGGCATTCCCAACCCGATGCTGCAGGAGAACCGCGCGGCCACGGCCGATGTGGTCAGACGCGCCGGGGCGGATGTGGGCCTCGCCTGGGACGGGGACTACGACCGCTGCTTCTTCTTCGATGAGCAGGGGCAGTTCATCGAGGGCTACTATCTGGTGGGACTCCTGGCGCAGGTTTTCCTCGCCCGCGAGCGGGGCGCTCGCATCGTGCACGACCCGCGGCTCACCTGGAACACCATCGATCTCGTGCGGCGCCACGGCGGTGAGCCCGTGCTCTGCAAGTCGGGCCACGCGTTCATCAAGCAGAAGATGCGCGAGGTGGACGGCCTCTACGGCGGCGAGATGAGCGCGCACCACTATTTCCGCAGCTTTTCCTATTGTGACAGCGGCATGATCCCCTGGCTCATCGTGTTGCAGGTGATTGCCGAGCGCGGGCCGCTCTCGAAGCTCGTGGGCGAGCGCATGCGACTTTACCCCATCAGCGGCGAGATCAACCGGCACCTGAAGACCGATGCGAAGTCGATCCTCGCCCGCGCGCGCCGGGAGTACGAGCGTCAGGCGCTCACGGTCGATTTCACCGACGGGCTGTCGATGGAATTTCCCGACTGGCGCTTCAACCTGCGCGGCTCCAACACCGAGCCGCTGGTGCGCCTCAACGTCGAGGCGCGAGCGAGCGAGCCGCTCATGCGTGAGAAGACCGAAGAGCTGCTGCGGCTGATAGACTCCTGAGCAGGCATGTGGTTTGCTCATTGCGCCCGCCCCCATCCCACTCTCGGCAGGGAAACCCGTTGCAGGAACCCAAGCAGCCCTTGCGAGTGCTCATCGCGGAGAACCACCAGGATCTCAGCGACATCATGAGCCAGTTGATCGATACCGAGCCGGATATGCGCTGCGTCGGGCAGGTTTCGGAGGCAGGCGAGGTGCTGGCCGCGGCGCGGCGAACCCAAGCGGACGTTCTCATCCTCGATCTCATGCTCCACGGAGGCAGCGGGCTGCCGCTCATCGGTGAGCTGGCTCAGGCCCTGCCGTCCTTGCGGATCATCGTCTTCAGCGGGCTCGCCTTCAGTGAGGATGTCGCCCACGAGGCCAAGCGCCGCGGGGCGGCCGCCTTCGTCACCAAGGGGGCCGATTTCGGCGTGCTCCTGAGCGCGCTGCGCTGCGGCTCGCAGGCCGCCTGAGCCGCGTAACCGTTCATCCACCTCAAGAGCCCGCCCAGCCGTCGCCGTAGGCTTGGCAAGGAGCTTGTCGGTGTGCAGAGACACTGGCTCTTGGCCTCGGCGACGAGTACCTTTCGACGTTCATCTCTCACATTTTGAACGGGGGCTCCCTCATGGCGCTTTGGAAAGACACCAATACTGGAACCTCAACCCCTTCGGCAGGAAGCTCGCCGGGCTTTGGCGGCACCGCATCGCCCGCCGCGCAGCCGGAGAAGAGCAATGTTGCCCCAATCTCCCCGGAGATCTCCCGCCGTCCCGCCAAAGAGCAGCGCTTGGACATGAAAGAATCCGTCATCGCCTCCGATCTGACCATCGAGGGCAAGATCGCAGGGTCGGGCCATGTACGCATTGCGGGCCGCTTCAAGGGCGACGTACACGTCGACGGCAACGTGACGCTCGACTCCGGCGCTCACCTCGAAGGCCAGGTGAAGGCCAGCGTCGTGGTCGTCGGGGGCGAGCTCATCGGCAACATCGACAATGCCAAACGGGTGGAGCTCCTCGAGACCGGCGTGATCAGCGGCGATGTGAAAGCCGGTTCCCTCACCGTGGCGGCGGGCTCGCGCATGCGCGGCCAGGTCGAGTTCGGCTGGGACGGCGAGAGCCGGACCAAGTCTGAGACGAAGGGATACGGCAGCTAGTAGCCTCGGAGCGGACTATGAACGTCGCCTCTCGCCCGTCCCCGACGGGCAAGACGCGCACCTGCCCGCACTGCAAGGCAGTCATCCTCGAGAGCCTGAGCATTTGCCCGGGCTGCATGCACCACCTGCGCTTCGATTCGGAAGCGGCGAAGCGGCAGGTGGCCGCAACCACGGCGCTCAGGGTGGAAGGGGTCATCCGCCATCCACCGGTCGAGGAAGCGTGGGAGTACTACATCACCATCTCGATCCGCAATGATCGCGGCGAGGAGGTGGACCGCCAGGTGGTCAATGTGGGGGCGCTACAGGGCTCGGAGAAGCGCACCTTCGCCCTTTCGGTGGAGGTGCTGCCTCCGCAAGCACCTGAAGAGCCGCAGAAGATTCCGCAGCCGGCCGTGAGCGCGGCGCCGAAACCCGCACCGGCGAGCGCCAGTTCGCCCGGCGCGGCAGCCGGAGGACTCAAGCCCGCCGCCCCCGAGGGGCCCAAGCCCGCTCCCAGCCGCCCGGCGCCACCGCCCGGAGGCACCGGCATCCGGCTGCCGGACGGGACGGTGCTCGCCCCACCGGGGTTGGGACCGAAGCGCAAGTAGTCAGAATTCCTGCTCGGTCTGCACCAGGAACTGCACGCGCTTGATGCTCCGATCCCCGTCGAAGGGGAAGGCAAGGTCGACGTGAATGACGTTGCCGAGCCCGGTACGGGCATTACCGAAGCGCAAGCCGAAGCCGGCGTCCTTGAGTAATCCCAGGCTCGGCGTCGCGAACTGCGGTTGACCCCAGGTGCGCCCCATGTCGAAGAACACCGCGGCACCGACCCGAAAGAGGCGAAAGGGATACCAGTCGCTGAAGTAACGCTCCTCGAATGAAATCAAGGCGCGCGAGGTGCCGTCCTGGTACCGAAGCGGATAGCCCCGCAGGCCATTGTCGCCCCCCAAGAGGATCTGGTCCTCGAGGTCGAGTCGCTTGCCCGCCGTGGCCGCGAGGGTCGTGAAGAAAAGCCAGTCTCCCTCGCGGAAGGGCCAATAGCCTGACTGCTCGGCGTAGAAGCGGACCGCGCTGTTGAGCACGCCGTTCTCGAGCGAGCCGTTCTGGAGCCTGCCGGTAAAGACGCTGGAGACGAGCAGGGTGTCGCCCTTGGAGAGCGCGTAACCATCGCCCGTGGCCAGCATGAAGTTGAGTGCCTGTCGGCTCGAGCCGAGCCCGGTAGTCGCCCACCCCACCTGCGCCGTGGCGTAGGCGCCGAGATCGAAGTCCTCGGTTCGCCCGATCTGGTTGTGATTGTGCACCTTCACGAACTCGTCCTGCACGAGATCGAAGCGCAGCCACGGGTAGACGAATTTGCGGTCGGCGGGCAGCACCGTAGTGCCGCTCCATTGATTCGAGGGGCTGAAGAGGTGCTCGTCATAAGCAAGGCCGGCGCTGTAGCGGCGCGTCCAGCCGTTCTCGAGCCCGCGGGAGAAGCCGCCGTAGACTTGGAAGAAGCGGCCGTGGTCGGCGAACCGGTCGATCTCCTGCCCACGGTCATAGAGCGTGTCGTCCTCGGTACTGTCGTTCAAGGTGATGCCGCCGGCGTAACGGGTCTCGAGCGCATAGAACGGCCGATCCAGAATGAACCGACGCATCTTGCCGTCACTCAGGCTCCCGTAGGCGAGGTCGGTCGTGAACCAGGAGCCGAAAGTGTGCGGATTCATCACCTCGATGTCCGACTCGCTGCGATCGACGGAGTTGCTGTGCGAGAGCTTGACGTCGGTACCGGTGCCGGCGGTGTTGATCTCCTCGATCTGAAAGCCCGTGGTGCTCTTGCCGCCGCTGCGCGAGAAGTTAAATCCCGGATTCAGTGTCCAGACATCGTGGGTCACCACGAGAATGTTGACCTTGCCGTCGCGATAGCCGAAGGGCTGGATGGAGGCATCGTAGAAGTAGGGGTTGGCGCGCAGGATGCGCGCCGATTCATCGAGCAGGTGGCGCGAGTAGCGATCCCCGGGGTGAAAGAGGAGCTGCTCGCGGATGGTCGCCACGCGCGTCACCGGATGGAGGCGGTCGGCGAGGCGGAAAAGCCAGTTATTGTCCTTCGGATTCGCGAGATCGAAGATGTTCTGGTTATCGATCACGATGCGCCCGATCACGGCGCCCGAGCGCTCGAGCTCGGCGTCCGAGGGAATCGGCTGCGCGTTCTGTTTCGGCGAATGCGCAGCGGCGGCAAGCTGAGGCGCCGTAAAGAGCAACAATGCCGCCAGGAACGGCGCGCGGGAGTCCGTTCGCATCCTGGCGAGGATACTGCAACGGCTACGGTTGCGAAGTGCGGTTAGTCCTGATATCCGTACGGCCATTCAAAAAACGACCAAAACGACGAGCTCGGGCATGGGCAGGCGGCGATGGGTGGTGGGGGCGTTGGCGGCGGTGCTCTCGTTGGGGGCGGCCGGCGCGCGGCCCGCGGATTCGCCTCCAGGCGTACTGGTGTTTGCTGCCGTCTCGCTCGCGAATGTGCTCGGCGACCTTGACAAGGCGTACATCGCGCGCTCGGGCGTCCCCGTCACCTCCTCGCTCGCGGCCTCTTCCATACTCGCCAAGCAGATCGAGGCCGGAGCCCCCGCGGATGTCTTCTTCTCCGCCGACCTCCAATGGATGGACTACCTTCAGCAACGCGGCCTTCTGCGGCCAGGTTCCCGCCGCGATATCGCCGGCAACTCGCTGGTGCTCATCGCGCCCGCCGGTAGCGCGGTACGGGCGAGCATCGCACCGGGGTTCGATCTGGCAGCGCTCCTCGGGGGAGGGCGTCTCGCGGTCGCCGATCCGGACTCGGTGCCCGCCGGCATCTACGCGCGCGCGGCGCTCGAGAATCTTGGAGTCTGGAACAGCGTGGCGGCGCGGATGGTGCGCGGGGAGAACGTGCGGGCGGCGCTCGCTTATGTGGCGCGGGGCGATGCGCCGCTCGGCATCGTGTACCGCACCGATGCGCTCGTCGAGCCGCGCGTTCGTGTGGTCGGAATATTTCCCGCCGCGAGCCATCCGCCGATCGTCTATCCGGCGGCGCTCACCCGCCGGGCGGGCAGGGAGGCGGCGCGCTATCTCGCCTTCATCGCAAGCGCCGAGGCGCAGCCGATCTTCCGCAAGTGGGGCTTCGAGCCGCTGGCCGCGAGTAAAAGCTCAGCGGCCCCTTAGAACTTCCGCGAGAGATAGAGCGTGACGCTGGAGAGGCTGTAGAGCGCATCGGGCTTCGCACTGGCGAGGGGCTGCACATCGCTCGGCAGGTCGCGCTCGCGCTCGGCGTCGAGGACCGTGCGGTAATCGAGACCGACGTCCCAACCCGGCAACACGTTGCGCCATTGCACTCCCGCTCCCGCGTAGAAACCATACGCAGGCGTTCCCGCCGGATAGCGGGAGCCGCCGAAGAACAGGTTGACGGCGAGCGGTCCATCGAAGCGGTAACGGTAATCGAGCATGCGCATGCTCAAGAGCGAGCGGCCGCTGAGGTCATCCGCCTCGAGCGCCACGCCGAGATCCTGGTGCCGCGAGACCCGCCGGCGGGCGCCCAAGGCGACGTAGGGCCCGGTGCTCCACTGGGTGTAGTAAGGCTTGATCACGTGCAGGTCGACGAAGCTGCGGTAATAGCTCGCGCCCGCGCTGACATAGAGCTCATCTCCCGGCGGCCGCTCGCCCGCGAAAGCGGCGGTCGCGGAATCATCATCGCTGCCGCGCAGCAGCGCATCGCCGTCACGCAGGTATCCCTCGAGGCGCAGGTAATGGTTCCCGAACACATCCCGGCCGTCATCGATTTCGGCTCCCACCGAGTAGCCCTTCCAGGGATACGAGTAGCTCAGCGAGCCGAGGTACTCATCCTGGTATGAGAATCGGTAAGTTCCCACGAGCGTACCGTTCTCATTCGCGAGCTGCCGCAGCTGCAGCTGCAACAGTCCGCCGAAGGAGGGTTCCCAGCCGATGCGCAGCATGTTGCTCCGGCCGCCGATCTGGTCTGCCAGAGTGTTCGAGGTCGCGAGAATTCGCTGATCACCGAACCAGTTGCCGATGGTGTCGCCATAGTTGACGAGGCCATCGAGGTAGCCGGTCTGCACGGCACTCGCCGTATGCACGTACCAGGTGGGTGACCAGGAGTCGAGCTCGTAGGTCAGGCTGAAGGGCCCTAGGCGCGCAAAGTCGATGCCCGCCGAAAAGTCGGCCTTGCCGACGAGCGGCGGATGACCTGCCAGGGTGTCGTTGCCGGCATATTCGAAATAAACGGAGAAGGGCACGCGCCCGGGGAAAATGAAGCGGCTGGTGAGTGAGGCTTCCTGTTTGCCGATGACGGCGGTGCCCTTGCCAAAGCCGCTCGTTTGCGCCTTGCTGGGATTGATGAACGCCTGGAAAAGATCGGTGAGCGACTGACCGCCCGCAGCGCCACCGCCCCAGAAGAGCACGCGCTGGACCGATAACGCCCAGCCGCTCACCGGCTCGATGCCGAGCCGGATGCCGCCCATCTTGGGGTGGCCGCGCGTCAGTGCGCCGTTGGTGAGCTCGATGCGGCTGGATTCCGACATCTCGGCGATGAAGGCCTCGTACTGCAGCCCGAGGCGAGTCAGCGGCCGGTAATTCGACAGCGTGATGGAAGGCATGGTCGGCGCCTCCGTGCTGATCAGCATGGAGCTGTCGGTCATGGGCGACCACCAGTGATCCCGCCAGCCGATATCGAGCTGCGCCCAGTCGAAACCGAGGCTGAGCAGGGTCCCGGTGGGCGTCGCGCGACCTTGATAGGCGACGCCGCCGACATTGAGCAGCATGTAGGAATTGGGCTGCAGATAGGCGGCTGCGGCCACCTCATAGGGGCTCTGCGCCTTCTCGCCATGCTGATTCGGCAGCACGATGTTCGATGAGCCGGAAGTCGCGGCAGCCGAAATGCTGGTGAACTCCACGTCCGTGCCGTGCATGTACCGATCGAGATAGCGTCGGACGCTCTCGCAGAGGGGACGGTCCACCTTGCACGCTTTCGGCAGCGCATCGAGCACCAGCGCCGCCGGGATCGGGCGCGTCATGACGGGCTCATCACCCAAAATCAGCACCCGCTCGACTTGCGCCTCGACGTCCGGGTCGAGATTCAACGGCAGGTACGGCGTCACACCGAGCGCGTGGGCCACTCCCTGGGATGCTAGGTAGGTTGCCGCGAGCAGCAGCGCCGTTTTTCTCATCTTTAGGCGGTCGTCCATCTAATCGACAGGCGGGGTGGCACGGTATCGGGCCGTGCGCCAAAGATCAATTCTCGTAGCTCACCCGGCAGGGGGCGCCGCGCTCGAGGATCTCGCCGACGCCGCGGGTGATGACGGCATTCTCGCCGAAGGTGACCCCGAGGAGCTTGCGGTCGAAGCGGAACGTGCGCAGGAGCGGCAGCGGGTCGAAGCCGCGGATGCCGGTGCGCTGATCGGTCGAGGGAATGATGCAGCGGGTGCAGGGCTTGACCAGGGTGAGTCTCACGGGACCGATTTCGATGCTGCCGATCCGATCCTCGGCGAAGGCCGGCAGGCCCTCGAGCACGAGGTTGGGACGGAATCGCTCCATCGGCAGCGCTTCGGGCGCGCGCCGGTTGAGATCATCGAGCGAGGCGCGATTGCAGATGAGCACCGGGTAGCCGTCAGGAAAGGCGAGCGGCGCGGGCTCGGGGCCGGCGTACTCGGGATTGGCCCTGCGCCGCGGCGCGGGCGGCACCCGCACGATGCGCACCGGCTCAGCGAGTACGCGACTCACCCACGCGGCGGCCGCATCGCCCTGATCCAACCCTTCGCAGGCGTCCTTCCAGATGCGCACCGGCTGCGCGGGTCCTCGCGGTGCCAGCGGCAGTGCCAGCGGCTGCAATCCCTCGGATGTCAGGATGAGCTCGTCCTCGGTCAGCTCCGTCGCGATGTGCGTAAGGGAGGGGTGCGTGCGTTGGGTGAGGAACGTGCCGTCCTCGCGCACCACCATCCAGTGCCGATCCCACTCGAAGCCGGTGCCGGCGAGCCACACCCGCGCCTTTGGTATGCCGCGGGCGGATTTCAGCGGATAGACGTTGAGTGCCTGGACGGTGATTGCCATAGCGTGGTGCCGGCGAATGTCGACAAAGGCGCGATTGTAGCCATGAAAGGAAGCGAGCGTCGGGTGATGATTTGCGATGGGAGCCGCTCCTTACTATACTATTCTTCGTAAGGAATGCAGGAGCTGCCGATGACTACAGAATCGACCTTGACGAGCAAGGGACAAACGACGATTCCCAAAGATATCCGCGACCGCCTGCACATGAAGGCGGGAGATCGGATGACCTTCACCGTAATGCCCGACGGCACCGTTCTGCTACGGATCAAGAAAAAGAGCGTAATGAGTCTGGGTGGGAGCCTCCGTAGGAAGGGCCAAAGAACTTTACCGGTCGAGCAACTCTCGCGCTGATGCTGGGGCTCGACACCAACGTCCTCGTGCGCTTCCTGATTCGGGACGATGAGGCCCAATTCGAGCGCGCCCGCCGTCTCATCCAGCGTGAGACGGGTCGTGGCGAAGCGGTGCTGATCAGCCTGCTTGTTCTCCTCGAGACCGAATGGGTCTTGCGCAGTCGCTATGGCTTGCAAAAGTCCGAGATTGCGGGCGTCTTTTCCAGCTTGCTCGATACCACCGAGTTGATTTTCGAGGATGAGGCATCCATCGAGCGGGCGTTGTTCATCTGGAGGGAGTCGTCGGCTCAGTTCGCCGACTGCATGATAGGGGCTCGGCACTGGGCGCTGGATTGCCGCGCCACGGCATCCTTCGATGCCGTAGCGTCCCGGTTGCCAGGGTTCGTCCGCATTTGAGCGGCTAGCCAGTTCACTCTGGGTTCAGGCCTCCTCCCTCCCAATAGGCGCGTGCGAGTTTCGAAACTGACTGGCTCAGGTTCTGTCCAATGGCGTGAAAGGGCCGAGCTCGTCGGACGTCAGGACTTGGTCAGTATCGCGGATCATGCTGCGGGTCAGCATCGGAGGGTATCGGTATGAGCAGGCGACCCCGGTCGATCCTCGGCGCAATCGCCGTCGGGATACTGATATCCCTCGGGCTCGCGGGCGCAGCCGTCGCCCAGTCGGCCGATCCGGCCGATCCTCCCGGACGGGCCGCTCAACTGAGCTACGCCGAAGGCAGCGTCTCGCTCGAGCCTGCGGGCACGAGCAGCTGGACAAGCGCCGTGATCAACCGCCCGCTCACGGTCGGGGACAAGCTCTGGGCGGATCAGGATTCGCGTGCCGAGCTCGATATCGGCGATGCCGTCATCCGCCTCGGCAGCACGACCGGTTTCTCCTTTCTCAATCTCGATGACCACACCGCCCAGATGCAGGTGACGGCGGGGGCGGTCATCGTGCACGTGTTTACGCTCTCGAACGGCGAGAACGACGAGATCGATACCCCGAATCTCGCCCTCACCCTGCAGCAGCCCGGCATCTACCGGGTGGAGGTCAGCGAGTCAGGCGATGCGACCCGCGTCGAGGTGGACGAGGGCGAGGCGCTCGCGACCGGCGGCGGTCAATCCTACCCGGTGGCCGCGCAGCAAAGCGTCACGTTCACCGGCAGCAACACGCTCGCCGCCGATTACGCGACGCTCGGCGCACCGGACGCCTTCGATCAGTGGTCGATGGACCGCGATCGGCAGTTGCAGCAGCAGGCTGCCGTCGCGCAGGAGTACGTGCCGCCGGATACGGTCGGGGCGGACGACCTGGGCTCCTACGGCACCTGGCAAGAGACGCCCGATTGGGGCTATGCCTGGTTCCCCACCGTCGGCGCCGGCTGGGCCCCCTATAGCCTTGGCAGCTGGGTGTGGGTTGCCCCGTGGGGCTGGACCTGGGTGGATGCGGAGCCCTGGGGCTTTGCGCCCTTTCACTACGGCCGTTGGGGGTATTGGAACCATCGCTGGTGTTGGGTGCCGGGACCTCGGCGGGTGCACCCGATCTACTCGCCGGCGCTAGTCGCGTGGGTCGGTGGCCGGTATGGAGACCGGCGCACCGCAGTATCAGCGACGACCGGGGCGCATGTCGGCTGGTTCGCGCTCGGCCCACGGGATGTCTATGTTCCCGGTTACCATGCGAGCGCGAGATATGTGCGTGATATCAACACCACGAATGCGCGGCTCGCCAACACCACGCAGATCGCGAGTGCTTACCAGGGAAGTCGTGGGAACCCCCGCTATGAGAATAGCGAGGTTCCGGGCGCCATAACCGCCGTACCGCGGAACGTATTCACCTCGGCGCGGCCCGTGGGACCGAACCGCATTGCTCTTCCGCATCAGAGCGCCGTCAATTTGCGGGCGAGCACTGCGGCTCCCGCCATCACGCCCGTGCGCGAGAGCGTCCTCGGAGCAGGCGCGGGTCGCATGGTCAGGACGCCGCCGCGTGCCGTCATGGATCGGCCGGTCGTTGCGCGGCTTGCTCCGCCCCGTGCTCCGGCCTCCTTTGCGAGCGAGCAGGCGGCCATTCGGGCGAACGGCGGCCGACCGCTCTCGATGACCCAGCTGTCGCGAATGCGGCCGAACACGCCGGCGGCCGCAGTGCGTCTTGCGCCGGAGAGTCGCGGCGTGCCGGCAGTCCGCCTGATGTCGGGGCGGGAGCACGCATTGCAGCAGCCGAGTCTGCCGCCGGCTCACGCGGCGAGCAATGACCGTCCACCCTGGGCGCAGGCACGGCCGATGGTGCCGCGCGCGCCCATGGAGCACGCGCCTGCGGCACGCTTCGCGCCGCCGCAGCAGAACATTGCTCCGCAGCGTCAGATGCCGCGGGAGCGCTTCGCGCCGCAGCAGCCACCGCCCGAGGAGCGGTTCGCTGCGCCACAACGTCAGGTGCCACAGCAGCGCTTCGTTCCACAGCGGCCGATCCCTGAGCAGCGCTTCTCGCCGCCACAGCGTCAGGTTCCGGAGCAGCGCTTCACACCACCCGAGCGTCAGATGCCGGAGCAGCGCTTTACACCGCCCGCGCGCGAGATTCCGCAGCAGCGCTTTACACCGCCCGAGCGCTCGATGCCGGAGCAACACTTTTCAGCCCCGCGCTACAGCCCGCCGCAAGAGGCGGCTCCGCCCGCGCCGCGTGCCGCCCCTGCCAGACCGCCCGAGCCCCGGTCGGAGGGCCGCCGTCCGCCGCGCTGAGCGCACGCCACCGGGGGAAATCCCAAAGAGCTCGGGCCAGAGCGTCGATATAACACGCGGGGACGATCAGCGGACTCCGCCAGCGTGCAAAGCTGCGAGCCCGAAGCCCACGGTCGCGGCGCAGGCGGGTATGATTGTTTGATGAGACGCCCGCAGCAGCGCGCCCGACTACTCTTCGCGTTCGCCGCCCTGGTGCTTTTTGCATGGGTGCCACCTTGCCAGGCTGCGGCCATCGAGCGCTGGTCGGCGGAACGCGCACGCGTCTGGTATTCCACGCAGCCCTGGATCCTGGGGAGCGATTACATCCCCTCCGATGCCGTCAATGAGCTCGAGATGTGGCAGGCGGCCACCTTCGATGCGAAGCGGATCGATCTCGAGCTCGGTTGGGCGCAGGGGCTCGGGATGAGCACGATGCGCGTCTTTCTCCACAATCTTCCCTGGGAGCAGGACCCGAACGGCTTCAAGCAACGCATCCGCATCTTTCTCGAGATCGCGGCCAGGCATCACATCAGGCCGCTGTTCGTCCTCTTCGACTCCTGCTGGGATCCGGATCCCAAGTCAGGCCCGCAGCATCCACCGGTGCCTGGGGTGCACAACTCGGGTTGGGTGCAGGCGCCGGGCGGCAAGCGGCTCGATGACCCGAGCCAATACGGCAAGCTCGAGGCTTACGTCAAAGACATCGTCGGCAGCTTTGGCAGGGACGATCGGGTACTCGCATGGGACGTGTGGAACGAGCCGGATAATTTCCTGGGCGGGAGCGGTGATTATCCGGTTGAGCCGAAGGACAAATTCCAGCGTGTGGCATCGCTGCTGCCGCAGGTGTTCGCCTGGGCGCGGGAGGAGCATCCGATCCAGCCTCTCACGAGCGGCCTCTGGCACGGGCCCGACTGGAGCCGATCCGCCGGTTTGAACGAAGTGGAGAAAACCCAGCTTGCCGACTCCGATGTGCTCACTTTCCATGACTACGACTGGCCGGAGGAATTCGTCCAACGCATCCGCGAGCTCGAGAGCTACGGTAGGCCCATCATCTGCACGGAGTACATGGCGAGGGGTGCGGGCTCGACCATCGATGGCGATCTTCCCATGGCCAAGCGGCTGAACGTCGGCATGATCAACTGGGGGTTCGTCAAAGGTAAGACGCAAACCAACCTGCCATGGGACTCCTGGGAGCGCCCTTACGTGCTGATCCAGCCGGCGGTCTGGCACCACGATCTGCTCTGGCCCGACGGGACGCCCTACCGCGAGCGGGAGGCGCAGATTCTGCGCGCGCTGAGTGCAGCGCCCAAGGGGGTCGTTCCAAGCTCGCTAGACCTCGGCGGCCCGACGATCGCGCCCGCTGCAACGGCGGCCGCAGGACAGCGCAACTAGAGATCCGCATGCATCCGGCTGCGATCGACTGGACGATCTTGGCGGTGTACTTCGCCTTCGTGTTAGGCGTCGGCGCGGCGCTGAAGCGCTACATGCGTACGAGCACCGATTACTTCCTCTCGGGACGATCGATTCCAGCTTGGATTACGGGCCTCGCCTTCCTCTCGGCGAACCTGGGCGCCCAGGAGGTGATCGGCATGGCGGCCTCGGGGGCCAAGTACGGCATGGCGACCAGCCACTTTTACTGGGTGGGGGCGATTCCCGCGATGGTGTTCCTCGGCATCTTCATGATGCCCTTCTACTACGGCTCGCGCGCCCGCTCGGTGCCGGAATACCTGAAGCTCCGATTCGACGAGAAGACCCGGGGTCTTAATGCGATCTCCTTCGCGGTGATGACGGTGTTCTCCTCGGGCATCTCGATGTACGCCATGGCGCTCCTCTTGCGGCTCCTCCTCGGTTGGAGCTTCACCCTGAGCGTGCTGCTCTCGGCGCTGATCGTGCTGGTGTACATCCTCTTGGGCGGCCTCACCTCCGCGATCTATAACGAGGTGCTGCAGTTCTTTCTCATCGTCTTCGGCTTTGCGCCGCTCGTGTTCCTGGGGCTGAAGGACGTGGGCGGATGGCACGGCCTCGCCGCGGGCTTGCGGCAGGTGGCGCTCTCGCGAGGTTTCGCGGCCGACGCCTGGACGAGCACCTGGAGCGTGATGGGGAGCTCCTCCTCGAACCCGATGGGAGTGGAGTGGCTGAGTATCGCGATGGGCCTGGGGTTCGTGCTGTCTTTCGGCTACTGGTGCACCGATTTCCTCGTCGTGCAGCGGGCGCTCGCGGCCGATTCCATGGAGGCGGCGCGGCGCACGCCGCTCATCGCCGCGGTGCCGAAGATGCTCTTCCCCTTCCTCGTCATCCTTCCCGGGATGATCGCCATCGCCTCGACCCTGCACGGCGGAGCGAGCGGCCTCGCGCTGCCGCATAAAGCGGACGGCTCGCTCAACTACGATATGGTGATTCCGCTCATGCTCGGGCACTACTTCCCGAACGGCATGCTCGGACTCGGGCTCACGGCCCTCATGGCGAGTTTCATGAGCGGGATGGCGGGCAACGTGACCGCCTTCAACACGGTTTGGACCTATGACATCTACCAGGCCTACATCCGCCACGGGGCGAGTGATGAGCACTACCTGGGAATGGGCCGCATCGCCACCGTCGCCGGCATCGGCCTTGCGATCGCGGCTGCGTACGCGACCAATCGCTTCAACAACATCATGGATATGCTGCAGCTGCTCTTCGCCTTCGTGAATGCGCCGCTGTTCGCGACCTTTCTCCTCGGCATGTTCTGGAAGAGGGCGACCGGACACGGCGCGTTCCTGGGACTGCTGGCCGGCACGGCGGCGGCGGCCGCGCACCATGGGCTGACGCTCCCGGCGGGCAGCGCTACGGGTATCCAGGGGGGCTGGATCGCAGTGCGACACCTATACCCGAGTCAGATGGCGCAGAATTTCTGGACTGCGATCTATGCCTTCGGCGCGTGTTTCCTCGTGACGGTGGCGGTGAGCCTCCTGACGAGGCCGCGCGCGCCGCGCGAGCTCACGGGACTCGTCTACTCGCTCACGCCGCGGCCGCGCGCGGCCGGTGAGCCGTGGTATGCGCGGCCAGCGGTGCTCGGAGGCTGCGTGCTGGCCGGCGCGGTTATCCTCAACTTCCTTTTCCGTTGACGCGCCATGGGCCTCGACATCCGCACTCCGATCGGCAGCCTCTTCGTCCTCTTGGGCCTGCTCCTGACAGCTTACGGACTCTTGAGCAATCCGGCGATCTATCGGCGCTCGCTCGGCATCGATGTGAATCTGTGGTGGGGCCTCGCGTTGCTCGTCTTCGGGTTGGCCATGCTGGCGCTCGCCTGGCGCGCTGCCGTGCGAGGCTCCGCCGCCGCCAAGCGCGAGGCGGACAGCTCCTTCTCCCGATAGGCCGCCCGCATCTCAGGCCTGATCTTCGGTAGCTCCGCGCTGAACCAGCCGACGGCCGCGAGGCAGAAGGTGCCGGTCGCCACCACTGTGTAGGGCGCGCCGATGTGCTGCGCCAGCGCCCCGGCGATGAGACTTCCAAAGGGCGCGGCGCCGAAGAAGGCCATGGTGTAATAGCTCATCACCCGCGCTCGCTTGTCGTCCGGAACGAGTGACTGAATGATGGTGTTGCTCACGGCCATGACCTGGATCAGCCCGAAGCCGACGACGACCATGAGAAGGAGCGACAACCAAAGGATGCGCGACAGGCCGAATAGAATCAAACCTACTCCGAGCAGCGCCGCCGCGGCCTGTGCCGTGCGCGTGAGACCGACGACGGACCGGCGCATCGCGAGGGCGAGGGCCGAGGAGAGGGCGCCCACACCGGAAGCTGCTGTGAGCCAGCCCAAGGTATGGGCGCCGCCGTGCAGCACCTTGCCCGCAAACACGGGCAGCAGCACGGAGTAAGGCCAGCCGAGGAGGCAGGTCAGCGCAAAAAGGATCAGGATGGTGCGGATGGGACGAAAGCCCCTCACGTAGTTCCAGCCCTCGCGCAGCTCCTCGAGCAGGCTGCTGCCCGCTTCGCGTCCCGACAGCGCGGCGATCCGCATGAGGAGGAGGGAAGCGATCACCGCGAAATAGCTCACGCCGTCGATGAGGTAGCACCAGCCTTCGCCGAAGGCTGCGATGACAAGACCCGCGATGGCGGGACCTATGAGGCGGGCGCCGTTCGCCATCGAGGAGTTGATGGCAATGGCGTTGGCGAGGTCGCCGCGATCCTCCACCATCTGAATGAGGAAAGACTGGCGTCCGGGCATGTCGAACGCGTTGATGAGACCCTGGAAGGCCATCAGCGCGATGATCTCGCCCAGGGTGATCACGTTCGCGAGAGTGAGTGCGGCGAGCGCGAGCGACTGTACCGCTGCGGCCGCCTGCGTCATGAGGAGGAGGCGCCGCCGCTCCATGCGCTCGACCCATACCCCCGCAAGCGGACCCATGAGAAAGGAGACGATCTGGCCCGAGAAGCTCACGACCCCGAGGAGGAGCGCCGAGTGCGTGAGCCGGTAGACGAGCCAAGCGGTGGCGAGCCGCGTCATCCAGGTGCCGATCAGCGAGATGCTCTGGCCGAAGAAGAAAAGCTGAAAGTTGCGGTGGCGAAGCGAGCGCCAGCTGTGCGCGATGCCCGCCCTCATGGCTCGAGCAGGCGTTTTAGGATCTGGCCGGCTCGCGCGAGGATCCGGCGCTCCTCATCTGTCAGGCTCGAGGTTGCCTGCGCAAGCCAGACGCGCTTCAGGTGCCGGGTGCTGCTGCGCACCGCAGCGCCTCTCTCGGTGAGCGTGAGGTGAACCTGTCGCCCGTCGCTCGGATGGGGACGGCGCTCGATGAGCCCCCGCTCCTCCAGAGCCGCGATGGCGGCGCTCATCGACTGCGGCCGCATCCCTTCCGCGCGCGCGAGCTCGGCGGTCGTCGCGGGCCCCTCCCGGTCGAGGCGGGCCAGCACGGCCGATTCGGTGAGCGACAGCTCATGCTGCGCGGCTGCGGCACGCATGCGCCGCGTGAGCCGCCCGACGGTGCGGGCGAAGTCATCCACGTCGAGTTCGCGGGTTCCCGCCATTCGAGGTATGATAGCAGATAGACAGATAAACTGAACAGGTCACCTTACTATAAGGGCGAGCCTCGGTCAGTCGCAGGTCTCTTGATGATATGAGAGCGATCACGAAATTCGCCAAAGCCGCGTTTCAATGGCGCCACTACCGGGCCGCCGCAAACATGCTGCGCACCTATGAACGCCCCGGCGCTACGTTCCTGCGGTATCTCTTCGGCGGAGGTCAGTACCCTGCACGAATCAGCCTCTCCACGCCCATCGGACCGATCGCGGTAACGCTTTACTCCGAGCACGATCTGCTGACCGTCAACGAGATCTTCTGTCGCCGCGACTACCAGGCTTCCGATGATGCGGAGTTGGTGGCGGACTTCGGCTCGAACATCGGAATCAGCGCGCTCTACTTCCTCACCAGGAATCCGCGCGCTTATGCCTATCTCTATGAGCCGCTTCCAGCGAATCTCGAGCGGCTGCGGTCGAACCTCGCCGGATTCGAGGGCCGATACCAGCTCTTCCCATTCGCCGTTGGCATGGTCGAAGGACCGGTTCAATTCGGATGCGAGCCTACCGGCCGTTACGGAGGCATAGGCCTGGCGCGCGAGACGCAGATCACCGTACCATGTCGACCCGCCAACTCCGTGCTTGACGAGATACTCTCCCGGCACGGACATCTCGACGTTCTCAAAGTCGACATCGAGTCGTTCGAGAAGGAGATTATCCTCGGGCTGGGTGAGCGTGCGCGGCGCATCGAGACCATTTTTGTCGAGAATCGCTTCGATTCCAACCCTCTTCAGTCGACTCACTCCTACAGGCAGTACGGCTCTGTAGCTCAGTTTCGTCGTAGAAACCCGTAAGCGCGCCTAAACGCGCACTCTACGGCTCCGGCGCATCTCCCAGGGCGCCGAGCTCGATGGTCCGCAGAAGCTCGTGCACTTCCTCGGCGCTGTACACATCCTCATCCAGGAGCGCTCCGAGCAGGCCCTCGAGACAGGCGCCCATCGCCACCGCGAGCACGGCCGGCGGATACCGGTCGAGACTCATGAGCAGCTCGTCGAGCATCTCGATGCACTCATCGGTCGCGGACATGACAACCTCCTTGCCATGAATGCTGACTGTTCAACTTCAGGATAACCGGTCGGGAGCGGCTTGGGGACCGCCGCAGGCGGGGAGATGAGTATTTCTTGGCGAACGCGCAGGCAAACGCGATTCCAATACAGGCGCGCTTCTCTAGACTGACGTCATCGTGTCACACGGCACGACTGACCAACACCGAGGAGTCCCTCATGAACAGCTTCACGCTGACGGCCGTCGGCAATCTCTCTCGCAATCCCGAGCTCACCGTCAACGGCACCCAGACCTATGCGAAGTTCTGCCTGATCGGAAACGACTATGCCGGCAAGGATGAAGAGGGCGGCGTGCGCGAGATCACCACCAGCATCTTCTTCACCGCCTTCGGTCCGCTCGGGGAAACCATCGCGCGCACCGCGCGCAAAGGCGACCAGCTCATCGTCGAAAGCCAGGTCCGCGCGGACAACTGGACGGACAAGGAGGGACGGCGGCACTACGACTACAACTTCGTCGTGCAGGGCTTCCGCTTCGGCGCACCGGGCAAGAGCAAGCGCGAGGAGCGGGCGGGGCGGCGATCAGAGGAGCCGCAGCGGCTCGCGGCGAGCGCATAGCCGGTTGTGACCGGCGGCCGGGCAGCGTTTGCGTCGGAGTGGGAAAGGGAGAGGGCTCATGTCGCAGAGAATCGTTCGAATGGTCGCGAATGCGGCGCTGCCGGCCGGCGCCACGCTCGTTTTCGCACTGGCCGTCGCATTCGCGCTGCCTCAGGCGGCATTCGCCCAGGCCTCGCCCTTTCTCACAGGCGCAACGGCACTCGAGACCAACATTCTCGCCTGGTTGACTCCGATTGCGATCATTCTCGTCATGGTTCTGGGGGGCATGGCGATGGCCAACCGAATTTCGTGGGGGTGGTGTATTGGCGCGATTTTGGGCATAGCGATCGCCTTCGGCGCGCCGCAGATCGTTTCCTGGGTGCGGGGCATGTTTGGTGTATGAAGGAGGTCCGGCAATGGATAAGACCACGCGTGGGCTCGTCGCCGACCCGCTCTTTGTCGGTGCGACACGGCCGCCGATGCGGTGGGGTGTTACCTACTCGGCGCTGCTTTTCAACCTGGTATTCACGCTCGAGGCGTTTCTTGTCACGAGAAATCTCCTGACGCTGCTCCTCGCCCTGCCGATCCATGGCGCGAGCGTGCTGCTTTGCGGGAGGGATGCCAGGTATTTCGACCTGCTGCTCCTCTGGGGGCGGACCCGGGTTCCGGCGCTGCTCGCCAATGGACGCTGGTGGGGCGCGAGCAGCTACAGCCCGCTGGTGCTCGATCCGCCTCGAGCATCGGGCCGGCGCCGTGCCGATGTGACGGTCGTCATACCCGATTCCGCCGATCGCCGGGCGCGGAGTCTGCCGTCGTGCTGAGCCCAGTGCGCAGGGCGGCGATGGGCCGCGAACTGGCGGTGGATCGGTACATCCCCTACGTGGCTCACGTGGCCCCGGAGGTCGTCAAGACCACGCTGGGCGATTACCTGCAGGTCTTTCGTCTGGCGGGCGCCAGCTTCGAGAGCGCGGATCCCGAGCAGCTCAATGTCTGGCACGAGAAGCTGAACGTTCTATGGCGTAACGTCGCCTTCCCGGGCATCGCTTTCTGGTCTCACATCATACGCCGTCGTGAGAGCCTGACGATCGGCGGTGGCATGTCGGCGGGCTTTGCGGGCGCGCTCCATGAGAAGTACCGGCGCCGGTTAGCGGGAGAGATCCTCATGGTGAATGAGCTCTACCTCGCCGTGCTCTATCGACCCGTGCCGGGACGGGCAGCAGGGCTCATCTCGGGAGCGCTTTCCCGCCTGCGGCCCGCGAGTTCGCGGCTGGAGACCGCCGATGCGCTCGAGGCCTGCCGCAAGCTCGCTCAGACTTTGAGTGCCTCATTGGCGCGTTACGAGCCGGAAGCGCTCGGTTGTTATCAGGACTCGGGCCGCTGGTATTCCTCGCTGTGCGAGTATCTCGCGCTGCTCGTGAGCGGGGAGCGGCAGCCGATGCCCCTTCCTCGTGCCCCGCTCAACGCAGCGCTGGCGACCACACGCCTTTGCTTCGGCGGTGAGGCCATCGAGTATCGCATGCCGAGCGGCACGCGGGTGGGGGCGATGCTTGCCATCAAGGAGTATCCGACACCGAGTGTCACCGGGATGCTCGATCGGCTGCTGCGTGCGCCTTTCGCGTTCGTGCTCACCCAATCGTTCGCATTTCTCTCCAAGGCAAGCGGGCAGGCGCTGCTCACCCGTCAGATCAATCGGATGGCCAATGCGGGCGACTTCGCGGTTTCGCAGGCCGAGGAGCTCGGCGAAGCGCTGGACGCACTGACGAGCAACGAATTCGTCATGGGAGATCATCATTTCACCCTGCAGGTGCTTGCCGATCCCGACGACGGCGCGGAAGGCTGTCCGCCGGAGGAGCGGCTGCGCACTCTCAATGACTGCGTCGCCCAGGCGCGCGCCATCCTCGCCGATACCGGAATGACCGTGGCGCGGGAGGATCTGGCGCTCGAGGCGGCATTCTGGGCGCAACTGCCCGGCAACTTTTCGCTGCGGCCCCGCAAGGCGCCGATCACCTCGCGCAACTTCGCGGCGATGACGCCCTTTCACAACTTCCCGGCGGGTCGAGCGCAGGGCAATCATTGGGGCGAGGCGCTGGCGCTCTTCCCGACTCGGGCTCATTCCCCCTACTATTTCTCGCTGCACGCGAGCGATGCGTCGGATGGCAGCAGCAGGAGGGACGCCGGCCATACTTTCATCTGTGGCCCTACCGGATCGGGCAAGACCGTGCTGATCGGCTTTCTCGTGGCGATGCTCGCCCGCCAGGGCGCTACTCAGGTGGTGCTCGATAAGGATCGCGGGCTCGAGCGATTGGTGCGCGCGCTCGGTGGGGAATACCTGACGCTGCGCAATGGACTTGCGACCGGATTCAACCCCCTGCAGTTGCCATCGGGTCCCGGGCACCTTGAGTTCCTGCGGGGCTGGTTGCACCTGCTGGCGCGCGCTCCTGGCGCGCGCCCTCTGAGCGTCCGCGAGCAGCTGGATTTGGATCAGGCCTTGCGCGGGGTGCTGTCGCTCTCTCCGGGAGCGAGGCGCCTATCGCGTCTGCTCGAATTTCTCGATCCGACCGATCCCGAAGGGTTGCACGGACGACTCGGGCGTTGGTGCGAGGCGGCGGAGGGAGCCTATGCCTGGGCTTTCGACAACCTCGAGGACACGGTGGTCCGGCGCCTCGATGGCCAGCCGGTCATCGGCTTCGATGTCACGGAGTTTCTCGATAACGACAGCATTCGTGCCCCGGTCACGATGTATCTCTTTCATCTGGTGCGACAGATGCTCGATGGCCGCAGGCTCGTGTGCTGGATGGACGAGTTCTGGCGGCTGCTCGCTGATCCCGCGTTCGAGAGTTTCGCCAAGGACGGCCCGAAAACCTGGCGGAAGCTGAATGGCGTCATGTGCCTGGCGACGCAGAGCGCGGGCGATGTTCTCGAAAGTCCGATCAGCCGCACCATCATCGAGCAGACGCCGACGAAGATCTTCTTTCCGAACGCGGACGCGGCGCCCGAGGAATACACGGCCGCCTTCGGTCTAACTCATCGCGAGCTCGCTCTCATCAAGGAGGAGCTCGAGCCGGGTGCGCGCGCGTTCCTCGTCAAGCAAGGGCATCAGAGCGTCGTCTGCCGTCTGGATCTTCAGGGTCTCGAGGCGGAGCTCGAGGTGCTGTCGGCGCGGGCGACCATCCAGTAAGCAAAAGGAGAGTGTCATGGCATTCGTGAGAAACCGCCTACCGATGATCGTTCTCGCCCTGCTCGTGACGGCTCCGGCCGCGCACGCCCAATTCGCGGTCATCGACGTCGCCGCCGTAACCCAGCTCGTGACCGAGGTGCAGAATCTCGAGCAGGCACTCACGGTCGCGCGCCAGGACCTGGCCGAGGCTCGCACGCAGTTGAGCTCAATGACGGGCGATCGCGGAATGGAGCGGCTGCTCTCGGGTACCAACCGCAACTATCTGCCGGCCGATTGGCAGCAGCTCACGGCGGCGCTCGATGGCAGCAACTCCGCGTACGCGGCGCTTGCGACGGCGATCCAGCAGGCGATGGCCGAGGACGCGGTGCTGACGGTCCAGCAGGTCGCGACGCTTTCTCCGGACGGACAGCAGCAGCTCGCGGCGGATCGGCGCACCACCGCTCTTTTACAAGCCGTGTCCCGTCAGGCGCTGGCGAATGCCAGCGGCCGCTTTCCCGAGCTGCAGGAGCTCATCGATGCGATCGGTTCGGCGAGCGATCAGAAGAGCATTCTCGATCTCAACGCGCGGATCGGGGCCGAGCAGGCGATGCTCGAGAACGAGCGGACGAAACTCACCATGCTGGTGGCCGCCGCGCAGGCGCAGCGCTGGGCCGACGAAGAGCAGGATCGCGAGCGCGCCATCGCCGGCCAGGGTGAGTTCGCCACGCGCTTTCAGCCGACGCCCTGAGCGCAGGGGATGCGCTCATGGACTTCTTTGGCACGTTCTGGTCCTGGATGAACGGTGAGCTCGCGAGCTACATCGGTGACAACACTGCGCGAGTGGCCGCGATCCTCGAGCCTGCGGTCGTCGCGCTCGGCACCGTATACGTCATGATCTGGGGCTATCTGCAGCTTACGGGTCGGATCGAGGAGCCGTTTGTCGCCGGCGTCCGGGGTCGGACTGCACCTTTGGCTCTACAACACGCTCCTCGTCGATACTTTCTACGAGGCGCCAACGCAGTTCGCTGCCGCGGTGGTGGGCGCTTCCGATCCGGTCCAGATCATCGATTCGATCTGGGCCAAGGGCGGCGCGGTTGCGGCCCAGCTGTATCTGGACGGAAGCGGCTTCAACATCAGCCACCTCGGCTACATGCTGGCGGGCGTGGTCGTGTGGCTGCTCGTCGGACTGCTCTGCATCTACACGATGTTTCTCCTGGCTTTGTCGAGCATCGCGCTCTCCGTACTTCTGGCCCTGGGACCGCTCTTCGTCGCCTTGCTGCTGTTCGACACGACTCGCCGCTATTTCGAGGTGTGGCTCGCGCAGCTCGCCAACTACGCTCTCATCACCATCCTCACGGTGATGGTTGCGGCGTTGCTCCTTCATCTGGTGGCCTCCTACGCGCAACAGACCGCGGAATTGGGCGCGGGGATGAAGATCGTCGATGCCCTGAACATGCTGCTGGTCACCGGGCTCGTCTTGCTTTTCATGCGCCAGGTCATGCCGATCGCCGCCGGACTGGCGGGAGGTGTCTCTCTCAGCACCTTCGGGACGCTGAGTCGAAGCATGAGGTGGATGGGCTCCCGTCTGGCAAGACGAGAGAAGGAGAAGCGGGCCAGGGATGTGGTCTTCATCGCGGGCAAATTCCACCAGCGGTTCACCGGAGGTTGAGGTCACCGTGAAAACGTTCGCTGTTTGCCTGATCCTGCTGCTTGGACTCGCGGCATGCGCCTCGCACCCGCCACGCTGCCGCGACCGGCTGACGCCGATCAATCGCCAACCGCCCGAGAAGGTGGCGCACCCATGAGCGCGGATCAGGCGCTTCAGGGCTATCTCGCGGAAGCCGCCAGCTGGGATGCCGATCGCCTCGCGCAGGCGGCACGCGCACGACGAGTGGCGTGGCGGGTTGCCGTTGCGGGTTGGCTCTGTGCGATCGCGAGCAGCGCGGCACTCGCGCTTCTCGTGCCGCTCAAGCGAGTGGAACCCTTTCTTGTCCGGGTCGACAACAGTACCGGCGTGGTCGATGTGGTGCCGGTGTATACCGGACATGCCTCCCTCGGCGAGGCGGTCACGCGCTACTTCCTGACACATTACATCACCGTTTGCGAGCGCTTCGACTACGCCCTGGCGGAAAGCGATTACGAGGAATGCGCTGCATTCAACTCCGCGAAGCTCAATCAAGCACTCTATGCGCGGTGGAACCGAGCCAATCCGAGCTCCCCGCTCAATGTGCACAAGGACGGCAGCTCCGAAACCGTTCGCATCGAGTCGGTGAGTTTCTTCAAGCGCACTGGCGGCGCTTCCGATCTCGCGCAGGTGCGCTTTGCGCGCATCGAGCGTGAGACAGATCAGGTCCCTGGTCGCAGCACGCATTGGATTGCGACCATCGAGTACCGCTACGGCAAGCCGCCCGATGACCTGCGCACCCGAGGCTGGAATCCTCTCGGTTTCGAAGTTCTCGACCTCGGTATCGAGCCCGAGACCTTGAGCTCTGCCCAGGACACGGCGCGCCCCTAGGGCATGAAGGTCTTCGTGAAGCGTCCGTCGACATCCTGGCTCCTGCTCGCGATCGCCTGTTTCGCGATTTTTCCGGCCGGCGCCCAGCCGTTACAGGATGCCTTGCGGCCGGATCCTCGCATCCGGGTAGTTCCATACCGGGCGGACGCCGTGTATCGACTGCGGGGCTATGTCGGCTACCAGATCGACATCACCTTCGCTCCCGGGGAGCGCTTCGTCGGCCTCGGGGTGGGCGATTCGAAAGGCGTCACCTTCGCCACCGACGCCAATCACCTCTTTCTCAAGCCCAGGGCAGCTCATGTCGAGACGAATCTAACGGTGCTCACCAATCGCCATACCTATCTCTTCGACTATCAGGCGGCGCCACAGCGCCCCGATCCGAGCGGCGCCGATGTCATCTACGCGCTGCGATTCGAGTATCCGGAAGTCGGCGTGGACCAGGCAGCATCCCGAAAGCGGCAGGTCGCGAGGGATCTCGCCGCAGTACGCAGCTTCCGGCCACGAAACACCGATTACTGGTACTGCGGCGATCCGTCATTGAAACCCGCGGCCGCTTGGGACGATGGCGTGCAGACAACGCTGGTCTTTGGCGCCCGCACCGAGCTGCCCGCGGTATTTGCACTCAACGAGGATGGCAGCGAATCACTGGTGAATTTCGACGTGCAAGCCGGGCGGATGGTGGTGCAGCGCGTCGCCCGGCGTCTCATCTTGCGACGCGGGAAGCTCGCTGGCTGCATCGTCGATCGTGCCTTCACGGGGGCTGGGGAGCGCCTGAGTTCCGGAACGTTGTCACCCAGGGTGGAGCGGGTGACCCGTACCGCCAAGCGGAGCGGCGAGCCATGATCCGCTTTCCCTGGCGAAACCGCGCCTCCCCGGCGCCGTCCAGCCAATCGCATACCGAGAGCTCGCAAGGCACTCTGCGGGAGGGACCCGGCGCGCAATCGATGCCGAGCCAGCCGACTTCACCGGGCTCTGTTCCCGGCGAGCGCGGCTATCCGATCGTGAGCGGCGCCCGTTCCCTACAGTCGAGAATGAGCAGCCTGCTCGCGGCGGCACTCATGACCAGCGTGGGCGCGGGTATGTTGGCCTGGTACTACGCCGAGGCGCTCTCCCGCCCCGCTGCCGTGCGGGCTGCCCGGCACGCCTCGCTCCCGGAGAATGCCGGGGAAGGAGTGACGCTGCCGTCCTTCGCAGCCATCGCCGAGCCGGCCGCGGCGCGCCCGGCTCCTGCTTCGAGCGTAAGCGGTCCGTCTCCGCCCTTGGCCGTTGGCCCGGCCTACGCGCTGCTCGAGCCGCCACTCGCGCCTGCCCGCGCTGGAGGGCTGCGGGGCAATGGCGTGGCGCCGCGGCTCTCGCCTCGCGAAGAGGCACTCGAGCGCCGCTTGTCGGGCGAAGTTTTTGCGGCGGGCGGTCGCGACTCATCGCCCGCTCTTTCCCCAACGGCCGGGGACGCGCAATCGACGGTGCCGCCCGGCGCCACGAGCTCGGAGGAGCGAGCGCCAACGAGTGATGCGTTGCAGGCACTGTTGCGGCCGAGCGTGTTGGGCGCCACGAGTGCGCAGGTTCTCCCGACGCAGCGGCTGCTCTTACCCAAGGGCACATTCATCGACTGCACCCTGGAAACGGCCATCGACTCGACACTGCCCGGCATGACGACCTGTGTGACCGCCACCGACACGTTCGGCGCCGACGGCACGGTGGTTCTTCTCGAGCGGGGTACCAAGCTGATCGGGGAAACGCGTGGTGAGGTTCAACAGGGGCAAGCACGCGTGTTCGTCGTATGGACGGAGGCACGCACCGCAGCGGGCGTGGTCGTTCGGCTCGACTCGCCGGGCACCGATGCGCTCGGGCGCTCTGGACTTGAGGGCGAGGTCAACCGCCACTTCTGGCAGCGCTTCGGTGCCGCCGCCCTCGTCTCCACGATCGATGGCATCGTGCAGGCGAAGGTGCAGTCGTCCTCGCGCGGTGGCACGGTCGTTCTCGATCCTACCGCCTCGGAGGACGTACTCACGGAGATTCTGCGCAGCACCGTCAACATCCCGCCGACCATCCGCGTGCGCAACGGCGCACGGATTCAGGTGCTGGTCGCCCGCGACGTCGATTTCAGGTCGGTCTATGAACTCGAGCCCCGTTGAGGCGCTCCGCTCCGGGTCGAGAGAGTCCGTCTCGGCGCTCGAGCTCACCCTGCGTCCCATCCGCCCGCTTCTCGCGAGGCCCGATGTGATGGAGATCTGCATCAATCGGCCGTCGGAGATCTTTCTCGAAACCCACTCCGGTTGGCATCGCGAGGCGGCTGCATACGCCGACCTCGACTGGTGCCGGCGTTTCGCGAAGCTGGTGGCGAATTTCAGCCGCCAGAGGATCGATGAGACCTCGCCGCTGCTGTCGGCCTCGCTGCCGAGCGGCGAGCGCGTGCAGATTGCACTGCCGCCGGCGACACGCCAGGGATGCGTCGCAGTCAACATACGAAGGCCTTCCGAGGAGGTTTGGTCGGTCGGTGAGCTTGCGAGGCGCGGGATATTCCGCCAGACCCGCGCGGCCGGAAGCGGACCGGATGAAGTCGAGATGGAGCTCGGCAGGCTTCTCGGGGAGCAACGCTACGAGGACTTCATGCGGCTCGCCGTCCGCAGTCGACGCAACATCCTGGTTTCGGGCCCGACCGGGTCCGGCAAAACCACCTGGACGAAGGCGCTGATCCGGGAGATTCCGGCCCAGGAGCGGCTGGTGACCATCGAGGATGCGCCCGAGCTGGTGCTCGACTCTCATCCCAATCACGTGCGGCTCTTCTACAGCAAGGACAACCAGGGGTTAGCGCGCGTCACCCCCAAGCAGCTGCTGGAAGCCACTTTGAGGATGAAGCCCGATCGCATCCTCCTCGCCGAGCTCCGTGCAGAGGAGGCGTTCGATTATCTTCGTAACGTCAACTCCGGACACCCGGGATCCATCACGAGCGTGCATGCCTCGAGCGCCGCGCTGGCATTCGAGCAGCTCGTGCTACTCGTCAAGCAGAGCGAGGGCGGCCGGCAGCTGGCCCGCCGGGACATCCGCAGCCTTCTCAAGCGCCTCATCGACGTCATCATCCAGTGCGGCGTGGAGCGCCATCAGCGCTTCATCAAGGAAATCTGGTATCGCCCGCGAATGGGCGCGAAAGGCGCGAGCGGCAGCGAAGAGCGGATCGCATGCTGACCGAGACAAGCTCGATCGTCCCGGAGCTGCTGCGTGGCTGGTCGGGACTCGCTCTGGACTACGCCGCGGTGCAGGCTCCCATGTGGCTGGCGATGGCGCGAGGCAGGGCGCAGCTACGGGCCTTTCTCGCCTCACCCGTACTCGCAGGATCACTCATGGTTGCGACCGCCGTCGGGATATCGCTCGCGGAGCCGCTGCTACATTCGATGCACATCGGCAGTGGCGGCCTGATGGAGTATGCGATCGGAGCCGGTGTCGGCGGGGTTTTGGGATATGGCGGTGGTCACGTCCTTTCCACTCCGGATCCGCAGAGGACCGGCTACATCCGAGGGGCGACGGTCGTGGACGCAGCCGAGGGCGCCATCCAGCGGGGCCCCGGGCTCGGGCGCGCGCTCGGGCGGGGGCCCGGGCAAGCGCACGCGAGCAGCGCCTCCAGGCAGAGCGGGCAGGGGCAGATCACGCTGGCCGGCATTCCGGTCGCGACGGCCGACGAAACCAAGCACTTCAAGCTGATCGGCACGACCGGAGCGGGCAAGAGCACCGCGATCACGGAGCTTCTCGCGGGGGCGCTCCAGCGTGGCGATCGGGCAATCATCGCCGATCCCGACGCGGGTTACCTGCGACGCTTCTTCGATAGGCGCCGCGGCGATGTGATCTTAAGCCCGTTCGAGTCCGGTGGCGCCAAGTGGGATCTTTTCGGGGAGATCCGCCAAGACTATGACATCGACCAGCTGGCTCTCGCCCTCATCCCCGATCACGAAGGCCAGGATCGCAGCTGGCGCGGTTACGCGCGCACGCTCTTCTCCGCGGTCACGAGCCAGGCACGGGCCGCCGGCGTGTCGGATATCAAGCAGCTCTTCGAGCTGCTCGTCGTCGCGAAAAAGAGCGAGCTCGAAATCCTGGTCGCCGGCACCCCCGCGCAGCCCTTTTTCGAGAATCAGAACGACAGGATGCTGGACTCGATCCGCTCGGTGTTGACTTCCGCGGTCGGCTCATTGCAATACGTCGCTCGTCAGCAAGCGCCGCCGCTCTCGGTCAAGCAGTGGGTGCAGTCGGGCAAGGGTGTGCTCTTCATTCCTTATCGGGCGGGCCAGATCGCGGCGCTGCGCTCGACGGTGTCGGCCTGGATGCGCTTAGGGATATTCGAGGCCATGAGCCGGCCCGAGGAGCCCGCCGGGAAGCTCTGGTTCGTCATCGACGAGCTCGATGCGCTCGGACCCATCGATGGCTTAAAGGATGCGCTCGCGCGATTGCGCAAGTTCGGTGGCCGCTGCGTCCTCGGCTTCCAATCGGTCGCGCAGGTCTCGAGCACCTACGGCAAGGGTGACGCGCAAACCCTCGTCGAGAACTGCGGCAACACGCTGGTGCTTCGCTGTTCGGCGAGCGAGCACGGCGGCACCTCGCAATTTGCCTCACGGCTGATCGGCCAGCGCGAGGTGGTGCGCATTGCGCGCTCAGAATCCCGTCGGCCATCGGACATCTGGCCCTCGGTTACCGAAACGGAGCACCGGCACCTCGAGCCCGCAGTGATGGATTCGGAAATCGAGCGCCTTCCGGACCTTGCCGGGTATCTCAAGCTCGCATCCTCGCCCGATTGGCTGCGGGTCACGCTGCGCTTGCCGGAGCACACGCTCGAGACCCCGCGCCGAAGTGCATGGCGGGACGGCACGAGCGCAAGCGGCGCCGGCAGGGCTGCCGCTCCGGGCGCGGCGGGTCACGGAAGCGACGATGCGCTGCGCCTCGAGAACGGGTGGGAGCATGACTGATCCTTCAATGAGCGATGAGGCGATGAGCGTGGGGCTTCTGATGGAGGCCGCGCGGGCGCAACAGAGCCTCAGTCAGGAAAGTCTCGAGCGATTGGCGGCGCATACCCGTGATCTGGATGCGAGTGTGCGGGACGAGATCCGACGCACGGTGGCCGAGGAACTGGGGAACATCGCGGGCGAGAGCCGACGCGCCGCCCAGGCCCTGCAAGGGCTGCGTCGAGCAGCCAACCTGCGAGTCGTGTTATGGACAGTCTGCATAGCAGTGATCTGCTCCGGTGTCTCCATGGCGGAAACGTGGTGGATGCTGCCTTCCCGAGGGGAGCTGGCGGAGCTGCGCGCGCGACGTGACGCGCTGACCGCCAACATCGAGAGTCTGCAGCAGCGCGGTGCGCTGCTGCAGCTCAGAAGGTGCGGAGAGCGTGGGAGACTCTGTGTCCGGGTGGATCGGAGTGCTCCCGCCTATGGGTCGGGCGCCGATTACCTCATCGTGAAGGGTTATTGAGGCATAGGACGGCAGGCCATGTCGGCTCCATGGATGGTGTTGTGGCATTTTCCTGCCCCGTTCCCGGGCATCGAGATGGTTCTGGCGATTGCGCTGCTTACCGCGCTCGCCCTTTCGCGGCGCTCGAGCACGCGCGAGGCGCACAAGCGGGGCACCAGAATATTGGATGGCCGCGCGCAGCAGCGGCGAACAGCGCACCGGCAGCTCCTCTTTGCGCAGCCGCAGCTCACACTCGCCGGCATCAGGATCAACGCGAGCGATGAGGTCAAGCACTTCAAGCTGATCGGCACTACGGGAACCGGCAAGTCGACCGCCATCCGCGAGCTTCTCGTGGCGGCGCTCGAGCGCGGGGACCGTGCGGTCATCACCGACCCGGATGGCGCCTATCTCGGTCGCTTTCACGACCCGGATCGCGGCGATGTCATTCTGAACCCGTTCGACCGTCGTTCCCTGAAATGGGATCCCTTCGCGGAGATCCACGAGTCGTACGACCCCGATCAGCTCGCGAGCAGCTTGATCCCCGCCACCGAAGACGCTTCGGGGCGGGAATGGCGCGGATACGCGCGCACCTTTCTCACCGCCGTGGTGCGTCGTTGTGGCGAGATGGGGCGTCGCGATGCCGCGGAGCTCTGGCGGCTGATCGCCATGGCGCCGAGCGCAGAGCTGCGTCCGATCGTGGCGGGCACTCCCGCCCAACCCTTTCTCGAGCCCGAGAACGCGCGCATGTTCGGCTCCATCCGCTCCGTCGCGGGGTCGGCGGCATCTGCTTTGGAGCACGTGCTGTCTCAGCGCGCACACCCTTTCTCGGTGCGTCGCTGGATCGACGAGGGCACGGGAGTTTTGTTTCTGCCGTACAAGGCGAGTCAGATCGCGGCGCTGCGCACCGTGATCGCGACCTGGGTGAGGCTCGCCATCTTCCAGACGATGATGAGCCCAGAGGGGTGCGATCGGCGATTGTGGCTCGTCGTTGACGAGCTCGATGCGCTGGGGGCGATCGACGGCCTGAAGGACGCACTGGCCCGCCTGCGAAAATTCGGCGGCCGGTGCGTCCTCGGCTTTCAGTCGATTGCGCAGGTCTCCAACACGTATGGCGCCTCTGACGCGCAAACGATAGTAGAGAACTGTTCTAACACTTTGATTCTGCGCTGCTCGGCGAGCGAGCATGGCGGCACCTCGCAATTCGCATCGCGGCTGATCGGCGAGCGCGAGCTGGCGCGCCGGACGATTTCACGCGGGCGAGACGGGGCCGGCTTCCCCGGCGGTCGCGGCTCACGCCGGTCCATGAATGTCGGTGAGCAGCGGGTGACCGAGGCAGCGGTGCTGGCCTCGGAGCTCGAGCAGCTGCCGGATCTCAGCGGCTATCTGAAGACTGCCTCCTCGGCGGTGTGGCTGAGAGTGCGCCTGCGGCGCGCCTCTTGGTAAAGGATGGCGCACAATGGCCATCTTTCGCCTGCAGATCAGCGCCGTGACCCGAAGCACCGGTCGCACCGCCACCGCGGCGGCCGCTTATCGTGCGGGCGAGCGCATCCGGGATGAGCGCACGGGCGCACTCTACAACCACAGCAAGCGCGCCGACGTCCTGCACAAGGAAATCTTCGTCCCCTCCAAGCTCGACCGCTCCGATGCCGGCATGGCATGGGCACGCGACCGCTCGAGCTTGTGGAACGCCGCGGAAAGGGCGGAGCAGCATAGCAACTCCCGCGTGGCGCGGGAGTATCAGGTCGCGTTGCCCCCGGAGCTCTCAGCCGAGCAGCGCGTCGCCCTCGCGCGTACCTTCTCCCGGGAGATTGCCGATCGCTACAACGTCGCGGTGGACCTTGCCATACACGCGCCGCGACCGGAAGGTGATGCCCGCAATTTTCACGCGCACTTGCTTGCAACGACCCGCGAAGTGGGCCCGGAGGGTCTCGGGCCGAAGACGGGTCTCGACATGTCCGGTAGGGTCCGCAGCGAGCTGGGGTTTCCACCCGGCCGTCAGGAATTCAGGGCCCTGCGCGCCCGATGGGCGGAGTTGTCCAATGAGGCGTTGCGCGAGGCCAACGTTGAAGCACGTGTCGATCACCGCAGCCTCGAGGCGCAGGGTATCGATCGAGAGCCACGACCTTATTTGCCCTGGGGCGCTTTCGTCGCCGAGAGGGCAGGTGAGCGAAGCGCCCTGGCGGAAAGCATCCGGCAGCGACACCGGCAGCGCTTCGCCGAGCGGAAAGCGAAGATGGCGGAGAAGAGCCCGGAGCCACCGCCTTCAGCGCAGGATATGGACGCCCGGCGGCGGCAAGCCGTTCAGGACTGGCTCAACTATCGTTCCAGTCTCGAGGCGACGGCGAGTGCGCGCGGCGGGGAGAAGTCACCGATCCCTTCCATGGATGAGATTCGCCGGCAGGCGGTCGATGCCTGGCAAAGCCTTCAGGCAAGGGGGGCGGAAAGTCAGTCCTCCGCCGCAAGCCGACGGGAGTCGGAAACCGGACGCGAATCGCTCGGGTCCGAGCGTGCGCGCAACACACCGGGATTGGATGACGACTTTTCGGTGTAAAGCCGAGACCGGACGGACTCGAGTTCAGGGTTGTGCTTTTGCGGTTCTACCGTTCACCTCGTGCTTCGCGTACGCGCCGAGCGGCGTCGGACTGCTTTGCGATGAGGCAAGGTCGTTGTGCGCGCACTTGAAGACCGCGGATTCGAGGTGGCTGCCGGGCTTTGCCGTCCGGGTCTGGTTGGAGACTCTGGCTCGCGGGTACTTCGCGACGACCTTCGGTGCGGGCGTGGTGTTGGTTCCGGTTCCAGGCAGCGCCCCCGCGAAAACCGCGCCCTGGGTGGGGGAGCGCCTCGCGTGGTGCCTCAAGGAGCTCGGGTTGGCGGCGCAGGTACGCCCGCTCTTGCAACGTCGGCACGCGGTGAGAAAGTCCGCATTTGCGCCGGCCGGCGCGCGGCCGTCGGTACTCGAGCACTATGCTTCTTTCGCCGTCGAGCGCGACCGCCTGGATGGGATGCCCCCTACCGGCGGCGAGCGAATGCGGCTGACGTTGGTGGACGATGTGATCACCCGAGGGCGGACATTGCTTGCGGCTGCGGGGCGACTGCGCGAGCTCTTTCCCAGCGCGGAGATTCGTGCTTTCGCGCTGCTACGGACGTTGGGCCGGACCGAGCCCCTCGAGCGTCTGCTGGACCCCTGCGAGGGCGAAGTGCGTTGGGTCTCGGGGGATGCGCGCAGAATCCCCTGATTTGTCCGCGTCTTCGGTGCATCCCGCGGGCAGCTAGGTGAACGAGTTGAGTACTCGTACTGTCTCCTCGGACCCGCTTGCCTTCTATCGGCGGGCCGGGCCGCCTCGTGCCGCTTCGATGACGGCGATGTCGATCTTGTTCATCCCCATCATCGCTTCGAACGAGCGCTTCGCGGCGGCCCGATCCGAATCGGTAATCGCCTCGAGCAGTGCGCGCGGTGTGATCTGCCACGAGAGGCCCCACTTGTCCTTGCACCAGCCGCAGGCGCTCTCGGCGCCGCCATTATCGACGATGGCACTCCAGTAGCGATCGGTTTCGGTCTGGTCCTCGGTGATGACCTGAAAGGAGAACGCTTCACTGTGCTTGAAAGCAGGACCGCCGTTGAGGCCGAGGCAAGCCACGCCTACCACCGTAAACTCGACCGTGAGCGCCTGTCCTTCCTTTCCAGCCGGGTAGTCGCCCGGTGCCCGGTGAACCGCCGTCACCGCGCTGTTCGGAAAGGTCCGGGCGTAGAAGCGGGCCGCTTCCTCTGCCGTGCCGTCGTACCAAAGGCAAATCACGTTCCGGGTCATGGTTCGTCTCCATTCACTCGCCTGATCGGGCAGCATCATCCCTTAGACGGTTGGAGGCAAAAGATTTCGACAGAAGCGAATCTCGAATCAGGAGGTCAAAGCTCGCCCGCCGGCTCCTCCCGGACCGTGTAAACCCTAAAGCCAGCGCTCTCGTACAGGTGTAGGGCGCTCGGATGGTCCCAGTCGTCGGTATGGAGCCAGATCCGAGCTGGGCTCGCCTTCCATTCATGGTGAAGAGCCGTGCGCAAGAGCCACGAGCCGAGCCCCTTACCCTGAGCCAACGCGACAAGCCCGAAGTTCTTGAGCTCGATTTCCGGCAGGCAGCGCTCGAACTCACAAAGTCCGAGTGGTTGACCCTGCTCATCTCGCAGGATGTAGACCTGGCTGCGCTCCGACTGAAGAAGGTGCTTCAGCTCGGAGCGAGGCATCTTGAGGCGCTGATCCCAGCGAAGCGGACCTCCGACGCGTCGGTACAGATCGAGATACTCGCTGATATCCAACCTCGCCCGGACAATGCTTTCATTCCCGATATGCGCTCGGATGGGGGCCGGACTCCGGGTCAGCTCGAGATAACTTACACGGACGGTGTCTGTCATGGAGCGAAGGGGGGTAGACTATGGGTGTCCGGCGGGCGCAACGTCTGTCGCAACCGGGCTTTGGTGCCGATACACTGGTTGCCAAAATACATATCGACCACGGCGTTTGAATGATCGCTCAGGGACTTGGGGGTCGCCCATGAGAGATGTCATCACAGCGATGTTCATCCTTCTGATCATTGCGGCGGAGGTCACTCTCTGGGCCGAGAATCCGATGCACATTCCCAGGGGCTTCATGCCCGCCCGCGCCTTCGGCGTGGAGATGTTCCAGGAGCTCGATTCCTCGATGAAGCCCGCGATTTCACCGGGCGAGTACGTCATCGTATCCTCGTGGCCGTACTGGAGGCGCGAGCCGCAGGTCGGAGATGTGATCGCGTTTCAGTATCCTCCGGATCCAGGGTTGGCCGACGTGAAACGTATCGTCGCGGTGGGGGGATCCACGGTCGAGATGAGGAACGGCCTCATATTCGTTGACGGTAAACCAGACCTGGCCCGCTCACGGGACCTCAGGGCGAGGGTTGACGCTAGTGATATGCCTGGGGTGCAGGTACCGCGAGGCAGCTACTTTGTAATGGGCGATGATCTCGGCTCGAGCGAGGACAGCCGCGACTACGGCGTCATCGAGCGCCGTCGCATCATCGGCGAGGCGCTATGGCCAGAGCACCTCGGTCGCGACGGGCACGCTCGGGTGAGCGAGGTGACGGCGAAGCGCTGACAGCGGCCGCCTGGCTGCAATCGCCATCGGCGGCGCGGTTGAAGATCAGTCGGGAAACTCCGCGCTGAAGGCAAGCATGACGCCACCCTGCACCGGCACGAGCGAGATTTCCGAGTTCTCCTCCTGCTCGCGCTCCGTGCTGCGGTTCATGACGAAATGCGCGGTGGCCATGCCGAGCGCGGCGCCCGCCACCGTGTCGGACAGCCAGTGCGCGTTGTGCTTCATGCGAAGGTAGGCCGTGCCAATCCCGACTCCGTAGCCGATCGTGCGGCGGATCCAGCGGTACTCCGGATTGCCGGATTCCGCCAACACCGTGCCCACCGCGAAAGCCGCCGTGACATGCTCCGAGGGGAAGGAAGTCCCGCCGCCAAACCAGTGGTTCGGGTCGGTGGTGGCATCGGGTCGTGGCCGCCGGACGATGTACTTGAGGGCATACGCACTTACCAGGCTGAGGCCGCCCGATTCCAGCATGTTCCACGCCTCCCCCTCGCCGGTATGACTGCCGATGAGAGAAGCGTAACCCCAGGTGCCGAGGAAGAGAGCCGCTCCGGGCAGCGCGTCGGTGAGCTCACCGGACTCCTTAGGCCCCAGAGGTGAGCTCGATCCGCCATCGAAATGAGTCCGCGCCTGCGTGTCGTAGTGATGAGTGACGGCGATGACCGCGAGTGCACCGCCGAAGTATTCCCAGTCGCGGCCGTTCCAGTGAAGCGGCGCGGTGAAATAGTCCTTGGCGTCCTCGAGGGTCCGTGCCGCGAGACCCTGGCGCGGCGGTGCATAGCGGATCGGGGATCCGGGCTCGGTGTCCTGCGGCGCCGGTTGTTGCGCCGCATCCGAGGCGGGAGCGGGGCTCGATGACTGCGCTTTGACGGCGGGTGCGAGCAGGGTGAGGGCGGTCCCCAGGATCAGCGCGCCGCAAGGGGCGTTTTTGGTTCTCATCCGCGGATTCTACGGGAATTGAGTTCTTCTAATCAGGAGTATATATTATCCCAATTAGTATATCTCGGCAGCTCTTCCCAGTGACCTCTCTGACTTACCCCGCGAGCCGCTATGAGCCGTCGCCGCTCATCGACCTGCAATCGAAAGGCGAGCGGGAGCGCTTGAGTCCGGGAGCGCTCAGGGCGTTCTTCAATATCATGGAGCGTTGGGGCGTGCGCGATGAGGATGCCCGGCAGCTTCTCGGGGGAGTCACCAACGGACCTTATTACGAGATGAAGAAGGATCCGCAGGGGCGGACGCTGGATGCCGACCGCCTGGTGCGTATCTCCTATCTGGTCGGCATCTTCAAGGCGCTCAACATCCTCCACTCGGAACAGCTCGCCGACGAGTGGGTGCGGCTGCCCAACACCAATCGCATCTTTCACGGTGCGACACCGCTCGCCTTCATGCTGAGCGGCGGCGTGCCGGCGATGCAAACCGTACGGCGGCTGCTCGATGCCCGCCGGGGCGGATTTTGACTTCGGCTCGCGACCTCCCGCCGCTTTCGCTCGTCAGGCGCTACGACACCCACCGGCTGATCCCCTCGAAATACGCCGCCGGCGCGAGTGTGCTCGCCCGCATCGCCGACGATGAGGCGCACCTCGCGGAGATCTTCGATCTGGACCACGCCACCAACGATCGGCTGATGGCCGAGAACGAGCGGCTGCCCGGGATCGGCGTGCACGAGCTCATCTTCGGCGTGCCTTACTACCGCATCGTCAACGCCGCGTTCACGCACGCGCACCCGCTCGGCGGGCGATTCAACGGTCCGGATCGCGGTGCCTGGTACACGGCCTTCGAGCTAAAGACGGCCCAGGCTGAAGTCGCGTTCCATAAATCGGTGCACCTCGCCGAAATCGGCCGCTTCGAGGACGAGGCGACGTTCGATGATTACCTCTCCGACTTCAGCGGCGAGTTTCACGACCTGCGCCGTCAGGGCGCGTTCCGCGACTGCCTGGATCCTGAGAGCTACCTTGCCTCGCAGGCGCTCGCCGAGCGGCTGCAGACGGCGGGCTCGCTAGGGGTGATTTACCCGAGCGTTCGCCGTCCCGAGGGGACTTGCCTCGCCTGCTTCCGGCCGGCTCTCGTCGGCAACGTGCGCAAGGCCTCCACCTACCGCTTCCGCTGGAGCGGAAATCCGACGCCCACGATCGCGGTAGCATCGACTCGCAAGTAGCATTGCCGCGCCGCAGGCCCAGAGAGGACCTGAAGCTGCCGCTCCGTTGACCTGACTCCAGACGGCCGCTTCGATGAAGTCATCGAACGCTGTCTCGGCTTCCAACAACTTAGTAACTATTACAGCTTTGCAGCGCTAAACCGACAGGCATCCGGTTTGCTGTCGCAGAATTGCAACGTACTCCATAAGGGTTGGACAACAAACGATGAGCTCTACCGCCATCTCGGCGCGGCTGACATTTCTCTGGGAAACCCCGGCGACGCTCTGGGGTGCGCTGACGACCGTCGATCACAAGACGCTCGGGAAGAGGTATCTCGTCACCTCCATGGTGTTCCTCCTCGCTGGCGGCATCGAGGCGCTCATCATGCGGCTACAGCTCGCACAGCCGGGGATGAGGCTGCTCTCGCCCGAAGCTTACAATCAGATTTTCACCATGCACGGCAGTACCATGATCTACTGGTACGCCGCGCCGATCCTCTCCGGCTTCTCCGTCTATCTCGTGCCTCTCATGATCGGGGCGCGCGACATGGCCTTCCCGCGGGCGAATGCTTTCAGCTACTGGACGTTTCTCTTTTCGGGAATCTTTCTCTACACAAGTCTGCTCCTGGGTCAGGCGCCGCACGCCGGATGGTTCGCCTATACCCCCTATACCCTGAGGAAGTATTCCCCCGGTCTCGGCATGGACTACTTCGCCATCGCGCTCATTTTCCTCACGATTTCCCAGACCGTGGGCGCGATCAACTTCCTGGTGACGATCTTCCGGCACCGCGCGCCCGGCATGTCGGTGAACCGCATGCCGATCTTCATGTACAGCACCAGCACGAACTCGGTGCTCTCCATCCTTGCCATGCCGACGCTGTGCGTCGCCTGCGTCTTCCTGCTGCTCGATCGCAACTGGGGTACGCATTTCTACGATCCCAGCGAGGGCGGCAGCACGCTTCTGTGGCAGCAGCTCTTCTGGTTCTTCGCACATCCCTGGGTCTACATCATCTTCCTGCCGGCGACCGGCATGATCTCGATGCTCCTGCCGGTATTCTCCCGCCGTCCAATCGTCGGTTACGCCTACGTCGCGATTTCCACCGTCCTCACCGGCGCGTTCGGCTTCGGGGTGTGGATGCACCACATGTTCGCGACCGGCGAGCCGATCATGTCGATCAGCTATTTCTCCGCCGCGAGCATGATGATCTCACTCTTCAGCACCATCCAGATCTACGCCTGGATCGCGACGCTCTGGAAGGGCAAGCCGGTGCTGACTACATCGATGTGCTTCGCGCTTGCCTTCATCGCGGTGTTCGTCATCGGCGGCCTGAACGGCACGATCAGCGCGCTCATTCCTTTCGACTGGCAGCTCAATGACAGCTACTGGATCGTCGCCCACATCCATTACGTACTGGTCGGAGCGAATCTCTTCCCGGTGCTGGCCGGCCTTTATTACTGGTTGCCGAAGATGACCGGCCGGATGATGAATGAGCGGATGGGCATGATCAGCTTCTGGACGATCCTGATCGGCTTCAACGCCACGTTCTTCCCGATGCACTTCCTCGGCCTCCTCGGCATGCCACGCCGCATCTTCACCTACAGCAGCGGCATGGGCTGGGGCGACTGGAATCTCGCCATGACCGTGGGCGCCTTCCTCCTCGCGGCGGGAATCGTCCTCAGCGTCATCAACTTCCTGGTGAGTGCGAAGTACGGGCAGCCGGCGGGCCCCAACCCCTGGAACGCCGACACTCTCGAATGGTCGACGCCGTCACCTCCGCCGGCCTACGGCTCGGTGCACATCCCAACCGTACGGAGCCGTCATCCTCTTTGGGACGAGCACGATGAGGAGTACGACCCGGAGGACGCGCGGGTGCTCGACCGGGAACGCATGACGATCTCGACGACCTGGCTCGATGCGCGGCCGATCGGACTCGCCAAGATGCCCGAGGACTCGATCTGGCCGCTGGCGCTCTCGCTCGCGATCAGCGCGATTGCGGCTCTCGTGCTGGTGAAGTCGATTTGGTGGACCCTTGCCCCGATCATCGCGGGCCTTCTCATCACCGCGATATGGCTCTGGCCGAAAGAGGAGAAGCACGCCGAATGAACCTGAATGTCGATCCGAGCGTGAATGCGATCGAGGAGAGCAACGACCCGGCGCTCGAGTGGGTGAGCGCGCAGGCGATCCGCGATCTGCCGATCGATCAGGATCGTGGCACCGGCGCGATGGCCTGGTTCATCCTGTCGGAAACGATGGTGTTCCTCGGGCTCTTCTTCAGCTACTACTACCTCGGTCATCAGCAGCCGCGTTGGCCAATAGGCGCCGCGCCCTCGCTGACGTTGCCGACCGCCATGGTGTTCATCCTCTTTCTGAGCTGTATCGCCCTTTGGGCGGGTGGCTGGCTGCTGCGGCAGGGACGCGACCTGCCGGCACGGCTCGCCCTGCTCGTGACGATTCTCCTTGGCTGCGGCTTCATCGTGCTCAACGCCTTCGACTACAACTCTGCCTCGCAGATGCAGCCCCCGACCCAGAACCCCTACACGTCCATTTTCTACACCATCGAGGGGGTGCATGCCGCCCATGCGATTCTCGGGCTGCTCTTCCTCCTTTACGCAGCGGTGCTGCCGCGGCTCGGCCACACGGACAAGCCCCCGCACGGCTCGTATCGCAACGCTGCGATGTATTGGTATTTCGTGACCGTCGTATGGTTCGTCATGTACGCCATCCTGTACATCGGGCCACACCACGTGGTCGGGGCCAATCCCGCGCTTCAGTAACCTGGACCTGTCAGACGATGGCCGCAACAACGTCCCCTCCCACCCGTCCGAGCATCTGGTACGGCATCTTTGCTGCGCCGGTCGCGTTCGGAATCCAGGAGATCCTGAACTGGCTCATCTCCAGTGGCGCCTGTCCCTCGGGAAATCCGGCGAACATCGGCGGAATACCCCTTTTTACGAACACCCGCGCCATCCTCTGGGGTGTCGGCCTCGGTGCCCTCGTGGCCGCTGCGGTGGCGCTCTGGATCGGCATCAGCGCCTGGCGGGAGTCGCACGATCCCTCGTTCCTCTCGATCCGGGCACGGCTTCGCTCGGACTATCAGGCCGCGGCGGCCATGTTGGTCAGCGCGGTGTTCCTCATTGCCATTCTCTGGCAGACGGTCGGCATATTCGTGCTGCCGCAGTGCGGGTACGTGAGATGAGCAGACTGCCGGCGCTCGCATGGCTTGCAGCCGCCGCGCTGCTGCTCCTGCTCCTCGTGGGCTGCAGGGGCGGCCGGTACACGCATGCGGTAGAGATCGTACCCGGCGGCAATCCGCAGCTCGGAGCGCAGCTCATCGCGAGCTATCGCTGCGGCGCCTGTCACATGATCCCGGGCATCAAGGATGCCGATGGGCTCGTGGGTCCGCCGCTCATACTTTTTGCCCGCCGGACCTACGTCGGCGGCGAGGTCCCGAACACACCGCCCAATCTCATCCGTTGGATCCGGGATCCGAAATCAATCGAGCCGGGGACGGCGATGCCGACGCTCGGCTTAAACGAGCAGCAGGCGCGCGATGTGGCGGCCTATCTCTATACGCTGAGGTGAAGTGATGGCGAAAGACGGCACCCAACGAATGACACGGTGGGCTCTTGCGGCGGCTGCCCTCGCGGCAGCAGCGCTTGCCGTGCCCGCGGCGTTCGCGCAGTCGAGCCTCTCCTCTCCACCCACACCGGCGGCCGAGGGCGCCCCGATGCCGCAGCAGCTCAATCCGCTGCCTGCGCCGACGGACATCCACACGGTCGCGCCGCTGGCTGACGGGCAGTGGACGCTACCGGCCGGAGACTATGCCAACACACGCTTCAGTCCCTTGAAGCAGATCAATGCGACCAACGTGGCGAATCTCAAGGTCGTCTCGACCATGGCCAACGGCATCGCCCATGGTTGGGAAGGCCAGCCGCTCGTCGTGGGCGACACGATGTACGTCGTGACTCCGTTCCCGGACAACCTGATCGCGATCGATCTCACGCATCCGAACGGTCCGGCCAAGTGGATCTACACCCCGCGTCCGGATCCACGGGCGCAAGGTGTCGCGTGCTGCGATACCGTCAACCGAGGCGCCGTCTATTCCGACGGCAAGATCATTTACAACCTGCTGGATGACGAGACCGTGGCCGTGGACGCGAAAACCGGCAAGCAGGTGTGGCGAACCAAGCTCGGCAGCATCAAGGTTGGTATGACGATCACCATGGCGCCGATCGTGGTCGACAACAAGGTGATCGTGGGCAACGCGGGCAACGAGCTTGGGGTGCGCGGCTGGATCCAGGCGCTCAATGTGAGCGACGGCTCCGTCGCGTGGAAGGCCTACAGCAACGGGCCGGACAAGGACTGCCTGATCGGCCCCAATTTCAAACCGTATTACGCGAAAGACCGCGGCAAGAATCTCGGCATGACGACCTGGCCCCCGGGGCAGTGGAAGGTGGGCGGCGGCTCCGTCTGGGGCTGGATCTCCTATGACCCCGAGACCAAGCTCATCTTTTACGGCACCGGCAATCCGGGCACCTGGGATCCGACGCAGCGGCCCGGCGCCAACAAATGGTCGGACACCATCTTCGCGCGCAACCCCGATACCGGTGAGGCCGTGTGGGCGTTTCAGGAGGATGCGCACGACGCGTGGGATTACGACACCATCATGGAGAACATTCCGGTGGACATGCCGTGGCACGGACAGATGCGCAAGCTCCTCATCCACCCGGCACGGAACGGATTCATCCAGGTATTCGACCGTACCGACGGACAGCTCCTCTCGGCCGAGAAATACGTCCCGGTCAACTGGGCGAATTCCTTCAGCCTGAAGACCGGGCTCCCTGCCGAGAACCCGGCCTTCCGGCCGCACATGGGGAGCACGACGTACAACATCTGTCCCTCGGCGACCGGCGGCAAGGACTGGAATCCGACCGCCTTCGACCCGCAGACCGGGTTGCTCTACATTCAGGCGCACAACGTTTGCATGACCGACACGCCGCACAAGGCGAACTACATCGCGGGAACGCCTTATCTCGGGGCGACGGTCACGATGTTCCCGGGTCCCGGCGGCTGGGAGGGAGCGTTCGTCGCCTGGGATGTCGCCGACGCGCGCCCTGTCTGGATGCTGAAGGAGCCGCACCTGCCGCTCTTCGGCGGAGTGCTCGCGACCGGCGGCAATCTTGCGTTCTACGGCACGCTGGATGGCTGGTTCCGGGCGGTGGATGCGCGCACCGGCAAGGTGCTCTGGCAGTTCAAGACCAGCTCGGGAATTGTCGGCGAGCCGATGACGTTCCTCGGGCCGGGCGGGAAGCAATACGTCGCGGTCTATGCCGGCGTCGGCGGATGGCTGCCCGCTGCAGCGCTGCCGAGCGTTTCGGAGACTGATCCGACCGCCGCTCTCGGCGTGGTGGGAGCGACGCCTGACATCAAGAAATACACGAGCCCCGGAGGCGTGTTGTATGTCTTCAGCTTGTAGACAGGCGCCGCTCCGGCGACCCGTTCCTCTCGGAGATCAATGATGTTCAAGCTGTCGTGTGCCGTGTGGGCGGCGGTCGGGTTGATCGCGCTCGGCGGCTGTTCGAGCTCCGCCTCCGACCCGCCGCAAGCGAACCCAACTGCCGGAATGCCGCAGCCTTCTGCGGCCGCTGCAGCCCCGCAATCCACGGCCTCGCCCGTCGAAGGTGCGGCTCTCAGCTCGGCACCGCCGTCGCTCGCACCGGTGGGCCCGATCCCCGGACCGAGCATTGCCGGCGAGAACCCCGGCACCACCATTCAGAATCCCTATGCCGACGATCCCGCATCGGTCCTTGAAGGACGACAGATTTTCGTGGCGATGAACTGCGCCGGCTGCCACGGCGGCCATGCCGGGGGTGGCATGGGGCCGGATCTGCGGCCCGACCACATGTTCAAATACGGGCAGACGCCGGCGGAGCTCTTCGACTCCATCTCGGAGGGCCGCGCCATGGGGATGCCCGCATGGGGCATGAAGCTGC
>DATFCZ010000097.1:0-4923 GCA_035252605.1 Steroidobacteraceae bacterium
CCGAGGGTTGGACGCGCTCGCAGGCCGTACGCTATTTCGAGGACAACAGCGCGCTCAGTGAGCAGAACATCGACACCGAGGTCGACCGCTACATCGCCTGGCCCGGGCAGGCGCTTTCCTACATGATCGGGGAGCTCGACATCCAGCGGCTGCGCAAGAAGGCCGAGGACGAGCTGGGAAGCCGGTTCGACATCAGGGAATTCCACGCCGCGGTGCTGAAGCACGGCGCCCTGCCGCTCACGGTGCTCGATCAGGTCATCGACCGCTGGATCGAGGCTCGGCGGCAGAACCCTGCCGAGGCCTCCGCAGGCAACTGACAGCGTTACGGTTTGGGGTAAGTTATGCCATTGCTCGATCGACTGACGCGCACGAGACTTGCCGTCGCGGCGACCGTGCTCATTCTGCTTGCCGTTGCGAAGCCGGCATTCGCCGCCGGCGCCCCGGCCGTGACCGCGGGAGGCATTCCGCTCGATGCGCCCTGGAAGGTGAGGCTCTACGAGCTCGCCCATTCCAAGTTCGTGCATCCCGCCTGGGGCTGGCAGCATTCCGAGCGCGATTACCTCCTCGCCGTGCGACTCGCCCAGGGCGATGGCCTGCACGTCGATACGGATGTGCTCTTTGCCGCAGCCTTCCTCCATGACATGTCGGCCTTCATGCCTTGCCCGGGGCCGAAAATCGAGCACGGCGTGTGCGCGGCAAGACAGGCGCGCAAGATGCTGCAGGGCACCGGCTTTCCGATGCAGAAGCTCGCGGCGGTGCAGACCGCCGAGAGCGGCCACATGTTCTACAGCAATGCCGGCACTGATCCGAACGCCATCGTGCTGCACGACGCCGATTCGCTCAATTTTCTCGGCGACTTGGGCGCCGCCCGCCTCATCGCGCTCACCGGCGAGAAGGCGCCGAGCTTTGCGCCGGCGGTGAAGACGCTGCGCGAGTTTCTGACGAAGATCCCGCCGCGTCTCATCACGCGAACGGCGCAGCGGATCGGCGCCGAGCGCGCGGCCGAGCTGAAGTCATTTCTCGATCGGCTGCAGGCCGAAACGGACGATGGTCGCGTCATGTAGATGAGCGCCGCCGGCTGGCAGTTCTGGATCGACCGGGGCGGCACCTTCACGGACATCGTCGCGCGCTCGCCCGATGGGAGCCTGCGCATCCGCAAGCTCCTGTCGGAGAATCCGGACCAGTATGCCGATGCGGCGGTCGAGGGCATTCGACGCATCCTCGCGCTGGAGAGAGACTCGCCGATACCTTCCGCTGCGATTGCGGCGGTGAAGATGGGAACGACGGTCGCCACCAACGCGCTGCTCGAGCGCCGTGGTGAGCGCGTCGTGCTCGCGATCACGAGCGGCTTCGCCGATGCGCTGCGCATCGGCTATCAGAACCGGCCGCGGCTCTTCGACCGTCACATCGTGCTGCCGGAGCTGTTGTACGAGCGGGTGATCGAAGTCGACGAGCGCGTCACCGCCGAGGGCGAGATCCTGGTGCCGATCGAGCTCGATGGACCCAGGAGTCAGTTGCAGCGCGCGTTCGAGGACGGCATCCGCGCTGTCGCGGTGGTCTTCGTGCACGGTTACCGTTATCCGCAGCACGAGCGTGCCCTGGCGCAGCTCGCGCGCGAGATCGGCTTCACCCAGGTGTCGGTGAGTCACGAGGTAAGTCCGCTGGTCAAGCTCGTGGGCAGGGGCGATACCACGGTGATCGATGCCTACCTCTCCCCGGTGCTGCGCAAGTACGTCGACCAGGTGGCCGCGGAGCTCGGGGAAGGCGTGCGGCTGCTTTTCATGCAGTCGAACGGCGGTCTCGTCGAGGCTCGCCGCTTTCACGGCAAGGACGCCATCCTCTCGGGCCCCGCCGGCGGGATCGTCGGCATGGTGCACACGGCGATTCAGGCCGGCGCGCAGACGATCATCGGATTCGACATGGGTGGCACCTCGACCGACGTGTCCCATTATGCGGGCGAGCTCGAGCGCACCTTCGAGACGGTGGTCGCCGGCGTGCGGATCCGCGCGCCGATGATGCACATTCATACGGTGGCCGCGGGCGGCGGCTCCATCTGCCGTTTCGATGGCATTCGCCTCCGGGTCGGCCCGCAGTCGGCCGGCGCCATTCCCGGGCCTGCCTGCTATCGGCGCGGCGGACCGCTCACCGTCACCGACTGCAACGTCATGTTGGGGAAGCTGCAGGCCGAGTTCTTTCCGCATGTATTCGGTCCGGCGGGGGACGCCCCCATCGATGCCGCCACGGTCGAGCGGCAATTCGGCACAATGGCGGCAGAGGTGGCGCGCACGACGGGCCTCCGAAGGTCCGCCCCCGAGCTCGCGCAGGGATTTCTGCACATCGCGGTGGAGAACATGGCGAACGCCATCAAGCAGATCTCCATCCAGCGCGGTCACGATGTCACGGCGTACACCCTGGCGTGTTTCGGAGGCGCAGGGGGGCAGCACGCGTGTCTGGTGGCGGATGCGCTCGGCATGCGCCGGATCCTCATTCACCGCCTGGCCGGCGTGTTGTCGGCGTACGGCATGGGGATCGCGGATCTGCGAGTGCTCAAGCAGCGCGCCGTGGAGGCGCCGCTCGAAGATGCGCAGAGCGCGCACCTGCAGCGCATTCTCGCCGAGCTCGAGCGCGAAGGTGTCGCCGAGATGGAGGCGCAGGGCATCGCTCCGAGCCAGATCACGGTGCTCCATCGCCTGCACCTCAAGTACGAAGGCACGGATATGGCGCTCATCATCCCCTTCGCCGCGACGGCCGCTGCGACCGAAGCGTTCGCAGCGGCGCATCGGATGCGGTTCGGATTCGATGTGCCCGGTCGGCCGCTCATCATCGAGGCGGCGTCCGTCGAGGTCGTGGGCGGTGGTGCAGCCCAGCGCGAAGACGAGCGCGAAGACAAGCGCCGCCGGATGAGCGCTCCCGTCGCGCCCGCCTCGGCGCTTGCGAAGCGCCCGGTCTGGTTCGGCGGTCACGCGGTCGAGACACCGATCTACTCCCGCGACGATCTCGAGCCCGGGCAGGTGATAGACGCCCCGGCGATCATCATCGAGGCCTCGGCCACCACGGTCGTGGAGCCCGGCTGGCGAGCCAGCGTCGATCGGCTCGAAAATCTGATCCTCGAGAGAGTCGAGTCGGCGCCGAAGCGCGTGGCCATCGGCACGAATGCCGATCCCGTGATGCTCGAGGTGTTCGGCAATCTCTACATGTCGATCGCGGAGCAGATGGGTGTTGCCCTGCAGAGCACCTCGCGCTCGGTCAACATCAAGGAGCGCCTGGATTATTCCTGCGCGGTGTTCGACGCCCGAGGCGCTCTGATTGCGAATGCGCCCCACATGCCGATTCACTTGGGCTCGATGGGCGAGAGCGTGAAGGTCATCATCGCGGCGCGGGACCGCGCCGTGGACGGCCGAGGCATGATTCCCGGGGACGTGTATGCGCTCAACGCCCCTTACAACGGCGGCACGCATCTGCCTGACATCACGGTCATCATGCCGGTGTTCGGCACCGACCCGAAGCCGGCAACTACCGGCGCCGAACCGCTCTTTTACGTGGCATCGCGCGGACATCATGCGGATATCGGCGGAATCACCCCCGGCTCCATGCCGCCGGGCAGCCGCACGATCTCCGAAGAGGGCGTGCTGATCGACAACTTCCTCATGGTGGATGCAGGCCGCTTTCGCGAGGAGGAGACGCTGGCGCTCCTTCGAGGCGGAGCCTATCCCTCGCGCAACCCGGAGCAGAACCTCGCCGATCTCAAGGCGCAGGTTGCGGCGTGCGCCAAGGGCGCCGAGGAGCTTCGGCGGATGGTGCGTCATTTCGGGCTCGAGGTCGTCAACGCCTACATGCAGCACGTGCAGGACCATGCGGCGGAAGCCGTCCGGCGCGTGCTCGACCTTCTGCAGGATGGCGAGTTCGCCTACGAGATGGATGACGGCTCGATCGTCCGCGTGCGGATCACGATCGATCGCGCGGCGCGGCGCGCCCGCATCGACTTCAGCGGCACGAGTGCGCAGCGGCCCAACAACTTCAACGCGCCGCCCGCGATTTCCCGCGCGGCGGTGCTCTACGTGTTCCGTACCCTGGTCGATGATGACATCCCGATGAACGACGGCTGTCTGGTCCCGCTCGAGATCGTGATCCCGGAAGGCTCCATGCTGCGGCCCCGCTATCCGGCGGCGGTGGTCGCCGGGAACGTGGAGACCAGCCAGACGATCATCGATGCGCTCTATGGCGCGTTGGGCGTCCTTGCGGGAGCGCAGGGAACCATGAACAACTTCACCTTTGGGGACGGCGACCACCAGTATTACGAGACGGTCTGCGGCGGCTCGGGCGCCGGGCCGGACTTCGACGGCACGGACGCCGTGCAGACCCATGCCACGAATAGTCTGCTGACGGACCCGGAGGTGCTCGAGTGGCGTTTCCCCGTGCTGCTCGAGCGGTTCGCCATTCGTAAGGGGTCGGGAGGCCAAGGCCGCCATCACGGCGGCAATGGCGCGGTCCGACAAATCCGTTTCAGAAGAGCGATGACCGCCGCGATTCTCTCGAACCGGCGCCGCGTTCCACCCTTTGGTCTCGCCGGCGGTAGCCCGGGTCAGGTCGGCAGGAACTGGATCCGGCGCGCCTCCGGAGCCATCGAGAGCGTGGCGGCTACTGAAGCGGTTGCAATGGAAGCGGACGACGTGTTCGTGATCGAGACCCCGGGCGGCGGCGGATTCGGCGCGCCGGAGTAGGGCGCCTCAACGATGTGCGCCCGGCGAGGGTGCCTCAAGGATGTGCGCCCGGCGAGGGCGCCCTAGCCTAAGTTGCGCAGAATCGCCGGTGCGGGTGAAGTAAATCAATGAGTTGCCGAAAAAGTCGGCACTACATTTTGCTGTAAGGGCGGTCAGGCGGTCAGCGCGGTGGGCAGCTCGATATCCTCGATGCGCAGGCGCT
>DATFCZ010000098.1:0-68951 GCA_035252605.1 Steroidobacteraceae bacterium
GTTACCTCCTCCTGAGTCGAGAAACCCGGGCGGAATATGAGGGCCATCGCCGCGCGGGTGTCCATGCTCGCAGCCTCATCGGCGGTGATCACGTTCTTCCGCACGGCGGCATCCTTCAGCGCCTGCGGCGAGATGCCGGCGCCGTCATCCTCGAACACGAGCTCGTAGCCTTCCCCCGAACGCCGGAAATCCACACGCACGGCGCCGACATCTGACTTCGCCAGCGTCCGTCGCGCTTCGCCCGGCTCGATACCATGAACGGCGGAATTGCGCAGCATCTGAATGAGGCAATCCTTCACAGTCGTGACGTAGGCCGGCGGCACTTCGCTGAGCCCGGAGAGCGTCAACTTGAATGGCTTCTGATAATCCTTCGCCAGCTTCTCCGCCAGCGCCTGCAGCGTGGGCACGATGTCCTCGCCCGAGCGCGTCGCCGGCCTCGTGCCGCTCTGGAGCGCGCGAGTCCGCATCGTGCTCGCCGCGGTGTCCACCGCGGGAGCTGAGGAGGGACCCTTCAGCGTCGTGAGTCGCGCGGCCATCTCCCGCACGCCGCGCAGATGCGCCAGCAGCTCATCGAGTTTCAGTACCATGGGCAGGAAGTCGTTGCCGGAGAGCTCCGCCTTCTTCTTCAGCTCGCTCACCATGTCCTCGAGGTGATGCACTCGATGAGCGATGCTCATGAGGTTGAGCGCCGAGGCCTCGCCCTTGATGGAGTGCATCTCCCGGAACAGCCCTCCCAGCTTCTTGCGGAATTCCGCGTCGGTGCGCGCGGGCTCCTTGAGGATCGCGTTGATGAGCTGCAGACCGGTCTCGGTACTGTCGAGGAAGGAGCCGAGCTGCAGCGGATCGACGTGCAGCATGCCGACCATCATGTCGACCTGCGCATTCGCGTTCTCCTGCGCTTCCTGCAGCTCGCGCGCCAGCAATACGTTGGAAGTGATATCGCCCACGGAGCAGAGCACGTGCTTGACGCCACCTTTGGGATTCACCACGCGGTGGAAGTCGAACTGCAAGTAGCGCGTTTCCTTGCCGCCGCGGCCGTTATCCATGCTGATCTCGAGCTGCCCCAGCGGATTGATGCTCTTCATCAGGTTCTCGTGCGCCCGATCGCCCCAGAGCAGCTTGATGTACTTCACCGCCGTCGTCAGGGTGTTGGCCGGCACGCGGTCCTGGAGGAGCTTCTCGAACGAGAGGCCGGCGAAGTCGTCGCGACCGAAGATGCGCGTCAGCGCTTCCGACCAGACGGAGCCGATCTTGTAATCGGCATCGAGCAGGAAGAAGCCTTCGCGCACGGTCTTCAGGATGTCGCGGGTCTGTTCCTGCGCCTCGCGTGCAGCGCGCTCGTGGCGCGCGCGGGTGAGCTGCAGATACGCCGCGGCCGCGGCGAGCGCCAGAGCGGCGAGCACACCGCCCGAGAGGAGCGCGCGCAGCCGCGCGGCGGCGTTCGAGGTCTGTGTCTCGAACGAGCGCGTCACCGCGGCGAGGAGTCCGTGCAGCTGGCCGACGTTCTGCTTGGCAAGCAGCTGCGCCTGACGCACATTGCCGTAGTAGAGCTTGCCGCTTTCCGAGAGGGAGCTGCCGGAGTCGGTGTCGACGTACGGTTCGCCGGAGAAAGCGAGGACCGGCGCGAGCACCGGGCTATATTCCTGCCACATGCGCAGCGCCTGTCGAAGCTGCGGTGATTCCGGTTGGTGCTTTTCGAGCCGTGCGATGTCGTCATTGAACTGCTCGATCGTGCCGGTGAGCTCCGCATGCGCCTGTCCGGTGTACTCGCGCGTCTCGAGTCGCTCGCGCAGCGCGCTCAGCTGCTGACTGATGACGCCGGGATAAGTCTGAAGCTCGCTCGCGGTCTGCAACGCGCTGATGCTGGAGCGGATCTGTGTGGCGAGCCGGAAGCCGGCGAGCAGGGCGAGGCCCATGGCGAGGGCGAGGGCCGTACCCGCGCCGGCCGTGATCAGCCGGCGATTGCGATCTGCGCCTGTGGTTTTCATCTCAGCTCTCTCTGACGCCCTAGTTCTTCGGCAGCTCGAAGCGGATGAGAGCCCGCACAGGCACTTCGACGGGCTGCCCGTTGTAGATCGCGGGGCGATAGCGCCATTCCCGGATGGCATCGATGGCTGCACGGTCGAAGACGCCCCGCGGGCTCGACTGCGTCACGCGTACGCTCTTGACGCGCCCCTTCGTGTCGACGACGTACGCCACGGTCACGCTGCCGCTCACCCGGTCGTCCAACGCGCTCTCCGGATACTGCGGCGGCACGTAACGCGTGCGCTGAAGCTGCGCGGCGAGCGCCTGCAAGTCGGGTCCCGCCGCCGCCTGCGGCGCGGCTTGCGAGGCCGAGCTCAGGCGTTGAACGGCAGCGATTGCAGCCGCGCTCGCGCCCCAGCTCCCCGCCGCCGTCAGATCCGAGTTGGCCTGATCGCGTTCGCCGGAGCTCATTTCCGAGCGCGCCCGCGCGATCAGCTTGGCAGCGAGCTCACCACGAGCCTGAGCCGCGGCTGCCTCGGCCGTGCCCGTCGGTTGGCTGTCGTCGAGCTGCCGCAGATAATCGGCCGCGCTGTCCCCGACAGGAGAAGTCAGGGCACCGTTTCCCAGGCGCTCATGAACGAGCGCCACCAGATGATCGGTCTTGAGGCGTGCGGACTTGACCTGCGCGCTCGCAAGCTGCCGCTGGAACTGGCTGAGCTCGGCCGCCGAGGCCCCACTGGCCCGCGCCGCGGCGAGCCAACGGCTCTCGTCCGCGCTGTCGCCGGCAAGCGCGTTCTGACGCGCCTTGCCGAGCAAGGCGGCGATGAGCGCGTTGCTGGCGCGTGCGGTCTCCGGAGCGGACGGCGCGGCTGCCTGCAGCTGTCCGAGGTAGGCCTGAGCGCTGTCACCCGCGGGGCTCGTCAACTCATCCGAACGGATGCGATCGAGAACCAGCGCCGAGAGCGTCTGCGCCTTGTCGGCCTGCTGTAGATGAGACACTTGCGCGCGCCACGTGGCGAGCTGCGCCGCCGGCACGAGGCCCGATTGCTGCGCCTGGCGCAGCAGCGCCGCGGCACGGTCGGCATTGCCCTGACTGATCGCCGCCGAGATCTCCGCTGTCGAAAGCTGAAGCTGGAACGTTCCGAGATGGGAGTCCGAGGGTTGGGCAAGCTTCAAGGTGGCGAGCGCCAGGGCGGCATCGGCGTAATGCGAGGCCGCCATCGCACTGGTGAAGCGTGCGGTCAATACGTCGCTCACCCGCCGCAAGCCGTCTTTGGCTTCACCGTTCTTGGGATCCGCGGCGAGCGCCGAGCGGTAGTAGACGAGCGCGTTGTCTCCGGTCGGGGCCGTATAGCGGCGCTCGCGCATGGCGCGCCGGGCTTTCTCGAGCAGATCATCGACCTGACCTGCGACGATGGAGGTATCTACCGTAGGCTCGTTGGTGGCTGCGGTGCCTTGGGCTGCCGAGGCGGAAGGCGAGGCGGTAACCGCCGCAGCTGTCGCTCCGGGAGGAGCGGCCGAGGGCTTGCCACGAGTGAACCACCACGCACCGCCCACCGCGAGCGCGACCACCACGACCCCCAGGCCGCCCCACAGCGCCCAGTTGCGGCCGCCCCCTTCGGGCTGTTCGGGCTCGCTTGCGGGGGCATCGGCGGGGGCGGGCCGGAATGCATCGAGCGTCAGCGTGCCGGCTGAGCTGCCGGGTCCCGGGCGCTCCGCGCCCGCGGCGCGCACGGCAGCGGTGCGGTTCACGGCATCGGCGATGGCCGCCTCCAGCACCGCCGCCGTCTTGGGGCCTTCGATCGGAATGGTCAGCACGGCAAAGACGGGGGTGCTCTTGACCGCGGAGGCGATCTGCCTCTCGGCCTCCGCCTCTGCAAACACCACGACTACCGCGTGTGGGGCTTGCTGAGCCGCACGCTGCACGTCGGCGCGCACATCGCTCGTTCCGCGCGCATCGATCACCAGCATCTGCCCGCGCTTGGTGCTTTTGAGTTGTCCCAGCGCGCCATCGATGGAGTCCACCGGGTGCACCGACGCTTGCCCGCCGAGCGCCTCTCCGAGCTCGAGCAGGAAATCATCGCGGCTGGTGAGTGCCGTCAGATCGATTGTCGGACGCTGTGTAGAGCTCGGAGTCTGTGCCGAAGTTCCGGTATTGCCGGAATCGAGATTTCGAGGCGTGCTCGATGCTGGATTCGCCACTGGTCGTGTCTCCACCCTCGAAAAAGAGCTCTTCCGCGTGCGAGTGGCTGCCGGTCCGACAGGGAATCGAGCGCCCGCTCGCTTGAAACGCATGCAAAACGCGGTTTTCAGGAGCATATTGCGCGGCTGCGCTCCCGTAGTGCCGCAGTTCACAGTACAGACAGCCCTGTCCGACGCGCGCGACAACGCATCGCGGAAACTCTGAAGCAGTGCTCGCTTTCCGGCCCCGCTCGCAGTAGCGCGGGCCGTGGACAGAACATAAGATGTCCCCATGCGCCACGCATGCTCGTCCTACCCCGACGCAATTGGGCATGCATTTTGCTTTGACTTCAGCTCGAAGATGAGCGTCCGGCGCCCGGGCCTTGCCACGCGCATCGCACCTCGCGTGTCTCGCCCCCCGGGGACGATTGAACACTTCGCTGTTGTGAGCGTCTTACTTACATCCCCGTCCATCCATAGAACTGACATGGTCATGACCTGAAACGGGAGGGAAGGACGATGCGATCGCTCTCTGCTGACCCGGATCCGACGAGCCATTCCGCCTTCATCGAGTCGCTGAGCTCCTTCAGCCGGTTGCACCGGGCCCAACGCTGGGAAGGCACGTTCGGGGAGTTTCTCGCCGACATCCTGCCCGCAAACCCCGCGGCGCTGGCGCGTACCAGCCACGAGTACATCTGGGACATGCTGCGCTGGCATGGACGCACCGCGCAGCCCGACGCCGCGGAGAGCGTCCGCGCGCGGGAACTGTTCAAGCGAGAGCTGTTCGGCATCGACGAGCCGCTCTCGCGGGTCGTCGATTACTTCAAGGCAGCAGCGGCCGGTTCGGACGTTGGCCGCCGCCTCCTGCTGCTGCTAGGGCCGCCCTCCGGCGGCAAGTCGACCATGGCCATACTCCTGAAGCGCGGCATGGAGGAATACAGCCGCACCGAAGAAGGGGCGCTCTACGCCATCAAGGGCTCGCCGCTGCGCGAGAGCCCGCTGAATCTCGTGCCGGCGAGCCTGCGGCCGGAGTTTCGGGACCGGTACGGCGTCAGCATCCAGGGGGAGCTCTCCCCCTGGGCTCGCGATTACGTCGAGCGGGAGTTCGAAGGCGACTTCGTGCGCGTGCCCGTGGAGCGGATCTTCCTCTCGGAAGCTTCCCGGTCCGGAATCGGTACCTACGCGCCGCATGATCCGACCACCGCCGACATCGCCGATCTCGTAGGCTCCGTCGATCTCGCCAAGGTCGCGCAGATCGGCGACGAAGGCGATCCGCGTGCCTGGTCCTGGTCCGGCGCGGTGTATGCCGCGAGCCGCGGGGTTCTCGAGATGATCGAGATCCTGAAGGTGAAGCGGGAGTTCCTCTACCTGCTTCTCACTCTGACGCAGGAGAAGAACGTCAAGGTCTCCCGCTTTCCGCTCATTCACGTGGACGAAACCATCCTCGCGCACACCAATCTGGCGGAGTTTCACAAGTTCCTGCAGGAGAAGGAGAACGAGGCGCTGCTCGATCGCATGGTGATCATCAAGGTCCCCTACGCGCTCTCCTATCGCGACGAGGCCCGCATCTACCAGAAGCTGGTCTCCGGCGCGCCGGCATTTCGCAACGTGCACCTCGATCCGCACGTGCTCAATCTCGCGGCGGTGTTCGCCATTCTGACTCGCCTCACGAAACCCGAGCGCGAAGGGCTCGACGTCGCCAAGAAGCTGCGCCTCTACGCCGGCGAGGCGGTCGAGGGCGTGCCGGAGACCGAAGCCGTGCGGCTGCATGCGGAGTCCCCGGACGAGGGCATGACCGGGGTCAGCCCGCGGTTCATCATCAACGCCATTTCCAACGCCATTACCCGCGGCACCACCCGCAGTCTCACCAGCATGGAGCTGCTGCTCGCGATCAAGGACGGCATCGAGAGCGATGCGCGCATGGAGGCGAAGCAGAAGAAGGCCTGGATCGATCACCTCGTGACCGCGCGCAAGGAGTTCTACAACCGTTGGGTCAAGGAGGACGTGCACCGCGCGATGTTCGCCTCCTTCGAGGAGGAGGCGCAGCAGCTTCTCGAGAAGTATCTCGATGAGGTGGAAGCCTCACTCGATCACCGCCAGGTCACCGATCCGATCACCGCGGAGACGCGGCCGGCCGATGAGCGGTTCCTGCGCTCGGTCGAGGAAAAGATCAAGGTGTCCGACTCCGGCAAGCTCTCCTTCCGTCAGGAGGTCGTGCGCAAGGCCATGGTCGCTTTCAAGGCCGGTGAGAAGTTCAAGCTCGCAAGCCATGCGCGCATGCGCGAGGCGATCGAGCAGTATCTTTTCGAGGAGCGGCGCGACGTGCTGAGGCTCGTGACCTCCACCGCGCGCCCGGATGAGGAGGCGCGACAGAAGATCTCCGCCGTGCAACAGCGCCTGATCACCGAATACGGCTACGACGAGCACAGCGCCAAGGAGGCCTTGAGCTACGTCACCACCTTGCTCGCCCAGGAGTAGCGCGCGCTCTCAAAAAGGAGTACGAGTACTACATGGCTCCGAACAGCGAAAGCGGTGGCGAGCAACCCGGCGCGGATGCCGCGAAGTGGTACGAGCTCTTCTCGCGCGGTGCGCGCGACTGGCTGCGCCACGATGAGAAAGTCCGCGAGTCCGTCCGCCAGCATCTGCCGCAGATCGTGGCGGGTGGGGAGCTCATCAACGGCGGCTCGCGCACGGTGCGGGTGCCGGTGCGCATGCTCGAGCACTATCACTTTCGCCTGCGGCGGCCGGAGGAATCCCAGGGCGCGGGTCAGGGCAAGGCGAAACCCGGCGATGTGTTCGCCGATCCCTCGCGCCAGCGCGGAGCCGGAGAGAAGGGTGCCGGCGGCCAGGACGAGGGCGAGGTGCAGCTGCTGCTCGAATTCAAGGTCGACGACATCGTCGACTGGTTGTGGGAGGAGATGCAGCTTCCCAACTTGAAGGCGCGCGTCGGTCCTTCCGAGGAATCCGACTGGGTGCGCGAGGGCTGGGACCGCCGCGGCGCGCGCTCCCGGCTCGATCGGCGCCGCTCCTTCAAGGAGCTGGTCAAGCGCCGCGGCGCTGCGGGCGCCACACCCACGTTCACGGACGAGGACCTGCGCTATCGGCAGCTCGCGCGCCGCCGCCAGCCCGCCATCCATGCCGTGGTCTTCTTCCTCCTCGATGTATCGGGCAGCATGTCGGACCGCGACCGCAAGCTCGCCAAGACCTTCTTCTTCTGGGTGGTGCAGGGCCTGCGCCGCGAGTACCGCTCGCTCGAGACGGTGTTCGTCGCCCACACCACCGAAGCCTGGGAGTTCACCGAGGCCGAGTTCTTCCAGGTGAGCGGCACCGGCGGCACGGTGGCCTCGACCGGTTTCGCCAAGGTGCGCGAGATCATCGATGAGCGCTACAACCCGGGTCGCTGCAACATATATCTCTTCTACGCCTCAGACGGCGACAACTCCGTGAGTGATTCCGCCGACGCCCGCGAGGGGCTCTCGGCCATTGCCGAGGACGCCTGTTTCACCGGCTACGTAGAGGTTTCCTCGGGCCTCTCGCGACAGCTCGCGACCGAGACGGGGCGCCTGTTCGCGGAGCTCGCGGCTGCCGGCTGCGCCGCGGGCAGTTATGCGCTCAACGATTTCGACGACGTCTGGGGTGCCGTGCGGCACTTCTTCTCCGCCGAGAGCCACGCCGAGGCGGAGTGAAAGCCGTGCCACTCGCCCTCCACGGCAGCAGGCCCTCCAGCCCGCACATCCATGTGCGGGCGCTCGCCGCTTCGCGGCTCGCCCTTTCGCATGACCGATAGCACCGACACCTGGCAGAGCTACACCCGCCGAATCGAGGAGCTGGCGGCCCGCTCGGGGCTCAATTTCCACCCCGTGGACTTCGAAGCCGTCCCCGATACCTTCATGATGGAGATCGCGGTGTATGGACTGCCGGTGCGCATGCCGCACTGGTCGTTTGGCGTCCGCTATATCTATCAGCTCATCCAGCGGCACATGGGCCATTCGCGGCTCTTCGAGGTCGTCTTCCCGGGCAATCCGGGTCATGCCTATCTCGCCGCGAGCAACGGCCTGGCGGAGAACATCCTCGTGACCGCCCACGTGCTCGGGCATGCCGACTTCTCACGCAACAACCTCCTCTTCCAGCGCTGCCAGGAGCAGGTGAGCGAGCACATCGTCGAGCACGCCGCCAACCACGCGCGGCAGATCCAGCAGGCGATCGAGATGCATGGTGTGCAGCGGGTCGAAGTGGTGCTCGATGCGGCCCTGGCCCTGGAGCAGCACATCGACATCGACCAGTCGCTTCGCCGGACGCGCTACCCCGAGTATCTCGAGGACAAACGCTCGCCGGAGGAGGACGAATTCCGCAAGCGCTTTGCGCAGCTCGAGCCGGCCGCCGCCAGCACGGGCGTCGAGCCGAAGAAGCGCGCCCCTGTGCCGCCGCACCCGGAGCGCGACCTGCTCTGGTTCGTGGCGCAATACGCGCCGGAAATGGAGAGTTGGGAGCGGGACATCTTTCTCGCCGTGCGCGAGGAGTCGTTCTACTTCTACCCCGTGTTCGCAACGCAGATCATGAACGAGGGATGGGCCTCGTACTGGCACGCGCGCCTCTTGCGCGAGGCGGAGTTCGTGCCGCAGCAGGCCTACCTGGATGCGATCAAGTGTCACTCCGACGTGGTGCGCCCGGTCGCGGCGGACAGCCAAGTGGCGCTCAGCATCAACCCGTACCATCTTGGCTTTGCCATGTGGGAGAAGATCGTCGAGAAGGAGGGACTCGAGGCGGCGCGCAGCATCATGGTCCAGGATGATGACTTCGCTTTCGTGCGCAACCATCTCACTCGCGAGCTGGCCGAGGAGTTGAGCCTCTTTCGATACAGCGCGCGCAGCGATGGTCAGATCAAGGTGCTGGAGCAGGACCTGACGGCGCTGCACGAGGCGATCCTGAGCCCCAAGTACAACTTCGGCGCGCCGACGGTCTCGGCAAAACACGTTCGCAACGACGGAACGCTCGAGCTCGTGCACGACTACACCCTGGACGGGCGCGGCCTCGATCTCGAGCGCAGCCGCAAGGTCCTCGACTATCTGCAGCGGGTGTGGCGGCGGCCGGTGCAGCTCACCACGACGAACCAGGCGGGCCTGGCGCTCGAGCTGACAGCGCCCTGATTCATTGGGCCAGTGACAGGGATTCGCGCCGCCGCCCGGGGAACGACCCTGGGCCGCCTACTCACTTGCTTTTGGATTCTCCCCAGTCCTCTTCCTCGTGCGAGGTCACGATCGAGACGGGGTCGCTCGCCGGAAAGCTTTCGGCCAGCGCCTCGTCCAGCTGCCTCTGGATTTTCTCTCTTTGGGCCCGGCCCTCGGCGGTCTGACCGTCCTGCCGGAGCGGGGAGGCTTTGGGGGGTCGGGGTGACTCGCTCATGGCTTACCTATCGAAGGCAGTCGTCCTCGTGGAATATGACCCGGCCGGTCGCCTTTTGCTCCCCTGCGGGGTCGTGCTCGGTGAAAACGGGCGGATCTCGCTCCGGGTAGGCCGGGGGATCGCGCATCGGGCGCTCGTCTCGCACCCGGTTCGACTCGGATTTGGGCCGAATGCGAGGCTTCGAGGGGTTCATGGGACGGGCCTTTCTCGCCGCGGGGGAGGGCGATTCGCAGCATTTAGCATGCCAGGCTGCAAATTCGCGGCGGCGGGGAGTACTCTGAACGACCTCCTTGCCGGGGAGCGACTCATGGGCCATACGACTTCGGGCATCCGAAATATCGCGCTGGTCGGAGCGGCCGGCGCGGGCAAGACACTGCTGGCGGAGAGCCTGCTCTTTCAGGCGGGCGCCATCCGGGCCAAAGGCAGCCTGGCTCGCGGCAGCACGGTATCGGATTTCGACAGCCAAGAGCGCGCGCTCCAGCACTCCCTGGAGCCTACCGTCCTCACCTTTGAGTGCGACGGTACGAGCATCCACCTTCTGGATACTCCCGGCTACCCCGACTTTCTCGGGCGCACCCTCTCGGTGTTGGAGGCGGTCGAAGCGGTCGCCGTGGTGGTGAGCGCAGCGAGCGGTCCCGATGCCGTCACCCAGCGGCTGATGGACTTTGCCCGCGAACGCGGGCTCTGCCGTCTCATCGTCATCAACAAGATCGACAGCCGCGACGCCAGGGCAGCGGATGTGCTGGCGCAGATACGCGAGGCGTACGGCGCCGAGTGTCTGCCGCTCAACCTGCCGGCGCGCGGCGGACAGGCGGTGGTCGACTGCTTCTTCCAGCCGCACGGGTCATCGGCCGACTTCTCCTCGGTGGAGGTCGCTCATACCCAGCTCGTCGACCAGGTCGTCGAGCTCGATGAGCAGCTCATGTCCGTGTACCTCGAGCAGGGCGAGGAGATCTCGCCGGAGCAGCTGCACGACCCTTTCGAGCAGGCCCTGCGCGAGGGCCATCTCGTTCCCGTGTGCTTCACTTCGGCCGAGACCGGCGCCGGAATCCCCGAGCTGCTGCAGGTATTCACGCGCCTCATGCCAAATCCCGCCGAGGGCAATCCGCCACCTTTCCTCAAGGGCTCGGGCGAGCGCGCTCAGCGCGTCACGGTAACGCCGGACCCCGACAAACATGTCGTCGCGCATGTCTTCAAGATCACTATCGATCCCTACGTCGGGAAGCTCGGCGTCCTGCGCGTCCACCAGGGAACGGTGCGCCCGGGCGCTCAGCTCTTCGTGGGCGATGCACGCAAGCCCTTCAAGGTGGCACATCTATATAAGCTTCTCGGCAAGGACACCGTGGAGACGCCTGAGGCGGTGCCGGGCGACATCTGCGCCATCGCCAAGGTGGAGGAGTTGCACCTCGATGCCGTGCTGCACGATTCGCACGACGAGGATCAGTTTCACCTGAAGCCGGTCGCCTTCCCGCCCCCCATGCTCGGAATTGCCATCGAGCCCGAGAGGCGGGGCGATGAGCAGCGCATCGCCGATACGCTGCACAAGCTCACCGCGGAAGACCCCTGTGTGCGCATCGAGCATCATCCGGCGGTGAATGAGACCGTCCTTTACGGCACCGGCGAGTTGCATCTGCGGGTGCTGTTGGAGCGAATGAGTCAGCGCTACGGCGTGCGCGTCAAGGCACACCCGCCGAGCATTCCTTACCGGGAAACCGTCACCCGCCCAGCGGAGGGTCACTGCCGCCACAAGAAACAGACCGGCGGTGCCGGTCAGTTCGGCGAAGTGTACCTGCGCATCGAAGCGCTGCAGCGCGGCACCGGCTTCGAATTCGTGGACGATGTGGTGGGCGGGGCGATTCCCGGACAGTTCATTCCGGCGGTGGAGAAGGGCGTGCGCCAGGTGCTCACCGAGGGCGCGCTCGCCGGCTTTCCCCTGCAAGACATCCGCGTTACGGTCTACGACGGCAAGCACCACGCGGTCGACTCGAAGGAAGTGGCGTTCGTTTCCGCGGGGCGTAAAGCGTTTCTCGATGCGATCCAGAAGGCGAACCCCATCGTTCTCGAGCCCATCGTCCACCTCGAGATCACGGCTCCGGCGAGCGCCATCGGCGATATAACCGGTGACCTCGCCACCAAGCGGGCGCGCATCAACGGCAACAACACGCTTCCCGGTCAGCGGGCCACCGTCTCGGCACTCGTGCCGCTTGCGGAAATTGCCGACTACCAAACCCGACTCAAGGCCCTGACCGGGGGGCAGGGCACCTACTCCATGGAGCTCAGCCACTACGATCCCGTACCGCCGCGGCGCCAGCAGGAGCTGATGCAGGCCTACCGGCCACGCGCCGAGGAGGATTAGTCAACCGGAACGACGCGTGTGCGTTGACATCCGATGGCCGGTCGGCGCGCAGGGCTCGGCGGCACTGGTGGATCGTAACGAGGAAGTACCCATGTATAGCCAGCTCCGGTGCCCGCGAGTCTGCCTTCGTTCGGCTCTACTACTCACGGTGGCACTCATGGGCGCCCTCGCCGCGCCAGTTACTGCGCAGGCTGCCGACCCGCTTGGCCTTTACATCGGCGGGGCTTACGGCCAGGCGCACATCCGGTCGCAGCTCAGCGGGCTCACGCTGAGCGGCACCGCAGTCACGGGCGGTTTTGACGCCACGCATTCCGCCTACCAGGCGATGCTCGGGATGAGGCCGATCTCATTTTTGGGCGCGGAGATCGCCTACATGGATTTCGGCCAAAGCTCCATCGGCAATCCATCCTTTTACAATCCGTTGCCGCTGCCACCGACGCCGTATCCCACCGCCGTACAGGTCTCCCAGAGGGGCGAGGCGGCATACGCGTTGCTCTATCTTCCGATACCCATCATCGATGTTTACGTGAAGGGGGGTATGTCGCGGATTACGACCGACATGAGGGCCACCTACGCATTGCCCGGCGTCGGGAGCTGTCCGATGAGCAATCCCAATTGCGCCTTGGGGGTCGTGAGTCGCAGTCCCACCGATACCTCGTTCGCCTACGGCGCGGGCCTCCAATGGAAGCTCGGCGACTGGGCGGTACGCGGCGAGTACGAGCGATTCAGCGCCGCCGGGGCAAATCCCACCCTGTTCTCCGTCGGCATGACGTACTGGATTCCGTGGGGATAGGCCGCTCGATGAGCCACTCGCACGACAAGCAGCGCATCCCCTCAGACCCGGCTCTGCGCGTGATGGCGCTCGAGTCCCTGCTCATCGAGAAGGGACTGGTCGAGCCGCGCGCGTTGGATGCGCTCGTCGAGACTTACGAGCGCAGAGTCGGCCCACACAACGGCGCGAAGGTGGTGGCGCGGGCCTGGAAGGACCCCGCATACAAGGCGCGCCTGCTGGCCGATGCCACCGCCGCCATCGCGGAGCTCGGCTTCGGGGGGCTACAGGGCGAGCACATGGTCGCGGTCGAGAATTCTGAGGCCGTGCACAACCTCATCGTGTGCACGCTCTGCTCGTGCTACCCGTACCCCATCCTGGGGCTCCCGCCGGTGTGGTACAAGTCAGCCGCCTATCGTTCCAGGGCGGTGATCGATCCTCGCGGCGTGCTGCGCGAATTCGGGCTCGAGCTGCCCGAGGAGGTGGCGATCCGTGTCTGGGACAGCACCGCGGAGCTGCGCTATCTGGTTCTGCCGCAGCGGCCCAACGGGACGGAGGATCTGACGGAAGAGCATCTGGCCGCGATCGTGACGCGCGACGCCATGATCGGCGTGGCGCTCGTGCAGGGGCCGCCGGCAGGAGCAAAGTGAACGGCGTGCACGACATGGGCGGTATGCACGGCATGGGCCCCGTGCAGCCGGAGCGCGACGAGCCGGTGTTCCACCATCGCTGGGAAGCGCGAACCTTTGCGCTCGTGCGGGCCATGGGCGCCTTCGGCCGATGGAATATCGATGCCTCGCGCCATCAACGCGAGCTGATTCCGCCCGCCGAATACCTGCGCATGAGCTATTATCAGAAATGGCTGACCGGCCTCGCCGAGCTGTTGGTCAAGCATGGTTTCGTGACGGCAGGCGAGCTCGCGAGCGGCAAGCCAACACCGGGTCTGGCGCGACAGACGCCGGCCCTCACGGCGGCAAAGGTGCCGGACCTCATCGCCCGGGGCTCGCCCGCATCCCGCGACTGCGCCCGCGAGCCGCGCTTCCGGCCGGGTCAGCGCATCAAGGCGCGCAATCTCAATCCCACGGGACACACCCGGCTGCCGCGGTATGTTCGCGGCAGGACCGGCACCATCGATCGGGTGCAGGGCGTCTTCGTTTTTCCCGACAGCAACGCGCACTTTTGCGGCGAGCATCCGCAGCACGTCTACTCGGTGCGATTCGAGGCGCGGGAGCTCTGGGGTGAGGGCGCGGCGCCGCAGGATGCGGTGTACGTGGACCTCTGGGAGGACTACCTTGACACCGACTGACCGAGCCGCGGATGCAGTCGAATCCGAGCCCGCGTTTGCCGAGCCCTGGCAGGCGCGCGCCTTCGCAATGGCGGTGCTCGCCTCGAGGCAGGGCTGCTTCACGTGGGCGGAATGGAGCCAGGCGCTCGGTCGCGAGCTGCGGCGAGCCGCAAGTTCTGACGCAAAGGCGCCCGCAGCCGGCTATTACGACTGCTGGGTGATGGCGCTGCAATCGCTGCTCACGGGTAAGGGTGTCGTCGAAGAAGGCGAGCTGCGCGCGCGCCGAGATGCGTGGAAGGACGCTTACCGGCGCACGCCCCACGGACTGCCAGTCACTCTCCCCGACCGGTAGTTGCGCGCTCTCAGCTCTCTCGCTGCGCTGGAGACGAAGTTCGTTCGAGCACTTGCACATCGACCTCCGCTCGGATCTCGAAGCCGAGTGATTGGTAGAGGGCTATGGCAGGCTGATTACCCTTCCAGGAGTGGAGGAAGGGTTGCTCTCCGCGCGACTCGATGCGCGCGGCGACCGCGGCCGAGAGTCGGCGCGCGAAACCGCGGCCACGAAAATCAGGGTGCGTACAGACACCGCTCACTTCCGTGTGACCGGGGAAGCGGAAGCGCTCGCCAGCCATGGCGGCGAGCCGACCGCCGACCCGAATGCCGCGAAAGGCTCCCATCGTATGCGTGCGGGCGAGGAACGGTCCGGGCTCGGTGAGCTTGGCCAAGGCCAACATTTCGGGCGCATCCGCAGCGGTGAGCTCAACGAGATCATCCTCGGCGCAGGCCCCCCGCAGGCTTCTGGTCGCGATCATTTGCACACCTCGGGCCGACTTGACGCTCACGAGTCCCGCCGGAACGAGAATCTCGGGTACCTGCAGGATGAAGATGCGCTCACCCGGGTGCACCAGATCCGCGAGCGCTGCGAGTGCCGCGGAGCTGTCGTCCCGGGCCGATGCGAAAAGATTGACGCCGCTCGCGTATCGGCGTGCCAGCGGCCCCCCGACGGACAGGGCCAGGTGTTGGGTACTGAGGGACGCCCATACCGGGCGATCGAGCAGGGTCATAACCGGGGCATCGAGAGACATGGCGTTCTCATGCCAGGCTATCACTGCCGGCGCATGTAAGGGAGCGACAACGACCGGCGGCGTCCTATAATCGGCGTTCGTCCGATCCGGATCTCTCGCCAGGAGATTCCCAATGAAGCACACGGCAGCCGCGGCCCTTCGGGCGATACTGGCAGGCGGCCTCGTCGCGGGAACGCTCGATCTTGGCGCCGCCGCGCTCATCAACCAGGTGAGCCCGGTTTTGATCGCGCACTACATCGCCAGCGGAGTTCTCGGAAAAGCTTCTTTCTCCATCGGGGCCTCGGCGGCTTATCTCGGCTTGATATTGCAGTGGATCATGTCGGTGGTGATCGCCGCGATCTATTGGCTCGTGACCGCGCGGCTGCCGCGACTGCGCGATCGATGGTGGCTCGGAGGTTTTCTCGCCGGCGCCGTGATCTTCCTCGTGATGAATTTCATCGTCATGCCGCTTTCCGCCGCCCCGGTGACCCTGCACGAGGTGATTGCGCGCTTCCGCCCGATAAAGGGAGCCGAGAACCTGCTGGCCATGTTCGTGTTCGGCCTGATCATTGCCGGCTGCGCCCGTTACCTCGGGCAAGGAGGCCGCGGCGAGCGGATACGCGTGCACATTCAATCGCCACACGATGCGAGACGGCAACCCTCCACGATGGCGAATCCGAGGCGTCCATGATGGTTGCGGCGGCGCGGCCGCCACAGATGGGTGGCGGCATCGAGCCGCGCCGGATCGGAAGGCACGGGACTGCAATCGAGCGACGGCTCGCGCGAAAGCTTCGGCCCCCCGCCTCGTGATAAGGTTCGCTCTGGTTCTCGGGCGTCTGGGCTTTTGCTCGGAACGCGTAGTCGCTTTGCACCGAAAGACCCGGACTCGCTGCTGCTGGCGCAATCGGAGGTGCGGTGAAACTCTCGTCTGCTTTCCAATCGGCTGTGGTCGTTTCGGCGGCCCTCTTGGCCACCTGCTTGCCCGCGCTCGATAGTCCGGCCGCATCGATGCAGGCGGCAGGTCAGGATCCGGTCACCCTCATTGCATCGGCCCGGCAAGCGATCGAAACGGCCAACACCGGCTGGGTCCCCGAGTTAGAGCGAGGTGATGCCGCCGCAGTGGCTGCAGCCTACGCCCAAAATGGAATCCTGATCACCTCGAACGGGATTGCCATCCGCGGGCGCTCGGCCATCGCGGCGCGATATCGGGCCGAGATTGCGCGGATGGGGCAGGTCATCGGGGGCGGTCTGGTTCAGGAAGGGGTGACCGTCTCGGCCGGGATGATTTACGAATGGGGGCACGGCTGGCTCGCGTTCAGGCAGAAGGATGGCAAAAGGCGGGTAAGCTCCGGGCCCTACTTCACCGTCTGGCGCCGCGGACCGGACGGTACTTGGGCGATCATTAGAAACCTGGTGCTCTGAGCGCGCCGAGCGGCCGGCAGTCATCTCGCGAGCATCGCTCATGCGCGCCCCGCCAGTCCCTGTTTGGATTTACGGCAAGGCCGGCTTCCTCGACACCTTGACCGGACTGCGGAAAGGATTCAGTGGAGCGATAAGAATCCGACACCTCACGGTGCGCACCTTCGGCGCCGCCGCCTCCGTACACTACTGGATCGATGAGCACGAAAACGTTCTCGGCCAGAAGCTCCACACCCTCTACGTCGAGACCGACACCTACCGTCGTGAGAGGGGAACCTGGAAGATGATCGCCGCGCAGGTCACGGTCGTGCCCGCCGACCTGAAGCCGGTCGCCGTGGACACGAGCGGCTGGCCTCGGTTGGCGGGCGTGTATCGGTTGGGCGGGGAGCCGGGACTGCTGTATCACGCGTACCTGCGAGACGGCACGCTCTACTGGGGAAGCGACGAGCGGTCGGCGAAACGCCTGATCCCGCTCTCGCCGCTCGTCTTCTTTGTACAGGGCAGCATCCATATCCTGGTGTTCGTGCGTGATCCCGCCGGTCACGTCACGGAAGCGCTGGAGCTGCACAAATACAACGAGATTGAAATCCGACGCATCGCCCGGACATAGCGGCGAACTGCTGCCGGCTCGGGCAAGCGAGCCGGGGAAATCATTTCCCGGGTGGGTTCGGCAGCGCGAGCGCGGCGATCGGCAGGATGGGAGCGCAGGCGGCCGACAAGGCGAGCGGTGGTTGCGACGAAGCGGCCGGTGGACTGCTGTTCACCATTGCCGGCGCCGGGTACGTTTGGGCAGCCATGCCTACCGGCACGCCCCGAGGGTAGTCCTGATGATCAAGATTGCGCATCCCGCGTTCCGCGTCGCTGCGGCCTTCCTACTTGCTCTCGAACTGCCGTTGGCGGCACTCGCAGCGGCCCAGTCAGGTCCGCAGCGGGAGGACTCCCACGGGCGCACGGAGCTGCCGATGAGGGTGAGCAAGAGCATTCACTTCCGGCAGATCGGGCCGGCCATCACCGGCGGCAGGGTGAGCGCGGTGGTGGGCGTGGCGGGTAACCCCGGCATCTACTACGTGGGTGCGGCGGAGGGCGGTATTTTCCGCACCGAGGACGGCGGCATGACCTGGACGGCGCTGTTCCAGCACCAGCCGGTCGCCTCCATTGGCGCGCTCGCGGTCGATCCGCGCAACCCGGCGGTGGTCTGGGCGGGCACGGGCGAGTCGAGTGTCCGCAACGACGTCTCCTATGGGAACGGCATCTACAAGTCGACCGACTCGGGGCGCCATTGGAAGCATCTCGGCCTCGATCACACGTTTCAGATCTCGCGCATCGCGATCGACCCGCTGCATCCTGACACGGTGTTGGTCGCGGCGATGGGCAGCCCCTGGCAGGACAATCCGGACCGCGGCGTATACCGCACGACCGACGGTGGCGCCAGCTGGCAAAAGGTCCTCTTCGCGGGAGCCGGCGTCGGCATCTCCGATCTCGCCATGGACCCTCAGAACCCCGACATCGTGTTTGCGGCGACATACCGCTATCGACGCACGCCCTGGAGCTATTCAGGCGGAGGTCCGGAAGATGCCATCTACAAGTCGATGGACGGCGGCGTCACCTGGAAGCGACTGAGCGGCCACGGGCTGCCGAGCAAACCGGTGGCGCGCATCGGGCTTGCCATCGCCCCGAGCGAGCCGAACGTCGTGTATGCGGTGATGGGCTCGAACGAGGGAGTGGTGTGGCGCTCCGAGGATCAGGGTGAGAGCTGGACGCTCGTCAGCAGTGACCAGGAAGTCGATGCGCGCCCCTTCTACTTCTCGCATCTCGAGGTCGATCCCAAGGATGCGAATCACGTGTTCGCGATCTCCAACGACCTCCTGGAATCGACCGACGGCGGTCACCACTTCAAGAAGATCGCGAAGTCGGTCCACGTCGACTACCACACCATGTGGATCGATCCGGCCGGCAGCGGCCGCATCATGGATGGCAACGACGGCGGGGTGGCGCTGTCGCTCGATAACGGCAAGCATTGGATCTTCTTCCACAGCTTCCCGATCGGCCAGTACTATCACGTCGCCACCGGCAGCGGCCCGCTCTACGAGGTCTGCGGGGGTCTACAGGATAACTTCTCCTGGTGCGGCCCGAGCCGCGACAAGGATCCGGCCGGCATACTCAATCGGGCCTGGTTCCGGTTGAACGGGGGTGACGGCATGTATGGGATCCCCGCGGCCGATAATCCCAATCTCATCTACAACAGCACGCAGAACCAGGCGCTCATGATCTTCGATAGCGCCAGTCAGCAGATACTGCGCATCTCGCCGTATCCGCGTGATTTCGGCGGCGGTGGAGTCGCCGATCTACCCTACCGCTTCAACTGGGATGCCGGCTTTGCGGTCTCACCGGCCGATCCCAAAGTGCTCTACGCCGGAGGGAACGTCCTCTTCAGGAGTCAGGATCGGGGCCGGACCTGGAAGCCGATCAGCCCGGACCTCACGCGCAACGACAAATCGAAGCAGGGCTCATCCGGGGGAGCGATCATCAAGGACAACTCCGGCGCCGAGGTGTACGACACCATCCTCGCCATCACCCCCGCACCCTCGGATCCCAAGGTGATCTGGGTGGGCACCGACGATGGACTCGTGCAGGTAACTCGCGACGGTGGCGCTAGCTGGACCAATGTCAGCGCGCACCTCCCCAAGCTCCCCGCGTGGGGCCGCGTGGAATCGATCGATGTCGCCGCGAGTGATCCGGGCAGTGCCCTGATCGCGGTCGATCGACACTTCAGCGGCGACTTCAAGCCGTACCTGTACCGTACGAGCGACTATGGCGCGCACTGGACCTCGATCAGCGGCAACCTGCCTGCCGATGTCTATGCGCACGTGGTGCGATGCGATCTGCACAATCCGAATCTCTACTACGCGGGGCTGGAGAACGGGCTGTATGTCTCGTGGGACGCAGGCAAAAGATGGTATCTCTTGGGTCTCGGTCTTCCCGATGTCGCGGTCTACGATCTCGCCTTCGACAAGGATGACAATGATCTCGTCGTCGCCACTCACGGACGCTCGCTCTGGATTCTGGATGATCTGGCAGCGTTCCAGGACTACGACAAGCAGGTGAGCGATTCATCGCTCACGCTCTTTCCTCCCGGCGAGGCGCTGCGCTTCTGGCCGTGGACTCCGATCGGATGGTTGGGGGATGAGACTTTCTACGGTCAGAATCCCGCCTACGGCGCCTCATTCGACTACTACCTTCCCAGGGCCGTGAAGGACCCCGGTGAGCTCGTCATCACCGACTCCTCGGGCAAGGTGGTGCGCACGATGAAGGGTCTGCATGCCGGCACGACCGAGCAAGGGCCGGTCGGGCCCGCCGAGGAAGCGCAGGGCAAGAAGGTGCCCTGGGTGCCGGGCGAGGCGGGCCTGCAGCGCATCCACTGGGATCTGCGCGCCGATGGTCCGGTGCGCTGGCACTCGGCTGCGCCCTTCCTGCAAGGACCGACATCAGGTGCGCTGGTCCCGCCCGGCAGCTACACGGCGAAGCTCACGATCGGCGGTCATACGGCCTCGCAGACCTTCACCGTGCTCAATGATCCAGCCTCGCAGGCGAGCCAGCAGGACATGCAGGATCGTTACCGGGAGACCGAGGCCGTGCTGCACGAGCTGTCACAACTCGATGTGGCGCTGAATCGTCTGCATGCGATCGACGAGCAGCTGAAGGCGCTCGAGGTGGCGGTGAAAGGCTCATCCAACGAGCATGCCGTCAAAGTGGCGGCGGAGTCGCTCAGGAAGGCGAGCCAAGCCCTCGAGGCCAAGATCACGAGCAATCCCGGCGCCGAAGAGTCGACACTGCGCGTGCCCGATCAGATTCACGAGCAGGTGGCGAGGATCGGCTACGAGCTCCAGGGGGAGGACGATGCTCCGACAGCGGCCATCCTGCAGCAGAAGGCGCTGCTCGATCCGAAATATCGGGCGGCCATACAGGCTTACGACGACTTCCTCGGTAGCGCCGTGGCGAGCTTCAATCAGGCGATGAGCGGCCGCAATCTCACGGGCGTCGTCGCAGGTCCAACTCTCACGCCGTAACGAGGCGCCTTGACGAAGCTCGCGGCGGCCTCGGCGCGAGAGCTCCGGCTGCACTTGCAATCTTCGTGACCGCCGGGGCACGATGGAGTGCCGTCGAGGCCATACCGTTTGCCATGCCACCCCGGAAGCTGCAACCGCCCGATCTGGTGACGATGTTCGCGGTGCCGTTCGGCCTGGCCCGCCATCCGGAGCACGAACAGCTGAACGCCCGCCTCCGGGAGGTGATCCTCGATCTCGAGACGCGCGAGTCAGCGAATCCTCGGCCGCTCACGCCGCGCAACGCGGCGCTCTTCGAGAGCCACTTCCACTTCTTCCAGGTCGAACACGAAGCCATCCGGGAGCTTCGAGCATTCTGCTGGGATCAGTTGCTCTCACTCATCGGGCGGTTGAATGGCTACGACCTGCCCACTCTGCAGCGACTGCAGATTTTTAACAGCTGTTGGTTTCACGTGACGCGCCACGGGGGCTTCTTCGGGGTGCACAATCATCCCAATGCCTCGTGGAGCGGTGTCTACTGCGTCGATCCGGGACGCAGCGATCCGCAGAAGCCGGAGAATGGCTTGCTTTCCTTCCTCAATCCGACTGCCTCAAACACCATGTACATGGATGCCGGCGTGTACAACATCGGTCTGCCGTTCGGACACCAGTCACCGCGCTTGCGGCTCGAGGCCGGCCAGCTGGTCCTGTTTCCCTCCTGGGTGCTGCATCACGTGACGCCCTTCGAGGGCGAGGGCGAGCGCATCACCGTTGCGTTCAATTGCTGGTTCAAATTTTCAGAGCCCGGTGAGGGCGGTGCGCCTGCCGGCTGAGGTTCAGGGCCCGCTCGAGCCTGAGCTGCAGCCTGAGCACCTTTGGATCTGCTGCCGCTGCTGCTCCACCTGCTGCTGCAAGGCTTCCAGTTGCGATTGGTTGATGCACTGGCGGACTGGAATGATCGAGCCCATCGGGTCTTCGACCTTGCAGAAGTAGTAGTTCTTGTCCTTGATTGCGACCTGGTTATAGCCCTGGTCGTGGGCGAACATCAGAAGCCGGGGACCAACAGCCTTCTGCATCGCCTGAAGCGCGGTGCTCGAGCCCGAGGGGGCCGGAGCTGGCGATGAGGCGGCTTGCGAGGAAGGCGCTTGCGCGGCAGCTTGGTCGGCCCTCTCCGGCTGGTGTGCGCAGCCTGCGGCCGCGATCAACGCGGCACTGAGGAGCAGAGGGAGTCTAAGTGAGGTCACGATTGATCTCCTTGCCGATCCTTGGGTATTGTCGGAACGGCCCAACAAATCAGATCGACGTAAACGGCTAGTTTAACGTCACGGCCGGGGTGGGAGCCATCTTGACGTAGGTGGCCTTGTAGGGTACGGAAATCAATTCCCCTGCCGAAGCCGGCGCCTGCGCGGACAGCCTACGGATATCTGATGGGAATGTACGGAATCGGCTGCCGTAGAAACTGCTGTTGCTGCTGAACGATCAACCGTTCGACTTCCATCTGCCACTCTGTCACGCAGCGATGCTGGGGAATCAAGGAACCCGATGGGGCGTCTGTCCGGCAGAAATAGCGATGGCTGCCCTGAGCCATCACCTGCCGCCAGCCCTGCTCGTAGGCGAACACGAGCAGCCCGGGTGGGAAAGCGCTGGCGGACAACGGATTCGAGGCGGCGATCGATGCCGAGGCGGCGGTCGCCGAGACCGCAGACGATGAAGTGGGGTCCGCTCGCAGCGGTTGTTGCGCGCACCCGGCGGCGGCAATCAAGGCGGCGCCGAGTAGCAGATGCGATCGCAGCATGGCCATGGCAGGTCTCCCGTTTGACCTGCATGGGACTCTACGCCGCGCTTCGGGCCGTCAGTTCGGCCGGTGACGAAGTATGGTAAGCCTTTGAGAGGCGGGCAGTTTAGACATCCGCCCCGCGCGCCCGCCCACAGAAGGTGGCCGTTGCCAGGGGACCTATGGGATATAGACATCCGCGGCGGCCCGCGAGCCGCCCGCTACCCCGGGGCGAAGTGCCGCTCGGCGCGGCCCGCCGCCCTCGCTCAACCCATCCGATCGCTCGGAATCGGCTTCCTGAGTTGCTGCTGCTGCTGCTCCACCGTCAGCCGGATGAACTGCAGCTGAGACGGCGTGACACAGCGCGGCGTGGGAATCAGCGAGCCCGAGGGGACATCCGACCGGCAGAAATAGCCTTGCTTGCCGACCATCACTACCTGCCGCCAGCCCTGGTCGTACGCGAAGACGAGAAGAGGGCGCGGAATGGCGCTGATCATTTGCCGCATCGAGGCGGCGCCCGCCGAGGTGGCCGGCGCGGCCGCGACGGCTGCCGGAGTACTGTGGTCGGCTGTTACGGGTTGTTGCGCGCAAGCTCCGCCGGCAAACAACGCAGCCCCAATGAACAGAGGAAGTCTCAGAGTGGTCATAGTTCGTCTCCCGCCGTCTGCCGGCGTTAGCGAAACATCGGATCCGAGTCAAGCTTAGCGCAATTGCCTGAGCACTTCACCTTCCGACATTGGGCCATTCAGTAGTCACTGTTTGGACCATTAAGTCACGCCTTAAGTAATGTCGGGCACCGTGACCGAAGTCTCATCCGTTGGCCTCAACCCTCAATTCCACGGCCAGGGCTTGAGCGCGTAAGTTCCGGGAGGGACATCGCCGGCGAGATAGCGAACGAAGTAGTCCCACCGCCGTCGGGTGATGTACGGCGTCGCGTAGCCGTAGGCGTGGTGGGCATTGGGGATGGCGATCATGTCGAAGTCCTTGCCTGCCCGGATGAGGGCGCGCACCACGAGCAGCGTGCTTTCCGGCGGCACGTTGTCGTCCATGGTGCCGTAGGTGAGCATGAGGTGACCTTCGAGATGCGAGGCCAGGAGCTCATTGGCCTGATTGTCGTAGTTGCTGCTGCCGCTCGGCTCGCGCCGCAGCAGTCCCTGATACATCTCGCCCCAATCGTTCTCGTAGTTGCGGTTGTCGTGATTGCCGCTCTCGGCCCAGCCAACCTTGAAGAAGTCGGGATAGCGGAATAGGGCATCCGCGGTGGCATTGCCACCGCCCGAATGTCCCCAGATGCCGACCCGCCCGAGATCGATCCACGGATGAGCGGCGCCCAGCTGCTCGAGCGCCGCGACCTGATCCGGCAGCGTGTTATCGCCCATGTTGCCGTACCAGAGCCGCTGGAAGCGGGCCGAGCGATAGGGCGTTCCCATGCCGTCGATCGCCACCACGATGAAGCCGAGCTCGGCGAGCGATTGGCAGTCGCGCCGTGACGGCTCGAAATCGAACTTCGACACCGAGCCGATCTGTGGACCCGGATAGACGTAATCGATGATCGGATATGTCTTCCGGGCATCGAAGTCCGTCGGTTTGAAGAGCAGTCCGTAGAGCGGCGTCTCGTGATCGCGCGCCTTGAGGACGATGAGCTGCGGCGGCTGCCAGCCGATCGCTTTCAGGCGGGAGATGTCCGCTCGCGCCACCATCGCCAATGAGCGTCCAGCGCGCGCCTCGCGCAGCGTCGTGACGGGAGGCTGGTCCGGGGTCGAGCAGCTGTCGACGAAGTACTTGCCGTCCGGGGACATGCTGGTCGTGTGGTCGCAAGCCTTGGGCGTCAGCAGCGTCGCCTCGCCTCCGTCCAGGCTGGCCTTCCAGAGCTGCTGATAGTATGGGTTGAGACCCGGAGTGCGGCCCACGGCGCGAAACCAGACCGTACGCGTTCCGGGATCGACGTGCAGAACCTCGGTCACATCGCCGCGACCCGTGGTGACGGCATGCTTCAGCTCGCCGCTTTTCAAATTGTAGAGGTAGAGATTGCCCCAGTCGTTGCGCTCGCTGTACCACAGCGCCTCATCCGAACCCGGCAGGTAACGCCAACTGACCGCATCGATGCCGCTTCGGTAGTAGGTGGCGACACTCTCCTCCAGGACCGTCCGTACCGCGCCGGTGCGGGTATCGGCGATGCGCAGCCATTCATGCCTGCGGTCGCGTGAGGTGGTGACCAGGGCCAGGCTCTTGCCGTTCGGCGCCCATTGCACATCATCCCAGTGGCCGTCGGCTTTGCAGCTGATGTCATCGCACAGGCTCGAGAGCCGCTGTTGCGGCGGCAGTTGGAGGCGCACCAGCTTGTGGGTGGCCACGGTGATCACCACCGGCTCGATCAGAAAGACGCGCGCATCCCCCGGCACGGGGTATCTCCACCTCTCGAGCCGCGGGTGTCCCAAGTGCGTGCCGACGAGATACATCTCGCCCGCCCGGCGCTGATCCTGCCGATAGGTCGCGATCTCGGTCGAGTCCGGCGACCAGTTGAGCACCGGGCGAGCGGAATGCCGCCATCCCGCGTTGTCCGTCGCGTAGCCAAAGTCGGTTGTGCCATCGAAAGTGAGCTGGGTCTCCCGGCCGGTGGCCGTGTCACGAACCCAGATGTTCCAGTGGCGGATGAAAGCCTCGAGCTTTCCATCCGGCGACGGCAGGCCGGGCTCCTTGCCGGTTCCCGGCATGCGGGCCCTTTTGGCGCATTGAATGGTGCCGGTGACGGTGCACAGATAGCGTTTCCCCTGACGGGTGATCTCATATCTGCCGTGGCTCTCGATTCGAATGGCGCTGATCGAGAGCCTTGTCGCTGCGACAGGAGTGCCGCTCGCCTTGCCGAGTGCGGCCGCGAGCCGCTGCTGATCGAACAGGGGGACGACGTTGCCCGTCGGGGCGGTCATCAGCCGATAGTGATCGCCGGCTGAATCATGATCGATGTACCAGAAGCGCCGGTCATCGAGCCAGTGCACGCGCTCGACATCGTGGTCGACGAGCGGTTGAGTGTCGTACGGCATGAAGCGCTCTGCCCGAGCATAGTCCTGCACGGTCAGCTGGCGGCCGCTCGCGAGGCTCGTGCCGGCCCAGAGCAGCGCAACCAGGGGCATCATCGGGCCACCCTGCTTCAATCGGCCACCCCGGCCGGTTCCGGTGCCGCGGGTTCCAGCGCCTCCCTGAGCGGCCCCAACCAACGCTCGTAGTGCCGCCATGATGCCAGGCCGTCGCGGTTGACGGGCCGGCGCACTTGCTCGGAGCTGACGGTGCGTACGCTGCGCCGGGTCCTGTGGAACTCCAGACATGATGGCTCGAACGGCAGGCCGCAGTGCCCGAGCACCCGCCGCACCGTCGCCTCGAGATCGTTTACGGTGGCCTCATACCACACCCGCAGCAGCTTGCCGGGCAGCACTCGGTCCCAGTGATCCATCAGCCGGAGGTAGCTGCGGTAGTATCGCCCGAGCTCCCGCAGGTCGTAGCTGAACTCCTGCCCGTTGCTGAACAGTTGCTTGAAGTTGCTGAAGCAGCACGCCATGGCATCGCGCCGCGCATCTATGATTTTTGCATTAGGCAGGATGAGGTGAATGAAGCCCACCTCCTGAAAATTCGACGGCATCTTGTCGACGAAGAAGGGGGCGCCATGGCGGTAGACCTGCGTTTCCTCGAGATAAATCTCGCCCAGCCGGCGCAGCTCCTGCGGACTCAGGTCCGCCAACACCGTGGCGTAGCGGTCCGGTTCGTCGGAGCGGCGAGCGCGAAACTGCCTGACCAGGCGCGGTATCTCGGGCAGCTCCAGAGTGCCGTCCACCTGCGAGTGCGACGACAGAATCTGTTCCAATAGCGTGGAGCCCGCTCGCGGCATGCCGACGATGAAGATCGGATCCGCAGCCTTGCACCCCATGCCCCGACGGGCCGCGAAAAACTCCGGCGTGAAAAGCGCCTCCCGCGATGCGAAATGCCGCTCCGATGCCTCAGGATCGTAGCTCACTTCGGCCCGCTTCAGCGCATTGCCGCGCGCGTAATGGCGAAAGGACTCCTCGTATCGACCGCGGTCCTCGAGTGCCTTGCCGAGCGCGAAACTCACTGAGAGCTGTTGCGAAATCGAGTCCGGATCGGCCGCGATCCGGCGCATGAGGGCGATCTCCTCGTCGCTGAAGCGGTAGGTCTTCATATCAGCGAGCGCCGCGTAGGCGGAGCCGACGTAGCCTTCCCGTCTGGTCACCTGCCGAAACCCGGCAACGGCTTCCTCCGCGCTGCCCTGGTTTCGCAACGCGAACGCGATCGCGAGCTCGAGCTCCGGATCCTCAGGCATTTCCTCGAGCAGCTCCCGGTACATGCGCAGCGCCTCGCCAAACCTTCCCAATCCATCGCAGGCCTCGGCATAAAGCCTGCGTGCCTTGCGGTCCGCGGGATTGAGCGCCAACAGCTGCCGCGCCTGAAGCAGCGCCGGATAGTACCGCTGCCGCAGCACGAACACTTTGCCGAGCTCATACCGGGCCTCGTGATAGCCGGGAGCGCGGTCGAGCACCGCTTCCAGCAACAGCTCGGCATCATCGGTGTGCTTGCTCGCGATGCAGGCCTGCGCCAGCAGCCGCATGCCCTCGAGATGAGGTCCGTGAGCGCGCAGATGGTCCCTGATCATTTTCTCGGCCCCGTCGAGATCTCCCTCGCTGAGCCGACTGGAGCCTTCGAGCAGCTCGTGTGGCAGGCTCTCGAGCTTGGCGAGTGCGGCCGTGGCGCGCCCGAGGGCCGATGGGTCGGCCTGCGCTCGGGAGAGCTCGATCAGCTCGCGCCAGGCGCCGGGCAATGCGTCATTGAGCTCCACGGCGCGGCGGAACGCACGCTCGGCGCCGGAGGCATCCCCGCGAGCGCGCAGGCCCAACGCCCGCTCCTGCCAGAGCAGCCCGGACCTGGGATAGGTGTGCTCGAGCGCTTCGAGCTGCCCAAGAGCCGCAGCGGGGTCCCCGGCAAGGCGCGAGCGACGGACTTCGGCCAATGCTGCCTGCAACTGATCGAAGTCGGTCGCGCCCTCGGAATTGGCAGTCATGGATAAGACAGGCCCTGACCGGGTCGAGCGCTCAAGTATCGCATGACAATCGCGGGGTCGCCGCGGGCCAAGCGGCCGGCGAGCCTTGCCCGCTCATTATTTCGACGCCCACCGTACCGTTGCGAACCCCGGCAGTCGTATAGTGCAGCCGATGCCCCCGCCCCCGGACTTCCCGGGAGGTTGCCATGAGGTCCGTCCACTGGATCCTGCTCTGTCTGGCAGCTCTGCTGCCCGCTGCGGTGGCCCCCGGCAAGGGATCGGATGCGAGGCCGGGCGTCTTCGCAAAACCTCCTCCGACCGTTGCTGAGCCGAGTCCCGCCAGCTCTCTTTTCGCCTGTCCCACGCAGCCCGATCGCAGCGGCCGGGTCGTCGCGGCGGTAATGCTCGACGGCAAGGGGCCGTTCCGGTTCCTGGTCGACAGCGGCGCGGACGGCTCCATGATCTCGCCCCGACTGGTGCCGGTTTTGAAGCTGCATCTGAACCAGGACACGGTCATGCAGGTGGACGGTGCCACCGGAATGCAGCTGCTGCCCTGGGTCGGCATCGCAAGGCTACAGGCCGGGGACGTCGTACAGACGAATGTCAGAATGCCTCTGGTCGATGGCGATGTCCTGCAGGGTCTCGATGGCGTCCTTGGAATGGCCGGGCTCGGAGCCGAGGACGTCGAAGTCGATTTCGCGCACAACCGGGTCTGGATCGCCGATTCGGAGGAGCCGGTGCCCCGAGGCTTTCTGATCATTCCCGCCGTGCGCACCCGAGGCGGGCTGCTGCAGGTGAACGCGCGCATCGGGGGCATTGCCGTCGCCGCCATCATCGACACCGGAGCCTCCAACACACTGGGCAATGCGGCGCTGCGCGCGGCCTTGCTCCGTCAGATGTCCCGCGACGAGTCGCCGGCGCGAGTCTTCGGGGTAACCCGACAGGTTGCATCGGGCGGCTCCATTCCCTCCCCGACGATCGCGCTCGGGCCCATCTCGATCCAACACCTGCACATCGTCTACACCCAGGTCGCGATTTTCAAGATCTGGAATCTCGAGTCGCGGCCCGCTGCCATCATCGGCATGGACGTCCTCGGCTCGACGAGCGCGCTCGTTCTCGATTACGGTCATCCGCGGATTCTCCTCCTGCCGCGGCCACCCCGCTTGGCGCAAACGGCCGACAACCGCTGACCCTCACCCGCTCGGCGTCTCGGCGGTTTTGGGATAGCGATCGACGAGATCGCCCAATCCCTCGCGCAGCGGACCGAGCCACGGCTCGTAATGCCGCCATTGTTCGATGCTGTCTTTGTAGATCGGGCGGCGCACCTGCTCGGAGCTGATGGTGCGCACGGCGCGCTTGTTAGCGTGAAATTGCAGGCAAGCCGATTCAAATTCCAGACCGCAGTAGTCGAGGAGCTTGCGCACCTCTCCTTCGGGATCGGCGACCAGGCGCTCGTAGTAGACCCGATGCACGCGTCCCGGCAGCACCGCCTCGATGTGCTCCATCAGGCGCACGTAGTCCCGGTAGTAGTGCGCGAGCTCGCCGAGGTCATAGCAGAAGGGCATCAGGTGGGAGAAATGCTGCTTGTAGCACGCGAACCCGGAAGCCATGGGATGCCGGCGGATATCAATGATGGCGGCGTTGGGGAACATGAGATGAATGAGGGCCAGATTGCGGAAGTTGCCGAGCTGCTTGTCGGTGAAGCGGGGGGTCTGCAACCTGCGGTAGCGTCGGGTCCTCTCCAGGTACCGGTCTGCGAAGGCCGCGACATCCGCCGCCGTCAAGGACGCAAGCGGATTGCTCGTCAGGGCGCCGTCGCTCCCCTGCTCGAACACCAGGTTGGCGGCGATTGCGGGAATTTCCGCCAACTCGTGCGTCCCTTCGACCTGAGAGTGGCTCGCCAGCACCTGCTCGAGCAGAGTGGAGCCCGATCGCGGCAGGCCGACGATGAAGATGGGATCCTTCCGATCACTCCCCCACCCTCGCCGGCGCTCGACGAATTCGGCCGTGAACGTCTCACGGATGCGCTCACTCGTGCGCTCGACCGCGAGCGCGCGATAGCTGAAGGTGCCGCGATGCAAGGTGTTGGCCATCGAGTAATGCCGGAACGATTCCTCATACTCACTGCGGTCCTCCAGCGCCTTGCCGAGCGCGAACTCCAGATGGACCCGGTCCGCCCCCTCCGCGCGACCGGAATCGAGCAGATGGCGCATGTCGGCGAGCTCGGCGTCGGTGAAGGAGTAGGTCTTGGTGTTGGCGAGACACCACCAGCCGGTGCCTGCGCCCGGCGACAGCGTCGTCACCTTGCGATAGATCTCGTTGGCATGCTCGACCTGGCCCTCTTCCCTGAGGATGTGGCCGTACAGCAGCAGCAAGCTGGCGCCGTCCGGGTGGGTCGCAACGGCCTGCCGCAGGAGCGCGAGCGCGTCGTCGTTTCGCAGGCCCGCCCGCAGCGCTTTGGCCTGGAGCTCGAGATAGCTGGCTTGATCGGGTTCGGTTCTCAGCAAGCGATCGAGCAGCGGCAGCGCTTCTTCGGACCGGTTGAGCTCATGCAGCGCGCTCGCCAGTCCAAAGCGAGCGATGGCATCGCCGGGCGCGATACCTAAGCAACGTCGAAAGGAGGTTTCGGCTTCCGTATACCGCTGCCGACGCAGGGCGACCTCGCCGCGCAGGCGCCAGGCCGCCGCATCACCCGGTGAGCCGGCAAGCCGTCGTTCCAACAGCTGGTCCGCGGCGTCGAAGCGAGCCTCCGCCAGCGCCGTCATGGCCGCCGTCAGCTCCGTCGGATACCTGATGAGTCGGCTGTAGCGCAGATACGCGGCATCGCCGCCCGCCTCATCCCCCGTGCCGAAGGACAGCGCAGCCAATTCGCGCCACGCCTCGGCGAGCGCGGCATCCCGCGCAACGGCTTCCTTCAGGGCCGCCACCGCCTCCACCACGCGTCCGGCGGCCCGATAGGCGCGTCCCAGCTCGAGGCGCAACACCGCCGACTTTGGCTCGCGCTGCGCCCAGGGCTCGAGAGTCGCGATGGCCGTGCCGGTATCCTCGAGCTTGAGTGAGGCTGAAGCCAGCAGCAAGGCGAGCGAGCGGTTATCGGGTGCCCGGGCGAGCAGCTCCCGAGCCCGCGCACGCACTCTCGCCGGATCGGATCCGAGGAGGGCCGAGAGCGACATCAGCTCCAAGGCGATCGAATCATTCGCGGTCAAGGTGTTTTCCCAGCGTGCGCGGTGAGAGTTCGAGTCCGCTATTGGAATCAAGGGCTGCCCAGCCGTCAATCGAGGGACAGCGGTACAATTCGACCATCGAGCCTTCGATGCAGGTGGACCCGTGAGCAGTGCCAATCCGATGCAAGGGGAGGAAGCCGCCATTTTGGGCATGCTCCAGGCCTCCAAGCGCGAAGCTGCCGCGGGCCGAGCCCGGGAGTCGGACCAGCTGCTCGCCCGCTTGGCGCAGCAGGCGCCCAATCACCCGGCCGTTCTCAATGAGCTCGGCGTTCGCATGATGAACCGCGGGCAGGCGGCCGAGGCGCAAACGCTATTTTCCCGGGCCGTGGCCGCCGCGCCCCGCGAGCCTGCGCTGTGGGCAAACCTCGCCGGTAGCCTCAAAGCCCTCCAGCGGCGGGAGGAGGCTCTGGAAGCGCTGGACAAGGCCTTGACGCTCCAGCCCCGGCACCTTTCGGCCCTGCTGCAGAAGGCCTCGCATTATGAGGACGCGGGCGAAACCCGTGCCGCCGCGCGCATTTATCGCAATGCGCTCGACTGCATCCTGCCCGAGACGCAACTCCCCGGGGCTATGAGCCAGGCCGTGGCGCATGCCCGCACGGTCGTCGCGCGTGATCTCGAGGCCTTGTCCGCTGAGCTCGAATCGCCGCTGCGGGAAGTCCAGCAACGGCGCGGCGAGAGCGACCGCCGGGTGAGGATGTGCCTCGACATCCTGCTCGGCAAGCGGACCGCCTACCCGCCGCAGCCGACCTGGATGTACTTCCCGGAGCTGCCGGTGATCGAGTTCTTCGACCGCGGCCTGTTCCCTTGGATGGACGCGCTCGAGGCGGCGACCGAGGCGATCCGCGCCGAGCTGCTCGATGTCCTGGCCACCGACCGGGACGAGCTCGCGCCGTACGTGCATTTCGCCGCCACCGACCCGCTCGATCAGTGGCGGGAGCTCAATCACAATCGCCGTTGGAGCGCTTACTACCTGTGGAATTATGGCGAGCCGTACCCCGCGCATCTGGCGCGCTGCCCGGTGACCGCGAGGCTGCTCGAGGAGGTGCCGTGCTGCCGGATCGAGACTCGAGCGCCCAACGCCTTTTTCTCCATCCTGGACGCCAAGACCCGTATTCCCGCGCATACCGGCATGACCAACTCCCGGGCGACCGTGCATCTGCCGCTGATCGTTCCACCGGGTTGCGGCTTTCGGGTCGGCGGTGAGACCCGCGAATGGATTCCCGGCAAGGCTTGGGCGTTCGACGACACGATCGAGCATGAAGCCTGGAACGAATCCGACGTGCCGCGCGCCATCCTCATTCTGGATGTCTGGAATCCGTTCCTGACTCCCGCGGAGCAGGAGATGATCAAGGTGGCGACCGAGGTCTACAGCCGCCACTACAACTCGGCGGGCGAGCCGAAGCCCTAATAGCCCCAAATGAAAACGGCGGGCCGAGGCCCGCCGTTTTCGTCCCTTGAAGCATCCCTTCCCCGGTCAGAACTTCGCCTCCACGTGCGCGAAGATGTACCGGCCCATGGTGTCGTACATTCCCGGCCAGGTGTTGTCGTTGCAGCCGACGGTCGGACACGCCGAGAAGTTGCCGCTGGGTACGAGCGGCGGGTTCTTATCGGCGATGTTGTTCACGCCCAGCGTCACCGTCACCTGCTTCGTCACCGGCATGTCGGCCGAAATGTCGAAGTAGCTGTAGGACGCGATGTGATCCGCTGCCACGTAGTAGCCGTCACCGCTCAGGTTGGGGTTGTAGCTCAAGCCGTCATCCTGGGTCGGCCCGATATACCGCCAGCGCATGTTGAGTCCGAGGCCCGCCCACGGCGTCTGCCAGGAGGCCGTGAACACATGCCGCCAGTGCGGAATAGGCCCGTCATTGCCCACGCCTGCGCAGGTGGCGCCGTAGAAGCCGGCGCAGTCGTACGCGGTGCTCAGGCTCGGAGTCGGCTGATTGATGAGCTGCCGCACCCAGGTGCCCGTCACGCCGAGGTTCACCCGTCCCATCGTCCCCACACCGAGTCCATAATTCACGCTGACGTCCGCGCCCCTGGTGCTCAACTTACCGATGTTCTGCTCCGTGGCCGTCACGAATTCCGTCTGCTCGTTCTGCCACAGCGAGCCGTTGGGACCGCGATGGATGAGCGAGCAGAACGCGGTCGTGCCGGTGGCGCAGCCGTCGATGATGGTCGAGGTGCTCAGCTCCTCGATGGTGCCCTTGATGGTGATGTCGTAGTAGTCCAACGATGCCGAAAAATCCGGGATCGCCGACGGTCGGAACACCACGCCCAAGGTATAGGTATCGGCGATTTCCGGCTTCAGATGGGCGTTGCCGCCGGTGAGGTTATTGATCTGCGCCGCGGGGTTGACCTGGAGATGTCCGTATTGCGCGGCCGATACACCGGTCAGCGCGCACTGCGCCGGGCTCAAAGCCGGCGCGGTACCCCAGCAGGGATCGGCGACGCCGCCTGGGCCGATGGTGTCGCCCGCGAACAGCTCATCGATGTTCGGCGCCCGAACCGCGCGGTTGTAGCCGGCGCGGATGCGGACCGCGTTGATCGGCGACCACTCGAGGCCCAGCTTGTAGGTATTGGTGCTGAACCCTAAGTTGTAGCTCGAATAACGATAGCCGAGATCCGCCGACAGCTTGTTGACGAACGGCACGTTGTCAACCAGGGGAATCCGGGCTTCGGTGAAGAGCTCCCACAGATTGAAGTTGCCGTATTCGGGCGGTATCGGTCCGTCGCCCGAGGTCAGGCCATATTGCGAAACGAAAGTGGGCTGCAGGTTCAACCAGTCCTCGCGCCAATCCATGCCGACCGCGACCTTGACGCCCGAGTCGGCGCTCGGCAGCTTGAAGCCGTACTGACCCAGATCGCCGTTGGCGGTCGCCTGCGCCATGTATTCGCGGTTCGTCTGATCGAATCCGCCCGGGGTGATCAGGTAATTGAGCTGCGCCTGCGTGACGCCGCCCGGATGCCAGATGTCCCAGGGTATGCACCCGGTGTCGGTCGGAAGCGTGCTGATGCCGGTCGTGGAACGGCAGACCGGCTGACCACTCGGACCCGTCACGACATCCAGCGCGTTCTGGATCTGGATGTCGCCCAGGTTGTTGTCGTGGTGCAGCTGCAGCACCGAATTGGTCGCCATGGCCCACGCGTCGTAGGTCCAGGCATTGCCGAGCGAACCCTGCACGCCGAGGACCTGCCGGAAGGAATTCGACGTGTAGTCATCGATACGCGGACCGCCCTCGACGTCGCGCCGGCCGATGTACAGGTGAACCTCATTCGGGGGCAGGCCCAGGCCGAGCACGGTGTTGGCATACGCCTGGTTCGCCGCCAGGTTGGTCGGGTTGCAGAGCGTCTGAAACTCCTGCGCGGTGAGCAGCGGGTCAGCGCAACTGATGTTGGCCGGGCTGAAGAAGTCCGCGCTCGGGCCGTACTGCGCGATCGTCTCGATGTTGGCCCACATGGTCTCGGAATAGACCTGGGCGTTCTCGTTGAGATTGTAGTGAACGAACGCGCCGCCGGTGTAGCGCTTCAGACTGCGCTGGAAGTAGCTGGTGGCGCCGTAGTTATAGAGATCGTTCGAGGTGATCGGCCGCATGAGGCCGGTCGTCTTGTCGATGGTGTCTCCGACGAGGGTCGTCAGCGCGCCGTTCACTAGGCCGGTCTCGAAGAACGCGCCGGTCGCCATGGTCTCCGAGCCGCCGCACTTAAGCGGGCTGGTCGTCTTGCTGCCGCCGACGATGGTGCAGCCGGCATCGTCGAACTGCGCGCCTACCGAGGGTGAGGTGCTGGTGAAGGTGAAATAGCCGGTCGCGTTGCCTTTGTTGTCCGCGAAATCGGATCCAATGATGATGGAGACGTCCCGGTTCTGGCCGGTGTTCACCGTGCTCGGCGGCAGCGGCGCGCCGAAGTTCTTCAGCAGCGTCAGATCGGCCTGATCGTTGTTGCTGTGGTTATTGAACGAATAGGTGCCGTCGATCTTCACGCCGGTGAAGTGCGTGTCCATGACGAAGTTGACGGCACCCGCGACGGCATCCGCGCCGTAGGTCGAGGAGGCGCCGCCGGTCAGCACGTCAACGCGCTGGATGAGCGCTGCGGGGATCTGGTCGATGTCGGGCACGTTGGCCTGGCCGCCGCCCGGACCCATGCGGCGTCCATTGATCAGCACCAGGGTGCGTTGGGGCGCGAGGCCGTAGAGGTTGAGTGACGCCGTGCCGTTGGAACCGATGGACTCACCGCTGTTCTGCGCGGCGGTGAACTGCGGCATGTTCTGCAGCTGATCCTCGATGCGCACCGCGCCGACCTTCGCCATGGAGGCGGCGCTGACGGTGGTGATCGGGCTGATCGACACGTCGTTCGGCGACAGCGCGATGAGGGAGCCGGTCACGACCACCGTCTGCAGAGTGGGTGTCGCCGTGCTCGCAGCGGGTTGCGTCGTGGTTTGAGGTCCGGCATCCGCCGCTTGGGCAAGGAGTATGGGCGCCTGGGTCTTGGTCTTGAACTTCGTGACTTTGACCGCATGCGCCTTGGTGCTGGCCGTGGTCGTGGCCGTGGCTGTGGGCGCGGGCGCGTTGGCGGCGGCGGTAGTGGCGAAAGCACCCTGACTTGCCGCGGCCGCCGCGCAGGCCGCGAGGGCTACTCGCACAGCGCTCCGCACGTTGAGATTGAAACTCTTCATATGGTCATGACTCCCCTTGGATTTGTGAGCACGACGGTAACAGGACCGCTTGAGGCGTAGCCGGCTGTTGCCGGCTGAAACGCTGGTGCGCGAAAGCTACAACAATTGTCGCAGGCGGGCAACCTGATTGTGGGGGCAAAATTACATCAGCCCGGCTCAAAAGGCTGCATCGAAGCCCGGCATGATTGGAAATCACAGCGTTGGCGGGGCCGTCCGGCGCTGCTGGGTTCGAGCCATTTTCCAGTTCGATGGCGGTCGAACCTATTGGTCGGCGGGGAATTATGACAGGAGCTCCGTCTGTCCGAGGCGCAGCCGTTGGCGGCCTCGCCCACCGCATGGCGCGCGGCTCACCGAGACGGCAGCTTTACCACGCCGTTGTTGTGCTAACGCAACGGATGGTGGTGGTTATCCCGAAAACCAGCAATTTGTGGCGACGGTGATACGGATGTCCGGCCCGTAAAACGGCGTCACTTCGTGGAAGAGGTAGGACGGGAACACGAGGATCTGGCCTTCCTCGAGCCTGAATTCCGCCATCCGCACCTGATAGGGCGCTTTCAGGGACTCATTGGCCGCATCCGCGTAGGCATTGGCTCCCGCCCGCGGATCGAAAAATCGCAGCTTGCCGCTCTCGGGACGACCGGGCACCGCCGCGCCGGCCCGCACGCAGTACACCGCCGACCAGGACGCCATGGGGTGATTGTGAGCCACGAAGGAGCCGGCGTAGCGCGTGATGTGAAACCAGGTGTGATTCTGGAAGCTGAGCCGCGCGAGATCCGCCGCCGTCAGCGTGGTGAGCGCCATCACCGAGCGGGCCACGGTATCCAACATGAAGCGCCGCAGCTCCTGCACGCACTTTTCCGGCCAACGGAAGAGGTTGAAGCGGCTCTCGAACAGTTCCCGCTGGGCAACGTGGCTCGGCGTCGGGTTGCGGTACTCATCCGTCTCTCGCGCGAGGAAAAGGGCCTCCAGCTCCCGGTTCAGCGCCTCACAGGGCTCGAGCCGCGTCTCCACCATCGGCACGGCGAACGCCGCCGCGATCTTCAAATCCGGCATTACCACCGCGAGACCCCCTTCTGGCCGGGTGCCACGAATCGCGCCTGAACCGTCAAGGCCAGCAGACGTCCCGGTCCGCGCACCGGAGCGATCTCGTAGGTGGCGCCTCCCGGAAAGACCGCGAGCACGCCCGGCGCCAGATGAAAGCCGCAATGTCCCGGTCGAAACGGCAGCACCATCCCGTCCGTGGTCGCATCGGCGAACATGTTTGCCATCCGGGATTCGTAGATGCGCAGCATCCCGCTGTCGGGACGATCCGGCGCCCGCTCCGGCGCTTCGAGGCAGTAGATCCCTGTCCATGCGGTCAGGGGATGATTGCGCGCTCCCAACCCGCCATCCCGGTTCACGATCACATAGGCCGCCCGGGCTTGCAGCGCGAGCGACTCGAACTCGCCGGGCGAGAATCGATTGACGTTACGCGCGACCCAGCCGATGCCACGCAGTATCTCGGCGATGAGCGCCCGTACCGGCTCATCGTTCCAGCTCATCGCATCGTCGCTGCCGACCTGCACCAGCGGGCTCGACCGGAGACTTCCTCCGGCAGCATCAGCAGCGGCATGGCGCAACACCACCTCGGCGGCGGCCGTATGCCAGCGGGCCGCCTCCGGCAATGGGACCATCCCTAAGGGTGTCGCGAGGATGGGCGTTATGCTCGGCTGCATGGCTCCTCCCGCAGCTCCCGTTCCAGCTCCCCGAGCCAGGTTTGGTAGTGGCGCGCGCGGCCCGAGGATCGCTGATAGAGGGGCTCCCTCACCTGCCAGACGCTGGCTGTGCGGACCGCCCCCTCTGCCGGTAGATCCAGATAGCGGTCCTGCCACTCCAGGCCTAGAAATCCGAACAGGCGCGCTGCCGCAGGCTTCGGGTCCCGCACGAAGGCGTCGTAATCGAATTCGACGATGTCCTCCTTATATAGTGCCCCCCAGTGCGCCATGACCCGCCGATACTGCCGGTAGTAATGTCCGATGTCGCGCAAATCGAGCGCGTAGCTCATGCCATGAGCCAGGTGCAGGAAGTAAACCGACAGGCAGTTGTCGAGCGGCTCGCGAATGGTGTGCACGATCTTCGCCGCCGGAAACAGCTTCTTGATAAGCCCGAGGTAGAGAAAATTGTCGGGCCGCTTGTCGGTCACGTACGTTGCCCCCGGCCAGCGTCGGCTCAACTCGGCGGCATAGGCGCTCGCCATCCGGGAAAGCGTTTCGGCCGAAACCGTGCCCATCGAAGCCGGAAAGGGCCGCAGCGGCCCCGCCACCAGTTGAGGAATCAGGCCCAGCTCGCCTCCCGCCCGCACTCCTGGGTGGGCCGATAGCAGCCGCTCGGCGAGCGTCGAGCCCGAGCGGAACATGCCGCAGATGAAGATCGAGGCAGGTTGGCTCTGCGGCGTCGCGGGCGGGACGACCCGCGCCTGCGGCGACCGGGGCGCAACGGCGGGCTCGCGCGGAAAAGCGCGCAGCAACTCCTCCACGAAGGCCTCCTGGGCACTTCGATCGTACCCCCGGAACTCAGGTCCCGCGCTCGTGCGGCTGTCCAGGTTGGCCTGACGGTATGCGGCGAAGGCCGCCTCGTAATCGCCGCTATCATCGAGCAAGCGGCCGAGCGCAAAGCCCAGACTGGCCCGTTCCGCCGCCGAGGCTGCCGGGTCCGCGATCGCGCGGCGCAGGCAGGCCACCATGCCTGCATGGTTCGGATCGGCTGCGCTTGCCGGACGTCGGACATGTCCCCGATCCACCGTGGGTCGCGATCGGCAGGAAGGCCGCGCGTTCGCCAGACGCGCCAGCGCATCGTAGCGCTTGGGCTCGATCGCGAGCGCCCGCCGGTACAGATCGCAGGCATCGTCTCGGCGGCCCAAATCCTCGCACAGGTTCCCCAGATTGAGGAGCGCGGGAACGAAGGCCGGGTTCAACTTCAAAGCGGTGCGCAACTCGCGCTCCGCCTCCTCCTCCTGGCGCAGATCGTTGTAGATGACGCTGCAATTCAGATGCACTTCTTCCGGGGCGGAAATCCCGAGGGTCAGCGCCTTGCGGTAGGACGACAGCGCCGCTTGCAGCCTCCCGGCCTGTCGCTGCAGCAAGCCGAGGTTGTACCAGGAATTCGGCAGGTCGGGCCGTCTGGAGAGCACTCGCTCGTACGCGGCAATCGCTTCGGGTATGCGATTCATCCGCCTCAGCTGGCTTGCGATCTGCAGCCACTGCTCCAGAGTCTCAGCCAATTCGCCTCTCTTTCGTCATGTCGGCAGGCCGTGCGAGCGGCCCGCCGCCACTATGATCGCGGGCCTGCTTGGGCAGGCAACGTGTGGCCTGATCTCACCGCAGACGGACCACATTGCAGCGGTGGCGAGAGGGCGTATCCAGCCAGTAGGAACCGAGTAACCCGCGGGAGATCTCGACCGTGTCGCCGGTCTTGGTATACATGTCGGTGCCATCGGGATCCAACTGCCGCCAGACCTGGCCGTTGTCGAGATCGAAGATCGCGCCTCCGTCAGGCGCTTGCGACATTCGCACGACGTGCGCGGTGATGTGCGCCAAGTCCTTCACGCGGACTCCCGCTGCGGACGCCTCGCGCTTCACGATCGTGGCGCTCGGCAGACCGAACGTGCGGTGCGGATCCAGGGCAGCCTTCATGGCCGGGACCGGAAGTCTCGAGGTTGGGGCGGAGGCGGATGCAGGGGAGCGTGCAAGCGCGGCCGATGTCCTATCGAAGCAGGTCAGCCGCGCCGCAGTCGGCGCAATGTGGCGGCAGGCCAGCAGCTCCCTCAACAAGGCATCAGGCGGGCTCGCCCCGACGATCGCGGACAGAGGCATGGCCAGAAAAAGAAAGAGGACCCGCCTCAGCAGAGGGTGATTCATGGAAAAAGTATAACATTGCGGCCGCGGCAGTCCTCGACCAGAGCTTCCGAGGTGATCCGACGCGCCGCCAGGCCACGCGCACAGAGGATGCCAAATGCCAGCCGTCGTGTCCCAGGCGGAAAGAGGGCCTCTTCCATGTTCACACCTGAGGAGCGAGAGCAGCTGAGGCGGAGCCTGGTCGAGCGAGGCAGGGTGGACGGACGCGTGATTGCGTTGGCCCACATAGGCTCCGCGGCACTCGAGCGCCTCGACCGGTGGTCGGACATCGATCTTGCCGTTTGTGTCGCCGAAGAGGGGCGGCTGCCAGAGGTCGTTGACGATTGGACGGCGGCTTTATATTCGAGCCACGAAGCCGTCACCCATCATGATGTCATCTCGGACAACATCCTCTATCGAGTGTTTCTTCTTCGAAACACGTTGCAGGTGGACATCTCCTTCTGGACACCGCCGACGTTCGGCCCCAAGGGCAAGGCATTCCGGCTGATCTTCGGGACGAGCCGTGCAGCACGGGATGTTGAAGCTCCCGCGGCATCCAGCCTCATCGGAGCGGCATGGCTCCATGCCCTTCATCTGCGCTCATCACTCGCGCGCGAGCGGTCCTGGCAGGCGCACTACATGTTGAATGGTCTGCGCGATCGGATTTTCGCGCTTGCCTGCCTGCGCCATGGATTGCCGCCGCACCAGGGGAGGGGGTGGGATGAGCTGCCCGCGCCAGTGACGGAAGAGCTTTCCGCCACCCTGACGGGGTCGCTCGATCGGGCGGCTCTCCTCGGCGCATTTGCAGCTGCAGTCGATGCGTTATTGATGGAGGTGCGCTTCGTCGACCGCTCGCTGGCAGATGCTTTGCGGATTCCCTTGCAGAGCCTGGTCGACTCCATTGACCAACCATCCGGCTGCGACTGACAGTCGATCGGCGGGTCGAATGGGAAATGCGGCCAATGAGCCGCGCGCTGTCTTGACATGCACCCCTGTTCTGTCTATCTAGACAAATTTCATGATGCGCGCGCCCCACGAATCCAAGACGAAGCTTCTCGACGCCGCGCTGAAGGTGGTGCGCACCAAGGGGTACAGCGCCACCCGGATCGAAGACATCTGCGCCGAAGCGGGGCTGACGAAGGGGAGCTTCTTCCATCACTTCAAGAGCAAGGACGACCTGGCCTTGGCCGCAGTGGCGCATTACGACGCCAATGCGTCGGCGACTTTTGCCGCGGCTCCCTACCACGAGGCCGCCGACCCATTCAGCCGGCTCATAGCCTACATCGAGTTTCGCAAGCAGATCCTGACGGGCGATCTGCCTGACTTCACCTGCTTCGCGGGTACCATCATCCAGGAAGCGTACCGGACCCATCCGGATCTGGCTGCCGCCTGCGAGCGCAGCATCGTGGGCCACGCCAAAATGCTCGAAGCCGACATTCGCGCGGCAATGCGCGATCACGGCATCCGGGGAGCCTGGACAGCGGAAAGCCTCGCGCTCTACTTCCAGACTGTGGTTCAAGGCGGCTTGATCCTCGCGAAAGCGACCGGCAGCGCCAAAGCCGCTGCCGACAGTCTCGATCATCTGCGCCGGTACCTCGAGCTGTTGTTCGGCCGGGCCGGCAAGCCTGCGGGCGGCCGCGCCGCTTCCAAAAAGCTCTGACATGACGATGAACCGAAGCCGTTCTCCGCGGAGCGAGCCGGCGTGCTTCGGGCTGATCAGAACTTGGGCGCCGGAGAGCCGTCGGACCAGACCGGCACGAGAACCATGAGCACGGCGAGATGCTCGTTGCTGCCGGCAAACACGGGAACGCCCGGCAGGTTGGCGCTCCAACTCGGAACGTGCGTGCGCGGGAAATAGAACATCACGTGAGGGCGCCACGGACCCGGCCGATTGCCGATCCAACGTCCCCGCCTGGACATCATGTAGCAGATCACTCCTGGCATCGGCTCCGCCTGCGTGTCTGCCGCCGCGGTCTTCTCCCGATGCGCGATCTCGTCTTCCGTTGCGCCGGCAAGCACCCACCGGGTCCGCCTCAGATATCGAGGGAGCACCGACTGAGCGCCTGAGGCGTTCCAGCAATAGGGCGCGCGGAAGTTCGGATTCCAGAAATCCGCGCTCTTCGCGGTCACCGCGTTGTCCCAGGACCTGACGTCCAGACAGACAAAGCCATTACTCCCTTTGACTGCGATGAAGTAGCCGCGGGTGCCGAGCACCATGACCGTGGCATGCATCGAGACCGCAGGGGGTGCCGCGCTTCGCGCCAGCTCGATTTCCTGCCGTCTGTCGGCTATCAGGTAGGGCTGGATCCGCGCCGTTGCGGATTGGATTGAAGCGGCGGATGCGGCCATCGCGGGACCGGTCGCAATGATCGCAAGTAAGCATGCCATGAGCGCGCTCGCGCACCGTCGCAGGCAACCCATGCAACACCTCCGAAGGGGGATTTCCGCCACTCAGCTTTGGGAGCTCGTGACTGCAGCGGGGTAGCTATTCTGCTCGCCGAAGTAGCAGCGGACGGATTCCACCTTCCCGTCCCGCATGTGGAAATGCTCGATGTTCTCGATCGTCTTGCCGTGATTGATGTGCGCGACATACATCACCAACGCATCGCTGCCGTTGCCCGCGATCAGCTGCAGATCGAAGCGCCCGATGAGACTCGCATTCGGATCCCAGCAACGGGTCTTGAAGAGGCTCCTGCTGTCGTGGTTGTCATTGGGGCTGGTGAACGTGAAATCGTCCGCCAGCAGCATCTCGAGCGCGTGCCAGTCCTTGCTCTCCCACGCGGCATAATAGCGGCGGATGGTCTGCACCGTTTTCGGACTCAACGCTGCCGCGGCGCACGCCCCGGCAACGGCTGGCGTGACCGCCGCGACAGTGAGCGCGTACGCCCCCGTCTCCAGCAGACTGCGGCGCGACATTGCTCTCGCATTCATGACGCATCCCACCCTTATGTGATCCGGTCTTCGGATTGAATGCCGAGCGCGCACGGCACCGGGCTGCCAGGACAGCCGCGCGCGCCGGCTACTTCATCCTCGGGATTTGAGCTTAGTTGGTGCAAAGAGCACAACATACCGAGTAGTAGGTATGGTATACATACCGAATGGTATGGGTCAAGGCGCAAATCGGGAGATGACCACTTTCCTTTCGATGCTATGACCACTTCACGAGATCCGCCACTGAATGGGCGCCACGCGAGCTTCATCCCGCCCATGGAGCTCGATTTCAACAGCGCAACACCGCTCTACCGCCAGATCTCCATGTGGTTCCAGCGGTCGATTCTCGCCGGGCAATTTCAGCCCGGGCAGCGGGTACCTTCGACCCGGGCGCTGGCCAAAGCGCTGAAAATCTCCCGGATCCCGGTGCTGAGCGCGTACGAGCTGTTGATTGCGGAGGGGTACTTTCACGCCTACGGCGGCGCCGGCACCTGCGTCTCCCGATCGGTGCCGGAGGCATTTTCCCGGCCGGAACGGCAAGGGCTCCTGGATCAGATCCCGATCCCGCAGGAATCCCACGCGAGACGAATGGTGTCGCGCCGCGCGAGCGGCATGCGAGGACCGGCGCAGTTATGGCGGAAAGCAGCTCACAGCTGCGCCGACCTCAAGCACTTTCCCATCGGGGTGTGGTCGCAGCTGGTGAGACGCCATGCCGGCCGCATCTCGCAGGAGCTCATGGGGTATGGCGAACCGCTGGGTTACCCGCCGTTCCGCGAGGCGGTGGCGGAATATCTCGGGGCTGCCCGCGCGGTCAAGTGTCACCCCTCGCGCGTTCTGGTGACCACCGGTGCGCAGCAGGCTCTGCAGATCTCCGCCCTGGCGCTCCTCGACCCTGGCGACCGTGCCTGGATCGAGGAGCCCGGTTACCCCGGAACAGCGCAGGCGCTGCGGGCGGCGAGCGCTACCCTCATACGCATACCCGTCGACCCGCATGGAATGAATGTCGAACACGGCATTTGCGCCGCCGACGATGCGCGTGCCGCGTACGTAACGCCGGCGCATCAGTACCCGATGAGCGTCGCGATGAGCGCGGCAAGACGCATCGAGCTGCTGAGCTGGGCGGCGCGCCGAGGCGCCTGGATCGTCGAAGACGATTACGACAGCGAGTACCGATTTGCCGCCAACCCGCTCGCCTCGTTGCAGGGGCTCGATGTCAACGGCCGAGTGATCTACATCGGTACGCTCGCCAAAGTGATGTTCCCGACGCTGAGACTGGGCTTCGCCGTCATCCCCGAGGACCTGATCGGAAGCTTTTTGGACGTCCGCAACGCACTCGACACCGCCTGCACATCGGTGCTCGAGCAGATGGTCATGGCCGATTTCATCCGCGAAGGACATCTTTCACGCCACATCAAGCGAATGCGCGCGCTGTACATGGGCCGACACCAGGCCATGGTCGAGACCCTGCTGGCCCAGGGCGACGGGCTTCTCGAGGTGATCGGGGATGTCGGTGGGCTCTACGTCATCGCGCGCTTACCCCCGGGTATCGACGATGCGGAGCTCGCCGATACGGCCGGGCGGATGGGGATGCCGGTGAGCTCGCTCTCACGATGCTTCCTGAACCCGCCCGACCGAGGCGGCCTGATGTTAGGTTACTCGAATGTCGAGGTCGGGGATATTCCCGCCTACATCCGCTCGTTGACGGCGCTGATCAAGTGCCGGTGCGCCCAAGCTCGGCGCGGTGACAGGCCTCCGTCAACGATCTCTCGCCGCATCGCCGTGGAGCCGGTCCGGGGAGCGACCGGCGTGTTGGTCCAGTCGCCATAGCCACGAACGAACACCGGTCATTCTCATGTGTCTGCTCAATCCGGTTTCTGGCATCGTCCGGCTGCAAATCGCGGCGGCCACACGTCCCGACGGCAGGCTCGATCGCGCACCGCGCACAGCAAGAGGCCGCCGCCGTGCTCGTGAATGAAAATGAACCTGACGGTCGGGCCAATGACCGGGTGCTGAACCGCTTCATATCGCTCGCTTCCGGCGTGCGCGCGCCGGATGCGCAGCGGGTGACCCTGAGGAACAAGGCCTTCTTCGGCGTCTCGATGGGCGCTTGGACGCAAGCCGCCATGCGCGGGCCAAGCGCCTGGAGCATCGGGGAGCGCGAGCTGATGGCTGCCATGGTTGCCAAGTGGAATGACTGCGCTTTCTGCGCAGACGTGCACGGTGCCGTGGCGGCGAAGCACATGGGCCGGAAGACGGTCGACGCGGTGCTCGCCAATTATCGCGCCGCGCCTATTTCGGCCGGATTGAAGACGACATTGGCGTATCTCGAGATCATGACGTTGCGGCCTGAGAAGCTGACGGAAGGAGATGCGCGCGCAGTGCTCGCCAGCGGCATCAGCGCCGAATCATTGACCGATGCGATCGCGATCGGCGCGGTGTTCAACCTGATCGCCAGATATGCGAGCGCTCTCGACTTCTCGATTCCAACGCCGGCGAAGCTTCATCAGCTCGCTGACGCGCTGGTTACGGCCGGCTACCGATTGTAACCGGGCCGATCCTCGAATTGTTCGTGCGCCCGTCGGTGGGTATCCGGAGCGGCTCTCGTCTGCCGATGAACCCCCTTGACGGTGTTTGTCGCGCAAGTGCGATCGATGTCTGACGGTGGCCATACCGGCTCGATCGAAGTGGCTATTGCGCCAACACACCTGAAAGCAGAGGCTCGCGACCACCGGCAATGACGAGACTCGCGCGTGCTGGCACCGCCAACGTTAACCGTGTTGTGTCGATGCGACACGCGAAGTAGTCACCTCGATTGCGACTGTCACAAGCCCGATTCGAGTCGGGAGGGTAGTGGTCGAATCGGGTTCTGCAGATTTCGTGAATGGCGGCGTACGCGCGCATTTTCAACAAACTTAGGGGAGTCTGAGTACCATGATGAGATTCAATGTGAGCGTTCGAAGCGCAGTGCGCGTAGCCCTCGCGGCCTGCGCGGCCGCCGCGGCGAGCCAGGGTGCCTTCGCCACTACCGCCGCCGCCGACACCCCCGCGCCCACGGCCAAAGTAGCCACGGCCAACGCCCAGGCGCAGGCGGTCAAAGTCACGAGGTTCAAGACCAAGCCCCAGGCTCCCATACTGCTTGCGCAGGCGACCGTCCCCACGCCTTCGGCCAGCACGGCCTCCGATACCTCCACGCCGACGACTCTCCAGACCGTGGTGGTCACGGGCTCCCTCATCGCCCTATCGCCCAATGATGTCTCCATCGCCCCGATCACCAGCGTCAGCGCGGCGGCCATAGCGAAGGTCGGTGCGGTGCGCATCGAGGATCAGCTGCAGAACATGCCGCAATTCACCGCCTCGCAGAACAGTGGCGAGTCCATCGGTGGCAACGGCACGGCGTCCGTCAACCTTTACGGGCTGGGGCAGGTCCGTACCCTGGTGCTTCTTAACGGACGTCGCATGGGACCGGGCGGTGGCACGGCTAACGTACCCGACATCGATCAGGTACCGGCGGCGCTCGTCCAGCGCATCGACGTGCTGACCGGCGGTGCCTCCTCGACCTACGGCGCGGATGCGGTGGCGGGCGCGGTCAACTTCGTCCTCGACACACACTTCACTGGGATAAAGATCGACGGTACCTACTCCTTCAACCAGCACGACAACAACAACGCCTTCTACCTCAACGCCCTCAGGAACTTTGGCGCAGCGACCCCGCCGAGCTCGGTAAACACCGGTGCGAACCGGGATGTGTCGATCGTCCTGGGGTCGAATTTCGCGGGCGACAAGGGCAACGCGACCGCCTATTTCACCTTTACCAGCACCTCGCCCGCGGTAGGCTCGCAGTTCGACGACGCCGGCTGCACCATCATCGGCGGCGCTACCAAGGATAGCGCGCTGCACTGCGGCGGCTCGGAGACCATGGCCGGCGGCGCGTTCTTCGAGACCGGGCTCGTGGCCGGCCACCCGAGCACGCTGGTCGCGGACACCATCGATCAGAAAACGGGCGTGATGCGCCCGATCCAGGCGACGGATCTATACAACTACGGAGCGACGAGCTATTTCCAGCGTGCCACGAAACGCTATACCGGGGGCGCGTTCGTCCATTACAACCTCAGTGAGAATGCTCAGGTCTATTCGGAGACCATGTGGGCCAACATCGAGACGATCGCGCAGTACGGGCCGAGCGCGGACTTCTTCAGCGCCGCGAACATCAGCTGCGCGAACCCGCTGCTCACCGCGCAGGAGGTAGCGACGCTCTGCAATCCGACCAATCTTGCGGAAAATCAGGCTTACGCGGCTGCGAACGGCATAACCCTCGCTCCCGGCCAAGTCCACCTGTACATCGGCCGGCGCGACGTCGAGGGCGGTCCGCGCGTCGATGACTACGTATCGGACTCCTTCCGGGAGGTGCTCGGCATCCAGGGAGCGTTGGGCGACGTGTGGAGTTACGACGCGTGGGCCATGGTGTCCAATTCCGTGCTGCAATTCCACCATGACAATAATTTGGGCAAGATCGAGATCGCGAACGCGCTGAATGTCGTCCCCGGTCCGAACGGCCAGCCGGTTTGCGCTTCCACGCTCACCAACAGCGATCTGCCGACCGATACCGGTTGTGTGCCGTGGAACATCTTCGTGCCGGGCGGCGTGACCCAGCAGCAGCTCAAGTACCTGATCATTCCGGCGGGAACCACCGAGACTGCTCGCGAGTACATGGCGCAGGCGACGGCCAACGGCGATCTGGGTCAATACGGCATGAAGCTGCCGACCGCCAACTCGGGCGTCAAAGTCGCGGTCGGCATGGATTGGCGCGCGGACTGGGTGGACCTGGCCCCCACCTTCGCGAGCGAGTACGGCCTGACCTCGGGCGACTCGCCGACGCCGCCCGAGTACGGCAACTTCAATCTGTGGGAGCTCTTCACCGAGGCAAGGATTCCACTCCTCGATGACAAGCCGTTCTTCAACCGGTTGGAGGCGGATCTCGCCTACCGTTATTCGAGCTACAACCTGGGTTTCGACACCAATACCTACAAGCTCGGGCTCGTGTGGGCGCCGATCGACGCGGTGCGCTTCCGTCTCGGTTACAATCGCGCGGTTCGCGCGCCGAACGTCGACGAGCTGTTTCAGGGGGACAGCATCGGCGCCGGCGGCGTGGCGGACCCGTGCTGGGGGCCCACGCCGTCGCTGAGTCCGGCGCAATGCGCGCTGACTGGTGTATCGGCCGCGCAATACGGGCATATCGCGGTTAACCCGGCGGCGCAAATCAACAACGAGGTGGGGGGTAACGTGCATCTCAAGCCGGAGATCGCCGATACCTACACCTTGGGCGTGGTGTTTCGTCCCCGCTCGATCCCGAGCCTGTCCGCCTCGGTGGACTATTTCGACATCTCCATCAAGAACACGATCGAGGAGTTGGGCGCCGGCACCGTCATCGACGGGTGCGCCACCGGCGTGACCGCATTCTGCTCACTCATCCATCGCGGTCCCAACGGCTCGCTGTGGGAAAACCAGTACACCGATTACGTGGTCACCACCAACCAGAACATCGGCAAGCTGAGCACCAAGGGCGCGGACCTCAACCTGCAATATGGGCTGGGTATGGGCCGGTGGGGACGGATGAACCTCGGAGTGACGGGCACGTGGGTGCGCGCGTTCATCACCCAACCGACTCCGACTCTGAGCTCCGCCTACGACTGCGCCGGCTTCTACGGCAGCACGTGCGCCGGCAACTCGGCCCTTGGCAATGGGCCAATTCCGCACTGGCGCGATGTGTTCACCGCCTCCTGGCAGACGCCGTGGGCGGATCTCGGGCTCAACCTGCGCTGGCGCTATATCGGTCCGACGCAAAACGACGGTCTGAGCTACAACCCCAATCTGAGCCAGGACGGCTATTACCTGGCGGCGGATCACATCGCGTCCTACAGCTACTTCGACATCTCGGCCGACATGCCGGTGACGAAGCAGGTGACGGTGACGCTGGGTGTAAACAACATCGCCGACAAGGAGCCGCCGCTCGTTCCGAGCGGCGATCTCTCGGCGTGTCCAACCGTGGGATGCAACGACAACACCTGGCCGGGAATGTACGACACCATGGGCCGCTACATCTTCGCGCACGTGGAGGCGAAGTTCTGATCGGAAGGGCCGCGGGCGCTCGTCTCGTGAGGCTTGCGCGATCTGCGATCAGTGGCACGGCGGGGAAGGCCTCGGATGGAGCACGTCGGGCGCGAAGGACGGCGGGCGCCATGCATGGCTCGCCTGCTCGTAGGAGTAGGCGAGCGCCAGCAGCCGCGCTTCGGACCACTTCGGTCCGATGAACGACAGCCCCACCGGCAGCCCGTGCACCTCGCCCATGGGCACGGTGATGTAGGGATAACCCGCAATCGCGGGCAGACTGCTGTCGCCCGGTCCGAAGCCCGCATCCCCGTTGACCAGGTCGATCACGGAGGCCGGGTTCTGCGTCGGCGAGATGAGAGCGACCACCGCGTGTTCCTTCAATAGCCGGTCGATGCCATCGGGTCCGGCGAGACGGAGGTTCGTGGCGCGCGCCTTGATGTAGGTCGGGTCCCCGAAGCCCTTGGTGCCTTGCGCTTTGATGAACAAGGCTTGCCCGAACCATGTCATCTCTTGCGGATGCGCATCGTCGAAGGCGATGAGGTCGGCGAGCGTGCGGCTCGTCACCGCAGGGGGCGACTCGGCCAGGTAGGCGTTGAGATCCGACTTGAGGTCCGTGAGCAGCACGAGATTCTCGTTTTTCTCGAGCGGGCTCATCTGGTAGTCGTCCACGTCGACCAGTGTCGCGCCCTGCGCTCTGAGGGCGGCGAGCGCCCGGTCGAACACGGCGATGGTCTGCGGAGTGAAGCCCTGCAAGAGAAAGCGCGCGACGCCGAGACGAGCTCCCCGAAGCGCCCTGGCATTCAGGGCGGTCACGTAGTTCATCCGATGGGCATTGGCGTGCGCAGTGGCAGGATCCGCAGGATCGCGGCCCGCCATCGCCGTGAGCAGCATCGCTGCGCCCCGTACCGTGCGCGTGATCGGGCCCGCGGTATCCTGGGTATGGCTGATCGGCACGATGCCGTTGCGCGAGACGAGTCCGACCGTGGGCTTCAATCCCACCAGACCATTCATCGCGGCCGGGCAGCCGATCGAGCCGTCGGTCTCCGTGCCGATCGCGGCTGCCGCCAGGCCGGCGGCGACCGCGGCGGCCGATCCCGAGCTCGAGCCGCAGGCCGTGCGATCGAGCATGTAGGGATTGCGGGTGAGGCCGCCCACCGCGCTCCAGCCGCTGGTCGAGTGCTCGGAGCGGATGTTGGCCCACTCCGACAGGTTGGCTCTCCCGAGGATCACCACGCCGGCGCGCCTCAGGTGCCGGATGACCGTCGAGCTCGTGGGGCGGATGTTCTCAAGGAGCGCCAGTGAGCCGGCCGTGGTGGGAAGCCCCGCGATCCCGATGTTGTCTTTCACCAGGACAGGCAGTCCATCGAGAGGACCGCGAGCTTGCCCGGCGGCTCGCCGCGCATCGGAGGCGCGCGCCTCGTTCGCGGCTTCGGGGTTCAAGCCGATGACGGCATGGATTTTCGGATTGAGCCGGTTGATCCGAGCGCGGTAGTCCTCGACCAGAGCCTGCGAGGTGATCCGATGCGCCGTCAGATCCGCCGCCAGCTCGGGCGCCGACGTGCAGGTGAGCGGGCGGTCTGCCGCCGCGGCGATCGACGTGAGGCAGAGAAGCGCGGCCGCGCCGAGCCGCGTGGCTAGCCGCGGACTCCTACGAAGCCGCGTGCGGCGCCATGATCTTCGCCAGCATGTCGGGTTTTCCGGGAAGAGGCACGAGATGGGGATACTTCGGCCCGCCATGATAGTTCACCTGATACGTGCGGTACCAACCGTCCTGCTGGACGAGAAATGACGTCGGTCCATTGGAATGCTCCGCCTGGGTGGCGATGTAGTTCAGCACCTCATCCGTGTACGCCTGCCCATCCACGGCGGCGATCTTCACGCCGGGCGAGAAGCCGGCTTGCCAGGCTGGGGAGCCCTGGCGCACGTCCATCACGCGGCCGCCCTTGCCGATCTCGAGGCCATAGCTGTACCACTGATCGTTCGTGTGCCGCAGCTTCTCGACGGCCTTGATGAACCTGTTGGGTTTGTCGGTGTAGACCAGCCGCCAGCCCGAGCGCGCCAGCTCCGCGGTCGGAGGCACGGGAGCTACTTCGTACACCCGCTTCTGAAAGAAGCCGTGCCAGTCATACGGCACCACCTCGTTCAGCAACCGCTCGATGTCGGCACGGGTGTAGGTCTTGGTAATCGGTCCGGTGAGCGCAGGCGCGCTGTAAAGATGCAGGAAAGTGTCGAGCGACTTCTTTCCTCCGGTCTTCTCGCGGATGAGCGTATCGACATCGAGCCAGAGCAGCTCGCCCTCCTCGTAGAAGTCCCCCGCGGTGCGGCGGATGCTGGGATAGGCGCCCTGCACCTCATAGAGATAGGGCGCGGCGGTGGCGGTGTCCACCAGCGGCTCGGTGTTCCGGCCCGGCTCGTTGGCGAGGCGGGCATAGAGGGTGGAGAGATATTCCGGGTAGTCGCCGGGTTTGCGGATTCCGGTGCGGAAGGAAAGGAGGTCGCCGAGGTACTGATTCATGCCCTCGTACACCCAGAGGAGGTCCGTCTGCATCGGGATCTGGAAATTGAGCGTGGTGAGATCCTCCGGCCGGCGGTACTTGCCGTTCCAGGAGTGCGAGAACTCATGGGTCAGCAGATCACCGGCCGCGAACTGCTCCTTGGGATTCGTCATGAAATCATCGGGCCCGCGATTGTCGCTCGACTGATGATGCTCGATCCCCTGGAAGGGGATCGCATCCGATAACGTGAGCAGGGAGTGATAGTCGTTCCAGTGTCGAGAGCCGTAGAGCGCGAACGCCTCGGGCGCCAGGCGCTTGTAGTTCGCGATCAGCGCATCCGGGATGTCGAGGTCCTGCGGCTTGTCGGCGAACACATCGAGCATCTGGTAGGCGCTGCCTTGGCGCCACAGCTCGATGTGCTTGAAATAACGGCCGCAATCGAGCGGCGAGTCGACCAGCATGTTGAGCGGCACTTCCGCGAAATCGACGCGCTGGCCCGACTGCTGCGGGCCGGGAAGCGCAGTGCCGTAGCCCCAGCCTTCCGGCAGGATGATGCTCGGCTTGAAATAGACGCGATGGGAGTTGGTGTCGGCCTGATAAAAGAGCACCCGGTTCCAATTGAGGATGGCGAGATTCGCAGTTGACATCGGATCCCCCGGCGCGTTCACCAGCACCGTGAACTGCACATCGAGGATCTGGACGCCGCGCGGCACATCCACGTGGAACGCATACATGTTCACCGGATCGCGCCGCCAGGCGAGCGACTGGCCGTTCGCCGACACCCTGATCTGCGACAGATTGGCGAGCGGGCCGGTGGGCCCGTGCTCGCCGGGGGTCCACTGCGGATAGACGAAAGTGAAGGCCCCGGGCTTCACCGGGATTCGCATGCTGGAGGTCATGAGCCCGCGGCCGACGTCCCGCACATCCAGGACGAGCGTCTCGGGATTGTGCTGCGTTGCATAGGGCCGTGCGCCGGCGTTGGGCTCGGCGGCCCGCGAGGAACGCGCTGCGGTCAGTAAGAGCGCCACCACGGCGATGCTGAAGACGAAGAGGAGACGCTTCATGGCAAATGCTCCTTCGGAATCGGTAATTATGGCACGAGCGCCGCTGCGGCAGCCGGGTAGGGTTCGGGGGCGCATTCCGATTGCGGTGAGCAGAGCACTCGTCGAGACGAGTCGTTTTCGGTTCGCGATCGTCCGGTCGCGAGGATGTCCGGGCATCGCCCCGTCATTTCGATGAGGCTCGCATCGTCTCGCGGCTGCAAGGCATAAAGTCGGCTCTCCGAAGAGACCGAGTCATCGCTGCACGTGAAATCCCATGCGCCAACCGACGGCGTCGGCTTTACCCGGCGCGCATTCGTGGCGGGCGGCACCGCGACTGCGGCGACAGTTCTGCTGGTGTCTCGCAGTCCGGAGGCTCGGCCCGCGGCGCGCGCCGTGCCGCGAGCGTCCAGTCAGCCGCACGAAGGGGGGAATCACAATATGACGATCGTCTGTGTCATCCGCTACGAAATCGACCCCGCTCAGCGGGACGCATTCCGGCAATACGCCGCCCGGTGGGGCAGCATCATTCCACGGTGTGGCGGTAGCCTGATCGGCTATTTCCTACCATGGCAGGGCACGAACTATGTTGGCTGGGGGCTCATCGGCGGGTTCGATGGCCTCGCTTCCTACGAGCGCTACCAGGCGCGACTTCACCAGGATCCGGAGGCCCGTGCCAACTTGGAATTCGCCCAGCGTGGGCGATTCATTCTCCGCGAGGAGAGGAGCTTCGTTGAGCTCGTCGACGGCGCCATTCGTCCCTGATGCGACGCTTTCAGGCTCCCTGCCTGCTCCAGCTCACCCGATCGCCAATCGCGATTCCGAGTTGCTTCGCCTCTCCACCCCGGATCTCGAGCACTGCGATCACCGGCACGTCGGAGGAGAGCACATCGAGAGAGAACGGCCGCGCGTTGGCGATGATCTTCGCCACCCGCCCGTCCGGGCCGACGAACACCATGTCGAGCGGAATGTAGGTGTTCTTCATCCAGAAGTGCGCCACCTGCGGCGAGCTCTCCGGAAAGAGCATTCCCTTGCCCTCCGGCAGGTCGCGTACGAACATCAGTCCCTGCTCCTGACGCGCCGGCGTGTTGGCGATCCAGGCCTCGAAGCGATCGATGCGGCCGTGGGCGCTGATCGTGAGCGTCGTCCGCGGGAAATGGCTGAGACTCTCGATGGGCATGGACTGCGCGAGCAGCGCGCCCCCTGACACGAGCCACGCGGCCAGTGCTATCGACAGCCCGGCCGCAACGGGCGCGGCACGAGGCGCAACGCGCCGGAGAGGATTTCTCATACGCTCGTCCATCAATGTGGTTTGGTCGTGGTCCGCGGCGGCGCAGGCTCGAAGTCGGCCCGTCCCGCGAAATCGAATGTCGTCACCAGAATGCGCCGCTTCCCGCCGACATCGTTCGCCGGCGCGATGCAAAATCCGTGAGCGACCACCCGGTACGCGCGCGCGTTCGCCGCGCGGGCGGACGAGGGGCTTGGACCCGCAGTGCCGCCGATCCGTTCCTGATGAAGTCGATCCACCGTGCAGTTGCCATCCCCCTGGGTCGCAAAAAGCTGCCGCTCCCCCTCGAAGATCACGGTGAGGTTGGTGGGTAGCTCGCGCCCCGGCCGGCCCTCGCGCGCGCCGTTGATGCCGAACACCATCCGCACCCGCCGCCCCCCGGCCCGACCCTCGAAGCCCATCCGGATGCCGCTGCCGTCGAAGCGCGGTCCGCCTTCGCACGAGAGCCGCGGCCCCTCGAGGTCGACGTCGAGGCGCACCGCGCCCCGGATCTTCGCCCGCAGGTACGCCCGGCCCGAGGGCAGGCAGGGGCCGCCCAAAGAAGCCGCGGGCAAGAACGCGCTCTGTGGAATCTGCTGCGCGCGGGCGGGCGCGCGCGCGAGCACGCCGGTCACGAGAGCGGCACCGAGAGCGCCGGCCAGCCAGCCTTTGAGGTCAAGCTTCCCCATGGCGCACAGTTTAGCGGCAGTGCGTCATGGGCAGAGTGCGCGCGTGCGCCAGGCTGCTAGACTGCGCGGCCTCGTTCTCTGCAGGAAGCCCGACCCAGGACCGCAATGCGCAATACGCTGATCGAGATCACCCCCGTCGTACCGGAGGCTCTGAAGCGCCTGCCCGAGCTGGCCGGCAATCTCTTCTTCTCCTGGCATCGCCCCATCCGCGCTCTTTTCGAGGATCTCGAGCCTGAGCTTTGGAAGCAGACCGGCGGCAATCCACGGCTCCTCCTGCGGTGCATCGCGCAATCGAAGCTCGATCGCGCCGGCCGGGATCCGGTGTACCTCGCGCGCTATCGGGCGGCACTCGAGGCCCTCGATGCGTATGTCACCGCGCCGGCTCCGCGCGGCGATGAGCCGCTCGTGGCCTACTTCTGCGCGGAGTACGGCTTTCACGAGAGCTTCCCCATCTACTCGGGCGGTCTTGGCGTGCTCGCGGGCGATTACTGCAAGTCGGCCAGCGACGGCCGCGCGAACTTCGTCGCCGTGGGACTCCTTTACGAGCAGGGCTACTTCACCCAGACGGTGGACAACGATGGAGTCCAGCACGCGGAGTACCGTGAGCACGACCCGCGCGATCTGCCGGTCGAGCCCGCGCGCAGTCCGGCCGGCGAGTGGATCAAGATCACCGTGCGCATTGCCGGCCGCGATGTGGTCGCGCGCCTGTGGAAGGCGCAGGTCGGCCGCGTGCCCGTGTACCTCCTCGATACCAACACTCCGGAAAACGCGCCGACCGACCGCGACATCACCCACCGCCTCTACGGCGGCGATGAGTCCACGCGCGTGCGGCAGGAGATGATCCTCGGTATCGGGGGGACACGCGCGTTGCGCGCCATGGGCCTTAAGCCTTCGGTTTGGCACCTCAACGAAGGCCACGCCGCATTTCTCATCCTGGAGCTCTTGCGCGAGCATCTCGCCCTGGGACTGCCCTTCGAGGCCGCGCTCGAGGCGGTCGCCGCGGCCTGCGTGTTCACCACCCACACGCCCGTTGCCGCCGGCCACGATGCCTTCGGACACGATCTGATCCTCGCGCACTTCGGCGACTTCGTCCGCGAGCTCGGCATTCCGGTGGAGCGCTTCCTCGATCTGGCGCGCACGCCCACCGCGCCCGGCCTCTTCAACATGACTCGCCTGGCGCTCAACGGCGCACGCCATGTCAATGGCGTCAGCCGCATCCACGGCGCCGTGTCCTCGCGTCTCTGCGCCGATCAATGGCCGGAGATCCGGCCGGACGAGAATCCGGTCGGCTTCGTCACCAACGGCGTGCACGTGCCGACGTTCCTGCACAAGACCTGGATGGACTTCTTCGATACCGAGCTCGGCCCCGTCTGGCGCGATCGCCTGAATGACGTCGAATTCTGGGGAGCGCTCGAGGCGGTGCCGCACGAGCGCTTCTGGGCGGCGGCGCAGTCGGTGAAGGCGCGCATGCTGGCGAGCGTGCGCGAGCGCCTGCAGCGCGAGTACGCGCGCAAGGGGATGAGCCCCGCGCAGCTCAAGCACGTCACGCGCCTGCTCGATCCGCTGCGGCCGAACGTGCTCACGATCGGTTTCGCGCGCCGCTTCGCCACCTACAAGCGCGCCACCTTGCTGCTGCGCGATCGGGCGCGGCTCGCGCGGCTGCTCAACGATCCCGCGCGGCCCGTGATCCTGCTCTTCGCCGGCAAAGCCCACCCCGCGGATGAGCCCGGCAAGCAGGTGCTGCGCGAGATCCGCCAGCTCATGACCTCGCCCGAGTTCGTCGGCCGCATCATCTTCCTCGAGGACTACGACCTGCAGCTCGGGCGCTCGCTCGTCTCCGGTGTCGACGTTTGGCTCAACAACCCCATCGCGCCACTCGAGGCGAGCGGCACCTCCGGCATCAAGGCGGCCATCAACGGACGGCTCAATCTGAGCATCCTCGATGGCTGGTGGGCCGAGGGCTGGATGCAGGACAACGGCTGGGGGATTCCCCCGGCCAACGTGCAGGATCCCGAGCGGCGCGATGCGCTCGAGGCGGAGCTCATCCTCGATGCCCTGCAGGAAGAGATCATCCCGCTGTACTACGCCCTGGGCCAGGGGCAGAGCGATGTCGGCTACTCGCCCGAATGGGTGCTGCGCGCGAAGCGGGCCATGATGACGGTCATCCCCCGCTTCAACATGCGCCGGGTGCTCGAGGACTATACCCGCGGACTCTACCGGCCCGCGGCCGAGCAGTATCAGCGGCTCGCCGAGGGTGAGTTCGCCGGTGCCCGGGGGCTTGCGGAATGGCAGCAGCGGATCCGCCAGGCCTGGAACCGGGTGAGTCTGCGCGTGGTCGCGGATGCTCCCGCGGAGCTACCCCGGGGCGAGCACCTGCGCCTGCGGGTCGCGGCCACCCTGAACGGCCTGCAGCCCTCGGACGTGCGCGTCGAGCTCCTCGCGCGCCGGCTCCTGCCCGAGGGCGAGCAGGGCCCCCCGGCCCTCTGCTCCTTCGTGCCGCCCGAGCGCGACGGGCTCTGGCGCACGTCCCTCGCCGCCACCGGGGAGCAGGAGCACGACGGCGCCGTCGTGTTCGCGCTCGATGTGGAGCCGCCGGAATGCGGGCAATTCGCCACCGAGGTGCGCATCTACCCACGGCACGATCTGCTGTCGCACGAGTACGGCCTGGGCCTCATGAAGTGGCTTTAGTCGCCGCGCGCGATAAGATTCACTCATGTCCCGACAGCCCGCGCGCGCCTCTTCCGGACGCTACGTAAGCCGCCTGACGGGCGGCACTCTTGCCGTGGTCATGGCCGGCGGGCGGGGCGAGCGGCTGAAGGACCTCACGGAGCATCGCTGCAAGCCGGCGACGCCGTTCGGAGGCAAGTTCCGCATCGTCGACTTCGTGCTCTCGAACTGCGTCAACTCCGGCATCCGCCAGATTTCCATCCTCACCCAGTACAAGGCGCAATCCCTCATTGCGCACGTGCAGCGCGGCTGGAGCTATCTGCGGGGTGAGTTCGGCGAGTTCGTCGAGACCATTCCGGCGCAGCAGCAGAAGGGTCCGGTCTGGTACCGCGGCACGGCCGATGCCGTTCACCAGAACATCGAGCTCATCCTCTCGCACAGGCCCAAGCACGTGCTCGTGCTTGCAGGCGACCACATCTACAAGATGGACTATGGGCCGATGATCGCCTATCACGTGGAGAAGGGCGCCGACATCACGGTCGGCGTGGTCGAGGTGCCGGCGAGCGAGTCGCGCCACTTCGGCGTGCTCACGGCCACGGAGTGGAATCGGGTGACCAAGTTTTCCGAGAAGCCCGCCGTTCCCGATACCCTGCCGGGTCGGCCCGACTCCATTCTCGCCTCGATGGGCATCTACGTCTTCAACACCAGGCTCCTGCAGCGCCTGCTCGAGGAGGATGCGGCCGACGAGGCCTCCGCCCACGATTTCGGCAAGGATGTCATTCCCAAGACCCTCGCCAGCACGCTGCAGGTGTTCGCGTACCCCTTCCAGGACGTCAAGACCCGCGCACAGAGCTACTGGCGCGACGTCGGGACACTGGATGCCTACTACGAGGCCAACCTCGAGCTGGTGCACGTCAGGCCCGAGCTCAACATCTACGACGAGGACTGGCCCATCTGGACCTACCAGCTGCATCAGCCACCGGCCAAATTCGTCCTCGATGAGGAGGGACGGCGTGGCATGGCCATCAACTCGATGGTCTCCGGCGGCTGCATCATCTCCGGCGCGCTGGTGCGCGAGTCACTGCTTTTCTCCGACGTGCGCGTGGAAGAGCGCACGAGCATCGAGCGCTCGGTCGTCCTGCCGCACGCGCTCATCCGCAGCGGCTGTCAGATTCGCGGCGCGATCATCGATGAGGGCTGTGAGATTCCCGACGGCATGCGCATTGGGCTCGATCGGGCCGAGGATGCCCGGCGGTTTCTCGTCACCGAGAAGGGCGTGGTCCTGGTGACCAGCGACATGCTTCGCCGTCTGACTCCCTGAGACGCGATGGCTGCCGATTCCCGCCTGCCGGTGGTCCTTCTGTGGCACATGCACCAGCCACAATATCGCGATGCGCTCACCGGACGGTACGTGCTGCCGTGGACGTATCTGCACGCCATCAAGGACTACACCGACATGGCGGCGCACCTCGAAGGAAACCCCGCGGCCCGAGCGGTGGTCAACTTCACTCCCGTGCTGCTCGAGCAGCTGGAGGAGATCTCCCGCCGCGTGACCGAGCACCTGAAGAGCGGCAGCCCGCTGCCCGATCCGGTGCTCGCGCTCCTCGGACCCGACCCCGTGCCGGCCGAGCCCGCCGAGCGGCTCGAGCTGCTGCGCGCTTGCCTGCGGGCGCAGCGCAAGCAGATGATCGAGCGCTTCGGTCCCTATCTCGAGCTCGCGACGCTGGCCGAGCCGCTCGGTACTCTCGAGCGCGTGAGCTACGCCTCCGATCAGCTCATCCACGATCTTGCCGTGTGGTACCACCTGGCCTGGCTGGGGGAGACCGTGCGCCGCTCGGACACCTTCGTGAGCACGCTCACCCAGCAGGGCCGTGGCTTCACGGAGCTGCAGCGGCGGGAGCTGCTGTCGCTCATCGGCAGCCTCGTCGCCTCCATCGTGCCGAGATACCGAAAGCTATCCGAGCGCGGCCAGTGTGAGCTGTCGGTGACACCGTACGGTCATCCGATCCTTCCCCTGCTGCTCGACTTTCAGGCGGCGCGCGATGCCGTACCCAACATGCCGCTCCCCAAATTCACCTCCTATCCGGGAGGCGCCGAACGGGCGCAATGGCACGTGCGCGAGTCGCTGCGTGTTTTCAAACAGGCGTTCGGCACGGAGCCGAGCGGCTGCTGGCCCTCCGAGGGGGCGATCAGCCGCGGTACGCTGGAGTTGCTCGATGCGGCCGGCTTCAAGTGGGCGGCAACCAGCTCGAGCGTTCTGCAGGGTGCCCTGGCCCGCACCGATCCCAAGAGCGCGCGCGACCCACGGGCCTACAACCGGCCCTACCGCCTCGCCGGTGGCAGGATGGTCGAGTTCTTCCGCGACGACTCGCTCTCGGACCTGATCGGCTTCACCTACGCGACCTGGCACGGCGATGATGCCGCCCACAACCTCGTCAACGAGCTCGCGCAGCTCGCCCGACAATATTCGGAGCCCGCCGTTTCGCCCGCCACCCCCGGCGGCCGTCTTCAGCCGCGCGCTTCCGACGGCCATGCGGTCCTGATCGCCCTCGATGGCGAGAACGCCTGGGAGCATTACCCGTTTAACGGCTACTACTTCCTGCGCGCGTTGTACTCGCTCCTCGCCTCGCATCCCTTGCTCGAGCTCACGACGCTGTCGGCTTGTGCTGCGCGCGATCTCGTGCCCCTGCCGCTGCAGAGTGTGGTGGCGGGAAGTTGGGTGCACGGCACGCTCGCCACCTGGATGGGCGATGCCGACAAGAACCGCGGCTGGGATCTTCTTTGTGAGGCCAAAGTCGCCTTCGACGGGGTGATGGCATCCGGCACCCTCGATGCGGCGCAGCGGCTCGCGGCCGAGCGTCAGCTCGCGCTCTGCGAGAGCTCGGACTGGTTCTGGTGGTTCGGCGACTACAACCCTGCCGATGCCGTGAGCCAGTTCGACAGCCTCTATCGACGCCAGCTCGTGGTGCTCTATCGCATGCTCGGTTTGCCGCCGCCCGAGAGCCTCGCGCAGCCGATCTCGGTCGGCCGCGGGAGCCCCGAGCACGGCGGCGTGATGCGGCGGGCGTCCGGGAGCTGACGAGGGAGGGAGTCCCGCCACATGCGTCTGCCCGTGCTCGACCGGCGTCGCGCCGGAGTCCTGTTGCACCTCGGGTCGCTCGAGGCCGCGCTCGGCCGCGGCGGGCGGCGATTCATCGATTGGCTGGCCGAAGCGGGGTTTTCCGTCTGGCAGATCCTGCCCGCCGGTCCGACCGGACCCGACGGCTCTCCCTACTGGGTGCGCTCCGACTTTGCCGGCGAGCGCGCCTTCCTCGATCCCGAGGAGCTGCCGCAGGCGCAGCCCTCGGAGTACGCCGCGTTTCTCGATGCAAGCCAGCCCTGGCTGGATGACTACGCGCTCTTCGAGGCCTTGAGCGAGGCGCACGGCGGCGCACCGTGGTGGACGTGGCCCGCGGAGCTGCGCGACCGCGCGCCCACCGCGCTCGAGCGAGCGACGAGCGACCATGCCGCGCAGCTTGAACGGGTGAGGAGCGAGCAGTTCGCCTTCCACGTGCAATGGCATCGGCTGCGCGAGCATGCCCGCTCCCGCGGCGTGCGCCTGCTGGGCGATCTGCCTTTCTACCTGGGGCCTGACTCGGCCGAGACCTGGGCGCATCGCGAGCAGTTTCAGCTCAAGGCCGACGGCAGCCCTGCCGCCGTCGCCGGCGTACCGCCGGATTATTTCTCCGCGACCGGGCAGCTCTGGGGCAACCCTCTTTACGACTGGCAGGCCATGCGCCGCGATCATTTTGCCTACTGGCGCGCCCGGGTGCTCGAGCAGCTCGAGCGCGTCGACCTGCTGCGGATCGATCACTTCCGCGCGCTTTGCGCGCACTGGGCCGTACCGGCCGGCGCGCCGGATGCGCGCTCGGGTGCCTGGCACCTGACACCGGGGGAAGATCTCCTGCGGCTGCTCATGGACGAGCTCGGTGATTTGCCGATCCTCGCCGAGGACCTCGGCGTCATCACCGACGATGTGGTTGCGTTGCGCAAAGGCTTCGGCCTTGCCGGCATGCGCGTGCTGCAGTTCGCATTCGGTGGCGACAGTGACAACCCGCACCTGCCGCACATGCACGAGCACGACAGCGTGGTCTATACCGGCACGCACGACAACGACACGACCCTGGGCTGGTACCGGAGCCTCGATGAGGAGTCCCGGCGGCGCGTCGACGACAGGCTGCGCGTGTGTTGCGGCTCCATGCCCGAGGTCCTGATCCGCGAGGCCCTGGGCTCGGTCGGCCAGCTCGCCGTCATCCCCGCTCAGGACCTCCTCGCGCTCGGCTCCGACGCGCGGCTCAACACCCCCGGCACGGTAAGCGGCAACTGGCGCTGGCGCCTGCCCGCGGGTGCCCTGACGGCGGAGCTCGCGCGGCATTACTCCTGGCTCAACCGCATGTACGGACGCGCGTGATGCACATGCGATCCCTGCGCTCCGCATCGCTCCTGCTCCTCGTCGTGACGCTTTGCGGTTGCGCGGTCCTCGTGCCGAAGCTCCAGACCCCGCAGCTCTCGATCGTCGACATCGAGGTGCGCAAGGCCAGCTTCCTCGAGCAACAGCTGCGCGTCCGTATGCGCGTCGCGAATCCCAATGACCGCGCTCTCCCGATCCAGGGGCTTTCCTACACCGTCTATCTCGGCGGTCAGGAATTCGCCACCGGCGTCTCCGATGCCAGCTTCATCGTCCCGGCACTCGGCACCGCCGAATTCAACATGGACGTCACGGCCAACGCTGCCGGCGCGCTCTTGGCGATCCTCGGCAAGCCCTCGGGCCAGGCGATCGAGTATCGGATGAAAGGCAGAGTGCAGCTCTCCCACGGCTGGCTGCGCGCGATTCCCTTCGAGGAGCGTGGAACCTTCACCCTGCGCTGATCGGCTGTAGCCGGCGTTGCATGGAGACCGGTCGTGTTCGCGGGGTTTGCGCTTTGAACGTAAAAGAAAGATACTGAAGCGCTCAAACGAAATAATTCGAAATATCGGGAGTGACCGAAGGCATGAGAACTCGGAGCACCTTCGGCTGCCGCCTCTGGCACCTGGCAGCCTGCGCGGGCCTGATCCTGTCCTCCGTCCATGCAGCCCCCGTCCGCGCGGCCTCCGTCCAGGCGCCTTGGGGTAACGCGCTACTCGTATCGGTGGATGCCCACGGCATTTATCGCATCGGGCTCGAAGGGTCATCGACACCGACGCTGATATCCGATGTGGCCGCAGAGGTGGATGGACGCTGGCTGCATGCCACCGACTATCCTCGTTGCCGAACCGCCCGCTCGGCAGGTGCGGGTGTTCTCGGTGCGGCACGGGTGTGGGAGGTGACGTGCTCCGGGCTGCACGCTCAGCCGGATCTCGTCTATCGGCTGCGCGCCTATGCCTCCCTTCCGTTCGCGGATCTCACGGCTGCGGTGCGCAACAGCAGCTCGCGCTCCGTTCAAGTCGAGGCGATCCGCCTCGTCGATGCCACGGGTGGCGAGATCGCCTACCTCGGCGGCCCTGCGGGGAGCGATCGCGTCCTCTCCGACAGCTTCAGCGAGGATCGTCCGGCGATGCGGATCCACAGCCTCGCCGATGCGCCGGGCGGCCTGCAGCGCGCGGTCGGAAGCCAGCTCATTTACAACCGAGTGAGCCGCGAGAGTCTCTTTCTCGGCGCGCTCACCTCCGATCGCTTCCTCACCATCCTGCGATTGCGGGTCGCCGCCGGCGAGCCGAGGGTCACGAGCTATCAGGTCGACTCGACCGGTACGACGGAAATGGAGGAGGAGAACTCGCTCGAGCATTCCGGCGCCGAAGACCGCATCACCCTCCGTCTTCCGCTCGCCCCTGGCGGTACTCTCTCTTCCGAAACCCTGGCGCTCAGCATCGACCGCGACTATCACCGCCAGCTCGAGACCTATGGCGGACTCATCCGGCGACTCCATCACGCCAGAGTCACGGCGCCGCCGCTCATGGGCTGGTGGAGCTGGACCGCCTATTACTTCGGTTTGGACGCGGGCGCTGCCCTCACCAACGCGCAATGGCTGGCCGAGCATCTCGAGCGATACGGCTATACGCTATTTCATATCGATGAGGGCTATCAGTACGCGCGCGGCGAATACACGACTCCCAACGCCACGCTCTTTCCGCAGGGCATGGTTCCCCTCGAGTACGCGGTCCGTGGGCTCGGGCTGACGCCCGGCATCTGGACCGCGCCGTTCGAAGTCTCCGAGCGCTCGTGGGTGTTTCAACATCACCCCGACTGGCTGGTGAAGAACGCCGCCGGCCGGCCCATCCACGCGGGCAGCGTCGTCGATGGCAAGGATGCTCTCTACATCCTCGACACCACCGACCCCGGCGCGCAGCAGTACCTGCGCGCCACCTACCGCGCCCTGGTGCGCGAGTGGGGCATCCACTACATCAAGCTCGATTTCATGGATGACGCCGCCATCGAAGGCTACTACTACCGGCCGCACACGAGCGCAATGGAGGCGCAGCGCATCGGACTCAAGATCATCCGCGATGCCGTGGGGAACGATGTCTACCTCGACAAGGACGGCAGCGTCATGCTGAATCCCGTCGGCTACGTCGACTACGGCCGCATCTCCCAGGACACCGGTCACAGCTTCGGCGCGAGCCGCGATGCGGCCGTCGGTATCGCCGCCCGCTACTACATGGACCGGAATTTCTTCGTCTCCGATCCCGACGCCTTCACGGTGTCGACCCAACGGATCACCGACCAGAGCTGGCACGAGGGCCGTGAGCCGCTGACCTTGGACGAGGCGGAGGTGTCGATTGCGCTCGCCGCGGTCTCGGGAGGCATGCTCGAGATCGGCGACAACCTGCCGTCTCTTCAGGGCTCGCCCGAGCGGATCGGCCTGATCGAGAACCGCGATCTCATCGACATGGTGCGGCTCGGCAAGGCTGCCGTGCCCGAAGACCTGATGAGCTATGCGGACAACGACCGCCAGCCCAGCATCTTCTGGCTGGCGGAATCCTCACGGCAGAGCATTCTCACCGTGTTCAACTGGACCGAGCATGCCACGCGGCACGTCATCTCGTTGGCGAGCCTGGGTCTTCCCGCCGCAGACGCTTATCGGATCACCGATGTCCTGCGCCCGAAGCGGCCGCCGCCCTTCGCCGCAGGCGCCCTCCATATCGATCTGCCGGCGCACTCGGTCAGCATGTTGAAGATCATCGATGAGCGTCGGCCGGCTGCCCCGCCTCGCCTCGCCATCGACTGCCCGCAAGCGTCAGTGTCAGGTCGGCCGGTCACCTGCGGGGTGGCGGCGCAAAGCGGCCAACCCGTGCTGGCCTATCGCTGGAACTTCGGCGACGGCACCGCCGCGAGCGGCGCTCACGTGATGCACACCTGGACCGAGCCCGGCACCTACACCATCGGCCTCGAGGCCACCGCGCTCGATGGCTCGAGGGTTGCGCAGCGCGCCGAGATCCGGATCAGCGGCCACATGTCGAGTGTCTTCAGCCCATCGAAGATTCGACGGCTGCGCGAGCCGCGAAGTTAGCATGGGCACGCGCGATCCGACGGCATTCCCGCAGCGCAAGACGGTCGCGAGTCTGATCGCGGCGGTCAGCGCGGCGTGCCTGGCGCTGCTGCCGGCGACGGCTCGAGCGCACGCCCGCTATTACTCGGTGTCCGACTTCGCGCGTGTGCAGAAGGTCGATGCCCACATGCACGTCTACGGACCCGCAGACCTGCTCATCGCGCAGGCGGTCCGCGACGGCTTTCACATCCTCACGATCAACGTCGACGATCCGGATCATGGCTCGATTGCGCGGCAGCTGCACGATGCCGCCTCGCTCCGGCGGCGATATCCGGGGCGGGTGGCTTTCGCCGGCACCTTCTCCGCGGCCGGCTTCACCCGCCCGGGCTGGTCGCGCGAGGCATTGCGCGAGATCGACTCGAGCCTCGCGCAGGGCGCGGTCGGCATCAAGATCTGGAAGAACTTCGGCATGATCGTGCGCAACGCCGATGGCAGCTATGTGATGCCGGACGATCCGCGGCTCGAGCCGATCTATTCCATGCTGCAGCGAAAGCACATCGTGCTGCTCGGACACCTGGCGGAGCCACTCAACTGCTGGCTTCCTTTGGCGAAGATGACCGTGAAGGGAGACGCCGATTACTATCGGCAGCATCCCGAGTATTACATGTACCTGCATCCGGACCGGCCCGGGCACGATGAGATCCTCGCGGCCCGCGACCGGATGTTGGCGGCGCATCCGCAGCTGCGCTTCGATGCAGTGCATCTCGCATCCCTGGAGTGGGACGTCGATCGCATCGCCGCCTTTCTCGACCGCTTCCCGCAGGCGGATGTCGATATGGCCGCCCGCATCGCGCATCTCGAGTATCAGGCGGAAACTCATCCCGACAAGGTCAGGCGGTTTCTCATCCGTTACCAGGACCGGATCCTCTACGGGACGGATGATGCCTATGGACCCTCGGACGACAGCCAGGCGGTGGCCGAGATCGCCGCCGACTGGCGCCGCGACTGGCGCTTCCTCGTGACGGCCGATGAGCTGCGCTCGCCGGACCTGGACCGCTCGTTTCGCGGGATGCGCCTGCCGCGTAGCGTCATCGACAAGATCTATCGGAAAAATGCCGTGGCGCTCTTCCCGCGGGCCTGGCCGGGCCTCGAGCATTAGGTCGTGATCACGGGGGGTCCGCAAATGCCGGTACGCCTGCCGTTCCTGCTCCTGATCGCCGCCGCTGCCGGTCTCGGCCTGCCCCGCATGAGCCTGGGCGCGCAGCACCCTCTCGCCCTCACGCCGCCCATGGGTTGGAATGATTGGGCGCATTACCAGTGCGACTTTACCGCCAACACGATTCTCGCCAACGCCCGCGCGCTGGTGAGAACCGGGCTCGCGGCCCGCGGCTACGATACCGTGACGATCGATGACTGTTGGATGCTCAAACGCCGGGACAGTCACGGCAACCTGCAGCCGGATCCCGCTCGTTTTCCGCGCGGCATGCGCCAGGTGGCCGCGGCCATTCACGCGCTCGGGTTGCGCTTTGGCATCTATGAGGATGCCGGCTCCGCCACCTGCGGAGGGTTTGCGGGCAGCGGCGGCTCGGGGGCGCTCGGCACGCCGCATTTCCTCGATGACGCCCGGCTATTCGCCGCCTGGGGCGTGGATTACCTCAAGCTCGATGGCTGCAATATCCATCCCGATCGGGGCGGCGCCGGGAATGCCGCCTATCGGGAGGCTTACCGGGCCGAGAGCCGCGCGCTCGAGCGGGTGGGAAGGCCCATTGTGTTCTCGGAATCCGCGCCCGCGTATTTCCAGGGCACTCCGCAGTGGTATGACGTCCTCGCCTGGGTGCGCCACTATGGCGAGCTCTGGCGCGAGGGCTCGGACATCGCCACCTACGATCGCCAACGGCCGGGCCGAGCGCGCTTCGGCAGCGTGCTCTGGAACTATGACTACAACCTGCAGCTCGGCCGCTTTCAAAAGCCCGGCAATTGGAACGACGCGGATTTCATCATCGCCGGCGATGAGGGCATGACCCTCGCCGAATCCCGAAGCCAACTCGCACTCTGGTCGATGATGTCCGCGCCTCTGATTCTGAGCTCGGATCTCGAGCATCTCGCGCCGGCGGCGCTCGGCATTCTCGGCAACCGGGCGGTGCTCTCGGTGGACCAGGACCCGCTCGGTGTCATGGCGACTCTGGTGCGCCGCAGCGCATCGATGGACGTGCTGATGAAGCCGCTCGAGGGCGGTGACTATGCGCTGGCCGTCCTCAATCGCAGTCCGGCGCCGCTGCGCATCCGCCTCGCGGCCGGCGAGCTTGGGTTCACCGCAACCTGCAGGCTCGAGACTCACGAGCTCTGGAGCGGCGCCCGGCAGCGGTCGGTCGATGCGCTCGGCTGCGAGATCGGCGCGCACGACACCGACGTCTGGCAGATCCGACCGGCTGCAGGTTGCGGAGCTCCGGCCCGGATCGGCGCCATCACCCGCACGGTTCCCGATGTGCCGGCGAGCCGTCGGGATGCCGAAGACTACACGCGCTGCCTGGCGGCGCCCGGGATCCTCGAGCCGTGTGCCGGCACTCCCGAGGAGTTGTGGCGGATCATGCCGGATGGCAGCTTGCGCTCGGGGCGGCAATGTCTCACCGGGCTCGGGCGGCACGCGGCGCTGGCGAATTGCCGTGCCGCGGCGAGTCAGCGTTGGCGCTACACCTTGTTGGGGAATCTCATCAATCGCGCGAGCCGTCTGTGTCTCAGCGGCGGCGCGAGCGGCAGCCTCACGCTCCGGGCTTGTGGACACAACCTTGCCGCGCAGATCTGGACGCTGCCGAACGGCATGAGCGCACGGGGTCGGCTCTGACCTCGACCGCGCAACCGCCCGCCGCCATCCGGGCCGCCGCTCGGGCCGAGCGGCGGGCCCTGGCGCTGATGGCGGGGCTCTTTGCTCTTTTTGGCTGCGTCACCTGGCTCAACGGCGTGCTCATACCTTTTCTCAAGCTCGTCTGCCGGCTCGATACCTTCGAGGCGCTGCTCGTCACTTTCGCCTTCTACATCGCCTACTTCGTCATGGCGCTCCCGTCGGCGCGCGTGTTGGCCATCACCGGATACCGGCACGGGATGGCCCTCGGATTGGCCGTCATGGCCGCGGGTACGCTCGTATTCGTGCCGGCGGCACTGACGCGCTCCTACGGCATCTTTCTCACGGGACTTTTCCTGCAGGGGACGGGCTTGTGCCTGTTGCAGACGGCGGCCAACCCGTACGTGATCATTCTCGGTCCACACGAGAGCGCGGCGCGGCGCGTGTCGATCATGGGGGTGTGCAACAAGCTCGCGGGTGCGGTGAGCCCCATGTTGCTCGGCGCGCTGGTATTCGCCGGCTTCGGGCGCATGCAGACGGGCGGCGGCGCGACGCTCGGCGCAGCGGCGCTCGAGCATCTGGCTCACCGCCTCCTCCTGCCGTACATCGCCATGGCAGTCGGACTGCTCGCGTTGACTCTCGGCATCGAGCGCAGCCGGCTGCCGGAGCCCAAGGAGCCGGCGGCAGAGCGGGATCGCGACGAGGGCGGCCCGTTTCGATGGACGCGCCACCCGCTGCTGCTTTTCGGCTTCTGGGCGCTCTTCTTCGAGATGGCGGTGGAGGTGATTGCGGGGGATACGATCGTGCTCTACGGCCAGGCGCTGCATTTCCCGATCCAGACGGCCCGCTTCTTCGCCAGTCTGACGCTCACGGCGATGGTGATCGGGTATCTGCTCGGCATCGCGCTCATTCCGAAGCGCATCAGCCAGGAGCGCGCGCTCGCGCTCTCGGCCGGCACCGGTATCATTCTGACGCTCGCGATCGCCGTCACTCACGGCCTCGCGAGCGTGCTGATCGTCGCATCGCTCGGATTCGCGAACGCGGTTCTCTGGCCGGCGATTTTTCCGATCGCGCTCACCGGTCTCGGCCCGCATACCAAGACGGGAGCGGCCATCATGATCATGGCGATCATCGGCGGGGCGGTCGTGCCGCCCGGGTACGGGTTGGTGGCGCGTTGGGTCGGCAATCAGATGGCTTACCTCGTGCTCGTGCCCATGTATGGATTCATGCTGAGTTACGCTCTCTACGCGCGCCGCAGGGGCGATGCGCGCGCGCTCGCCGGAGCGCGGCCATGAGCCGCCTGTTTGCCGGGATGGACGTCGGCGGCAGCAAGATCGAGACGGGCCTCTTCGATGAGCAGTTTCGTCCGCTCGAGCGGCGGCGGGTCGACACGGCGTGTGCGACCTACGAGCAGCTCCTGGACTGCATCGTGGGCGAAGCGCGCTGGCTCGATGCGCGCGCCGGCCGCACGGTCGATCTCGGCATCGGGCTGCCGGGACTGGTCGATCACGCGACCGGCCGCTCCCTCACCTCGAACCTCCCGGCAACCGGACGGCCACTGCGGGAGGATCTGCTCGCGAGGCTCGGTCGCAACGTTGCCATGGCGAATGACTGCAAGTGCTTTGCGCTCTCGGAGGCCAACGGCGGCGCGGGAGAGGGCGCCGAGACCACACTGGGACTGATCCTCGGAACCGGTGTCGGCGGCGGGGTGACCCATCACGGACGATTGCTGCTCGGATACAACGATCTGCCGGGCGAGCTCGGGCACATCGGCATACCGGCGCGGCTCGTCGCCGAGTGGCGGCTGCCCCTTCTGCCCTGCGGCTGCGGACGGACGGGCTGTTATGAGACTCTGCTGTCCGGCCCCGGGCTCACGCGCCTCGCCCGCCGCCATGGCGGGCCGGAGCGGGCACCCGCGGAGATTGCACGGATGTCCGGCGGAGGCGATGCGCCCATGGTCGCGGCGCTTCGCGAATGGCTGACGCTGCTCGCCGAGCTGATCTACACCGCGCAGTGCACGATCGACATGGATTGCGTCGTGCTCGGCGGCGGCTTGTCGCGCATCCCCGATCTCGCGCCGATGCTCGCCGCTGCCTACCGCACGCTTCAGATCGGCGGGCGCGAGACCCGCTTCGAGGTGGCGCGCTTCGGCGATGCCAGTGGCGCCCGAGGCGCTGCCATGTTGTTGGCTCCGTGAGCCTAGCCTAAGTTGCGCAGAATCGCCGGTGCGGGTGAAGTAAATCAATGAGTTGCCGAAAAAGTCGGCACTACATTTTGCTGTAAGGGCGGTCAGGCGGTCAGCGCGGTGGGCAGCTCGATATCCTCGATGCGCAGGCGCT
>DATFCZ010000099.1:0-35816 GCA_035252605.1 Steroidobacteraceae bacterium
CGGCCGAGCGCGACTATCCGCTGCGCGAGCGCCTGGCGCAGCTCTCCGCGCCGCTGCTCGTGCTGCGCCTCGGGAGTGAAGTGGCAAGCGCGCGCGAGGTGCCGGCGAGAGCCCGGCTCGTCGAGCTGCCCGATCGCGGCGGCTCGCTGTTCGAGACGGCGCCCGAGATCGCCGCCCAGGCTCTGGAGGGGTTCCTGCGCTAGCTCAATGCCAATCGGCGCGGGGCTATGGGGTTTTCGGACTGCTGTCGTCGATCGCTCGCGTCCAGTGCGCCACTTCGTCCACCGTCATCGACCCCGCCACCGTCACTCTCGCATCCTCGAATCCCCACAAACCCACATCGGTCAGATACTGCTCGCGCGAGAGCAGCGTTCCCTGACAGACGCGCCGCGCCGGAGCCGGCGCGCGCAACTCTCGCCTGAGGCGCTCGATGAGATCGGTCATCACCCAGGCGGGGATGCGGGCGCGCTCGGAGGGATAGACGAAACCGAACAGGTTGAGATAGGTGAGCAGCACGCGCCAATGCGGGTCGAAGCGCGCGAGCAGCCGGCGCCAATCGAGACGCTCGGCGCACGCAAGCAGCAGATGCATGATGTCGGCCCCGTCATAGCGCTCCCGCTCGGTGATGAACGCTTTCGACCAGATCATCTCCTCCGGCGGGCAGAGGCGCGCCTCGACTCCGAGCACCGAGCCGGTGACGGCATGGATGAACCATCCCTCGTCCACCTGCGCCAGTCCGTTGCCCGAGCTGAAGATGACATCGATGCAGCCGTGCTCGCAGCTCGCCTTGCCGAGCCAGTGGGGAAAGGTCAGCTCGGTCGCGATTCCCGACTTGCCCAGCACGTCCATGACGTCGCCGTAATTCTCGCGGCGGACGAACAGGTCGAAGTCCTTCGTGTGCCGCTCGATGCCGGTGTAATGGTTCAGCGCGTATGCGCCGCCCACGAGGAACGGTATGCCGGAGTCTGCGAGCAGGCCGAGAGTCCGCAGATAGAAGGCGCGGGCGCGCTCGTCGAGCTCTCCCTGACGCTCCGTACTCGGCGGCATGCGGATTGCTCCGTGACAAAACTACCGAGGAGCACAAGCAAGCGATGCGCCTGGCCGCAGCCGCAGATCTGCACGTGAAGAAGACCTCACAAGGGGCGCTTCAGCCGCTCCTTGCCCCGGTCAACGACCACGCGGACGTGCTGCTTCTCTGCGGTGATCTCACCGACTACGGCTTGCGCGAGGAAGCGGTGATCCTCGCGAAGGAGCTCAATGCGGCCGTGCGCATCCCGGTGATCGCGGTGCTCGGCAATCACGACTTCGAATCCGGTCAGCAGGAGGACGTCTGTCGGATCCTCACCGAGGCGGGCGTGAAGATTCTCGATGGCGAGGCTTACGAGATCGGCGGTGTCGGGATCGCGGGCGCCAAGGGATTCTCGGGCGGCTTTGGCCGCGCGACACTCGGCGCCTGGGGCGAGCCGGCGACCAAGCGCTTCGTGCAGGAAGCCATCGATGAGGCGCTGAAGCTCGAAGGCGCGCTCGCGCGGCTGCGCACGCGGCAGCGGATCGCGCTGCTGCATTATTCGCCCGTCCGAGGTACGGTCGAGGGCGAGCCGCTCGACATCCTCCCCTACCTCGGGACGAGCCGTCTGGAAGAGCCGCTCAACCGCCACCCCGTGGATGTGGTCTTTCATGGGCATGCGCATCACGGCACGCCCGAAGCGCGTACCAGCGCGGGCACACCGGTCTACAACGTCGCCATGCCGCTGCTGCTGCAGAAGTATCCGGACCGGCCGCCGTTTCGCGTGGTGGATCTGCCGGCGGCGGAGCCCTCGGAGACGGAAGCCGCGCTGTCGAATGCGCGGCAAAGCGCGGGCAGCAAGCGACCGCCGATCGTGGAAAGGCCCGCGGGCAAGTCCGATCATCATTGAGAACGGGATTTCGCTAAGCTGGCGCCATGGCCAGCCCGTACATCGAGCGGATCCTCAAAGCCCGCGTCTACGACGTCGCGATCGAGTCGCCTCTGGAGCAGGCGCCTCGGCTTTCGAGGCGGCTCGGCAATCACGTGCTGCTGAAGCGCGAGGACCTGCAGCCGGTGTTCTCGTTCAAGCTGCGCGGCGCCTACAACCGAATTGCGCATCTCTCCGATGCGGCGGCCAGGCGCGGCGTGGTGTGCGCCTCGGCGGGCAACCATGCGCAGGGCGTGGCGCTCGCGGCGCGCCGGCGCGCCATTCCAGCGGCCATCGTCATGCCACGCACGACGCCGCAGATCAAAGTGCAGGCGGTCATCGACCTGGGCGGCGAAGTCGTGCTGCACGGGGACGATTACGACACGGCGCTCGAGCGGGCGCTCGAGCTGGCGCGCGAGCGCAATCTCATCTTCGTCCATCCGTTCGACGACCCGGACGTGATCGCGGGCCAGGGCACCATTGCGGTGGAGCTGCTGCGGCAGACGGGCGGCAATGTCGATGCGATCTTCGTGCCCGTGGGAGGCGGAGGCCTCATCGCCGGCATCGCGGTCTACGTCAAGTACCTCTATCCCAACATTCGCATCATCGGTGTGGAGCCCGAAGATGCGGCCAGCATGTACGAGTCGCTGAAGGCGGGGCGGCGCGTTACTCTCGATCGGGTGGGAATCTTTGCCGATGGCGTCGCCGTCAAGCGCGTCGGCGAGGAAACGTTCGCGCTCTGCCGCGCCCATGTCGATGAGATCGTGCTGCTCGACACGGACGAGATCTGCGCTGCCATCCAGGACGTGTTCGAGGACACCCGCTCCATCGTCGAGCCCGCCGGCGCGCTGGCGGTGGCGGGCCTGAAGAAATACCTCGCCCGCGAGGGTTGGCGCGACCGGCGCGTGGTCGCGATCAACAGCGGCGCCAACATCAACTTCGACCGCCTGCGGCACGTGGCGGAGCGCGCCGACCTCGGCGGCGAGCGCGAAGCGCTGCTCGCCGTCACGATTCCGGAGCGCCCCGGCAGCTTCCTCACCTTCTGCGAGCAGCTCGGCAATCGCAACGTCACGGAATTCAACTACCGCTACGAAAGCGAGCAGGCAGCGCGGATCTTCGTCAGCTTCGGGCTCTCCCAGGGACGGATGGAAAAGGATGCGGTCATTCGCGCGCTGCGCGAAGGCCACTACACGGTCACCGACATGACCGACAACGAGCTCGCCAAGCTGCACGTGCGCTACATGGTCGGAGGTCGCGCGCGCGGCATTCGTGACGAGCTCCTCTACCGTTTCGAGTTTCCGGAGCGCCCGGGCGCGTTGTTGAAGTTTCTGCAGGCGGTGGGCGGGCGCTGGAACATCAGCCTCTTTCACTACCGCAACCACGGCTCCGACTACGGCCGCGTGCTCGCCGGCATCCAGGTCCCCTACGGGGAGCGCCCCGATTTCCTGCAGCACCTCAACGAGCTGCACTACGCCTACACGGACGAGACGGACAACCCGGCGTACCGGATGTTCCTCGGGGCTTAGGAGGCGCCAAGCGCCTTCGTGGCAGGGCGGCCGTTTTGAATGAAATCCCAGTGCGGCGGCATGGCCTCGACACACTCCCGGACTGACGAGCGCAGCTCCTCGAGCCGCGATTGTATTTTGCGCGAATCGAGCCCATCGACGAGCGGATCGTATCGACGCGGGATGAGGTTCTGACCGACCATGACGGAGAGCCAGCTGAGCACCGGAAAGAGCTCGGTTTCCTCGCGCAGGATGCGGCCGTGGCTGGCAAAGAGCTCGATCTTCTCGCGCAGGCTGTCGGTCAACGGAATATCGCGGCAGTGCTGCCAGAAGGAGCCGCCGCGCTCGGTCTGGCTGTAGTGCATCAGCAGAAAGTCGCGCACCCGGCTGAATTCCGATTCGAGCGTCCTGTTGTACCGCTCGATGTCAGCCGCCTCGAAATCGCGGTCGGGGAAAAACTTGAGCAGCATGGCGATGCCGCGCTGGATGAGGTGGATCGATGTGGCCTCGAGCGGCTCGAGAAAGCCCGCGGCCAGCCCGAGCGCAACCACGTTCTTGTTCCAGGCCGCTTTCCGCCGCCCCGGCCGGAAGCGCAGCGCGACCGGCTCACTCAGCGCGCGGCCGTCGAGATGCGCCAACAGCAGCGCCTTCGCGGCCTCCTCGGCGCTGAAATCACCGCCATAGACATATCCGTTGCCGTCGCGATGCTGCAGCGGAATCCGCCACTGCCAGCCCGCCTCCCGGGCGTTGACCAGGGTATACGGCTTCGGCGGCGCGCAACGCTCGCTGTGCACGATGACCGCCCGGTCGCAGGGTAGCCATCGGCTCCAGTCCTCATAGCCGGTGTGGAGCGCTCCCTCGATGAGCAAGCCCTGGAAGCCGCTGCAATCGACGAAGAGATCCGCGCCGATGCTCTCACCGGTCTCGAGAGTCACCGATTCGACGAAGCCATCCGAGCCGCGCATCGCCACCGAGCGGACGTGACCCTCGGTTCGCAGCACGCCGCGCGCCTCGGCGTAGCGCCGCAGATACTGCGCGAAGCGCCCGGCATCGAAGTGCAGGGCGTAAGTGAGCTTATTGAGCGGCGTGTTGGGTGCGTGCACGGGCCGGGCAAATCGCCCGCTGAGAGCGGCCATTGCCTGGATCGAGTATTCCTCCAGCCGCTCGGCCTTGCCTTCCAGACGCATTTTCAACCAATAGGCCTGAAACGGGATGTGGCCGATCCCGGGGCCGGCGGGGCCAAAAGGATGGAAGTAGAAATGACCCGCTCGGGTCCAATCGCGATAGCCGATGCCGAGCTTGTAGGTCGCCTTGATTTCCCGGACGAGATCGCCTTCGTCGATCCCGAGCTGGCGAATGAAGTCCATGATGGGGGGAATGGTCGCCTCGCCCACCCCGATCGGCTCTATCCGCGCGGACTCGATGAGGCGCAGCTGCACGCCCAGCCCGGCCAGGGACTTTGACAGGGCGGCTGCGGTCATCCACCCGGCCGTGCCGCCCCCCACGATCGCCAGGCTGCGGATTCTTCTGTCGTTCATCGGCTTGCCTCGGGCCCCACAATAACGCAATACTAGAACGGCCACACGCGCTTGCGGGCCGTGTCGGAAACCCACTATCGATGCGCCTGAGCGCAGCGCTGCGAAAGCGCGCGCTGGCGAGCGCCGGGGGCCCGCAACCGATGAATGAGCTTTTCATGTTCGCCGACCGACGCAGCCCCGTGGCGTTCTGGGTGGGGAGCCTCTTCGTGGTAGTCGGCGTGCTGCTGCACATGCCGATGTTCATCATGGCGCGGTCGATGCACTATCGGTTGGCGGGCATGCCCATGGGGGCGGGCATGCTCTGGGGCATGGCATGCATCCTCGGCGGAGCTGCGGCTGCGGTTTACGGACTACAGCCAAAGAAACCCGTGGCCGAGGGCGCCAAGGCGGTGCATGAGCGCATCGTCGCGCCGGAGGATGCGCCTCTGACGATCTGGCACTGGGCGGCCGGTGCAGCGCTGGCCGTGGCGCTGGTGGTCGACATCATGAAGGTCAGCAGCCTCGGCTTCGTCATCCCGGGAATGCGGGTCGAGTACGGGATCGGCGGGGCGCAAGTCGCGCTGCTGCCGCTTTCCGCCTTGAGCGGCGCTACGCTGGGCTCATTCGTATGGGGCGCTCTCGCCGACCTGTATGGCCGGCGCGCCACCATCCTGCTGGCCGCCGTGATGTTCATCGGCACCTCCATCTGCGGGGCGATGCCTTCGTTCCGTTGGAATCTTTTCATGTGCTTTCTCATGGGCGCCTCGGCGGGCGGCATGCTGCCCGTGGCCTACGCCCTGCTCGCGGAGATCATGCCGACGCGCCACCGGGGGTGGAGCCTGGTAGTCGTAGGCAGCGCCGGCGCGTTGGGTGGCTATCTTGCCGCCTCGGGTCTGTCCGCGCTGCTGCAGCCGGAGTTCGGCTGGCGGATCATGTGGTTTCTGAATCTGCCTTCGGGACTCCTGCTGATCGCGGTGAGTCCGCTCATCCCGGAATCCGCCCGCTTCCTCGTGCATATCGGTCGGCCGGCGGAGGCGCGCGCAACGCTGGCGCGCTTCGGATCGGTCGTGGTCAGGGAGTCGGAGGATTGGGACGAAGAAGCGAAGCTCGATCATTCGCATCTGCCGCCCGTCGATCGGCGCTTCGCCGGCATGACCGTGGCGCTCACGCTCGCCGGGCTCTCCTGGGGTTTCGTCAACTTTGGCCTCTTGTTGTGGCTTCCCGGCGAGTTGATTGCGGAGGGTCATGACATGGGGGTGGCAGCCGCGATCATCGCCCGCTCCGCCTTCATCGCGGTGCCCGTGGTCGCGGTCGCGGCGCTGCTCTACTCGCGCTGGAGCACCAAGGGTTCGCTCCTCATCATGACGGCGATCACCGCGCTCGGGCTGGCCGTGCTGGTGTTGCGACAGGCCGGGGTGCCGGCCGCCTCCGATCCCGTCATCGCCCTCACGCTGCTCATCGTGGGGTCCACGGGAGTGATTTCCATCCTGCTCCCCTATGCCGCCGAAAGTTACCCGTTGCGCATTCGCGGCCGCGCCACCGGGTGGGTAGCCGGCTGCAGCAAAGGCGGCGGACTCATCTGTCAGGCGCTGAGCGCCCTGGCTCTGGTACCCGCGATCGGCGCCGCGGCAGTCGAGATCGGCATTCCCGTGCTTCTCGGCCTGGCACTCATCGCGCTCTACGGCCACGAGACGCGCGGACGCGACTTGCGGGTGCTCGAGAGCGCAGGCTGATCACCGCGGTTCGCTATCAGGTGAGCTCAACACCATCAGCAGATCCTTAGCATCCACCTGCTGTCCCGGGCTCACCAGCACCTCCGCCACCTCGCCATCGAGCTCCGCGCGCACGGCAGTCTCCATCTTCATCGCCTCGAGCGTCGCCAGCAGGTCGCCGCGCGCGACCCTGCGGCCGGCGATGACCGCGATGGTCGCGATGGTGCCGGGCATCGGCGCACCGACCTGGCGTGGGTTGCCAGTCTCGGCCTTGCGCGCAGGCGCTCGCTTGGCGACCTGGCTGCGATCGGGCACGCGCACCGATCGCGGCTGACCGTTGAGCTCGAAGAACACGGTGCGGGTGCCGTCCTCGTGAGTCTCGCTCGCCGCCACGTAGCGCACGATGAGCGTCTTGCCGCGCTCGAGCTCCACGCTCACCTCCTGACCCGGCTCCATGCCGTAGAAGAAAACGGCGCTCGGCAGAATGGCCACATCGCCGTACTGTGCGCGCTCGGCGGCATAGTCGAGCCAGACGCGCGGGTACATGAGGTACGAGGCCAGGTCCTCATCGGTGACGGGGCGAGTCAGCTTCTGTTGGATTTTGGCGCGCTCGGCCGCGAGGTCGACCGCCGCCATCCCGGCGCCCGGGCGGCGCTCGAGCGGAGCCGCTCCCTTCAGCACCTTGCGCTGCAGCGCCGGCGGAAAGCCGCCGTAGGGCTGGCCGAGATCGCCGCGAAAGAGCTGCACCACCGACTCGGGGAACGGCACGTCCACGGCGGGATCGAGCACCTGCTGCGGCGTCAGCCCGCTCGTCACCATGAGCAGCGCCAGATCGCCCACCACTTTCGAGGTCGGGGTGACCTTGACGATATCGCCGAACATGGCGTTGACATCGGCGTACGCCTGCGCGACATCGGACCAGTGCGCATTGTCGATTCCGAGCGAGCGCGCCTGCTCGCGCAGGTTGGTGTACTGCCCGCCCGGCATGCCGTGCACGTACACCTCGGATGCGCCCGAGCGGATGTCGCTCTCGAAAGCGGCGTAGAGACGACGCACCTGCTCGAAGTAGGAAGACAGCAGGCGAAGCTTCCCCGGATCGAGCCCGGAGTCGCGCGGCGAGAACCGCAGCGCCTCGACAATGGAGCCGAGGTTCGGCTGGGAGGTGAGGCCGCTCATCGCATCGATGGCGCCGTCGACGGCATCCGCGCCGGCTTCGATCGCGGCCAACACGCTCGCCCCGGCGATGCCGCTCGTGTCGTGGGTGTGGAAGTGCACCGGGAGCCCCACTTCTTCCTTCAACGCCTTGACCAGCGTGTAGGCGGCGCGCGGACGACACAGCCCGGCCATGTCCTTGATGCCGAGCACGTGCGTGCCGGCCGCCTTGAGCTCGCGCGCGAGCTCGAGGTAGTAGTCGAGGGTGTACTTCTTCTCGTGCGGATCGCTCAAATTCCCCGTGTAGCAGATCGCGGCCTCGCAGAGCTTGCCCGACTCGAGTACCGCCTCGATCGGCATTCGCATGTTCTCGACCCAGTTGAGCGAGTCGAAGATGCGGAACACGTCGATGCCGCGCTCCGCGGCCCGCGCGATGAAAAATCGCACCACGTTATCGGGATAGTTGGCGTAGCCGACCGCGTTCGCCGAGCGCAGCAGCATCTGTAGCAGCAGATTCGGCACCCGCTCGCGCAGCATCGTCAGACGCTCCCACGGATCCTCCTTGAGAAAGCGCATCGCCACATCGAAGGTCGCGCCGCCCCAGCATTCGAGCGAGAAGAGCTGCGGCAGCAGGCTCGCGTAGTAGGGAGCTATGGCGGCCATGTCGATCGTGCGCATGCGCGTCGCGAGCAGCGACTGATGCGCATCGCGCAGGGTCGTGTCGGTGAGCAGCACCCGCTCCTCGGCCAGCATCCATCTCGCGAAGCGCTCGGGCCCCAGCGCCTCGAGCTTCTGCCGGGTTCCCGGCGGCGGATCGCCGAGCGCCACCGCCGGCAGCTTCGGCGTCTCGAGCCGCGCCGGACGCGGGCGACTGCGGGTCTCGGGATTGCCGTTGACGATCGTCTCGGCGATGTAGGTGAGGATGCGGGTGGCGCGGTCGCGCTTCGGCGGCCAGCGGAAGAGCTCCGGCGTCTCGTCGATGAAGCGCGTGGTGTACTCGCCGCGCGCAAAGCGAGGATGCGTGATGAGCTGATCGAGGAAGCGCAGGTTGGTGACGACGCCGCGGATGCGAAACTCCCAGAGCGCGCGATGCATGCGCGCGATCGTCTCCTCGGGCGTCGATGCCCAGGCCGTCACCTTGACCAGGAGCGAATCGTACGAGCGGGTGATGATCGCTCCGGTATAGGCCGTGCCCGCATCGAGGCGGATGCCGAAGCCGGCGGGGCTGCGGTACGCGGTGACTTTGCCGTAATCCGGTATGAAGTTGTTCTCAGGATCCTCGGTGGTGACCCGGCACTGCAGCGCGTGGGCGCCGATGCGGATCTCTTCCTGCGGGGGCACACCGCTTTCCGCGGTGCCGAGCCGCGCGCCTTCGGCGATGCGGATCTGCGCCTTGACGATGTCGATGCCGGTCACGCACTCGGTGACGGTGTGCTCGACCTGGATGCGCGGATTGACCTCGATGAAGTAGAACTTTCCCGAGTCGGCATCCTGGAGGAACTCCACCGTGCCGGCGTTGAGATAGCGCGCGGCGCGCCCGATGGCGAGCGCGGCCGCGCATAGCTCGTCGCGCTGAGCGGCGCTGAGGAACACCGCGGGGGCGCGCTCGATGACCTTCTGGTTGCGGCGCTGGACGGTGCAGTCGCGCTCGTAAAGATGCACCAGGCCACCGTGGGCATCGCCCAGGATCTGCACCTCGACGTGGCGCGCGCGGCGCACCAGCTTCTCGAGGTACACCTCGTCGTTCCCGAACGCCGTCTTCGCCTCCCGTCGCGCGACCGGCAGCAGCTCCGCGAGCTCTGCATCGCTCTCGACCCTGCGCATGCCTCGGCCTCCGCCGCCCCAGCTCGCCTTGAGCATGACCGGGTAGCCGATCCCCTGCGCGAGCCGCCGGCAGTCATCGAGGTGCGCGGGGAGCGGCGCGGTGGCGGGCATGACCGGCACCCCGGCCGCGGCCGCTAGTTGGCGTGCCGCCACCTTGTTGCCCAAGGTGCGCATGGTCTCGGGCCGCGGACCTACGAAGCCGATCCCGGCCACCGAGCAAGCCTGCGCGAACTCGGGATTCTCGGAGAGAAATCCGTACCCCGGGTGAACAGCCTCGACCCGCGCCTCGTGCGCGATGCGCAGGATGTCGGCGATGTCGAGATACGCTTCGATCGGCCCCTTGCCCCGTCCGACCAGATAGCTCTCATCCGCCTTGGTGCGATGGAGCGAGAAGCGGTCCTCCTGCGAGTATATGGCCACCGTCCGCAGGCCGAGCTCGCTCGCGGCGCGCATGACGCGGATGGCGATCTCTCCACGGTTGGCGATCAGAATGCTGTGGAATCGCTGCGGCATGAGACCCTTACGCTGTAATATCTCCACGATCATAGCGGGTTTCCTGGAGAAATCGGCCGGGCACTCGGCTCTGAAGAGGATCTTCCATGCATGCGATCGCCATCCACGGCGGTGCCGGCGCGGTGCCGCGGCAGGCGCTCTCGGCTGAACGGGAGCGGCAGTATCGCGCCGGACTCGCGGCCGCTCTCGATCTCGGGTACGCCACGCTCGAGAAGGGTGGCACGAGCCTGGATGCGGTCAGTGCCGCCGTACGGACGCTCGAGGACAACGAGCTCTTCAATGCCGGGCGCGGCGCGGCGCTCACCCGGGAGGGAGCCGCGGAGCTCGATGCCGCGATCATGGATGGCCGCCAGCAGCGCGCAGGCGCCATCGCGGCCGTGCGGCACGTGAAAAACCCGATCGAGCTCGCGCGCCGGGTGATGGAGAAGTCCCGGCACGTGCTGCTGGTCGGTGCCGGTGCGGAAGAATTCGCGCTGGAGGAGGGCCTGACGCTGGTGCCGAATGACTACTTCCGCACCGAGGAGCGGCGCGCCCAACTCGAAAGCGAGCGCGGTGGGCGGCCGGTCTCGGACCTGGTGCCCGCTTCGCAGGGGACGGTGGGGGCGGTGGCGCTCGATCAAGCGGGCAATCTCGCCGCCGCGACCTCCACCGGCGGCATGACCAACAAGCGCCAGGGGCGAGTCGGCGATTCGCCCATCATCGGCGCCGGCACCTACGCCAAGAACGGCGTTTGCGCCGTCTCAGCCACGGGTCAGGGCGAATACTTCATCCGTACCGTTGCGGCTCATCACATCTGTGCCGCCGTCGAATTACGCGGCCTCGACCTGCGCGCGGCGGTACATGAATTGCTGAACGTGAGGCTCCGTGAGCTGGGTGGCAGCGGTGGGGTCATCGCAATCGACCGCAGCGGAAGGATCGTCACGGAGTTCACCACCGAAGGCATGTTCCGCGGAGCGCGCGACTCGACCGGCCTGCGACAGATCGACATTTACCGGGGGTGAGCCGCGAGGGTGCCCTATCCGGGATGGTCAACATCGAGGAGCACATATGAACGCAAAGCGCGTGCTGGTCGTCGATGACAACAAGGACGCCGCAGAAAGCATGTCGATGCTGCTCGAGATGTGGGGCCACGAGGTCGTGTATGCCTTCGATGGCCCGAGCGCGCTCGAGACCGCGCAGCAATGGCACCCCGAGGCGGTGTTTCTCGACATCGGACTGCCGGGAATGGATGGCTATCAGGTGGCCGAGCGGCTGCGCTCACTGCCGCAGGGTAACGCGACCGTTCTCATCGCGATCACCGGATACGGCCAGGATGACGACCGCCGCCGATCCCTGCGGGCGGGCATCGACCATCACCTCGTCAAGCCGGTGGCTCCCGATGCGCTGCGCAGCCTCATCGATTCGCTTCATTGAAGCTGTAGCAGGGGTCCTGGCATTCGCGTAGCCGGGCGGACTTCCGGGCGGGCGGCGTCCCAGGCCTCCGCCGCCAGCATCTGCAGCCCCTGCATCCGCGAGCGCTCGAGAGTCCCCGCGTCACCCTCGGCCGCGGCCACCAGCATCTGCCGCCAGAGCCGCGCGCGCTTCAGCCACCGCGGCCGCAGCCATCCCGAGTAGCGCTCCGCCAGCTCGTGGACCTGCGCCACCGTGCAGGCGCCGAGGAGGCTCGCGCATTGCGGGTGGATTCCCAGGACCAGGCGTGCTCCGGCCGCATGACTGACCACCAGCGACCAGGCGAACACGAACACCATCCGTGCCACGGCGACCGTCTGCGGCACGGTGAAGAAAGAGGCGTAGGGCGCGCCGGGCCCGTCGCCGACCCGCGCGGCGCGCACACCCTGCCAGCGTTGCGGCTCGCCGAAAAAGGCATCGACCATGAGGTAGGGACAGGCCGCCGCCTGCCAGCGGGCGCGCTCATCGAGGGCCCGCCAGAGCTCCCCCACCTGCCGCAGTGCCGCCTCGCTCTGCGGTCCGGGCGTCAACGCTTGCTCGGCCAGCAGGCCGAGACAGCGATGGTTCACCTCGGTCAGGGATTCGAGCATCTCGCGCCGCAGCCAGCAGGCGGTGCGGCCGAGCGCGCGCAGATCCAGCGCCACAAGCATCTCATTGCACAACATGACGGCGACCCTCCCCGCGGATCCTCGCTGCATGGTACTGCGCACCGGGCCGGAGGCAACAGCTGAAATTGGGATTTTTTGCCCAAAATGACCTGATTGAGTTTTGGGAAAATTTTCCCAATAATGAGCTCGGTCAGCAGATGACGGAGCGGGAGCCGCCATGCGCATTTCCGAAGACCGCTACGATCGCGATCGGCAACGGCTCGAGCTGGCATTGCGTTTCCTGACTCACGAGGCGCGTACCCAGACGATCCGCGCCTGGACCGGGCTGACCGACGATCGCATCCGCAAGCTCTATCGGTCCTATCTCAGCCGCGCCGCCTGTTATGTTCCCCGCCATCGAGGCAAGTCGCCTCATCAGGCCGCCTACTTCACGCGCTCGCTGAGGATCCAACAGGAAACGGCCGTGCTGGCGAGCTTTTTCGCGCTTGCGGGCCTGGTGCCCGCCGAGCCGTCGCTCGCCACCGGCGCCACCCTCCCCAACATCGCCCGCGGGGATTCGCTCTGCACCGCGTTCGAGACCTATGCCACCCTCATTCCGACCGCGACGATCTCGTTCGAGTATGCGGTGTTCCTCGCGGAGTGCCTGGCGCGGGGCGATCAGCTGCGCCTGGGCAGGTGCTGCGAATGCGGCGGCATGATCGTAGTCGAGCGCTTCCCCATCAGGGAGAAGCGCTGCCACCACTGCGCGAGCGCGCGCAGCGATGCAGACCGTTGAGGCTGGCCCAGAGACCGGTTGCGCTTTCGCGTCGGGCCGCGCCCAACCGGGCCCAACGAGCGCTCAACGCGCGTCAACTGACCGCGCGCAAGCGTGGCGCTGCGTGGCGCGCCAGCGCACGACGCCGGCTGAGCGGACAGACCTTGCCGGAGGCGTGCGCGGCGGGAAAGGAGCGCGCATTCGTGGCAATAGGCTGCGCAGCCGGCTGCGCACCATGCAAGGTGGGCTCTACGGCGCGCGCGGTTAGGCTCACCGAGGCGACGAGTGTCACAACGCACAGAATCCCGATGCCGTGGCGCATGCGGCCCACCACGGGCCGGCGCAGCTCCGCGATACGCCGGCGCAGCGGGTGTACGGAATGCCAATGACACGCGAGCGGCAGGGGTAATCCGGCCTCGCTCGCCAGTTGCGCCTTGAGCAGTGCTTCGGCGTAGCGGCCGCGGCGCCCCTTTCCCGCCGCCGCGAGCACCGCCGCATCGCACGCGAGATCCTGATCGAAGCGCAGCATGCGCATGGCCCAGAACATCACGGGGTTGAACCAGAAAACGCACAGCCACGCCGCACCGAAGGCGTTGACCAGTGGGTCTCCCCGACGCAGGTGGGCGCGCTCGTGCGCCAGGACGAATGCACGCTCTTCCGCGTCGTAGCGCTGCTCGAAGTCCAGCGGCACCAGTACGCGGGGCCGCAACGCGCCGATCAGCATGGGCTCCGCCACGGCGCGGCTGCGCCATGTACCGTCGGGCCATACGTCGAGTCTACCGAGGGAGCGGGCGAAGGAGCGCTGCCTCAGGATCATGACCGCTAGAGTGGCGCAGGCGCCCGCGGCCCACAGGGCGTACGCCAGCGCGCCCAGTCGATCGGAAACGTGAATCGCCGCGAACAGGGCATCGACTCTCGTCCACGTCCAGGCCCAGGCCCAGGCGAACACATCCGGTGCGGCCATCGCCGCCTCGCCACTGGGCTGAGCGACTCGCGGTAACGCGAGGGCGAGCGCACTGGCGGGCACGGCCAGCCAGAGCCAATAGGCGGCACGAGCTCCCAGCGTGGCTCGCAACGGCGCACGCGCCAGGGCGACGAACGAGACGACGAGGGTCGTCACACCACTCAGGATCGCGAGGTACTGCAATGCGGCGCTATTCATCGTCGAGCTCCTCGATCAGCCGCTTGAGCTCGCGCACGTCCCGCTTCGAGAGCTTGCGATGGCGGCTGAAGTGCGCGACCAGCGGCGCCAAACGGCCACCGTAGAGGCGATTGAGCAGGCTTTCGCTCTCGCGCGAGAGCCACTCCTCGCGCGCCAGGGTGGGCGAGTAGATGAAGCGGCGGCCGTCCTTCTCGGCTCGCACGGCGCCCTTCTTGAGCAGGCGGCCGAGCAGAGTCTTGACGGTGGACTCCCGCCAGTCACGGGGCTTGGCGAGCGCCGCCACGACATCGTCTGCCGTGGCAGCCCCCTTCTCCCACAGGACCGCGAGCACGGCGGACTCCGCTTCGCTGATGGATTCCGGTGCACTCATGAGCGGACAGTAGACTACGCTTGTAAACGATTGCGTCAAGCCGGCAACGGCCGGGTCCGCTCACGCCGCCGGGGCCGTGGGCGTGCACTCGCCATCGCGGATGAGCTCATTTCTCCAGTTGACTTCCCAGGTCTTGCCGCCGTCGGGCGAGAACGCCTGCTGCCATTTCGCCGCCACCTTCGACCCCCTGGGATTGACCGTCCAGACGAAGCGCACGATGACCGGTTTGCCGTTGAAGGTATCGTTGCCCTCGAAGACACCCACGTTGCCCTGGAATTTGCCCGCGACCGGGGGCTCCATGGCGCCGCTGGAAAAGCGGTTGTCGAACCAGTAGAGCCGCCAGAGGCCGGTCTGCGGATCATAGGTGCGGAGGGTCATGCCGACGAAATCCGGCCAGTAGCTGGCGCGGAAGACATCCTGGTCGCCGAGGCCGCCGGGTAGCGGCTCGCCCTCGTCGCAACTGACGAAGTCCGCCCACTCGTGAGAGCCGGCCAGACGCTTGACGAGCCTGTGGTTCGGCATTCTCCACTTGCCGTACTCGAAGTCGAAATCATGCGAGCCGTCGCGCACCCCGGCGACGGGGGCTGGGTCTTCGTCGGCGGCGCTCCCCGAGGCGGCCGCCATCGGTGCGGTCCGGATGATGTCGTTGACGAATACCACCTTCCACGTCTTGCCGCCGTCGATGGAGAGGGACTCCTCGAAATGTGCGGCGACCTTCGAGCCGCTGCCGAACCTCGTCCAGGTGTAACGATCGATGGCCGGCTCGCCCTGGACCATCAGATGCTCATCGAATATCCCGACATTGCCGTGCCACCTGCCGACGTTCGGTTCTCCTGCATCACCATGTGACTTCAGGTTGTCGATCCAATAAATCCTCCACAGGCCGGTCGCGCGATCATACAGCCGCACCGTCAGGCCGACGAAGCCCTTCTTCGGATAGTTCGATTGATAGATATCCTCATTGCCCAGTCCGCCGGGCAGCGGCCGCGCCACATCGGTCGCGTCGAACTGCGCCCAATTGTTGGATTTGAGGACCGGTGACTTCAGGCGCCGGTTGCGCAGGAGCCAGGTGCCGAAGAAAAAGTCGAAGTCATGCGAGCCGTCCCTGACCTGCGGGGCAGCCTGCCGCGCGCCTGCCGCCGCGGCGCTTGCCGGCACGCAGCATGAAGTCATGAGCAGCGCGCTGCCGAGCGCACCCGCAACCACGAGCTCGAATGAGCGCATCGCGTGCCGCCTTTTGTTTACAGATGTAGACGAGCGCAATAGACTACACGCGTAAACGATGAAGTCAAGGGCACTGCGGCCGGCTGGCGCGCGTAGCGCGCCGATCCCACCTCGACGTTCGGCGGCACGTCCGAGACCTCCGCCGCCCGCGTTGCGACGGCGACGATCTCGCTCGAGTACGCCACGGATCCAGCCCTTACACTAAAATCCGGCGATGGCCGCCGATCAACCGAATTTCTTCTCCGGCCCTTACGTCGATCGCCGCAGCGAGGAGCGCGAGCAGGCGGACTGGGAACGGTCCGCGCTCGAGGACTCCTCGACGCTCTATCTGCTCGGCCGCGGCACTCGGCATCTTCTCTACACCCAACCGGAGCCGCGCATCGCCTTTCTCGAGGATGCCAGGCAGGCGGCCGCTGCCGGCTCCAGCCGGCTGGTGCTCCTCGGCTGGTTCCGGGAGCGGCGCTGCGTGCTCGTGGAGATCGATGCCGAGAGCGAGCTCTCGCTGCCGCACGGCGTCTCCTTCGAGGAGCTGCGGCCGCTCTCGCCGGTGCTGGCGGGGGATGAGGCGGGCCTCCTCGCCTACGCGCGCGCTCTCTCGGTCTGGCGCGCCCGTCAGCAGTACTGCGGCGCGTGTGGCGCCGCGACGGTGCCTCAGCGGGCGGGACACTGCATGCGCTGCTCGAACGAGGCCTGCGCGCTGGAGTTCTTCCCGCGTCTGGACCCCGCGATCATCGTGCTGATCACCGATGGCGAACGGGCGCTCCTCGGCCGTCAGGCAAGCTGGCCCGCGGGGCGTTACTCCACCATCGCCGGTTTCGTGGAGCCGGGCGAGAGCCTGGAGGATGCCGTCGCGCGCGAGGTGATGGAAGAGACCGGCGTGCCGGTTGCCGGCGCCCGCTACGATTCCTCCCAACCCTGGCCCTTTCCCGCCTCGCTGATGATCGGTTTTCGGGCCTGGGCGCCTGCCGGGAGCCGGCCCGTGCACGCCGGCGGTGAGCTGGAGGACGCCCGCTGGTTCACTCGCGAGGAGATTCGGGCCGGCGCCGCCGCGATGCTGCCCTCGGCACATTCGATCTCGCATCGCCTGATCGTCGAATGGCTCGAGGAGCAACCCGCGCGCAAAGCGGCCACGTCCTAGAGACTACGCATGTGTTTGCTCGTGCTCGCGTGGCAAGCGCACCCCCGCTACCGCCTGGTGGTCGCCGCCAATCGCGACGAGTACCACGATCGCCCCGCCGCGGCACTCGGCCGCTGGCCCGCCCCGGATGAGATCCTGGCCGGGCGGGATCTGCGCGTGGGCGGCACCTGGCTCGGAATCGACCGGCGCCGCCGCTTCGGTGTGGTGACCAATTTTCGCGATCTCGTGCCGCCAACGCCCGGAGCCGCTTCCCGTGGCGAGCTGATCCCGCGATATCTCGCGGGCGAGGCCGCTCCAGGCGAATACCTCGGCGTCCTCGAGCATGCCGCTGCGGCGTACGGCGGATTCAATCTCCTCTTGGCCGACGCCGAATCCCTCTGGTACGCGTCGAACCGCAACTCGCCGTTCGCGAGGGCACTTCCGGCCGGGGTGCACGGGCTGTCGAACGAGCGGCTGGATACCCCCTGGCCCAAGTTGCGCCGCGTGCGGCGCGGCTTCGAGGAGTGGCTTCGAACCGGCGCGTCCGCGGAGGGCGGTGAGCTCTTCGCACTCCTCGAGGATCGCGAGCAAACCACTGATGGACTGCCGAACACCGGAGTCTCACCCGAATGGGAGCGAATCCTGTCCTCCCCCTTCGTGCTGCACGAGCGCTACGGCACGCGCTGCTCCACCCTCCTCGCCCTCGAGCCCGGTGGCGGCTGTTACCTGGCGGAGCGGCGCTTCGATCCGAGCGGCGCCTGCAGCGGCGAGACGGAATTTCGCCTGGCGCCCGAAGAATGGCCGGAGTAAGCGGACCCGGGCCTGCGCCGTTCAAGGAACCGGTGACCCAGGAAACGGTCACGTTACAATCCGTGTTTCAACCGCCCGGGTTCCTCGCACGTACCAATGGCGCAATGCAAATCGTTACACGGGGCTCGGCCGCCATGGCGAGCCTCGGGCGTCCTCGCATTGCTCGTCACAGGAATCCTTGCCGTGCCGGCGGCGCGGGCGAACGTCACCATCAGCATCAGCGGCGTCACCGATCCGCTGCGCAGCAACGTGCTCGCGTACCTGAGCTTCGCCCGCTACCAGCGCAGCAAGGATCTGAGCCCCGACACCGTCGATCGCCTGCAAAGCCGCATCGACCGGGAGGTGCAATCGGCGCTGCGCCCCTTCGGGTACTTCCAGCCGAAGGTGCGCTCCAGCGTCAAAGCCTCCGGGAAAGGCGACTGGCGGGTGGCGATCAGCATCGACCCCGGGCAGCCGGTGATCCTGAAGCAGGTCGACGTGCGGGTGATGGGGCCGGGAGCGACGAGCCCGCTCTTCACCCGCATCACCTCGCGCCTGCCGCTTCATGCCGGCGATCCTCTCGATCAGGCAAAGTACGAAGCCGTGAAGAGCAACCTGCTGCGCACGGCGGCGACCTACGGTTACCTCGATGCGACGCTCACCCGTCATGAGCTCCTGGTGAATCCTGAGGCACACACGGCCAGCATCGCGCTCGAGCTCGAGACCGGCGTGCGCTATCGCTTCGGCGCGACCACCGTGCAGCAGCACGCCGTGAGCGAGAAGCTCGTGCGCAGGTACTTGCGCTACCGCGAGGGAGATCCGTTCGATCTGACGGAAGTGCTGCGCACTCAGTTCGCGCTCGATGACGCGGAGTATTTTGCCGACCTCGAGGTGTTGACGGGAACGCCTGATCGGGTGGCGCACACGGTGCCGGTGAGTATCCGCGCCGATCCCAGCCGGCCGAATGTCTACTCCTTCGCCGCCGGCTACGCGACCGATACCGGCGCGCGCGGCATCATCAGCTGGCAGGACCGACGGGTCAACAGTCACGGACACAAGATGAGCGTCGATCTGGAAGCCGCGCAGGTGACCAAGTACAGCCTGCAGAGCCGCTACATCATTCCGATCGGCGACCCGGCGGTCGAGAACCTGACCCTCGCCGGCACCGTCGAGCAGCGTCAACTCGCGGACGTCGATGCGCGCACCGCCTCCATCGGGCCGAGCGTGACGCGGGTGACCGGACGGTGGCAGACGGTATGGTTCGTCAACGGCGTGCACGCCACCGGCACCGTGCAGACGACTGCGGCCGGTGCGCTGAATCCATCCAAGGTCTGCATCGCGGGCGCCACCGGTCCGGGGGGCGCGTGCAGCACCAACGTCACCATCGGCATACCGACCGCGGACATGTTGGTGCCGGGTGTGGACCTCGCTTCCGTCCCGAAGGGTTATCTCGGCGAGCCGATGTTCGAGCACGGCTTCTTCGCCGAGGTCCGCGGCTCGCAGGGCGCCTTCGGCTCCAATGCGGACTTCATGCAGATCCACGTGCAGCTCGAGCGGGTGTTCTCGCTCGCTCCCAAGTGGCACCTGCTGCTTCGCGATGAGTTCGGAGCGACCTTCGCCTCGCATTTCGCGCAGATACCTCCCGCCATGCGCTTCTTCGCCGGCGGCGAGGGGAGCGTGCGCGGCTTCGCGTACAACGATCTCTCGCCGACGCAGCAATACTGCCTGCCCGGAACCAGTGTCTGCGATCAGGCGAAAGCCGGCGGCAAGGACGTGATCACCGGCTCGGTGGAATTCGATCGCGACCTGCCGCGGAACTTCGGGGTCGCGGCCTTCTTCGACTACGGCAACGCCTTCAATCACCTGGGGACGCAGTGCGCTGCCGTCTCGGGGCCGGGTCCGCCGCAGTGCCGCGGCCTGCTCGAGTACGGCGCGGGTCTCGGCTTTCGCGTGCGCCTGCCCGTGCTGACGCTCGGCATCGACATCGGGCAGCCGCTCTCGCGCTCCGGCGGTCCGCGTCTTTACATCAACTTCTCGCCGAAGCTCTGAGAGCGCGCTAGCCGTCATGCGCCGTCTCCTGCTGCTCGCCGCCGCGCTCCTCGTTCTTCTCACGATCGCCCTGCCGTGCGCCGCGCTCTACTCCGTGCTCTTCACCGAGAGCGGTCTACGCTTTCTCGTGAGCCATCTGCCGCAGCGCTTTGGCCACGTCGGTGTGCGGATCGAGAATGTGAGCGGCACGATCGCCGGCGGCGCCCGTGCCGCTCTGGTGGAGATCGACCAGGAGCGGGTGCATCTCGAGATTCGTGGCATCTACACCCGGATCATGTTGGAGCCACTCCTCTGGCAGACCATCCGCACGCCCGCCACCACCGTCGACAGTGTCTATATCGAGGTCAGGCGCCCCACCGGGCCGCCGTCCGCTCCCGGCCATCCACCGCCCTTCCTGCCGCGCTGGCTCACCATCGAGGTGGGACAGGCGAACGTGCGCAATGCGGTGCTGGTGGTGCCGGACGGCACGCGCATCACGGGCAGCGCGATCGCCGGCTCGGCGCTCCTGCGCCATCGGGATATCCGCTTTTACCGCGCGCAGCTGCAGATGGGCGAAGTCCATTTCGAGGCCGCCGGAACCCTGCTCGCGAGCGAGCCGCTGCGGCTCTCGGCCGAGGGCGAGATCGCCTGGCAGGCGCCCGGGCAGCCCGTGTGGAGGGTGGCCGCCACGGCCGCAGGCGATCTCGACAAGCTGCCGATCAGCGGCCGGATTCTCGCTCCCTTCCAGAGCGATGTCAGCGGCGAGATGCTCGACCTGACTCACGACTGGCACTGGCAGGGGGAAGCCCTGGTGCGCGATTTCGACCTGCGCGCCTGGCGCCTCACCGGCGCGCTCGGCCCCATCAGCGGCAAGCTCGCGCTGCGCGGGGCCGGGAAGGGATTCACCGCGCGCGGCACGCTGGATCCGGCGGGGCTCAAGGTCGGCTCATTCGACGTGCAGTTCGACGGCTCCTATTCGCAGCAGATCCTCACCGCAAGCCGGATCGACATCACCCATCCTGCATCGGGGGCGCGGACGATCGCCTCCGGTACGATCGGCATCGTCGCGGGCGGACCGCGCCTCAATCTTAAGGGCAGCTGGCGCAATTTTCGCTGGCCGCTCGCGGGAGCCAACGTGCCGTTTCGCAGCAGCGCGGGAACGTTCGAGCTCTCGGGCCTGCGCCCTTACGATTTCAACACCAAGGGGATGGCGCAGATCGAGGAGCTTGCGCCGGTTCCCGCCGACGTCGCCGGAAAGTTGGGGGGTGATGGCGTCAGCTTCAGTCGCGCACGGCTCGATCTTTATCGCGGGCACGCCGAGGTGCAGGGCGAGGTGACCTGGAACCCGGTGCAGCGCTGGGAGGTGAGCGGCCATGCGAGCGGCATCGATCCGGCCGAGTTGCGGCCCGATCTGCCCGGCAGTCTCAATTTCGGCATGGCGCTCTCAGGTCAAGGATTCAACGCGGGCGATCCGGTGCGGGTGGCGATCGACGGGTTGAGCGGCCGACTGCGCGGCGTCGCGGCAAGCGGCGGCGGGAAGCTCACGCATGCGGGCAACACGTGGACTTTCCAACAGGTACGCTTGGGTCTCGGTCGCACGCGCCTCGCGCTCGATGGCCGCATCGATCGCACCGCCGATCTGCGATTCGCCGTCACGGCGCAGGATTTGAGTCTCCTCTCGGCGGGCAGCCGCGGCCATGTGGAGGCGAACGGGACCATTCGCGGGCCGCTCGACGGTCCGGACATCCTCGCCAGCGCGAAGGGGGCGGATATCCTCTACGACGGCGTGTCGCTCGCGGCCTTCGATGCGCGAGTGGATTTCGACCCGACCTCGCGGCGACGCTCGTCGATCGCGGCGCATCTGCGCGAGCTTCGCGTGCGCCGCCGTACGCTGCGCAGCCTCGATTTCACCCTCGATGGCCCGGCATCGGCTGCCCTCGCTCATCTTCAGGTGCAGGCGCCCGGCCTGCGCCTCGCCGCCGAGGCTGACGGTGGCTTCAGCAGCGGCGTCTTCGGCGGCAAGCTGGAATCTCTCAGCGTATCGGGTAACGAGTCGCTGCAGCTGCACCTGGAGCAGCCGGTGGAGCTCAGGGTCTCGCGCGCGGCGAGCAGCATCGACCGGTTCTGCTTGATCGGCACTCCGGGCAATCTCTGCGCCGAGGGCAACTGGACACCCGCGGCCTGGTCCACCACGCTCACCGCGAACCGACTGCCGCTGAGCACGCTCACCGCCGGACGCACCCCGGCAGTCGAGTACCTCGGCGAGATCAACGTCGGCGCGCGCCTCTTCGGCGGCGGGGCGAGCCCCGCCGAGGGGGCGCTGCGCATCGAGCTCAACGATGCGGTGCTGTCACGGCGGCTGGTCAGCGGACGCATCGAGCGCACCTCCATCGGCTCGGGCACCCTCACGGCCACCGCGACTCCGGACTCGATCAATGCCGCAGCATCCCTCACGGCGGGGGAGATTGGCACGCTCGAGGGAACCCTCGAGATCCGTCGCGGCGCGCGCCGCTGGCAGGACATGCCGGTCACCGGCGAGCTGCGCGCTCAGACCTCCAAGCTCGATCTCGTTTCGGTCTATGTCCCCGATATCGACCGGGCAGCCGGCGAGCTCACGGCGGATGCGCACCTCGCCGGGACGGTGGCCGACCCGCACCTGAGCGGCGCGCTCGGCGTCTCCAATGGCGAGCTCGATCTTTACCAGACCAATCTGCGGCTGCGTCAGATCGGTCTCAGCGCGCGCCTGACGGACGAGGGGCTGATGTTCGACGGCACGGCTCAGGCGGGCAAGGGGCGGGTGCATGCGAAGGGCCAGCTGCAGTGGCGTGATTCGCTGCCCTACGGCGAGCTGCACCTCGATGGCGAGAACCTGCGGCTGGTGGATATTCCGGAAGCGCAGATCGACGCCTCGCCGAAGCTCGACTTCAAGGTGGCGGCGCGGGAGATCGATATCACCGGAACCGTGGCCGTGCCGTACGCGAAGATCGTCCCGACCGACTATACGGGCGCGGTGACCGCCTCCTCGGACCAGGTCATCGTCGGTGAGGAGTCGCAGAATCCCGCCGACCGCTTCAAGGTGAGGACCCAGATCACCATGACCCTGGGGCCGGACGTCAACATCGATACCCTGGGCCTTACCGGTCAGCTCGCGGGCAGCATCGCGGTGCGCAGCGGCTACGATGCGATCACCCGCGCCACCGGAGAGCTCTCGGTGCAGAAGGGCGAGTACGCGGCCTACGCCCGCAAACTCGAGATCCAACGCGGGCGCCTCATTTTCACGGGCGGGCCGATCGACAATCCCGGGATAGAGATCAAAGCCATCAAACGCTATCCCGACGTGACCGCCGGCATCAACGTGCGCGGCACGCTGCAGCAGCCGCGGATGTCCTTCTTCTCCGATCCATCACTGCCGCAGTCGCAGATCGTCTCGCTCATCCTCTCCGGCGGCGGCGGCGGCGGATCGCTGCAGATGATGCAGGCGGCCTCGACGCCGCAGAATCAACAGGCGACCGCCGCCAACGAGCTACTGACACAGGGCGGCGCCATCCTGGCGCAGCAGCTCGGCTCGCGCATCGGCCTGCCGGACATCAGCCTGGAGACCGATCTCAACAACGAGACCTCGCTCGTCCTCGGCAAGTACCTCTCGCCGCGCCTCTACGTGAGCTACGGCGTCGGACTCACGCAGCAATTGAACGCCATCCGGCTGCGCTACAGCCTGGGCGATCACTGGACGATCCGCAGCGAGGCGGGCCAGATCCGCGGGGCGGATCTGGTCTTCAGCGTGGAGAAGTAGGAGCGGCGGCCGGCTTGACGCTTGCGCATGAATATGCATAATGTGCGCAAGTTTATGCACATGCACAGCCCTCCCTCTCTCTAGATTCCAGCATGGACGCCCAGCAGCTCGAGCGCCGTCAGGTGATCGTGCGGATCCTGCGCGACGGACACGTTCGCCGGCAGGAGGACCTCGCGCGGCTGCTGAAGACCGAGGGGTTCGAGGTCACGCAGTCCTCCGTCAGCCGCGATTTGCGCGATCTCGGCGTGCTCAAGGCGAGCGGCCGATACGTGCTGCCACCGGATGAGGTGTCGCGGGCGAACGGCGATTTCGCCATGCTGGGGCAGTTCGTGCGGGGACTGAAGCGCGCGGGGCCCTCGCTCACGGTGGTCAGAACCACGATCGGTGCGGCGCAGAGCGTCGCCGTCGCCATCGACCGGGCGGAGTGGCCCGAGGTCGCCGGTACCCTCTCCGGCGACGACACCATCTTCATCGCAACCGCCAATGCCGGCGCGCAGGACGCGCTCATCGCCCGGCTGCAGGCGATCTTTCGAGTCTGAGCATGCCCAATCCGTTTCCCGCGAAGGGCGAGCAGCCCATCGTCCTCGCTTACTCCGGCGGTCTCGACACCTCCTTTCTCGTTCCGTGGCTGAAGGAGAACTACGGCCAGCCGGTGATCACCGTAACGGTCGACACCGGGGGGATCGATGAGGCGGCGGCGCGCACCCTGGCCGAACGCGCGCGCGCGCTCGGGGCCGTGGCGCACCATCAGATCGATGCGCGCGCGGACTACTTCCAGCAAGTGCTGCGCTTTCTCATCATGGGCAACGTGAAGCGCGGGCAGATGTATCCGCTCTGCGTCGGCGCCGAGCGGGTCATGCAGGCGCAGACCCTCGCGCACATGGCCCGCAAGCTCGGCACCCGCACCATCGCGCACGGCTGCACGGCGGCCGGCAACGATCAGGTGCGCTTCGAGGTCGCGATGCGCACCCTCGCACCCGAGCTCGAGGTGCTGGCGCCGGTGCGCGACCGCGCATTCAAGCGTCAGGAAGAGCTCGATTATCTGCAAAGCCGCCGCCTTCCGGTGCCGCCCTACGGCGCCGCCTATTCGGTCAATCGCGGGCTCTGGGGTGTCACCATCGGCGGCAAGGAGACCCTGACATCCGCGGGCGGCATTCCCGAGCACGCCTGGGTGTTGACCCGCGACGCCTTCGCTCATCCGCGGACGCCCGAGTCGCACGTCATCGAATTCGAGCGTGGCCGGCCGGTGGGGCTCGATGGCCGCTCGCTCACCCCGGTGGCGCTCATCGAGGCGCTCGAGGCACTCGCTGCACCCTTCGGCATCGGCCGCGGCATCCACCTGGGTGACACCATCATCGGGACCAAGGGCCGGGTGGCCTTCGAGGCCCCCGCTGCCGAAGTGCTGCTCATCGCCCACCGCGAGCTCGAGAAGCTCGTGCTCACGGGACGCCAGCAGCGCATCAAGGAGACGGTGGCACAGCCATACGGTGATCTCGTGCACGAGGGTCAGCTGCTCGATCCGGTCTGTCGCGACATCGAGGCGCTGCTCCTCTCCTCGCAGGAGCGCGTGACCGGACAGGTGCGCATCCAGCTGCGTCCCGGCAATCTCTTCATCGAAGGCGTCGAGTCGCCTTACTCGCTCATGGCCGCTTCCAAGGGCGTATACGGCGAAGCAGCCGGCGAGTGGACGCCCACCGATGCGCTCGGCTTCTCGAAAATCGTCGCCCTGACGGGCGTGTTTCATCGGCGCGCCGGCGAGCGCGCCGACCACGAAAAGGACAGCTGACATGGTGAGCGGCATGAGAAGCGTCGTCGTCGACAAGATTGCCTCGGTGGCGCAGGCCTGCGGCCTCTCGCACGAGGTCCGCATCTCGACCGACATCCCCGCCGAGGAAGGGGTGGTGGTGGTCGTCGAAGTCCTGACCAACAAGTCGACTTACAACACGCTCGAGCTCGTGAGCGGCCGCATGGCCAAGGTGGGCAAGGGCGACATCGTGGTGGGCGCCCTGGGCCACCGCAAGGCGCTCTTCGGCTACTCCGGGCATGTGCCGCCATCGCTCCAGGCGGGCGATGTCATCCAGATGCTCAACATCGGCGGCGTGCTCGGGATCTGCGACTCCATCAATCCCGACAAGGGCAAGCCCTTCGACTGCCGCGTGCTCGGCGTGGCGCTGCATTTCCCGTATCTCGGTGAGCGCATCGGCGTGCCCGCGCGGGCCGGCCACCGGCGGCTCGATCTCGAGGCGAAGCTCGAGTCGCGCCAGGTGCCGGTCGTGGCTCTGGCCGGCACCTGCATGGAAGCGGGCAAGACCGCCGCCGCCTGCGCCATCATCAGCCGGATGCGTCATCGGGGACTTACGATCGATGCCTTCAAGGCGACCGGCGTGTCGCTGCGCCGCGATGTCCTCGCGATGGAGGACGCCGGCGCGCGCCGCTCTGCGATCTTCACCGATCTCGGCATCGTCACCACTACGCGCCTCAACGGCCCGGCGCTCACCCGCACGATGCTCACCGAGCTTTCCGCGGGCAAGCCCGATGTGATCGTGTTTGAGCTCGGCGACGGCATTCTCGGCACCTACGGCGTCGATGCCATCCTCGAGTGCTCCGACATCCGCGCGGCACTCACCGGCGTCGTGCTCTCGGCCAACGACCCGGTCGCTGCCTGGGGCGGCGTGAAGCTGCTGCGCGAGCGCTTCGGCATCGAGCCCTGCGCCGTCACCGGCCCCTCCACCGACAATCAGGTCGGCGTGGAGATCATCACCACTCAGATGGGGGTGCCGGCCGTCAATGCCATAAGCGCCGGCGCGGCGCTCGGGGATCTGGTCATGGAGGCCGTAGGTCTCGTGCGGGAGTCGGCTGCGTGATCACGCCCATCCCGACCATAGTGCTGGGCGGCACGGGCTATGTGGCCGGCGAGCTGTTGCGCCTGATCACGGCACACCCGCATCTTGAGCTCGCCGCGGTGATGTCGGAGAGCCAGCCGGGGGAAGCGGTCGCGAACGCCTTTCCTCATCTTGCGGCCGCCTGCGGCGACATTCGTTTCAAGTCGCAGAGCGAAGTGCAGGCGCTCGTCAGCGGCACCGCGGAGTGCGCGGTATTTTCCGCGGCCCCTCATGGCGTTTCGGCCGGTTTGATCGATTCGCTGTTGAAATCCGCTGCGCATGCCGGCACCCGGCCCCGCGTGGTCGACATCTCCGCGGATTTTCGCTTCCGCTGCGCGGCCGACTACCAATCGGTCTACCAGCACGCGCACGCGGCTCCGGCGAGGCTGGCGGAGTTCACCTGTGCGGTGCCCGAGCACCTGCGCCGACTCGAGACGCCGCATGTCGCGCATCCGGGCTGCTTCGCCACCGCGACGCTGCTCGCGAGCGTGCCGCTCCTTGCGCTCGGGCTCACGCCGCCGGTGCTCTTCGTGACGGGCGTCACCGGCAGCACCGGCGCCGGACGCAAGCCCGTGGAAGGCACTCATCATCCGCTCAGACACAGTGATCTTTACTCCTACAACGCGCTCACCCACCGGCACGCGCCGGAAGTCGCCGCCTGCGCTCGCGCCGCGACCGGGGTGGAGGCGGAGTTTGCTTTCGTGCCGCACTCGGGGCCCTTCGCCCGCGGCATCCACGTCACCGTGCAGGCACCCCTGAAGAGCGCCATCGACACGCCGCGGGCGCTGGCGGCGCTGCGCGAGTTCTATGCCGGATCGCCGTTCGTGCGGGTGACCGATGCCGCGCCGCGGGTGAAGGAGGTCGCGACCACCAACTACGCGCACCTTTCCGCCGCCGCGAACGGTCGCACCGTGGCCGTCATGTGCGTGCTCGACAATCTCAACAAGGGCGCGGCCGGCGGCGCGGTACAGTGGATGAATCGGCTGTTCGGGCTGCCGGAATCCGCGGGGCTCACGGCCTGCGCGCCCGGCTGGACCTGAGTATGCCGACTCCGAACGCTCTGAGACCGGCCGATGCGAGCGCGACTACCGCGGGAAGTCCTCGCGACTTCCTGGCGCCGGTGTTCGCGCAATATCCCTTCGAGGTCGCCTCCGCCCAAGGAGTGTGGCTCATCAATGGCCGTGGCGAGCGCGTGCTCGATCTCTACGGCGGCCATGCGGTCGCGGCGCTCGGCTACGCTCATCCGGGCTGGACGGACGCGCTCTGCGCGCAGGCGCGATCGTGCAATTTCCAGACGAACGCGATCCCGATGCAGATCCGCGCGCAGGCCGCGCAGCGGCTGGTGCGTTTCTCGCAGCTCGATTTCACCAGTGTGTTCTTCGTCAACAGCGGCGCGGAAGCCAACGAGAATGCGCTGCGGCTCGCCTTTCGCATGACCTCACGGCCGCACGTCGCCGCGCTCGAAGGCGCTTTCCACGGCCGCACGGCGGCGGCAGGGGCGGTCACCTGGGGGTCGGATGGCTGGTATGGATTTCCGCGCAAGCCGTTCGATGTCAGCTTCATGCCGCGGGGCGACTTCGGCGCCATCGCGGCCCAGATCACCGAGCGCACGGCGGCCGTGATCGTCGAGCCGGTACAGGGTCTTGCGGGCGCGGTCGACCTCGGCCAGCCCTACCTTGCGGCGCTGCGCCGCCGCTGCGACGAGGTGGGCGCGCAACTCATCTTCGATGAGGTGCAGTGCGGCCTGGGCCGCGTGGGGCAGCCGTTCGCCGCCAACCTCTACGGCATCATGCCCGACATGATCACGGTGGCGAAGGCGCTCGGCAACGGCTTCCCGTGCGCGGCGCTGCTGACTTCCGCGCGGGTGTCGGCGAGTCTGGGCTTGGGGCTCCTCGGCACAACCTACGGTGGCGGCCCGATGGCCTGCGCGGCCATCCTCGGGGTGATCGAGGCCATCGAAGCCGGGCAGCTGCTCGAGAACGTGCGGCGGATCTCGCAATACATCCGCCGCACCTGCATCGTCGGCCCCGTGAAGGCGAGCCAGGGAGAGGGTTTTCTCCTCGGCCTGCGCGTAAGCCGCCCCGCCAAGCAGATCCAGGCCGAGCTGTTGGAGGGCGGCATCCTCGCGGGCACGGCGAGCGACAGCCACATCCTGCGCCTGCTGCCGCCCTTCATACTCGAGGAGGAGCACGTCGACATGCTGCGCGATGCGCTCGCGAGCCTCCCCTCATGAAGCGCTTGCTCGATCTGGCGGATCTCGAGCGCGAGGAGGTGTTGGGATTGCTCGAGCTCGCCCGCCGCCTGGAGATGCGCCCGGAGCCGCGGGCGCTCGCGGGCAAGATCCTGGGGCTCCTCTTCCTCAACCCGTCGCTGCGCACCCTGGCCTCCTTCCAGGCGGGCATGGCGCGGCTCGGCGGCACCTCGTTCGTGATCACGCCGGGCCAGGGCACCTGGCAACTCGAGACCCGCCTCGGCGCCGTCATGAGCGGCGCGGCGGCGGAGCACGTGCGCGAGGGCATACCGGTGCTCGCTTCCTACTGCGACGCCCTCGGAGTGCGGGCGTTCGCCGAGGGCAGGGACCTCGCCGCGGATCTCGGTGACACGGTCTTTCACTCCATGGCGAGCCTGCTCGACAAGCCTCTCATAAACCTGGAGTCGGCGATCAGCCACCCCTGCCAGGCGCTCGCCGACTGGAAGACCCTGGACGATCTCGGCGTGCCGCGCGGCGGCCGGTTCGTGCTCTCGTGGGTGTATCACCCGCGCGCGCTGCCGCTCGCCGTGCCCGCGACCGCGGTCCACATGGCGGCGCTGCGGGGCATGGAAGTCATCGTGCTGCGGCCTGAAGGCTTCGCGTTGCCGCAGCCGGTCATGGCGAAGGCGCGGCGCGCGGCAGCCGCCTCCGGCGGCTCCGTCACCGAAACCGCGGATCGGACCCAGGCACTCGCCGGCGCGCACATCATCTACGCGAAGGAGTGGGGCGCGACCTCCTGTTATGGCGATGCGGCTGCGGACGCGCGGCTACGCAGCGAGTTGAAGGACTGGTGCGTCGGCGACGAGTGGTTCGCGCGCGCGGCCCCCGACTGCCGCTTGATGCACTGCCTGCCCGTGCGGCGCAACGTCGCGGTGGCGGATGAGGTGCTCGACGGTCCGCGCAGCATCGTGCAGCGGGAAGCCTACAACCGCCTCACTGCGCAGATGGCGGTTCTCTATGACATGTTGAAAAGCATCTGAGGGGCACACTGTGATCATGCATCCCGGCGATCAGGCCCTGGCGATCCGAGCGCTCAAGAACGCCGCGCCTTACATCCGCATGTACAAGGGCAAGACTTTCGTGGTGAAGGCGGGCGGCGGAGTATTTGCCGACATCGCCTCGACGCGCGTCCTCATCGAGCAGATCGCGATCCTGCACTATTTCGGCGTGCGGGTGGTGTTGGTGCACGGCGGCGGACCGCAGCTCACGGAGCTTTCCACGGCGCTCGGGGTCCCGACCCGGATGGTGGAAGGCCGGCGCGTCACCGATCAGAAGTCGATCGATGTCACCTCGATGGTGCTCAACGGCCTGATCAACACCCGCATCCTCGGCATCTGCCGCGAGCTCGATATCGAGGCGGTGGGCATCAGCGGCGTCGATGCCGGCCTGGTGCGCGCGCACAAGCGCCCGCCGGTCAGGATCGACTCGAGCGGCGAGATGGTCGACTATGGCTTCGTGGGCGACATCGACGCGGTCGAGCCGACCGCGGTCCGCAAGCTCCTCGACAACGGCCTGATGCCGGTCGTGAGCCCGCTCTCCGCCGACGACGGCGGCGTGTTGCTCAACATCAACGCGGACACGGTCGCCGCCGCCCTGGGGGCGGCGCTCGGGGCGGAGAAGCTGATTCTCTGCACCGGCGCATCGGGAATCCTCGGCAACGTCGCCGACCCGGGATCGCTCATCTCCTACATGGACCTGCGGGGACTGAAGCGCCTGCGCGAAGAGGGCGGCATCGCCGATGGCATGCTGCCCAAGGCAAGGGCCATCGAGGAGGCCATCCGCGGCGGCGTGCGGCGAGTGCACGTGGTCTCGTACCAGGCGCCGGAGGGGATTCTCGGCGAGGTGTTCACCAACGAGGGCACGGGCACGCTCATCGTCGCAGATATCAACGCGCTCACTCCCGCGGAGCAATTGGGCGCGCAGAGCTGATGCTCATTCATTCGAGGCTGCCTTTGGAGTTGGCGTCATGACTCGCTTGTGGGACAAGGGCGCGCCGCTCGATGACAAGGTGCTGAGCTACACCGCCGGCGAGGATCACGCCCTCGATGAGCGGCTGGTTCGGTACGACGCCCGTGCATCGATCGCGCACGCCCGCATGCTGCAGCGGCAAAAGCTTCTCTCGCCGGCCGATTTCGAAGCGATCCGCGGCGGGCTCGAGGCGCTTGCCGATGAGCATGCTCGCGGCCTCTGGCGCATCGAGCTCGCCGATGAGGACGGTCAGACGGCACTCGAGCGGCGGCTGACCGAGCGAATCGGGGCGGCCGGCGCACGCGTTCACCTCGGGCGCTCGCGCAACGATCAGGTGCTCACCGCGCTGCGCCTCTACCTGCGGGATGCGGTCGAGGAGCTGAGCGGCGCCGTGCTCGCGGTCGCCCAGGCGCTCGAGCGTCTGGCCGAGCGCGAGCAGAGCACGCCCCTTCCCGGCTACACCCACATGCAGCAGGCCATGCCGAGCTCCGTGCCGCTCTGGGCGGGCGGCTTCGCAGCCGAGCTCCGCGACGATGCGCAGGGGCTGAAGAGCGTTCAGCGCCGCATCGGCAAATCTCCGCTGGGATCGGCGGCCGGCTATGGCACGCCGGGTCTGCCCGTAGATCGCGCCTCCACCCAACACGAGCTCGGCTTCGAGAGCGTGCAGCAGCCGGTGACCGCGGTGCAGCTCTCGCGCGGCAAGGCGGAAGCGCAGCTGCTCTTCGAGATCGCGCTTCTCATGCAGGACCTCGGGCGCCTGGCCGCCGACGTGCTCCTCTTCTACACCCAGGAGTTCGGTTTTCTCGAGCTGCCCGAGGCGTTCACCACCGGCTCTTCGATCATGCCGCAGAAGCGCAACCCGGATGTGTTCGAGCTGATCCGGGGCAAGGCGGTGAGCGCCCAGGCCTGCCTCGCGGAAGCGCTCGGCCTCTGCGCCAAGCTGCCGTCCGGCTATCAGCGGGATCTGCAGCTGTTGAAAATCCCGCTCTTTCGCGGCATAGACCTCGCCCGACAGACGCTCGAGATCCTGCCCGCGGCGCTCGATGCGATGCGCTTTCGGCCGGAGCGCATCCGCCTGGATCCCGCCATGCGCGCGGCCGAGGAGGCGAACCGCCTGGTCGTCGCCGAGGGCATTCCCTTCCGTGAGGCTTACCGCCGCATTGCCGCGAAGCTGAAAAGCTCGCCGTAGGTTCGGGGCTCAATCTCGGGCGGCCGGCGTGAAAGCGAGCACGCGCTCGAGCGCCGCCACCTCGACCGGTTTCGTCAGGTGCTCATCGAAGCCGGCAGCACGCACCGCGTGCTCCTCCTCCCGGCGGCACATCGCGATGAGCAGGGTCTCGCAGAGCTCCGGCTGCGCCCGCAGCCGCCGCGCCAGCTCGTAGCCGTTCATTCGCGGCAGCTCGAGATCGAGCAGCACCGCATCGGGCTTGAGCCGCTCGGCCATCGCGAGCGCCGAAAGGGCGGAATAAGCCACCTCCGCCCGGTGTCCGGTCGCTTTGAGAATCGCCGCGATGGTGTCAGCCGCATCGGCATTGGCGTCGACCACGAGGACGCACTTCGCGGGGGCTTCGGCGCCGGCACCCGGCGCCAGCGCGCGAGCGCCTGGCGATACGGGCGCGGGATCGAGCCGCCAGAGGTGGATGGTAAAAGTGGAGCCCTGGCCCTCGCCGCGACTCATTGCCTGCACGCCGCCGCCGTGCATCTCGATCAGCCGCTTGACGACGGCGAGTCCGATGCCGAGGCCGCCGCGGGAATACTCGAGCGTCTCCTCGCTCTGGACGAAAAGATCGAACACGTGGGGCAGGAGATCGGGCGCGATGCCGGCGCCGTTGTCCTGCACCTCGAGGGAAATCTGCGCGCCGGATTCTCTGACGGAGATGCGGATCTCGCCACCGGGCTCGGTGTACTTGGCGGCGTTGTGCAGCAGGTTGCCGGCGCATTGGATGAGCCGGGCGCGATCGCCGAGGACGAACACCGGACCGGGTAATCTCTGCACCTCGAGCCGATGGCGCTTCTCCCGCAGGAGCGGCTGTACCGTCTCGACCGCCTGATCGAGGATGTCGCCCACCTCGACCGGGCGCTCCTCGAGGGTGAGGCGGCCCTGCTGAATGCGCGAGATGTCGAGCAGATCGTCCACCAGGCGCGTGAGTTGATCGGTCTGGCGCCTGAGAATCGCGAGCGGCCGGCGCACGAGCGGCTGATCGTACAGCACGTGCGCGAGAACGTCGCCCGCATTGCGGATGGGAGCAAGCGGATTGCGGAGCTCGTGAGCCAACATGGCGAGAAAGTTGTTTTTCTCCCGCTCCGCCTCCTCGAGCGCCGCGACGCGCAGCCGCAGGGCGGCTTCGCTGGCGCGCAGCGCCTCTTCGGCCGAGGCGCGCTCGAGCAGCACCGCCAGGTGCGGCGCCAGCGCATCGAGAAAGCGCAGCGCCTCAGGAGGCGGTTGGTGCTCGCGCCGCCAGTGCGTCGACAGCATGCCCACGGGCTGACCGCGGGGCGGGACGAGCGGCGTCGACTGCACGGCGCGAATGCCGCAGCTGCGCAGGTGGCGGAGGTCCTCCGTTCCCGCGAGCACGCGGTCACGCTCGACATCGGGGATGACGATGCGCTCGCCACGGCTCATCGCCTGGCCGCAGCAGCTGCTCGAGCCGGCATCGACGCGCTGCCAATAGGCGAGCGCCTCCGGCCCGAGCCCCTGGGCGGCGCGGAGCTGCAGCTCCGGCTTCGCGGGGACTTTGAGCTGGATGCTGGCGCAGTCCGCTTCCAGCAGTTGCATCGCGACATCCATGATCCTGCCGCAGAGCGCATCGAGCTCGCCCGCCTCGAGGACTATTGTGCTGACTGCCCCGAGGATCGCGGCCGCATCGGGCGCCGCCTTTGCCCGATCTTCCTCCATGCGTCCAAAGTTATCATCTGGCGTCCGGCTGTGCATCCGGCGCGGCGTCGGCGAAAGCCGGTAAGGCCTCGAGATGCGCGCAGACCGAGCGCAGGGTCGGGAAGGGCTCGAGGTTGCACTTGAAGCGGCGGGCATTGAACATCTGCGGAACCAGGCATACGTCTGCGAGCGTCACCTCGCTGCCGAAGAGGTGGCGTCCGTCGCCGCGCTGGCGCTGCGCCTGCGCTTCCAGGGCGTGAAAGCCCTCGGCGATCCAGTGGCGGTACCAGGTATCCACCGCCGCCTCCTCCTGCCCGAGCGGCGAGCGGAGGTAATTCAACACCCGCAGATTGTTGAGGGGATGAATGTCGCAGGCGATGGCGAGCGCGAACGAGCGCACCCGCGCCCGATCGAGCGCCGAACGCGGCAGCAGGGGCGGCTCGGGATGGCTCTCCTCGAGGTACTCGATGATGGCCAGCGACTGGCTGAGGACTTCGCCCGCGTCCTCGAGCGCCGGGATGAGACCCTGAGGATTTCGGGCGAGATAGTCGGGCTGGCGGTGCGCGCCCGGCCGCAGATCGACCGGCACCGCCTCATAGGCGAGGCCCTTCAAGTTGAGCGCGATGCGAACGCGATAGGCCGCGGAGCTGCGGAAATAGGTATAGAGCTTCATGAACCGTAGAATACCCCCATGGGCATCTGGCGCACCGAAGTGACTCCCGAGCGGCTCGAGCACCTCTCGCGCGGGACGTTCGCCGACCGCATCGGGATCCGCGTCACCGAGGTCGGGCCCGACTACCTGCGCGCGACGCTGCCGGTGACGCCGGCGGTCCACCAGCCGTACGGCGTCCTGCACGGCGGAGCATCCGTCGCCCTGGCGGAGACCGTGGGCAGCGTAGCCGCGAATCTCTGTATCGATGGGGAACGGTTTCAGTGCTTCGGCCAGGAAATCAACGCCAACCATCTGCGCGCCGTCCCCACGGGTCTCGTCACCGCTACCGCGCGCCCCTTTCACCTCGGCAGCCGCAGCCAGGTCTGGGGCATCGAGATCCGCGACGAAGCCGGCCGGCTCGTCTGCATCTCGCGCCTCACGCTGGCGATCGTGCCGCGCCGTGAGCCGACCTCTTGAGGATGTCGGGATGCGCGTAGTGATGGGCTGGATCACGCTGGGCGGTGCGCTCCTCGCCTGCGCGGGCTGCGGCTTCAAGGGGCCGCTCTACCTTCCCGAGCGCAACACGACCGTCGTCACCCATCCGGCTCCCGCCTCGCAGCGTGAGCCAGGGGCTGCCGCCCCGGGTCAGCCGCAGACACCCACCGCCAACAAGAAGCAAAAAACGCCGCCGGCTTCCCCGCCCTCCGCGTCCACGCCATTGCTCCCCTGAGCGGCCGGCGGCCCGACGGCGCAGGTCCAGGGTCGGCCGGGTCGCCGGTTGCCCCGCAGCGCCTCCGATATACTGCCCGCATGCCCCTTCCCGATTCCCCCGATCTCGTCCTCGTGGACGCGTCCTCGTATCTGTATCGCGCCTTTCACGCCCTTCCGGGCCTGAGCAACTCGCGCGGCGAGCCGACCGGCGCCGTTCTCGGCGTGCTGAACATGCTCGCCAAGTTCCTGAGGGAATGCCGGCCGCAGCGCATCGCCCTGGTGTTCGATGCGCCCGGGAGGACCTTTCGCGACGATCTCTTCGCCGAGTACAAGGCCCATCGGACGCCGATGTCGGATGACCTGCGGGCGCAGATCGAGCCGCTCCTCGCCATCCTGCGGGCGCAGGGACTGCCGCTGCTGCGCATCGAGGGGGTGGAGGCCGACGATGTGATCGGCACGCTCGCCTGTCGGGCGGCGCGCGCCGGCAAAAGCGTGCTCATCTCGACGGGCGACAAGGACATGGCGCAGCTCGTCGACGGCTCGATCACGCTCATCAACACCATGAGCAACACCGTGCTCGACCGCGACGGTGTCAAAGCGAAGTTCGATGTCTATCCCGAGCAGATCATCGACTACCTCGCGCTCGTGGGCGACAGCTCCGACAACATTCCGGGCATCGAGAAGGTCGGTCCGAAGACGGCCGCGAAGCTTCTCAATCAGTACGGGACGCTCGACAACCTCGTCCGGCACGTGGCGGAAGTCGGCGGCAAGGTCGGCGAGAATCTGCGCGCCGGTCTGCAGACGCTCGAGCTCTCACGCAAGCTGGCGACCATTCACAGCGATCTCGAGCTGCCGATCACGCTCGAGGCGCTGGTGCCGTCGGAGCCGGATGTCGCTCGGCTGCGGGAGCTCTATACGCGATACGAGCTGCGCGCGCTCCTGCGCCAGCTCGAGGGCGGCGCTGAAGCGGCGCCCACCCCCGCCGCTGGCCGCGGGCCGGCGGCTTCGGATGGCATGCCGCAGCCG
>DATFCZ010000100.1:0-64515 GCA_035252605.1 Steroidobacteraceae bacterium
TCGGCGATTGTCTGGATCGCTTCGCCTGACCGTATTGAACGCTTGTTTGACTATACCCTCGTGCTCGATGGATGATCCGCAGGCCGCTCAGCGGACCGCCATCCAGGCGCGAGAAGCCGCCGCATCAGAAGGGGGAGGGTCGGATGTCATCAGCCGGGTCTCGATTTCATAGCGTGCACGGGTCTTCGGGCCCTTCGCTGCGCCGCATTCGCACCAGGCATGGGGCCAGCTCGAGCATCGGGCTGGCGGTCGCTGCGGCCCTGGCGGCCAGCGCCTCCGCCCCGGCGGCGCTGGCGGATGCCGCGGCAGCGGCGGGCGCGGAGACCGCCGCCGCCCCGAGCGATCAATTGCAGGAGATCGTGGTGACGGCGCGCAAGCGCGAGGAGAACCTGCAGGTGGTGCCGCTCAGCGTCGATGTCTTCAGTCGGCAGGACCTCAATAACCTCGCCATCAACAGCATGGAGGACTACCTGCAGAAGGTGCCGACGATCTCCTACATCAGCACCGGTCCCGGCAGCCAGCTGTTCGTGATGCGCGGGGTTTCCGACGGCAGCAATCCGAACTACGCCAACACCTCCTCGACCGGCTTCTTCGTCGACGACATGTCGTTGAGCTACGGCGGCGCCCAGCCGGATCTCCACCTCTACGACATCCAGCGCATCGAGATCCTGAACGGACCGCAGGGCACGACCTTCGGCGCGGGGGCCATGTCGGGTGCGATCCGTTACATCACCAACAGGCCCGACCTGCACGCCTTCAGCGCCGGCCTCGATTTCGATGGCGGGCAGATTCAGAATGCGCAGCAGAACTGGAGTTATCAGGGCTTCGTCAACATCCCGCTCGTCGAGGGCGTTCTCGGCCTGCGCGTATCGGCCTTCAGCGACTCGCACGGCGGCTTCATCGACAATCAGCTCACCACCCGCGTCTGGGTGAACGGCGCGGTGTCCAACAACGCCAAATGGGCGCGCAACGACTACAACCGCGAGCACGTCGAGGGCGGCCGGGTGGCGCTCGAGGCGCAGTTCAGCGAGGGCTGGAGCGCGCGGCTCACCTACGGCTTCCAGCGCCAGAATACCTTCGGCGCCTGGGACGAGGATCCGACGCTCGCGCCGCGCACGGTGTCACGCTTCGGCCCGGAGTCGAATCTGTTCGAGACCAACATGGTCGATTTCCACATCGACGGGGACGTCGGCATCGGCGATCTGGTGTTTGCCAGCACCTACTGGAACCAGGAGCGGCGCCAGTGGGACGAGTACTCGCAGTACGAGCAGAACTTCAATGGCGGCAGCCAGGAGGGCTTCACCTGCCTTACCGACCCGTATTACGGCGGCTCGCCGTACTCCGGCTGCAATCCGGCGCTGCAGTACTACTACTACGCCATAGATCCGCACCGCTGGTCCAACGAGCTGCGGCTCGTCTCCAAGGACGGCGGGCGGTTTCACTGGCTCGCGGGCCTCTACTGGGAGAAGACCGTCGACCGCGATTACAGCAACACCTATTACATGCCGGGACTGCAGTACGCCGGACAGGCGTTCCAGTACGAGCTCAACTATTACGCGCTCACGCAACCGACGCTGCCGCCCGGGGTGTGGTACACCTACAGCGAGAGCTCGAGCATCCTGCAGACCACCGAGTTCGCCAACGTTTCGTTCGACGTGACCGACAAGCTCAGCGTGGAAGCCGGTGTGGTGCACTTTCACGACAACGAGAGCTACGACACCCCGATCCTCGGCTTTGCCTACACGCCCAATTTGCCGAGTTACTTCACCAGCAGCTCGCACAAGTGGAACGGCAAGGCCGGTGTCAGCTACAAGTTCAGCCCTAAGGCCATGGTGTACGCCGACTGGGCGCAGGGATTTCGCCCGGGAGGTTCGAACTATGGACTGCCCTCCGACTGCTACGCCTCGGGGGTGACGCCGACCTACGATCCGGACACGCTCAACAACTACGAGCTCGGCTGGAAGACCACCACGCTCAACCATCGTCTGCTGTGGAACGGCGCGGTGTACTCGATGGACTGGAAGGCGTTGCAGGCGCTCATCTACAACGCGCAGGTCTGCCCCTCCTCGAGCTACAACATCAACGTCGGCACGGCGCACATCCGCGGCGTCGAGTCGAACATCGCCTACAATATCGACGAGAACTGGTCGGTGCAGGCCGCGATCGGCTACACCGACGCGCGCATCACCTCGGCGGTCGATCCGAACTACAACGCCTACGTGGGCGAGCGGCTGCCGTTCTCGCCCTACTTCAACTGGAGCTGGAATGCGCGTTACGAGCACCCGCTGACGAGCGGTCTTCGCGGCTATCTGCAGTTCGACATGGCCCATAAGGGAGACATGTACAACGGCTTGAACCCGAACGACCCGAACTCCGGGCTGCCGCGCATCCTGCAGCCGGCCTATACCCTCAGCAACGTGCGGCTCGGGCTCAACCCCGCCGACGGTGAGCGCTGGCTGCTCGAGCTCTACGTGACCAACCTCTCCGACAAGAACGCCATCATCTACAGCAACACCGGCAACTTCGATCTGCGGCTGACCACCAACGAGCCACGCGTTTATGGACTGCGCGCCAGCTATCGCTTCGGCAAGGCGGCTTGGGGATCCGAATAAGCGCCGGCAGCCGTGGCGCGGGGCTCGAAGAGAAACTCGTAGCCCGGCGCATGGCGCGCTCCTGAGCGCACCCAGGAGGCGCGTTGCCGATCGACGGTGAGGAACCACGACTGCCGTTGACGCACACCGCCGGTGCCGCAGAAGGCGCGGCAATCGAGCACGGCCCCGCATGCGCCGTGCTCGGGATCGCGAACGGAGGCGTAGCGGATGATCTGCGTCTCCGCCGCGCGGGCGGCCCGCGCCAGCGCCTGACATGCGCCGTAGTCGTCGGGATCGCCCCACAGCCTCTGCTCGCGCGCGAAGGGATCGGTACGCAGATCCACGGCCTTGCCGCGCGCCACCGCCTGGAACAGGGTGTGCGGCACGCCATCGAGCCGGCTGAGCCCCCGGCTGTCCGTCACGAATCGCCAACGCCAGTAGCCGAGCTCCGCGCAACTCGTGCGCACCGCGTCCGCTCCGTACCAGACACCGGGATCATCGTAGCTGCGGAAACGCGAGCCGCGCGCTGCGGGCGGGTAGCGGAAGGGCGTGTAGAGCAGATAGTCGAGGCCGCCGCACTGCCTCGAAACCGGCGGCTTGGAGGATTCGAGCACCGACTCCAGGATCTCCTGCTCCGCGAGGCTGTCGACCAGTGCGCGAGTCGCAACGACATGCTGCGCCTCGACGGCGCGCCACAGCTTCACCGTGCCGAAGCTCGATTCAGATGCGACCGCGGGCGGCGTCCAGGTACTGGACGACATGAAAGAGTCCTTCCGCCGTCAAAATCCGCCGCGCCGGCTCTCCGCCGAGCGCATCGTTGGCCGAGTGCAGCCAGTCGCGCATGGCCTGCGACTTGCCTCCCGTGACGGCGGCGAGAGAGCGGTAAAGACGAACGAACGCCGCCGCGAGCTCCCAGGCCTTGCTGTCCTCGGACAGCAGCCAGGTGCCGGCTACGAGTCGCGAGGTGGTCGCAGCGCTCAGGCCCAGCACCTTGGCGAGGTGGGTCTGGCGCACTTGCAGTTGCTCGGCCGCGCGAACCGTCGCCTTGGACAGCACCCCGGCGGCGCTTTGGGACCTTGTGGCAGGCAGAGTCACGGAGTGGCCTTTCTATGGAAAGAATACCACGTGTTTATTCCTTAAGCAAGCTCCCTGCGCGAGTCGCTAACCTGCGCGCGACCGCTGCCGGCGACCCCGGGGTAAGCTGCGCCGGCGACCCTAGTGATTGCCCGGCACCTGCGGCGCGCTCTTGCGCTCCAGGGTGACGAACGTGAACGGGTAGGGGTTGCGCTCATCGGCGGGGTGACTGTGACACTCGACGTCGGCCCACTGCGTCGGGTCGAAATCCGGAAAGAAGGTGTCGCCCGCAAATTCAGCGTGCACCAGGGTGAGGTAGATGCGGCGCGCGAACGGCATCAGCAGCCGGTAGATCTCGGCGCCACCGATGGCGAGCAGCTCCTCGGCATCCCGCGCGCAGCCGAGCGCCTGTCCGAGGGAGCGCACCACCAACACCCCCTCGGCGCGCCACTCCCGGTCACGGGTCAGGACGAGATTCGTGCGTCCCGGCAAAGGCCTGCCGATCGACTCATAGGTCTTGCGGCCCATCAGCAGATGCTTGCCCATGGTCAGGGCCTTGAAGCGCTTGAGGTCATCCGGAAGGCGCCAGGGCAGGGCGTTGTCGCGTCCGATTGCGCCGTTTTCCGCCATCGCGACCACCAGGGAGATGAGCGGTTGCTGCAGGATCATGGAGCCGGCGCCGAGGAGGGTGTCAGATCTCGACCACGGTGTTGAGGACCACGACCCCGCGGAAGGGCATGCGGAAGAACTCCGCCGCCTGCGTGCTGTGCCGCTGCATCCAGGCAAAGAGGCGCCGCTGCAGCCCCTTCCACCCCGGCAGCGGCCGCGCGCGCACCACGTGCTGGCCGACGAAGAACGAGCTGTCTTCCGCGAACACTCTCAGGCCGCGGGCGCGGCAGGACTTCAGCGCCGCGCCGACGTCGGGAGTTTCCATGAAGCCGAACCTGGCGTTGATCAGGTACACCCCCGGCAAGGGCTCCTCGATCTCCACGCGCCGCACGGGGTCCTGACGGGGCGTGCGCATGACCTCTACGTTGAGAATGATCATCCGCTCGTGCACGACGCGGTTGTGCTCGATGTTGCGAATCAACGCCGAAGGCACGAGCTGCGGGTCGCTGGCAAGAAACACTCCGGTGCCGGGCACGCGATGCGCTCCCGCGATGAGCTTCGGCAGCTCGGTGCGCGGCACGGCCATCTTGGCGAGCGCCGCCCGCAGCTCCAGCCGTCCACTGCGCCAGGTCATGAACACCACGAACAGCATGACCGCGAGCGCGAGTGGAATCCAGCCGCCGCTCGGCACTTTGGTCATGTTGCCGAGGACGAAGATTGCATCGACGATCATCAACAGGCCAAAGAGGCTCCCCACCGACCACTTCGACCAGCTCCATTGGGTGAGCGCGACGAAGGAGCCCAGAATGGTCGTGACGAGCATGGTTCCGACGACGGCGGCGCCGTAGGCGCCCGTCAGCGCATTCGATGAGCCGAAGCCGATGACGAACGCGATCACCGCGATGAACACCAGCCAGTTGACGATCGGTACGTAGATCTGGCCGTGCTCGGTCGCAGAGGTCTGCAGCACCCGGATGCGCGGCAGGAGATCGAGCTGCACCGCCTGACGGGCCATGGAGAACGCCCCGGTGATGACCGCCTGCGAAGCGATCACCGTCGCCGCCGTCGCGAGGATCACCATCCAGGGCAGCGCCGGCGCGGGCACCAGCAGATAGAGCGCCTGCGGCAGGTATTTGCCCTGCGCGAGCAGCAGCGCGCCCTGTCCGAAGTAGTTGAGGATGAGCGCCGGCCACACGAGCGCAAACCAGCCGAGTCGCACCGGCTCCTTGCCGAAGTGGCCCATGTCGGCATAGAGCGCCTCGCCGCCCGTGATGGCGAGGAACACTGCGCCGATGATCGCGAGCGCGACCCCGGGGCGGTGCGCCAGCAGCTCTATTCCGTAGTAGGGATTGATCGCGGTGAGCACCACAGGATCGCGGCGGATCGCCGCCGCACCGGTGAGTCCGATCACCACGAACCACACCACCATGATCGGGCCAAAGAGACTGCCCACGCGCGCCGTGCCGCGGTGTTGATAGGCGAAGAGGCCGGCGATCACGCCGACGGTCACCGGAATGACGGCGCTCTTGAGGCTGGGATTGAGCACCTCCATGCCCTCCACGGCGCTCAACACCGAGATGGCCGGCGTGATGAGCGAATCGCAGAAGAAGAACGCCGTGCCGGCGAGCGCCAGCCACACCACGACGCGCGCCCACAGGCTTCCGGCGACGATCTGTCGCTGCGCGAGCGCGAACATGGCGAGTATGCCGCCTTCGCCATCGTTGTCGGCGCGCATGATGACGCTGACGTACTTGACGGTCACCGAGATCGTGAGCGCCCAGAGGATGAGCGACAGGGCGCCGAGCACCAGCTCGGCATCGAAGCGGCCGGCCAGGGTGAGCGTGGCATCGAGCGCGTATAGCGGGCTCGTGCCGATGTCGCCGTAGACGACGCCGAGCGCACCGATGACGGCTGTCAGGGTCCAGCGACGGGATTGCATGGTGCGGGTCGAGGCGCTTTCAGCGGCGCCGCGAGCGCTTGCGGGAGGTCCCGCGCGCCTGCCGGGCTCGGGCGGGCGGGTCGGGCGGTGCCAGCATGGTGCCACGGCATTCGGGGAAGCCACAGCGGCAGGCGAACACCGCTTCTATGCCGGGCGGGTCATCGGTCTCGCGTTGAATCTGATAGTCGTAAGTCATCTCCTCGCCGGGCTCGATGGTGCGGATGGCCTCGATGAAGACCCGCCGGCCCTCGATCACCGACTCGCAGTTGGGGTTGCAGGAGTGATTGAGAAACCGCGCCTCATTGCCATCGACGCCAGCGTCGATGACCGTCTTCGAATCGACGATGAAGAGAAAGGTGTGCGCGTCGTTCGCCGGCTTGCTCTCGTAGCGCCGGTCGGCTTCCTCGTGCGACACGCGCTCGCCGAGATACTCGATGATCCGAGTGCCTTGGCGGATGCGGCGCAGCGCGAAAGCGCCCATGCCATGAACGCGGGAGCGGCGCACCTCGAAGAGCGGTTGGCGCGCCATCAGACCGCCACCGGTGCAGCGATGGCGGGATGATGCTGGTAGCCCACGAACTCGAAATCCTCGAACGTGTAGTCGAACAGGGTCGCGGGCCGGCGCCGGAGCTCGAGTCGCGGCGGCGGGAACGGGGCGCGCGAGAGCTGCAGCCGCGCCTGCTCGAGATGATTGAGATAGAGGTGACAGTCGCCGCCCGTCCAGACGAGCTCGCCGGGCTTCAGATCGCACTGCTGCGCGAACATATGGGTGAGCAGCGCGTAGCTCGCGATGTTGAACGGCACGCCGAGGAAGACATCCGCGCTCCTCTGGTAGAGGTGGCAGGACAGCCGGCCGTTGGCCACGTAGAACTGAAAGAGCGCGTGGCAGGGCATGAGGTGCATCTGCTCGAGCTCGCCCACGTTCCACGCGCTCACCAGGATGCGGCGCGAGTCGGGGGTGCCGCGCAGCTGCTCGAGCGCCACTTGAATCTGATCGATGGTGCGCCCGTCGGGCGCAAGCCACGCGCGCCACTGCTTGCCGTAAACCGGCCCGAGCTCGCCGCGCTCATCGGCCCACTCATCCCAGATGGTGACCCCCTGATCGCGCAACCAGGCGACGTTGGTATCGCCGCGCAGAAACCAGAGGAGCTCGTAGACGACCGAACGCAGATGGATCCGCTTGGTAGTGACCAGCGGGAATCCTGCCGAGAGGTCGAAGCGCAGCTGCTCGCCGAAGAGCGACAGCGTCCCGGTGCCGGTGCGGTCACCCTTGCGCGCGCCGCCATCCAGGATGCGGCGCACCAGATCGAGATAGGGCTTCATCGCGCGCGCCTCAATGCGCGGTGGCGAAGTTGCCCGAGCGCGCGCGGGCGCTGTAGGCGTAGGTCAGGAAGGCGCCGCCAATGAGAATCATCGGCAGCGAGAGGAGTTGGCCCATGGTGAGCCAGCCCCAGGCGAGATAGCCGATCTGCGGATCGGGCATGCGCACGAATTCGACGAGAAAGCGAAACGTGCCGTAAAGCAGCAGGAAAAGCCCGGAGGGGGCCAGCCGCGGGCGTGGTTTCGAGGTGAACCACCACATCACGCAGAAGAGCACGATGCCCTCGAGAAACCCCTCGTAGAGCTGCGACGGCTGCAGCTCCTGGCCGTGGTAAAGGAAGCCCCAGGGGAGCGTCGTCGGCTTGCCCCACAGCTCCCCATTGATGAAATTGCCCATGCGGCCGAAGAAAAGGCCCGGCGGCCCCAGGGGAACCGTGAAGTCCCAGACATCGGCGACGCTGCGGCCGCGCCGCCAGGCGAATATCGCGAGGGCAATGATCGCGCCGATGAAGCCGCCATGAATCGACATGCCCCCGTCCCAGATCTCGAACGGATACCAGGGGTTCTGCGCCGTCCAGAAGGCGAGCCCGTAGACGAGCACGTAACCCAGCCGGCCGCCGAGAATGCCGCCCACCATCCCGAAGAAGACGAGATCGTCGACATCCACGGCCTTCCAGGTCGAGCCCGGGCGGGCTGCGCGCCGCCGCCCCAGCAGCCATCCGGTGGCGAATCCGAGCAGGTACATGATGCCGTACCAATGCACCTTGATCGGACCCAGCCGAAAGGCGATCGGGTTGATGTCCGGGTAGACGATCATGGCGGCGAAGTTTAGCCGACCTCGCGCGTCACGCGGCAGAAGAAAGCCTTGAGGTACCGGGTCTCCGGGATGGCCGGATGCACCGGGTGATCGGGCGACTGGCCACCGGACTCGAGGATCTGCACGAAGCGCCCCGTGTGCCGGGCGGCCGTCTGGATCGCGGCCACCAGGTCCTCTGGCGCGAGGTGATACGAGCAGGAGCAGGAGACGAGCAGCCCTTCGCCTTCGATGAGGGCGAGCGCGAGCTGATTGAGCTTGCGATAGGCCGCCTGCCCCTGTGGCAGGTCCTTCTTGCGCTTGATGAAAGCCGGTGGATCGAGCACCACTACATCGAAGCGCTCGCCCCGCTCGTAGAGCGCCTTCATCGCCTCGAAGGCATCCGCCCGAAGCGCCGCCAGCGAGACGCCGTTTGTCGCGGCGTTGCGCCGCGCGAAATCGAGCGCGGTCTCCGAGGAGTCGATGCAGCTTGCCGATGCCGCCCCCGCCCTGAGCGCGGTGATGGCCCAGGCGCCCGCGTAGCTGCACACATCGAGAACCCGCGTGCCGGGCCAGAGGTAGCGAGCCATGCGAGCGCGGTTCTGGGTCTGATCGTAGAACCAGCCGGTCTTCTGTCCCTGCGCGAGCGGCGCCGCGAAGCGAAGCTCACCCTCGAGGGCGGTAATCTCCGCCGGAATCTCCCCGAATGCGCTTTCCGCAACCTGGGGTAGATGCTCGAGCTGGCGCGCGGCGGAATCGTTCTTCCAGTAAAGGCCCGCCGGCGAGAGCAGGGCGCGCGCCGCCTCGGCGACGGTCCCCTTCATCGCCTCCATGCCCGCCGTTGCGATCTGACCCACGAGCAGATCACCGTAGCGGTCGAGCACCAGGCCGGGCAGACCGTCGGACTCACCAAACACCAACCGATAGTAGGGCTCGCGGTAGAGTCGCTCGCGAAGCGTGAGCGCCGCGCGCAGCCGCTCGTCGATGAGCTCGCGATCGACGCCGCGGGCAGGATCCCGGCTCAGGATCCGCGCGCAGATGAGCGCGTGGGGATTGACGTAGGCGTGTCCGAGGAACTGCCCGCGCTGGGATCTCACTTGCGCGAGATCTCCCGCTGCGAACGCTGACAGCGGCGTCGCATCGGAATCGATCTCGTTGCTGAACACCCACAGGTGCCCCGCGCTGAGGCGGCGGTCTTCGCCGCGTTTCAGACGCAGCTCGCGGGCACTGCCGGTGCCGGCTCGTGCGGAGGGTAAAGATGCGCTCAAGAGAGGTTCGATCGAGGCTTCGGCGGCGCGCAGTATACAGAATCGAGGATGGGGGTATTCTTCCGGGCTGCATGGACACTCGACACCAAAATGCGGACGGCAGCCCGAAATACACCAACCGGCTGATTGCCGAAACGAGCCCCTACCTGCGCCAGCATGCGCACAACCCGGTCGACTGGTATCCCTGGGGCGAGGAAGCGTTCGAGCGGGCCATGCGAGAGCGCAAGCCCGTGCACCTGAGCGTCGGATACGCCGCATGCCATTGGTGCCACGTACTCGCCGCCGAAAGTTTCGAGGACGAGGCGACGGCGCAGGTGCTGAACGAGCTTTATGTCAACATCAAGGTGGATCGGGAGGAGCGGCCCGACCTCGATCGGATCTACCAGATCGCGCAGCAGATGCTGACGCAGCGCTCGGGCGGCTGGCCGCTCACCATGTTTCTGACACCGGATGACCGGCAACCGTTCTTCGGCGGCACCTATTTCCCGAAGCAGGCGCGCTTCGGCCTGCCCGCCTTCAGGGAGCTGCTGTTGCGAGTGGCCCGCTACTATCGCGAGCACGAGGCGGAGCTGCGGCGGCAGAACCAGGCGCTGATGTCGGCCTTCGCCGAGCTCGAGCCCCCGCCGCCTGAGGGGACGATGGCGCTCAGCGATGCGCCGCTGCGCCTCTGTCGCAAGGCGCTCGAGGGGACCTTCGATACCCGCTATGGCGGCTTTGGCGGCGCGCCCAAGTTTCCGCATGCGAGCTCACTCGAGCTGCTGCTGCGCGCGTGGCGCGCGAGTGCCGAGGGGGATAGCCCCGACCTGCACGCGCTTTACATGGCCGGTCTCACGCTGCGGCGGATGGGCGATGGCGGCATCAACGATCAGCTCGGCGGAGGGTTTTGCCGCTACTCGGTCGATGAGTACTGGATGATTCCGCACTTCGAGAAGATGCTCTACGACAACGGCAGCCTCCTCGCGGTGTATGCCAGCGCCTATGTGGCGACCGGAGATGCGTTCTACGGCAAGGTGGCCGCATCGACGGCCGAATGGGTGCGGCGCGAGATGCAATCTCCCGAGGGCGGCTACTACTCGAGCCTCGATGCCGACTCGCAGGGGCACGAGGGCAAGTTCTATGTCTGGGAGCGCGACGAGGTCCGCGCGGCGCTCACGCCGGAGGAGTATGCGGCCTTCGCCCCCCGTTACGGGCTCGACCGCGAGCCGAACTTCGAGGGTCGCTGGCACCTTCATGTCTTTCGCTCGGTGGAGGATGTCGCGACCGCGCTCGCTCGCTCGCCGCAGAGCATCGAATCCTCGCTCACCCTCGCGCGCGAGAAGTTGCTTCGCCTGCGCGCTGAGAGAGTCCGTCCCGCACGGGATGACAAGATGCTCGCCTCCTGGAATGGACTGATGATTCGCGGCATGGCCGTTGCGGCGCGGGCGCTCGATCGCGCGGATCTCGCGCAGTCGGCCGGGCGCGCTCTTGATTTCGTGCGCCGCACGCTCTGGCGCGACGGCAGGCTCCTCGCAACCTACAACGACGGTCGCGCCCATCTCAACGCGTATCTCGATGATTACGCCTACCTCGCGGACGCGGTTCTCGAGCTGCAGCAGGTCCGATTCCGAGCCGACGAGCTGCACTTCGCCCGCGCGCTGCTGCAGGTGATCCTGCGCCACCACGCCGATGAGCGCGCCGGCGGTTTCTTCTTCACCTCGGATGATCACGAGCCGCTGATCCAGCGTCCGAAGTCCTTCGGCGACGACGCCACCCCGTCCGGCAACGGCGTTGCGGCGCTGGCGCTGCAACGGATGGGACATCTGCTTGGCGAGGCGTCCTACCTCGAAGCCGCGGCGGGGACGGTGCGCGCCGCGTGGGCCGCGATGGAGAGATATCCGCAGGCCCACACGAGCCTGCTCATCGCCCTCGAGGAGCTTCTGCACCCGCCGCAGATCGTGGTGCTGCGCGGCGAGCCCGAGCCGATGGAATCCTGGCGGCGCGATCTCGCCCGGATCTACTCGCCGCGGCGGCTGGTGCTCGCCATTGCCGCGGACGCTTCGGACCTGCCACCCGCGCTCGCCGAGAAGACAGCGCGCGGGCCCGTGGTGGCTTACGTGTGCCGCGGCAGCGTCTGCGGCGCGCCGATCGACTCCTTCGCCGAGCTCACGGAGGCGCTGCGCACTTAGCGCCCCAGCGTCCGGGGGAATAGCGAAACGCGTGCTGCCCGCTCAGCGCAGCTCGACCACATTCACCGAATCACCCGCACCCTTGCGCAGCACGAGCTCGGTGATGCCGCCTCGGACCTTATCGACATACAGACGCCGCGGCACGAGCACGAACCGATTGTGATAGCTCGTACCGCCTCGGCGTGTTCCAGAGACGACGAGATAGCTTCCCGGAACGCCCGCGGCGTGTCCCGGGGTGAAGGAGGGAGTTATCTCGATGTAGTAGGGATCGCGGCCGCCCTCGAGCGTTTCGTATGGCACGACCAGCTCCGAGTCGCGCGAGGCACGAAGCTGCGCGGCTCCCTTCTCGAGGGCGTAGGCGAGGTGGGTTCCGTTGTCCTCGAGAACATTGCCGCAGCCGGCGAAGACGAATAGCAGGAGAGAGAGGCCGGCCGACTTCGACTTGAATGCGCTCGACATGGGGTCAGCCGGACAATATCTCCACGGCGCCGCCGATCGCCGCCGTGTTGATGGTGAGGGTCCGCTCGGTGGCGAAGCGCTGCAGGTAGTTGGGGCCCCCCGCCTTCGGGCCCGTTCCGGAGAGGCCCTGACCGCCGAATGGCTGCACGCCGACCACGGCGCCGATCATGTTGCGGTTGACGTAGGTGTTGCCCACCGGCAGCGCGCGGAACGCGTACTCCGCCATGCTCTCGAGACGACTGTGCACGCCGAGCGTGAGTCCGAAGCCGGTGGAACGGATGGCATCCAGCACCTGCGGCAGGCGCTCGGCGCGGTAGCGGAACACGTGCAGAATCGGTCCGAACTCCTCGCTCTTCAGCTGATCGGGCGAGTCGAGCTCGACGAGACGCGGACCGAAGAAATGGCCGCTCGCCTCGCAATGCTCGGTGGGACAGGAATAAAGCAGCTTCGCCTCGCGGCCCATCCGCTCGGCGTGCCTCGATAAGCGCTGCTGCGCATCCGCGGAGATGACCGGACCCACATCCGTCGCCGGATCGGCGGGATCGCCGACCGTCAGACACTTCATCGCGCCGATCAACATCTCGAGAACGCGGTCCGCAATCTCATCCTGCAGGTAAAGCACGCGCAGCGCCGAGCACCGCTGCCCGGCGCTCGTGAATGCCGAGGCGATCACATCATCGACCACCTGCTCGGGGAGCGCCGTCGCATCGACGATCATGGCATTCACCCCGCCGGTCTCGGCGATGAGCGGCACGATTGGACCTTCACGAGCGGCGAGCGTGCGGTTGATGGTCGCGGCCGTCGCGGTCGAGCCGGTAAAGGCCACGCCGGCGAGGGCGGGGTGCGTGAGCGCGGTCCTGCCGAAGAGCGGGCCGTCGGCCGGCGCGAGCTGCAGCACCTCGCGCGGAATCCCCGCCTCGTGCAAGAGATGAGTCATGGCGTGCGCGATGAGCGTCGTGGCCGGCGCGGGTTTGGCGAGCACGGCGTTCCCGGCCATGAGGGCCGCGGTGATCTGGCCGGCGAAGATGGCAAGCGGAAAATTCCACGGGCTGATGCAGGCGAAGACGCCCCGGCCCTGGTAGGAGAGCAGATTCTTCTCACCCACCGGCCCGTCGAGCTCCCGCGGCGCGGCGAACAATTCGCGGCCGCGCTCGGCGTAGTAGCGGCAGAAATCCGCGGCCTCGCGAATCTCGGCGATCGCATCGGGCAGCGTCTTTCCGGCCTCCCGCACCAGCAGGTGGAGGAAGAAGCCGCGCCGGCTTTCCAACAGATCCGCCGCCCGCTCGAGGCACGCCGCGCGCTGTGCGGCGGGCGTCGCATCCCAGCCCCGTTGCGCGCGGGCGCACGCCCGCATGGCAGCGGCGATCTCCGCCTCGGTCGCATCGCGCGTCAACCCGACAGTTTGCCTCGCGTTGGCGGGGGAGAGCACCGGCACTTTGGGCTCGATGGCCTCGGCGTCGCTCAGAATCGGGCCGCCGTGGTAGGAGAGGGCCGCCGCTGCGGCGAGCTCGGCTGCGAGCGTCGCGAGATCGGCCGGATTGCCGAAATCCGCGCCCTGGGAATTGCGCCGCGAGCGATAGAGCTCGCGTGGCTCGCGGATGCGCGGCGACCGGTCGCCGCCGGCAATGTCGTCGTCGGTGATCTGGCCCATGATTTGGCCCACGACCTGCTCCACGGGAATGTCTTTGTTGAGGAAATGATGGACGAATGAGGTGTTGGCGCCGTTCTCGAGCAGTCGGCGCACGAGGTACGGCAGCAGCTCCTCGTGGGTGCCCACCGGCGCGTAGACACGCACCGGCGGCAGCTCCGGCACCTCGGCGCGGACCACCTCATAGAGCGCCTGCCCCATGCCATGCAGACGCTGGAACTCGTAGACCGCGCCCTCGGGCGCCATCGCGATGAGGGCCGATACGGTCAGCGCATTGTGGGTGGCGAACTGCGGGTAGATGAGGTCACGGGCGCCAAAGAGCCGCTGCGCACAGGCGAGATAGCTGGCGTCGGTGGCGGCCTTGGAGGTGAACACCGGGAAACTTTCAAGTCCGCGCTCCTGTGCGCGCTTGATCTCCGCGTCCCAGTACGCGCCCTTCACCAGCCGCACGGACATGCGCCGGCCGGTTTGCGCGGCGAGCTCCGCGACCCAATCCAACACCAGCGGCGCGCGCCGGCCGTAGGCCTGCACGGCAAGTCCGAGCCCGCTCCAGTCGCGTGTGTCGGCATCGCGCGCCAGAGCCTCGAGAACATCGAGCGACACATCGAGCCGGTCCGCCTCCTCGGCATCGATGGTGAGGCCGATTCCGGCGCTGCAGGCGCGGCGCGCGAGAGCGAGCATCCGGGGAACGAGGTTCTCGAAGACCCGCGGACGCTGCGTCAGGCAGTAGCGCGGCTCGAGTGCGGAGAGCTTCACCGAGATGCCCGAGCGCCCGTAAACGGTGTCGGAGGGCTGAGCGCGCAGCGCCTCGATCGCACGCGTGTACGCAACAAAATATCGCTCGGCATCGCAATCGGACCTCGCGCCCTCGCCGAGCACGTCGAATGAGCAGAGCGAGAGATCCCGCTCCCGCCGTCCGCGCGCGAGCGCCGACTCGATCGATTCCCCGACGATGAACGCGCGACCCATCATGCGCATGCCGCGCCTGAGCGCGGCGCGCACGATCGGTGTCGTGACGGGTGCGAGCAGAGGGCGGCGCCTGCCTTCCGCAGCCGCGCTCGGATCGGGCAGCATGCGGCTGGCAGTGCCGAGCAACGCCAGGCTGAGCCTCACCGTGACATCGGAGCTTTTCGGCCCGCCCTCTCGCAGGGCAGCCAGGCGCTCGGCGATCAGGCGATCCGCGCACGCGGGATCCGGGGTGCGCAGCAGCGCTTCGGCGAGGCTCATGAGCGCCTTGCCTGGGCGGCTGTCGAGCGGGAACTGATCCAGGAGCGACTCGGCGAGAGGTCGCGATCGCGCGCCGGCGCGCGCTGCCTCGACCCAACGCAGGGCTCGGCCGCGGGCGCGCTCCAGGACAGACGCGAGCGGCAGCAGCGTCCGGTGCATCTCCGCGATAGCGTCGGCCTCGGGCCGCAGCGTGGCCGCGCGGATGCCCTCCCGGAGGGTCTCGAGACGGTCAGTCTCTGAGGGGGGCGCTAAACGGGTCTCGGGTAGGGCAGCCATGTGGGTGGGTTCGGATGAATCTGGTCGATTGCGCTTATTATAGTCGTCAACATAGAGGATATTTTTACGTATAGGCCGCAATAGCAGTAAACTTCGCTGTCATGCCCGCCCAAACCCCCGCTTTACAGCGCAAACCTCCAGCCGCCGATCGACGGCTCGATCGAATCGACCGGAAGCTGCTTGCGCGGCTGCAGCAGGACGGTCGGATTCCCGTCTCGCAGCTCGCGCGGGAGGTCAACCTGACGGTCACTCCGACCCTGGAGCGGGTGCGGCGGCTCGAGGCCGGCGGGTTCGTCGACGGCTATTTCGCCCGCCTCAATCCCCGCAAGCTCGGGCTCGGCTTACTGGCCTACGTGGAGGTCTCGCTGGATCGGACCACTCCCGAGGCCTTCGATCACTTCAAGGAGGTCGTGCGGGCGCACGATGAGATCATGGAATGCCACATGGTGGCCGGCGGCTTCGACTACCTGCTCAAGGTGCGCGTGAAGGACATGGAGACCTACCGCACCCTGCTCGGTGACACCATCGCATCCGTGCGCGGCGTGCAGCAGACGCACACCTATTTCGTCATGGAGGAAGTCAAATCGACGCACCGAATCGTCATCTCGGAGTGAAGAGCCCTCAGTTCGGCTCGATGTGGATGCTGCCTCCGGAGGCGTGGAGCTGTTCCCGCGCTTGCTATCATCGCTTCGGGGGCCACTCTCGAGCGCGCGAACATGATTGCCCGTCCCAGTAGAAGATGCGCCATCCGGCGTGCTTCCCTCACCCTGACCGCATTGCTCCTCGCCGGATGCGGAGGGGGCGGGGGCTCCGCATCGGCACCCACCTACACCATCGGCGGCACGGTCGATGGCCTGGCCGGCCAGGGTCTCGTTCTGGCCGACAGCAACGGCGACAAGGTCACCGTCCCGGCGTCCGGGCCCTTCACCTTTCCCCGCGCTTTGAGCAATGGCGCCTCCTACGCGGTGACCGTGGCGGTACAACCCTCGGCTCCGGTGCAGAACTGTGTCGTCATCAATGGCTCGGGTACGGTGAGTGCCGCGAGCATCACCAACATCTCGGTCGTGTGCGCGACCGGCCGCTTCACCGCCCTCGTCCATCAACCTCCAGGGCCCGGATATCTCGCGCTTCTCCTGACCGACGGCAGCGTGCTGATGCAGTCGATCAATGACGCGGGGGTCTTTTATGAGTTGTCACCGGATTCGCAAGGCAGCTACGCGAACGGGACCTGGCGCAGGGTTTCGAGCCCACCGGTGGGGTACGCGCCCTACGCCGGGGCGCAGGCGGTCCTCGCCGACGGGCGGGTGCTCTTCGTCGGCGGGGAGTACAACCAGAACGACTATAGTCTGCCCTTCGCGCCCAGCGGCCTCACCAACATGTCGGCCGTTTACGATCCGGTGGCGGATCACTGGCAAATGATCCCTCCACCGCCCGGGGTTGCGTATATCGGGGATGTGCCGTCGGCCATCCTTCCCGACGGCAGCTTCGTCTATGGCGACAAGCTCGGTCGCGATATGTGGCGTCTCGATCCGGCAACGCTCGCCTGGACCTCGATCACGGCTACCGGAAAGGCCGACAACTTCGCTGAGGAGGGTTGGACGTTATTGCCCGACGGCGATTGGTTCACGGTCGACGTGGGTAATCCCCTGCATGCGGAGCACTATGATCCGGCGAGCGCTCAATGGTACAGCGATGGCAATACTCCCGATCTGCTGAGCTCGCCACCATCGGGCGCGTTGACCTATGGCCCGGCGCCGCTCGAGGTGGTGGGCGGGGTGACTTATGGCCCGGGCCCTACGGGTACTTATTTCCCACCGGGGGAAATCGGGCCGGCCCTGCTGCTGCCCGATGGCACGGTGTTCCTCACAGGGGCTGCATCCGGCGGAACGCCGGCACATACCGCGATCTATACGCCCGGGCTGCTGCCTGCGGACCCCGGCAGTTTCACGATAGGTCCTGACTTTGCGCAGGGCGATGACGCGGCCGACAGCAGCGCGGCCCTGCTGCCCTCCGGTCACGCGTTGATTGCGACCAGCTCGGGCCGATTCTATGAGTTCGATGGCACGACGCTGTCGGTCACCGGGAGCCTGCCGACCGATGGCGGTAACATCGAGTACTTCGTTCTGCCGTTGCCCAACGGTGAGGTACTCGTGACCGGCGGAGTGACGTGGGTCTATGAGGGCACGGGCAGCGCCAATCCGGCGTGGGCGCCTACGATCACTGCCGCGCCGGCGACCGTACAGCGCGGCTCGACTTACGCCATTTCAGGCAGGCAGTTCAACGGTCTTTCCGAGGCTGCCGATGTCGGTGATGAGCTCACCGCGGCGACCAATTATCCTCTGGTGCGCATCACCAATGAGGCCTCCGGGCACGTGGTCTACGCGCGAACCCACGGTCACAGCACCATGGCGGTGGCCACGGGCAGCAGCATCGTTTCCACATCGTTCGACGTGCCGGCCAACGCCGAGACCGGCCAGAGCTCGCTCGTGGTCGTGGCGAATGGCATCGCCTCGGAACCGGTAACCGTGCTCGTGAACTGACAGCGCCCCCGGAAGCGTCCAATCAGCGCTGGCTGGTTGGATCCTGCGGAACGAGACGGAAGTCGTAGCGAGCCGTGTAGTAGGGCTGGCTCAGGCGGCGCCCATCGGGCGCGATGCCCGGCTCGTGCCGATCGAAATCGATGATGAGGCTTTCCCGGACACCGAATACCGCGTCGCTGTCGAGATAGCGGCCACCTCGAGGGAACAGGTGCGTCGTCAGCGGCACGTGGCCCTCGGCCGATACCTTCAGGTGGATGTGTCCCGGCCGCATGGCGTGGCGGCCCATCCGTTTCAGCATCACGCCGACCGGTCCGTCCGTCGGCACGGGATATTCGGAGGGTCGGATCGACCAGAAGCGATAGCGGCCATTCGCATCCGTGCGCAGACGGCCGCGCAAAGTCATGCCCTGGCCTTGCACCTGCATGTCGTAGACGCCCTCGCCGTTCCCCGACCAGATATCGAGCAGCGCGCCCGCGAGCGGCCGGCCGGCCGTATCGGTTACTTCGCCGCTGTAATAGGCGGGCTCGCCCGTCACGCCGTCGGCGCGAAGGTCGCAACCGAGCGGCATATCGGGCGCGCCTTCCCAATAGAACGGACCCTGAACGGTCGCCTCGGTCGCGCGCCGCGCGCTCTCTGCGCCGGCACGCAGCGCGCGCGCCTGATCGAGCGCCACTACGGCCATCGAGAGGCCGAGCGTATCCGAGAGCAGAATGAATTCCTGGCGATGATCGTTGCAGGCCTGGCCGGTGGCAGTGAGGAACTCGATCGCCGCCATCCATTCTTCGGGCCGCAAGTCGACTTCGCGCGCGAAGGCATGCAGATGACGCACGAGGGAGGTCATCACTTCCCTGAAGCGCTCATCGACACAGTCATTCATGCGGGCGATCACCGCCTCGGCGAGATCGGTAGGCTCGGGTGTTGTCATGTGCTGGACCTCATCGGCGATCATGAGCTGACCTCAATTGCCGCGCGCCCTGGCGTGGCTGACGCGCCGCTCGTGCCCGCTCGAGAGCTCGTCACGTGCACGTTGAGGCGCCGCTCCCAGGGAGTGCGAGCCAGCCGAGATGGGCCCCATCCGGAGAGATCCGTCATAGGGAGGCCTCGCGGATCAAGCCCAGACGCTCGGCAATGAGCGCTTTCGCTCGATCGAGGCTCATCTTCTCGGGCGGGCTGCCGTCATCCAACTCCTCGAGGATCTTCTCCTGCACCGCTCCGCGGCGCAGCGCCTCGGCGTAGGAGATCTCGGGATGGAACATGACCATGGAGTATCGCGGGACGAAGCGATCGGGGAAGCGCCGCTCGAGCGCCATGGCGAGCGTTCTGCGGCGCAGGTACGCCGGATCGCGCACCGTATCGCGCATCTCGATGTAGTTCTCGAGCGCCATCTGCGCGATGGCGGTGGTATCGGGGAGCCGCATGCGCTCGAAATCCGCGAACAGCGCACCCCAGCCCTCGTGTCGATCGAGCAGGCCGTCGAGAACCCGACAGTCCTCGAACGCCGCGTTCATGCCCTGGCCGTGAAACGGCACGATGGCATGAGCGGCATCGCCCAAGAGCAGTACCTGCCCGCCGACGTGCCAGGAGCGGGCGTGGACGGTGCCGAGCTGGCCCTGAGGATGGGTGGCGAATTCCTCGACGAGATGCGGCATCAGTTGCGCCGCGTCCGCGAACTCGCGCTCGAAGAGCGCCCGGACCGGCACTGGGCCCGTGAGCGAGCCGAAGCTGTCAGGACCGCTGCGCGCCAGGAAGAGAGTGGCCGTGAAGCTGCCATCGGTGTTGGGTAGCGCGATCAGCATGAAGCCGCCCCGCGGCCAGATGTGCAGCGCGTGAGGCTCCATGGCGTGTCGTCCGTGACGTGCCGGGACCGTCAACTCCTTGTAATCGTGATCGAGCCACTCTTCCCGCGCGCGCAGGAGTCCCGCGCGGGCGAGGCTCGAGCGGATGGCCGACCCGGCGCCATCGGTGCCGATGGCGGGTGCCATCGGGACATCGCGGTCCTTACCCGCCGACTCGTCGCGCAAGCGCAGCGAGTCGGCTTGCGGCAGGGCTGCCAGGCAGGTGTGCCGAAATCGCAGCCGCAGCTGCCGGTGCCGCGCCGCCTCCTCGATCAACACACGGTTGAGATCGGCACGGCTCACCGAGTAGATCACCTCGTCCTGACGCTGTCCGTACGGCTGCAGCTGACTCTCACCGGCGAGCGAATGCACCATCCGGCCGCGCATCGGAATGAGAAGCGGGCGGACGCGCGCCATCACCCCCGCGTGCTCGAGGGCAGCGATGCCGCGGGCGGCGAGAGCCAGATTGATGGATCGGCCGCGCTCGCTGGCAGCGATTCGCGGGTCGGGTCTGCGCTCGTAGAGATCGACCGCGAATCCGCGGCGCGCCAGCAGCAGGGCGAGAAGAGCGCCCGCGAGCCCCGCGCCGATGATGTTGATCCTCTCCTCGGCGCGAGGCTTCACGACTCGCGGCGCAGCGCTTCATCGAGCGCGTCGGCGGCCCGGAACACGTCGGCGAAGCTGTTGTATAGCGGTACGGGCGCAAGTCGAAGCGCATCGGGCTCGCGCCAATCGCCGATGACGCCCTGCGCGCTCAACGCATCGAACACACGCCGGCCGCGTCCCGGCGGCCCGGCAATGCGGACCGACAACTGACAGCCGCGCGCCTGAGCGGCGCGCGGGGTAATGAGCTCGAGGTCGGGACCGAGCCGCTCGAGCAGATACTGCAGATAGCCGGTGAGCGCCACGGACTTCTGCCGCAGCCTCGGCAGGCTCGCCTCCGCAAAGAGCGCGAGCGAGGCGATGAGGGGGGCGGCGGAGAGGATCGGGGGATTGCTGATCTGCCAGCCTGCGGCGCCGGGCGCGGGCTGAAACCCCGGACCCATGCGGAAACGCGTCGCGGCCTCATGGCCCCACCACCCCGCGAGATGCGGCCGGTCGTGACGCTCGTGGATGAAGCAGCCGCCGATGGCCCCGGGACCGCCGTTCAGGTACTTGTAGCTGCACCAGACGGCGAAGTCGGCTCCGATCTCATGCAGCGCGAGCGGCATGTTGCCGATGGCGTGCGCGAGGTCGAATCCCACCAGGCAGCCGGCGCGGCGAGCCGCGCGTGCGATCCGGCCGAGATCGAAGGCCTGGCCGGTCCGGAACTGCACGCCCGGCCAGAGGACGAGCGCGACAGTGGCGCCGTGCTGCTCGAGGTAGGCCTCGATGGCTTCCTCGGCGATCGTGTCCGCGCCCGCAGGAGGAGCGAGCTCGATCAGCGTCTCCTCCGGATCGAGCCCTCGCCAGGTCATCTGGGAGGTCACGGCGTGACGGTCGGAGGAGAATGCGCCGGCCTCGATGAGGATGCGGCGCCGCTCGCCGCTCGGTAGGTAGAATGCCGCGAGCAGCAGGTGCAGGTTGACCGTCAACGAGCTCATCGCCACGACCTCGCCGGAGCGGGCGCCCGCGAGCTGCGCGAGACCCTCGCGGAGATTCTCGTGGTACGGGATCCACGGCCGGCGCGCATGCTCGTGGCCGAGTACCGCGAGCTGCGCCCAGTCCTCGAGCTCCTCGAGGACGAGTGTCCGGGCGGCGAGCGGCATCAGCCCGAGCGAGTGGCCGCAGAGGTAGACGAGCGGCTCACCTCGCCGGTCGCGGGGCAGCGCGAACCGCTCGCGAAAGCCGCGCAGCGGATCCGCCTCATCGAGTCTTCGGGCAAACTCCAGTGTCGGCTCGTAAGTCATGACAGACGATAGAGGAGCGGCCGGCTGGGTACTGCATCACCGTTGATCGCCGGAACCTGCAGCTGCAGAAGGTAAGGGCCATCGGCGGCCTCATCCGGAACGTACGCCAACTCGGTGACCGTGCACTGCGGCCGCAGCGCGCGCGCGAGCGCGGATTCCCCGGCCGGCAGTCCGAAGAAGATCCGGTGCGCGGTAAGGCGGCCCTCATCGTGCGTGCGATCGATCGAGGGCAGGTCCACGATCAGGTGCTCGATGCCGCGCTCGATGAGATGGCGGGCGGCCTCGCGGGTGAGATAGGGAGTCGTCAGGTCGGTGTAATCGCGTGTGCGCTTGCCGGGATCGTTGGGCAGAGTGCGGATGATCAAGGCTCGCGGTTCGAACGGCAGCCGCGCGGGCCAGAGCGCCTGCAAGAGCGCGCGTGTGAGCAGGCGATCGCCCGAATGCGGTGCCGGATCGGAGCTCTCGGGCGTTTGGCCGGGGGCTACGGCACTCACCGACAGCAGGAGCGCCGGGAGCAGCTCCCGTGGCACGATCCGATGAGCATGCACCGGCTCGCGGGTGAGGTGACCCACGCACTCGGTGTGAGTGCCGTTGCAGTGCGGAATCAGCGTGATGGCGTCACAGTTGCAGCCGGCGCCGCGCGCAACGGAGCCGGCGAAAGCGGCCGTCGAGAACGGCCGGCATTCGGCGGGCGGCGCGCCGAAGTGGCGCGCCTGAGGTCCAAGGAAGTCGAGCTCCACGCTCAGATCGAGCGGGCGCGCGAGGTCGATGCGTACCCCGCGCCCGGCGAGCTCGAGCTGCGCATTCAAGCGGGCCGCTCCAGCACCGTGCCGCAATGGGAGCAGGTGCGCCGCTCGCGGCTGGCATAGAAGCGCTCGAACACCGGCGGCAGCTGCTTCTCGATGTCGGTGAGCTCGATGAATTCCTCGTGAAGGAGATTGCCGCAGCGCTCGCAGTACCACTGAAAGCCGTCGCGCTCGCCCCCGCGCCGGCGCCTCTCGACGACGAGGCCGACCGTGTTGGCGGGCCGCTGCGGCGAATGGGGCAGGTCCGCCGGCAGCAGCAGCACCTCTCCCTGGCGGATCGGCACATCCACGGGGCGGCCGCCCTGCATGGTCTTCAGCACCATGTCGCCCTCGAGCTGATAGAAGAACTCCTGTCCGGGATCGACGTGGTAGTCCTCACGCATGTTCGGCCCGCCGATCACCATGATGATGAAATCGCCGTCGGCGAATACGCGCTTGTTGCCGACCGGCGGCTTGAGCAGATGCCGATGCCGATCGATCCACTCGCGAAGATTGAAGGCTTGCAGGGTGTGCATGGGCCGGCCCTCCTCATTCATCGGGCGACTGATAACCGCCGCACGGCACCGCGACCGGCGCCGGGAGAGCGGCAGGGTCGCCGTCGAGATCGATGGCGGTGAGCGCGCCGCCCCAGACGCAGCCCGAATCGAGTCCGATGACCCGCTCGCGCAGGATGAGACCCAGCGCGGACCAATGGCCAAAGACGATGCGCGCATCGCGGCTGCGCCGGCTCTCGATGTCGAACCACGGGCGCCAGGGCGAGCCGGCCGCCGGAGGCTTGCCCTTGAGAGCTAAATTGATGCGTCCCTCATTGGTGCACACACGAATCCGAGTCAACACGTTGATGGCGAATCGCAGGCGATCGGTGCCGGAGAGATCGTCGCGCCACTGATCCGGCTCATCCCCATACATGTGATCGAAGAGATTGCGCGGATCGTGGCGCAGTGCCGCCTCGACCTCGCGCGCGAGTCCGAGCGTCATCTCGACGGTCCATTGCGGCACGATGCCGGCATGCACCAGGAGGTCTCCGGCCTCGAAATGAGCCAGCGGCCGGGTGGCGAGCCACTCGAGCAGTGTGTCGCGATCGGGTGCCCGCAGGATCTCCTCCAGCGTGTCGGAGCGGCGCGCGGGCCGGCAGCCGCAGGCGATGGCGAGCAGGTGAAGGTCGTGGTTGCCGAGAACCACGATCGCGTTGTCCCCGAGCGCGCGCACGTAGCGCAGCGCTTCGAGCGACCGCGGCCCGCGATTCACCAGATCGCCGACGAACCACAGGCGGTCGCGATCCGCGGAGAACCTCAACCGGGTGAGAAGCGCCCGCAGCTCATCGCAGCACCCCTGGACGTCGCCGATGGCATGGCGGCTCACTGGAGAATACCGGGAATTGCGAGGCGGAACGGCGCGATGGGCGCATCGAAGCGCTCTCCCTGGGCATCGACCATCTGATAGCTGCCTTGCATGGTGCCCACGGGTGTTTCCAGGACGGCGCCGCTGGAGTACCGAAACCCCTGTCCAGGCTCGAGCCGCGGCTGCTCGCCGACCACACCGTCCCCGCGCACTTCCTTCACCTTGCCGTTGGCGTCGGTGATGATCCAGTGCCGCGTCAGGAGCTGAGCCGAGCACTCACCCTCGTTACGGATGGTGATGGTGTACGAGAAGACGTACCGCTGCTCGCTCGGGCTCGACTGCTCGTCGAGATAGCTCGTCTCGACCTCGACGCGGATTTTGTGCGGCTCGCTGCTCATGCACTGGATTCTACCGTTTCCCGGGGGATGCCCGGTCTGCGGAACCGGTTCTCAGAGGCCTACAGGCCTTTACCCACTCGCACCGCAAGCACATCGCACGGCGCGGCATGCAGGACCGTGTCTTCGGTGAAATTCACCAGAATCGAGAGACCGTGGCGCTCGCGGCTGCCGAGAACGATCAGATCGACCTGCCGCTCGCGCGCCACGCGCACGATCTCCGCCTTGACGTTGCCGGATTCGACGCGGTGAGGCGCGTGCGCGAGGCCGAGCTCCGTCGCGAGCGCCGCGAGGCGCTGGCGGGCGCGCGCGAGCAGCTCATCCTCGATGCGGACCGCGGGCATGAGAGTCTCGCCCATGGGCTCGACCGGCATGAACTCGACCACGTGCAGCAGCTCCATCTGGGCACCGAGAGTGTTCGCGAAGTCGCGCGCTCGCCGGCCGATCGGCAGGCTGTCCTCGCTCAGGTCGACCACGAGCAGAATGCGGCGGTACGGATAAGTGGACATGAGCCGGGTCCTCGACGGTGCCGTGGGCCCCAAGGAGGTGCCCGCTTGACACTATCCTAACTTAGGCTGCGGCGGGAGGCAGCTGCGCAAGGGCGGCAATGGCGTTGAAGCGCTCCGCCGAGACCGTCTCGGGCCGGGCCGAGGGATCCACTCCGCAGCTCGCGATCTGCTCTGCGGTGGCGAGGCCGCGCAGCGCGTTGCGCAAGGTCTTGCGGCGGTGGGCGAAGGCCGCGGCCACCACGGCGCGGAATGCCGGATTCACGGGGAACGCGGCGACGGGTCGTACCTTGAGCCTCGCAACGGCCGACCACACCTGCGGCGGCGGATGGAAAGCCCCCGGTCCGACCTCGAACAGGCGCTCCACCTCGAGCCAGGGGTAGATCATCACGGTCAGGCGCCCGTAATCCTTATCACCCGGCCGAGCCGCCATGCGATCGATCACCTCCCGCTGCAGCATCACATGCAAATCGCGGATGTCGCGCACCGTCCCGAGCAAATGAAACAACAGCGGCGTGGAGATGTTGTAGGGAAGATTGCCGACGACCCGCAGGGCCTGCCCCCGCTGCCGCGCGAGCGCTCCGAAGTCGAACCGGAGAGCATCCGCCGTGCGTACCTCGAGCCTCGCATCCGCACCGAGCTCGGTGCGTAGCCGGGCCGCCAGGTCGCGATCGATCTCGATGGCATCGAGCGAGCCGCAGTCGGAATCGAGCAGCCTTCGGGTGAGCGCACCGCGGCCGGGACCGATCTCCACCAGAGCATCTCCCGCCGCGGGTGCGATCGCGGCGCTGATGCGCTCGATGACCGCCGGATCGTGCAGGAAATGTTGGCCGAATCGCTTTCTGGGCCGGCCTCGGAAAGCCGCCGGCCGCATCAGGGGGCTCGCTGCGCGAGCTGCACCGCAAGGGCGATGGCGGCCGCGAGGCTCCCCGGGTCCGCGGCGCCGGTGCCGGCGAGCTCGAGCGCGGTGCCATGGTCCACCGAGGTTCGCAGGATCGGCAGGCCGAGTGTCACGTTTACCGCGCTTTCGAAGCCCGCGTGCTTGATGACGGGCAGTCCCTGATCGTGGTACATGGCGAGCACTACATCGAAGTCGGCCAGCACGCGCGGCAGGAACGCCGTGTCCGCCGGCAGCGGTCCTGCGACCGTGAGCCCGCGCTCGCGCATGCGGGCGATGGCCGGCGCAATCACCCGGATCTCCTCCTCGCCCAGGTGTCCGCCCTCGCCGGCATGGGGATTGAGGCCGCAGACGGCGATCCGCGGCCGCGCGATACCCCACCGGCGGGCGAGGTCGCGATCGATGACCTCCAGCACCTCACAGAGCAACTCCTTGCTGATCGCCGCGCTCACCGCCGCCAGCGGCAGGTGAATCGTGGCGAGAGCCACGCGCATCGATGAGGTGGCGAGCATCATCACCGGACGGGCGGTATGCGTACGCTCGGCGAAGAACTCGGTATGGCCAGTGAAGGGAATTCCGGCGTCGTTGATGATGCCCTTGTGCACGGGCGCGGTGACGATCGCGGCGAACTCGCCGGCGAGCGCGCCGGCGCAGGCGCGCTCGAGCAGCTCGAGCACCGAGTGACTGTTGCGAGTGTCCAGCCGCCCGGGGGCCGCGGGCGTGCGCAGCGGATGATGCTCGACGGTGAGCGTGCCGGGCACGTGGCGGCGCGAGGATCCATCGTAAGGCCGCAATTCAACTTTCAACCCGAGCGCCCGCGCCCGATCCGTGAGCAGCTGCCGGTCACCCAGGCAGATGAGATCGCAGTCGAGATCCCGTGCCGCGATCGCGAGGCAGAGGTCCGGTCCGATGCCCGCGGGCTCGCCGGAGGTCAGCGCAATGCGCGGCAGCACGGCGGGCCCGCGGCCGATCAGCCGGCCAGGACCTTCACGTAAGCGTCATCGCGCAATTGCTGCAGCCACAGCTCCGTGTTCTCGTCGGCCTTGCTCGCCCGGATCGCCTCCAAGGCGTTCAGCCGCTTGACCTCCTGGGTCTCGTCGTGATCGCGGCGGCCGAGGAGCTGCGCGATGTGCCAGCCGAACTGCGTCTGGAAGGGCTCGCTGATCTCGCCTGGTTTGAGCTTGGCGATCGCGGCAGCGAAGCGCGGATCGTAGATACTGGGGCTCTGCCAGCCGAGATCGCCGCCGTCGGAGGCGGATCCCGGGTCCTGGGAGGCGGCGGCCGCGGCGACGGCGAAGCTCTCACCGTGCAGAATGCGCTGGCGGAGCTGCTCGAGCCGCTGCCGCACCGTGGCATCGTCCTGCAGCGCGTTGGTCTTGAGCAGGATGTGCCGCACGTGAACCTGCTGCACGATCTCCTTCTTCTCCTGAGTGCGGGTCTGGTTCAGCTTGACGATGTGAAAGCCGGTCGGGGTGCGCAGCGGGCCGCCGACTTGGCCGGGCTTGAGGCCGAGGATGAGGCTGCTCAGGAAGGTCGGTAGCTCCGAGCCCTGGCGCCAGCCGAGCGAGCCGCCTTCCAGCGCATCCTCGCTGTTGGAATAGGCGACGGCGAGCTTGCCGAAATCCTCGCCCTTGCTGGCGCGCTGATAGACGTCGTTGGCGCGCTGCTGCGCCTGCGCAAGCTGCGCCGGGGTCGCATTGGGCGGCACCGCGATCAGGATGTGCGAGACGTTGTATTCCTCGTTGCTCGAAGGATGCGTCGCCTGCCGGGCGAGGAACTGATCGATCTCGCGCGGCGTAACCACGATGCGCTGCAGCACATCGCGCTGTCGCAGCAGGCCGATCGTGAGCTCCTGGCGCATCTCCTCGCGGTAGCTCCCGTAATCGATTCCCTGCTGGGAGAGCGCCGTCGGCAGGTCGGAGAAGGGGATACCGTTGCGCTTGGCCACATCCGCGAGCGCGCTGTTCAGCTGATCGTCGGAGATGGTGATCCCATCCTGCTTCGCCTGCTCGAGCTCGATCCGCTGCACAATGAGGCGGTCCAGCACCTGCTTGTGCAGCACGCTCTCCGGCGGCAGGGCCATGTTCTGCGCCTGCAGCCGGGCCGTCACATCTCTGATCTGGTCGTCGACCTCGCTCTCGAGCACGACGCCATCGTTGACCACGGCGGCGACTCGATCGAGGAGCGTCCCCTGAGTGGACAGGTCGCGGGTCTGCGCCAGCGCCAGGCCGGGAAAGGCCAGGACGCCCAGAATCAATGCCATTAGCCGCCGCATGCGCTCGTCATCCTCGGTGAATCGGTCCTCAGCGGACCGGTAATGCTTGGGAATTCGCTTCCGTCGGAGTGTAGCCGGGAATGGCCTCGGCGAGAGAGGCATCCGAAGCCGATCCGACACTGGCGAGCCCCGTGAGTTCCAGCTGCAGCCAGATACCGGTGTCCTGGGGTCCCGTCCGGGCGGTGCTGCTCGTGGGACGGGCGCCGACGTACCGGCGCGCGCCGAGACGCAGGCTCCAGCAGCACGCGCGGTACTCGAACCCGGCGAATCGCTCCAGCGCCTCGTGATCGGCCAGCGAGTACACCCCGCGGGCGAAGATGCTCCAGGAGCGCCCGATGGGCCAGGCCGCGGAGGCTTCGACCTGCTGCACGTTGCAGCTCGGCGTCACCGCAGTTCCGCAGAGGGGCGCCTGGCCGGTCTGAGGCTCGAGGAGCGCCGCCTCCTCGAAGAGGCCGCGCTCGAAGCGGTAGCCGAGATTGACCACGCTCTCGGGGGCGGGGTGGTACTGCACCTCGACCAGCGCCCGCTGGGTCTGGGAGCTCTGAGGGTTCCACTGCAGGCCGACATCGGCGCTCCAGTGCTGAAAGGCGGTGAGCGCCAGCTGCGCGACCAGGTCCGAGCGGCGGTCGGTGCGAGGCAGCTCACCCGGCAGCGTGACGCGCGGCGTCGTGAAATACACTTCCTGCCCGAAGGTCGCGGTGAGGTACTGACGCCCATCGAGGGCGTTGAGAAGGCGCGTCGTGACGCCCACGCTCACCTGGTTGGCATCTCCAACCCGGTCGGCACCCACGTAGCGGTTGGTGCGGAAGAGCTCCACCGGGTCGAGGTCGGGAACGGCGCTATCGAACACCGGCAGCTCGCTCTGGTCGCGGTAGGGCACGTAGAGATACATGACGCGCGGCTCGAGAGTCACGGTGCGCTGATCCTGCGAGCCGGCGGCGCGCTCGAGCTGCAGGCCGGTATCGAGACTCGCGATCGGGAGGGTCCTCGAGGGCGAGCTCGGCTCCCCCGGCACCGTGTTGGAAAGCTGGTACTGAGTCGCGCGCCAGGCAAGCGACGGCCGGACGAAGTATCCGGGTCCGACGATGTTGAGCGAGGTCGTCGGATAGAGGTCGAGTCGCCAGCCCGTCACTCCGGTCGAGCGCCTGAAATCCACGACTTCCGATTCGAAGCCGTAGCTCACGATCTCGCCGGGTCCCCAACCGTAATCGGCGTTCACGGTGATGTCCGGGACACGGGCGTACGGGCGATCATCGAGCGGCAGCGTGCTGTCGATCGTCTGGATCTGCTGCGTCATAGCCTCGATGTTCCAGTGCAGGTCACGATACGAGAGCACGGCCCGCCGGTCGAGGAAGGGCGTGCTCGTGCCCTCCGGGCCTGTTTCGAAATCCTCGAAGTAGTGCGTATCGCTGACGTTCTCGCCATCGAGCGTGAGGCGAAAGTTGTCCGGCAGGTCGGTGACATTCACGAGTCGGATACGGCTGCGGCTCGCGTGGTAGACGGCATCGGTCGGCAGATAGTCCCAGTTGAGCTCGCCGTGCTGCCGGCGCGCGAGATAGCGGAAATCGCCGCCGATGTCGGGGCCGCGGCGGGTGTATTCGGTCGGCTGGAAGGTGAAGTCGGCGTTGGGCGCGATGTTCCAGTAGTAGGGAATCGAGAGCTCCGCGCCGCCGGTGGAGGTGTTGCCCACCGTGGGAAAGAGAAAACCGCTCTTGCGGATGTTGCCGAGCGGAAAAGACACCCACGGAAGATAGAGGATCGGTACCCCTTTGAAATCAATCCGCGCATTGCGCCCCGTCCCCACCCGCTTGCGCGTATCGAGAGCGATGCGAGTCGCGCGCAGGATCCAGGACTCGTCATCCACCGGGCAGGTCGTGAAGGTGACGTGCGCCAGGCGGATCAATCCCTCGGGGGAGAGTTGCATTTCCTGGGCCGCGCCCCGCGCCGAGTGCTGCAGCAGGCTGAAGCGGGCCGACTCGAATTGCGCGCCCGAGACCGGGGAGTAGCTGCCGCCCGCTCCCGTGACGTGCACCAGCGGGTCGGTGTAGTCGATGCCGCCCCGAGTGCGTAGGGAGTTGTTGTTCCTGTTGTACTGAACCTCGCTCGCCTTGATCTGGCGCTGTCCCTGGCGCACGACCACATGGCCGTTGAGGGTCAACGTGCCGTCCTTCGCCACGGTGGCATGATCGGTCTTGATATCGACCTGACCTGCTTCGGCAAAGGACTTCGTGAGCGCGGCTGACTTGCGGCTCGCGGCATCCGGCCGGGTGGGCGCGGCAGCGGTGCTGATCGGTGCCGCGCCCGGGGCGGGGGGCGGGGGCTCCGCGGCTTGCAAAAGAGGCGTGAGGCCGCCGAGCGACAGCAGGGCGGTCCAGAATGGGCTCCGACGCGGCATCAGGGGCGGCATTATAATGGGCCATGCCCGAGAACGATGCGCGACTCGCGCTCCTGCAAGGTTGGCTGGCGCGCGATCTGGGTTTGCGCCCGGCGCGGATCGAGCCCGCTTCGAGTGACGCCAGCTTCCGTCGCTACTTTCGTGCCTTCTGTGATGAGCGCACCGTGATCGTCATGGACGCGCCGCCGCCGACCGAGGATGTGCGGCCGTATCTGCACGTAACGGCGTTGCTCGAGCCGCTCGGTATCCATGTCCCGCACGTGTACGAGGCCGACGTGGCGCGCGGATTCGTGCTGCTCGAGGACTTAGGTTCCACGCATTATCTGGCGGCGCTCGGCGCGGGGGGCGACAGCCAGCGGCTCTATGCCGATGCGCTGCGGGCTCTCGCCGACATCCAGCTGCGGGGCGCCGCGGCCGCCGCGGAGCTCTCACCCTATGATCGCGCTCCGCTCGCCCGCGAGCTCGCCGAGATGCCCGAGTGGTTCCTCGAGCGGCATCTCGCGCTCGAGCTGACCGGCGGCGAGCGCGAGATGATCGCTGCGGCTTTCGAGTTCCTGATCGCCGAGGCGCTGTCGCAGCCCGAGGTGTTCGTGCACCGCGATTATCACTCGCGCAACCTCATGGTGGTCGGCGAGCGCAATCCGGGCGTGATCGATTTTCAGGACGCCCTGCGCGGTCCCATCGGCTACGATCTCGTGTCGCTATTGAAGGATTGCTACATCTGCTGGCCGCGCGAGCGAGTGGTCGAGTGGGTGAGTGGCTATCGATCACTGCTGCAGTCTCGCGGCGCGATGATGAGCGGCGGGCCCGCACAGTTCCTGCGCTGGTTCGATCTGATCGGAGCGCAGCGGCACATCAAGGTGCTCGGCCGATTCGCGCGGCTCTGGTACCGGGACGGCAAGCCCGGTTATCTACGTGATCTGCCGCTGACGCTCGGCTACGTCCGCGAGACCTGCCGGCTCTATCCCGAGCTTGCGCAGATGGCGGAGTTTCTCGAGCGCCGAGTCGCTCCCGAGCTGCCGCGCGCCAACGAGCGCGTTGCGCGGCAAGCGGCGCGGCCGGCGTGAGCCACGCGAGCCCCCGTCGGGCCATGTTGCTCGCGGCCGGGCGTGGCGAGCGCCTGCGACCCCTCACCGACACGCTGCCGAAGCCGCTGGTCGCGGTCGCCGGCAAGCCATTGATCGTCTATCACCTTGAGGCGCTCGCGAAGGCTGAGGTTCGCGAGGTCGTCATCAATCTCTCCTGGCTCGGGGAGCAGATCCGTGCTGCGCTCGGCGACGGCAGTCGCTACGGCGTGCGGATCGCCTACAGTGAGGAGGGACCGGTGCCGCTCGAGGCCGGCGGCGGCATCCATCGTGCGCTGCCCCTGCTCGGATCCGGTCCTTTTCTCGTCGTGAACGCCGATGTGTGGACCGACATGGAGTTCACTCGCGTTCCGATTCTCGATGAGGGTGCCGACGCACACCTCATGCTGGCGCCGAATCCGCCTCACCATCCGCGCGGTGATTTCGGGCTCGAGGGCGAGCTCGTGGTGGAGCGCGACACCGACCGTTACACCTACACCGGCGTAGGTGTCTATCGGCCGGAGCTCTTCAAAGGCTGTGCGCCGGGCAAGTTTCCGCTGCTGCCGCTCCTGAAGCGCGCGATTGCGGCGCGCCGTCTGCGCGGCGAGGTCTATCGGGGCGAGTGGCTCGATATCGGATCGCCCGACCGCCTGGCGGCGCTCGATGCCCGGGAGCGAAACGCCCGAGGCCGTTGAAGGACCGGCCGGCCCGGTGGCGTAAAATGGCGGCCATGGGCAGCCTCAAAAACATCCCGGTCGTCACCGACAGCCTCCCCGCGCCGCAGCAGGCCCCGCGCAGCGGTGAGAAATACGTGACGGATCATGGATTTACGGCAATCCGGGACGGCATCAAGGCCGCGGCGGGCGCCTGGGCGCCCGAGTCTGCGGCGCGGGCCGGCAAACCCCCGTGGCTGCGGGCCAAAGCCCCTTCGGGCACGGGATTTCAAGCGGTCAAGGGCATCGTCAAGGCGCATCGCCTGGCCACGGTCTGCGAGGAGGCGAAGTGCCCGAATATCGGCGAGTGCTGGAACGCCGGCACTGCCACGATCATGCTCATGGGCGCGGTCTGCACCCGCGCCTGCCGCTTCTGCTCCGTCGATACCGGCAACCCGAGAGGCTGGCTGGATCCGGATGAGCCGGAAAACGCTGCCCGCAGTGTCGAGTTGATGAAGCTCAAATACGTCGTCTTGACTTCCGTCGACCGGGACGATCTGGCCGACGGCGGCGCCGGCCACTACGCCGCCTGCATCCGCGCCATCAAGCGGCGCAACCCCGCGACCGCCGTGGAGGCGCTGACACCGGACTTCCAGGGAGTGCTCGCCGACGTCGAGACGGTTGTCGATTCGGGCCTCGATGTCTTCGCGCAGAACATCGAGACGGTGCGCCGCCTCACTCACCCGGTGAGGGATGCGCGCGCAGGTTTCGAGCAGACGCTGGAGGTGCTTGCGCACGCGAAGCAACACAAACCCGCCGTGTTGACCAAGAGTAGTCTCATGCTGGGTCTCGGTGAGAGCGATGAGGAGATCGAGGAGACGCTGACCGACCTGCGCGCGGCCGGCGTGGATATCGTCACCCTCGGGCAATATCTGCGGCCGACCGCCCGCCACCTTCCGGTGCAGCGATACGTCACTCCGGCCGAGTTCGACCGCTACCGCGCGGCGGCACTTGCTCGGGGCTTCCTCGAATGCGTGTCGGGACCGCTCGTGCGCTCGAGCTATCGCGCGGAGCAGGCGCTCAACCGCAACAACGCCGGTCTGGACAACGCGCGCCTCGCGTGACCGCGCGCTCCGTCCTCCCGCCCATCATCCGCGAGCTCGGCCTCGTCGCCTACGAGCCGACCTGGCGCGCCATGCAGCGCTTCACCGACGAGCGAGGGCCGGATACGCCCGATGAGATCTGGCTGCTCGAGCATCCACCCGTGTTCACGCTCGGCATGAACGCCAGCCGCGATCACGTGCGCGCTCCCGGTGACATCCCGGTCGTGCAGATCGATCGCGGCGGCCAGGTCACCTATCACGGTCCGGGTCAGCTCGTCATCTATCCGCTCGTGGATCTGCGGCGTGCCGGGCTCGGCGTGCGCGACATCGTCACCGCCCTCGAGCGCAGCGTCATGGATTACGCCGCCGAGCTCGGTATCACGGCCGAGTGCCGCAAAGGAGCGCCCGGCGTCTATGTCGAGGGCCGCAAGCTCGCGAGTGTGGGCATCCGCGTGCGCCGCGGCGCAAGTTATCACGGCATCGCCCTCAACGTCAGCGTGGATCTCGCGCCCTTCGAGCGTATCAATCCCTGCGGCTATCCCGGCCTCGAGATGACGCGGCTCGCGGATTTGAGCCGGGTCGATTCCGTGAGCGTCGCGGCGCAGGCGGTCAGGCCGCATCTGCTGGGACACCTGTACGGACGTCCATAACCGATCTGTCACCGGCTGCCGACTGACGCCATAACTCCATCTGTTCCAGCATTGTCAACCACCAGAAAAGGAGTGGCAATGCATCTCTTCCCTAAGAAGCCCCCGCGCGCAGCCGCGCTCATGTTCGCAACCCTCGCCATCGCCGCGGTGAGCGGCTGCTCCCGCCCGGCAGCCTCCGGCGTGACACTGCTCAATGCTTCCTACTCCCCGACCCGCGAGCTCTACGGCGAGTACAACGCCGCCTTCGAGAAGTACTGGAAGAGGAGGACGGGCCAGAGCGTGCACGTGAGCATGTCTTTTGGCGGCTCGGAGCTGCAGGCACGCTCCGTGTCGGAGGGCCTCGGGGCCGATGTGGTCACGCTGGCCTTGGCAGCGGACATCGATGTCATCGCGCAACAGGGAAAGCTGCTGCCGCTCAACTGGCAAACACGCCTGCCGGAGGACAGCTCCCCGTACACCTCGACGATTGTGTTCCTGGTGCGCAAGGGAAATCCCCAGGGAATCCGCGATTGGAACGATCTCACCAAGCCCGGCGTCTCAGTGATCACACCGAATCCCAAGACCTCCGGCGGCGCGCGCTGGAACTTTCTCGCGGCCTGGTCCTGGGCACTGAAGCAACCCGGCGGTAACGAGGCGAGCGCCAAACAGTACCTTCGCGATCTCTTCCGTCACGTGCCGGTACTGGACACGAGCGCCCGCGCCGCCACTACGACTTTCGTGCAGCACGGGCTGGGTGATGTGCTCATTGGTTGGGAGAATGAGGCGCTGCTCGCGATCCGGGAGAAACCGGGCGAAGGCCTCGCCATCGTCTACCCCTCGGTCAGCATTCTGGCGGAGCCGCCGGTTGCGGTGGTGGATCAGTACGCGCTGCAGCACGGCCAACGGCCGCTCGCCACCGCCTACCTCCAGTACCTCTACAGCAGGGAAGGACAGGAGATCATCGCCCGTAATTTCTACCGGCCGCGCGATCCCGCGGTCGCGGCGGAGTTCGCCAGGCAATACCCCAAGATCGATCTCGCCACCATCGCCGACTTCGGCGGCTGGACGAAGGTGCAGCAGAAGTTCTTCGCCGACGGCGGGATGTTCGATCAGATCTACTCGGGCGGGCAATGACGTATGGGTGCGCGTCCGAGCGCGCCGCGAGGTTGCATCGCGGATTGGATCAGGAGTGGGCGTCAGGAGCGTCGTGGTTGCATCGGAGGTGGCGCGACGGTGATGTTTTGGTCTCGAGCTGCAAGCGGCAGGTGACAGTGTACTTTCAGCTGTTGACCCGATGGCGTCGTCTGTCTGATCGTGCGAATCAGTTGTCAAACGGGGAGATGACTGCGCATGAGTATCCTGATCAAGACCGGCGTTCTTGCCGCGCTCACCGGCTTCGGACTGACCGGTGCGTTGCATGCCGAGGACGCGAAGGCGGACGGCACATTCCACCTCACATCCGCGGACGGAGACTTCCGCGGGAACGTCGGTGGACGGCTGGAGTTCGATGGCTACTACGATAAGAACGACAACGGCAGCAGAATCGGCAGCGGCGTGGCCGGCGAGGATTCCAGCGACAGCTTCAGGTTCCGGCGTGCCTGGCTCACCCTGACCGGAAGCGTGTACAGCTTCTCCTATCACATCGACTACGATTTCGTCGCGAGCGCGTTGCAGCGGGCGTGGCTCTCGCACGAGGTGCTGCCGCACGGGACGCTCTACATAGGCCAGGACAAGCCGTGGGCCGCCCTGGACGAGATCGCGAGCGACACCGAGACGCCGTTCCTGGAGCGCAACATCACGTCCTCGAGCGGCATCAATTCAGTGGCGACTTACACCAATGGCCTCTACTACTCGTGGCACGACCAGCTTCTGAGGGCAGAGGACAACCTCTGGCTCGGAGTCTCGGGCTCGGCGTTGCACAAGCAGTCGGGCGGCGGCGATACGAGCACTCAGGGCACGGCGTTCAACGCCCGGATCGCCTACGCGCCGATTGTCGAGAAGGATCGCTGGCTGCACCTCGGGCTGTCGTTCATCAATGCCAATGCCGCCGCGGGCAGCACGACTTCCGGCGCCAACGCTCTGTTGGCGGGCTATATGTACGGCAACCACTTCAATGGCAACGAGAAACTGACGCTCGCGAGCTATCGGGTGTCGGCCACCGGCGCCAGGCCGCATTCGAACACCATGGGCGCAGAGCTCGCCGCAGCCTACGGGCCCGGCTATCTGCAGGCGGAATACGACAACGCCAAATTTCACGAGACCGGGCTGCGCGACAACACGGTTACGGGATACTCGATCACGGCCGCTTATACGCTGACGGGCGAGACGCGCCCCTACAAGCCGAGTGATGCCACCTACGGAGGCATCGCGCCGGCACACGCCCATGGCGCGTGGGAGCTTGCGGTGCGCTACGAGAAGGCCCGCAACGGTGGTAACGGTGGCGTGTTCACCGGGCTCGCCCTGGCGGGCCTCAAGGCGTCGCTGGCCACGCTCGATCAGGTCACTGTGCTCACCGCGGGCCTGAACTACTATCCGAATGCCCGCGTTCGGTTCATGCTCGACTACGAGCACGGCAAGGCAGATCTCGGCAAGGCGGGATCCGACAGCGCCAACACAGTGGCGGCTCGCGCCCAGCTCGTCTTCTGACAAGGGCCACCACCGCGCCTCGGCGCGGCCGCAAGGCCGTGCCGCGAGGCGCCACCGCCCGTCAGTCCGTCACGAGCCTGTATCCTGCTCCGGAAGCGGTCTGCAATCGCCGGGGAGTGGCGGGGTCGGCTTCCAGTTTCTGCCGCAAGCGATGCACCAGCTGCTTGAGGAGCTGCCGGTCGCCCGAGCCGCGGTGACCCCAGACGTGGATCAGCAGCCGGTCGGAGCTCACGGTGCGACCGGCATTGGCAAGCAACATCTGCAGCAAACGCAGCTCGAGCTTGGTGAGGCGCACGGGCTCGCCGGTGCCGATCCGGACCGTGTGCTCTTCGGTATCGAGCGTCAGCGTGCCCGCCGATAGGACCGAGGGGCTTTCGGTACCCCGCCGCCGCAGCAGCGCCTTCGCCCGCGCGAGCAGAGTTCGGGGACTGAACGGCTTGGTGAGGTAATCGTCGGCGCCGAGCTCGAGCGCGCGCACCAGGTCTTCCTCCTCGCCGCGGACGGTCAGCATCATGATGGGTACGCGCGAGCTGCGGCGGATCGCCTCGCAGACCTGAAAGCCGCTCGCGCCCGGCATGTTGATGTCGAGAATGACGAGATCGGGCGTCTCATCCGTGACCGCGCGCAGGGCAGCCGAGCCATCCTGCGCCTTGAGGACGAGATAACCCGCCTGTGTGAGCGTGAAGCCGACGAGGTCGCGCAGATCGCGATCGTCATCTGCGACCAGGACCTTCAAGCGGTCACCTCCACGGGTAAGGTCAGGATGAAGCGGGTCCGCCCTCCCTCGGTGCGCTCCACGCCCACCTTGCCGCCGTGCCGCTCGACGATCGAGCGCACGATCCAGAGGCCGAGCCCCAGTCCACCGGGCTCCGGCTCCGCGCCGCGTTGGAAAGGCTCGAAGAGTCCCGCGCCGCCGGGCGAGACCGGCCCCGGGCCCTCATCCTCCACCCACACCGCGAGCCGGACCTCGTCGGCGTCGCAGCCGATGCGAACCGTGCTTCCTTCCGGCGCGAACTTGTTGGCATTGGCCAGAAGGTTGACGAACACCTGGGTCAGCCGATGCTTATCGCCCTCGATGAGGGGCAGCTCCTGCGGAAACTCGACCTCGAGCCGCTGGCGTCTGAGCGCGAGGAGCGAGCCGATGAGCGCCCGCGCATCCTCGATGACCTCGGCGAGATCGACGCTCTGGCGGCGGATCGCGAGCTGGCCGGACTCGATCCGGACGCTCTCGAGCAGATTGTCGATGAGCCGGGTGAGGCGCAGCGCCCCCCGCTGCAGCGACTCGGTGAGCTCCCGGCGCTGCCCCGGCGCCATGGTGTCGAGATTGTCGAGCAGCAGCTCGATCGAGGCGAGCTGCGCCGCGAGCGGAGTACGGAACTCGTGCGAGATGTTGGCCAGCACCGAGTCGCGCGCGCGCCGCACCGCCTCGAGATCAGTCTCGTCACGGATCACCTGCACCTGAAGTCCATCGACCGGCGCGGCGCTGGTGACCACCGCCGTACGCGTCTCATCCGCTCGCTGCAGCCGTTCCACGCACTGCGCGCTGCCCTCGGTGCGGGCCCTCACGATGGGACATCGATGCTCGCAGGGCCGCCGGCCGTCCTCTTCCAGGGGTTTGAGCACATCTCCGCAGAAGCGACCGACGGCCTCCTGCGGCTCGAGGCGCAGCAGCCGGGCGGCCTGGGGGTTCAGATAGCGCACGTGGCGCTCCGCATCCACTGCGTAGACGCCCTCGATGATGCCGCCGAGCACCGCCTGCGCTTCGGCCTCGCGGCGCCGCAGCGTACCTGTCAGCTCCAGCAGGTTGCGACGCATGTCCTCCATGGTTCTCGCGAGGGCACCGACCTCCGCGGCGCCGCCTGGAGGAATCGAGACCGAGAAGTCACCTCGTCCGATGCGCGCCGTCGCGACCGTCAGTGCCTTGACAGGCCCGACGACGCGCTGACTGAGAATGGTGCCTGCAACCACCGCGAAGACAGCCAGGATCAGCGTCGTGAGCACCAGATTACGAATGAGCCGCGTCGTAGAGCTCTCCACCAGCGCGATCGGCAGGCCGGCATCGATGAACCCGATGGCTTCGCCCGTCGAGGCGAAGAGCGGCACGCTGGCTTCGTAGAGTCCGAGCGAATCGATCCTGCGCACCGCCGAATGTCCGTCGGCGAGCGCCGCCGCATAGAGCGGCGTGAATCCACTCACCGGGTCGGTGGTGTAGGCGCGGTAGTCGACAAAGCGCACCTGTGTCCCGACACGCTCCGTCAGCTCGTGGGCGAGCCGGGTATCGAGCAAGCGCAACACGTAGATGTGAATATCGTTGGCGCCGGGCATGGACACGAATGCTCCGAGCGCGGCGAGCCGCAGGTTCCGCGGCAGCGCGAGGAAGGTTGGACCCTGCTCGGCGCTCTCCGACCTGATCCCCTGCCAGTCGAGGGTCGGGCCGGTGGCGGCCAGCAGCGTCGCGCCGGAGAAGACGGCGCAGGCATCAAGCTGCGCGGTCTGGCAAAAGCGCCGCAGGAAGGGCGCAATGGCCTCGTCCTGGTGCTCATCGAGCAGCCGTTGCAGGGTCGGACGCTGTGCCAGGACGCGCGCCGAGGTCAGTGCGTCCTCCGTCATGCGGCGTACGTGCTCGTGCGCGGTGGCGCCCGCCAGGAGCACCCGCGCCTTGCCTTGGCTGTCGGCAAGCACCCGCAGCATGCCGATGGCGGTGGTCGAGAGTCCAACGCCCACCAGCAGCACGAGAAGCACGTGGACCGCGGCCATCCACCAGCCGAGGCTGGTGTTGGCCGGATCGGGCCAGAGCGCGGTGAGTCGCTGCCGAAGCAAGGCGAGCATCGGATCAGCGCCTGCGGTACCCGGTCCGCTCCACCAGTGACTTCAGCACCAGGGTTGCGACGGCAAGCAACGTCAGGAGCGAGGCGAGTGCGAACGCGCCGGTGTAGTCGTAATCGTCGTAGAGCGCTTCGATGGCGAGCGGCACGGTGTTGGTCAATCCCCGGATATGGCCCGAGACCACCGACACGGCGCCGAACTCGCCGATGGTGCGCGCATTGCAGAGAATGACTCCATAGAGCAGTCCCCAGCGAATCTTGGGCAATGTCACCCGAAAGAACGTCATCCAGGCGCCGGCGCCCAGGGTGATGGCCGCCTCCTCCTCGTCGTTGCCGAGTTGCTGCATGAGCGGGATGAGCTCGCGCGCCACGTACGGAAAGGTGACGAAGAGGGTCGCGATCATGATACCCGGTGTGGCGAATACGATGCTGATCCCGTTCGCGGCCAGCCAGGCGCCGAACCAGCCGCGCATGCCGAAGAGCAGCACGAACAGCATTCCGGAGATGACGGGCGAGACGGCGACGGGGAGGTCGATCAGGGTGATGGCGAGGCTCTTGCCGCGGAACTCGAATTTCGCGATCGACCAGGCCGCCGCGAGCCCGAAGACCGTACTCACCGGCACCACCACCAGGGCGGTGGCGAGCGTCAGGCGAATGGCCGCCTGGGTGTCCGGGTCGGCGAAGGTCCGCCGATACGCCTGCAGCCCGTCGTGGAACGCGGCGGCGAAGACCACCGCAAGCGGTGCGAGGAGCAATGCCGCAAGGAACGCCACCGAGATGCCGATCAGGCACCGGCGCGCCAGGGCGCTCAGCGGCGTCTCGCGTCCAGGGCGGCTGGCGAGCTCGGCGAGCGATCCGGCCGGGGCAGCGGCAGCCGTCATTGCGCCCTGCGGATCATGCGGTCGCGTCCCCAGGCCTGCAGGAGATTGATGGTGAGGAGAATCACGAACGAGGCTGCCAGCATGACGAACCCCAGCGCCGCGGCCCCGCGGTAGTCGAACTCCTGCAGGTGTATCACGATGAGCAGCGGGGTGATCTCGGTCTTCATGGGCAGGTTGCCCGAGATGAAGATCACCGAGCCGTATTCGCCCAGGGCGCGCGCGAACGCGAGCGTGAATCCGGTGAGCAGAGCGGGCAGCACGGCGGGCACGATCACCCTGCGGAACACATACGATCGCCCGGCGCCCAGCGTCTCCGCCGCGTCCTCCAGGTCGCGTTGCACTTCGAGCAGTGCAGGCTGGACGGTGCGCACCGCAAAGGGCATTCCGATGAGCGTCATCGCCAGGATGACGCCGAGACGGGTATAGGCCACGTGTATGCCGGCCATATCGAGATAGCGCCCGAGCCAACCGTTAGCGGAGAAGACGGCGGTGAGCGCGATGCCGGAAACTGCGGTCGGCAGCGCGAAGGGCATGTCGATCACCGCATCCATGAGCCTGCGACCCGGAAACTCGTAGCGCGCGAGCGTCCAGGCGATGATGAATCCGAACACGCTGTTTATGCAGGCAGCGATCAAGGCACCGCCGAAGGAAAGCTGGTAGGCCGCGAACGCCCGCGGGCTCGCGACCGCATCGAGCAGCTGGCGCAGTGGGGTCGAGGCGGTGAGCAGCACCAGCGTGGCGAGCGGCAACAGCACTACGGCGCTGAGGAAGAAAGTCGTGAACCCCAGCGTCAGCCCGAAGCCCGGCAGCACCGTGGGTTGGCCGTCTCTCATCGGTCAGCTCACGCCGCGGAGCGGTTATGCGCCGGCGCCTCGCGCTCGCGATGCACCAACAGCACCGGCCAGCGCGGGTTCGCGAGCAGAGCCGACAACCCGCCGGCGAGCTCGTGCGCGTTCGCGATGCCGATGATGAGCATGTTTCCGGAAGCCTCCTCCAGGCAGCGGGCCAGAACCTGGGCGGGTAAGCCGAACCGCAGCTCCGTCCTGATTTCCAGCCCATGCGCCGCGCGCGCCTCCGAGCGGGCATCGAGCAGAGCGCGAATGCCGACCGACCGCTCGGCGGGGGGGGTGCGCTCGGGGAGCACGTCGACATAGATCGCCTCGGCCGCAAGATGCCGCAGCACACTGGCCGAGACGGCCAAGGTCGGACGCCGCGCCGCGTCGTGGGTCCAATGGATGAGCACCCGCCGAGGAAGCGGCGCCTGCTCCGGCAGGATCAGGACTTCTTCCGCCCCGCGATCCAGCAGCCGTTGCGCTTCCGACACCACATCGCCGCGTGCCGCGATCACCGTTGTGCCCAATAGAGGGGCGGCGGGTTGTCGGGATACCAAGGATCCCTCCGACAGCGACTCCACATGGGTGCGGATGCGCGTCTTCATGCGCGAGGAGAGATCCAACAGCAGCGGATGATTGGCGAGCGCCGTGGCGGCGGAGCCGCTCGGCGCGCATACCGTAAAGCTCGAGAGAGGAGTCGGCAGGACGTGCCACCGCCGGATGCCGATCGTGACGCTCTGCCCTGGCACGATGGCGAGCGCACGCTGCTCGAGCTGCGCCCGAGTCGCCTCGAGCAAGGTGGCGCCGTCGCCATTGGCGCACGCAAGGAGCGGCGCATCCGGGTTTTCGTCGAGACGGATGCGGGCGCGCTCGAGCGCGCCGGTGAAGATGACCTCCTCCACCACGCCGCGAGCCAGGTAAGCCGAGGAGGCAAGCTCGTCGCGCGAGCGCGCGAGCTCGATCTCCTCCGGGCGCACGACCGCCACCACTTCGCGCTCACGCGCGCCGACGGCCGGAGCATGCATGCCGATGGGCGATGCTCCCCATCGCGGCCCGTCCGCGCCCTGGCGCGCCAGGATCAGGTTGGCCGCCCCGAGGAACGTCGCCACGAAGCGGGTGGCCGGACGGGTATAAAGATCCTGCGGCCGTCCGTTCTCGAGCAGGCGCCCGAAGTTCATGACCCCGATCCGGTCGGCGAGCGCGAAGGCCTCTTCCTGATCGTGCGTCACCAGGATGGTCGTGATGCGAAGCTCGCGCTGCACTTCACGAATCGTGCGCCGCAGGCCCTCGCGGATCTTGGCGTCGAGCGCTCCGAACGGCTCATCGAGGAGCAGCACTTCGGGCTTGTGGGCGAGCGCTCGCGCCACAGCCACGCGCTGCTGTTGACCGCCGGAAAGCTCCGCGGGCAGGCGATCATCCAGCCCATCGAGCGACACCAGGCGCAGCAGCTCCTGGCGACGCCGGCGGCGCTTGCTCGCGCGCATGCGCCGCACGCGCAGCGCGAATTCGATGTTCTCCGCCACCGTCATGTGCCGGAACAGTGCGTAGTTCTGGAACACCAGCCCGACGCCTCGTCGCCGAGCCGACACATGCGTCACATCGCGCCCGTGCAATGCGATCCGCCCATGATCCAGGCCCGACAGCCCCGCTATGGCCCGCAGCAGCGTGCTCTTGCCGCTGCCGCTGGGTCCGAGCAGAACGAAGAACTCCCCGTCGCCGATCTCGAGCGAGACGTCGTTGACGACCGGGACGCCCTGATAGCGCTTGGTCAGTTGATCGAGGGTGATCGACACGCCGGCCCATCGTACTGGCGCGCCCACGGGCCGTCAGTCGCCCACCGGTTATGGTCCGGTGACAAATCGGTGACCGGGCATGGAACACCTCGGCTGGAATGCGTCCAGGTCCGCCAGGGCAGCCTGGACTTCGAGCCGGGACGGCGAGAGACTCATCCGTCCGAGCAGCCGGTGGAGACCGATATGATCAGGGTCACGGTATTGTATCCCTACGGCAAGGGCACGAACTTCGACATGGGGTACTACACGAGCAAGCACCTGCCGATGGTCAAGCGGCTCTGCGGGCCGGCCTGCAAGAGCATTGCCGCCGATCGCGGCATCAATGCCGGTCAGCCGGGCTCGAGTCCGCCCTACATCGCTGCGGGCTATCTCACCTTCGATTCGGTCGAGGCTTTTGAGAAGGCCTTCGGACCGCATGCCGGCGAGATCCTGGGCGACATTCCGAACTACACGAATGCCAAGCCCGTGATACAGATCAGCGAGATCGCGCTCTAAATCAACATCAGCACGCCATCGCAACCCCGCAGGTCGGTGGTGAGCGCGATCACCTGCTCGCGGCTTTCCGCTCTGATGCGATAGGAGATGGAGAGGAAATTGCCGTTCTCGCTCAGCCGCTCGCTCACCCGCTCCGGCTCGATGAGCGGCGCATGTCGCAACACGACGGCATGCACGCGCGCCCGAAACTCATCCGAAGGCCGGCCGATGATCTTGATCGGATAGTCGGTGGGAAATTCGAGCAGCGGAGGCGGCTCGCTCATCGCCATGGTTGATGCTGCAGCTCCCGCTTCCAGCGCTGAAACTCATCATACACCCGGCGCCAGAGAGGACCAGGGCGGCCGGTGCCGACCGGCTTGCCGTCGAGCGTCGTCACGGGCTGTACTTCGCGAGTCGCCGCCGAGATCCAGATCTCGTCCGCGCGGCGCAGTTCCGCCTCGCTGACAGGCGCCGCACGGTACGGCGCGCCGATGCGCGTCGCGAGCTCCTCCACCACGCCGCGGGTCGTTCCGGGAAGGATCCTGCGCGAGTTGGGCGGAGTCCGCAGCTCGCCGTCGATCACCACCTGCACCGTGGACGCGGAGGCCTCCATCAACTCGCCGTTGCGCAGCAGAATGGCTTCGGCGGCCTCGGCATCGATGGCGAGCTGCCGCAGCAGCACGTTCGCGAGCAGCGCCACCGATTTGATGTCGCAGCGCGCCCAGCGAGTGTCCTCCGCAGTGATGCAGGCGAGTCCCTTTTCCAACACGGCCGCCGCCGTGACCGGCAGTGGCGCGCAAAACGCAAACACCGTGCGCGGGACGTCGGGAAGCGGCGCGTGATTGCGTCCCCGTTCCGCGCCGCGCGTCACCTGCCAGTAGATGTATTGATCCGAAGGGCCATTGCGCGCGATGAGCGTCTCGAAGATGTCGCACCACCCGATCCGGCTGTGCGGGTCGGCCATGCGGATCTCGGCGAGGCTGCGCGTGAGGCGCGTGCAGTGCGCCTCCAGCCGAAACGGCCGGCCGCCATACACGGGCATCACCTCGTAGGCGCCGTCGCCGTAAAGAAAGCCGCGATCGAGCGGCGAGATGCGAGCCTGTGCGAGCGGCAGGTACTCGCCGTTGAGATAACAGATGGGAAATGGATCCGCCATCTAGACCGCTCCGTCAACAGCAAGTGAGTCAGCGGGACCAAAGGCTGTCATATGACCGCGCTCGCGCCAACCGGCAGCAAGCCGCGTTGGCGCCAAGAAACCAAGCCTAATGAAACCACAGTCGCACACCGTCCAGCGTGCGCGTGAGCAAGCCCCCGGCGGGCACGGCTTGCAAGGTGACGAGCGGCTCGCGCCCGACCACGCGGCCGGCGCCGTCGGTCACCGTGAGCTCGCCCACCACGGCCCCTGCCGCCAGTGGCGCGATCAGGCGCGTCTCGGTCAACGCCGCGCTCGTCGTGACGTGGGCCGCCTGGCCGCGCGGCAAGGTCACATAGAGGTCGCCGGCAGTGCCTATGGCGGCGTAGCCGGAGGCGGACTCGTAAATGCGCGGCTTGAGAACGGGCGTACGCGCCGTCGCGACCTTGTCGGTCTCGAAGAAGTTGTAGCCGTAGTTGAGCAGCGCCTCGCTGTCGGCTTCCCGCGAGTGCCACTTGGGCGCATTCAGCACGACCGATACGAGGCGCATGCCGTTGCGCACGGCCGAGGCGATGAGGCAGTAGCCCGCGTCCTCCGTGTGTCCGGTTTTGAGGCCATCCACGGAGGGATCCGTCCACAACAGTCCGTTGCGATTCGGCTGCTTGATGTGATCCCAGGTGAAGTCCTTCATTCGGAAAATGTAGTAATACTGCGGGAAATCCCGGATCAGCGCGGCAGTGAGCGTCGCCAGGTCGCGCGCCGTCGTGTAGTGATTGGGATCAGGCAGTCCGTCGACATCCACGTAGTGCGTCGACTTGAGCCCCAGGCGCCGGCCGTACTCGTTCATCATCTGCACGAAGGCGGCGCGCGTGCCGCCCACCTTCTCGGCGAGCGCGACGGTCGCGTCGTTGCCGGACTGCACGATCATGCCCTTGATGAGATCGATCACCGGCACCTGGCTGCCGACGTTGACGAACATCCGCGAGCCGCCGGTGCGCCAGGCATCCTTGCTGATGGTCACGGGCTCATCGAGCGTGAGGCGGCCCTCCTTCAGGGCCGCGAAAACGACGTAGGCCGTCATCAGCTTCGTGAGGCTCGCCATCGGCAGCCGCGCGTCGGCATTTTTTTGCGCGAGCACCTGTCCGCTTTGGAAGTCGACCAGGATGTACGATCCGGCATCGAGCGCCGGCGGCTGCGGCAAGGGCATTGCGGCCGCCGCCGGTTGTGGGGCGGGCGAGGTCGCGGCTGCCGCGCGGATGCAGATCGAGAGCAGCGCGAATGCGGCGGCCGTGAGCAATGGAGCGGCAGAGGAGCGGGACATCCTGGAAAATCCTCGTGGGTGACCTGAAGAGCGCGCGCGCATTGTACGATTCCTCGCGCGCCATGAAGTTCGATCGGCGGTCCGGATCACGGCTTACGGGGCGACCAGCCGGGCGCCGGCGTAACCCAGAGCGGTGAGACGTGCGACCAACCGGTCGAATTCCGGCACGCCGCTCACCGGCCCGATGCGCACGCGGTATAAGTCGCCGCGGGCCGCGGGCGGGCCGAAGACGAATGCGCCGGCGAGACCTGCCGCCTGCAGGCGATCGAGCACATGCTCGGCGTTGCGACGCACGGCGAACGCCCCCACCTGCACGTAGAGCGCCGGCGGCGGAGTCTCCGCGACGCGGGTGAGCGGTGCGGGGCCCTCCGGCGTGATGGCGCGCACCTCGACGAGCGCGGTGCCGGTGCCCAGCATGCCGAGCTTGGCGGCGGCCGTGTACGAAAGATCGATCAGCCGGTTGGCGACGAACGGGCCGCGGTCGTTGACCTTCACGACGACGCTGCGGCCGTTGCCGAGATTGGTGACGCGCACGTAACAGGGCAGGGGCAGTGTCTTGTGAGCAGCCGTCATGGCATACATGTCATAGCGCTCGCCGTCGGAGGTGCGCAGGCCATCGAAGGTCGGGCCGTACCAGGAGGCGACGCCGGTCGCCTCGTAGCCGGCCGCTGTCGCCAACACGTAGTAGCGCTTGCCGTCTACGTCGTAGAAGGGGGGATTGCCGTGCGCGGCGCGTGGCTCGATGCGGGGTACGGCGTCGGGGACCGCGGCCAGGCTCCTCGGCGGGGGCGGCACCGCGACCGCGGGGGCGGTCTCCAGGTGGCGCTGGGTGGCGCAGCCGGCGAGAGCTGCGAGTGAGATCGTCCAGAGGAGCCCCCAGCGCGGCCGACCGCAGCGCGCGGCGGCCGTGTCAGCCGCAGCGACCGTGGCATTCACCGGACGGACTCATTGCGAACCCTGCGCGCGATCCGCAGTGCCAGCCGATTTCGCCGTGGTCGCCGCAGGCGTCACCGCGGGCCCCGACGGGGTGAGCTGCAGCGCGATGGCCTGCGCCAGCTCGTTGACCGCCATCGCATACAAGGCGCTATGGTTGTAACGCGTGAGCGCGTGGAAGTTGTTGAAGCCCACCCGGTACGTCGGCCCGTCCTGCTGCTGCGCGAGGAGCAGCACGACGGGCGTAGTGCCTGGCGCATCGCTCTCGACCCGCACTCCCTGCTCGTTCAGCCCGTCGATGGTCTGATCGAGAGCGAGATTTTCCGGGTCGATGTGGAATGTGGCGCCGGGATCGATGCTGACGTCGGCAACGACCGGGCCGCCCGTCTGCCACCCGCAATCGTGCAGGTACTGCGCGATGCTCGCGAAGATGTCGTCCCAATCGGAGAAGAGGTCGCGCGTGCCATCGTCGTTGCCGTCGATCGCATAGCGCAGGTAGGTCGAGGGCATGAACTGCAGCGGTCCCATGGCGCCGGCGTAGGAGCCCTTCAAGGTGAACGGGTCGAGCTTCTCCTGGTGAGTGAGCACCACGAAGCGCTCGAGCTCGTCGCGGAAGAAGCGGCTGCGGGGTGGATAGTCGAATGCCAGCGTGGCGAGCGCATCGAGCACGCGGTAGGAGCCGGTGATACGCCCGTAGTAGGTTTCGGCGCCGAGGATCGCGACGATGTACTGCGGCGGCACTCCTTGTTCGGCGCTCACCCGCTCGAGCGCATCGCGGTGGGCGCGCCAGAACTCGACCCCCTCGGCGATGCGCCGATCGGTGAGGAAGATCTGCCGATACTGCCACCACGCGAGCACCTGCTCGGCGGGACGGCTGATCTTGTCGATGATCTCAGGCTGCGCGCGGGCCTCGAGCAGCACCTTGAGCACCGCTCGGCGCCGCAAGCCGTCATCGTGGGCGACCTGCGCGGCGAATTGCTCGAGCTGCGCGCGCGGGAACGGCAGACCGGGCTCCGCCGCCCACGATGTGTCGACGCTGCCCAAGCTCGCGGCGGCGCATGCGAGGAGTGCGAGGGTTGCGAGGGTCGGGATCGATCGAGACACTTAAGAGCCCATGAGTTTCCGGTGGGCGTGAAGCGACATGAGGATACCGAAGCCCGCGAGCACGGTCACCACCGAGCTTCCCCCGTAGCTGACGAGCGGTAGCGGAACGCCGACGACCGGAAGGAGTCCCGTGACCATCCCGGCGTTGATGAAAACATAAACGAAGAAAGTGAGCGCGATGCTGCCAGCGAGCAGGCGCGAGAACGTGTCGGGCGTCTGCATGGCGAGGTAGAGCGAGCGGCCGATGAGGAAGGCGTACAGCAGGAGAAGCACGGCGAGCCCGAGGAGGCCGAACTCCTCACCGATGACCGCGAAGATGAAATCGGTGGTCCGTTCCGGCAGGAAATCGAGCTGAGCCTGGCTGCCATTCATCCAGCCTTTGCCGAACACGCCGCCCGAGCCGATTGCGATTTGTGACTGGATGATGTGATAGCCCGCGCCGAGCGGATCCGATTGCGGATTGAGGAAAGTGAGCAGACGCTGGCGCTGATAGCCGTGCATGAACCTGAGTCCGAACCACGCCGCGGCCACGCCCAGGAGCACCATCCCCAGGATGACTCCCACCCTGAGGCCGGCGAGGAATACGACCAGCAGGCCGGCGGCGGCGATGAGCGCCGCGGTGCCGAGGTCCGGCTCCTTGGCTACCAGGCCAACCGGCACCAGGATGATCGCGCCGAGCAACAGCAGCGTGGGCCATCGCGGCGGCAGCGGACGCTCGTGCAGGTACCAGGCGCACATCATCGGCACCGCGAGCTTCATCAGCTCCGAGGGCTGAAAGCGGATGATTCCGAGGTTGAGCCAGCGTTGCGCGCCGAGGCGCACGTGGCCGGCGACCGCAACGAGCAGCAGGAGTCCCACACCGATGAAATACAGCCAGGGCGCGGTGCGCCGCAGGAAGTTCGGGCTGACGCGCGCCAGGGCGAGCATGACCGCGGTCCCGAACACGAGCCGCATGCCCGTGCGCAGCACGATCGGCAGGCTCTCCGCCGAGGCACTATCGAGCACAACGAGTCCGTAGACCGCGGTGAGCGCGAGTCCGGTCACGAGCGGCCCGTCCATTCTGAGGGCCGAGAGCACGCGCGCCGCGCCGGTGAGCGTACGGCGCGTGCGCGATTCGGAGCTGATTTCTTCGTAGATCATGCGCTGTGGATCATGCCGCTATTTGACCGACGGATCACGGCCCCGTGCGGGGCTGGTCGGCAACCTGCTGAACGGCAGGCGTCGGGACCGGCAGCACGGGAATGGAAGGCTTCACTTGCGGCTTGATGTCGATCGGCTCCGAGTAGGGGCCGCGAGGAGCCGCGGGCAACACCTTACCATCGGGCCCGAGAAGATAGGCGTCAAGCACCTTGCGGGCGAGCGGGGCGGCGCCGGTGGACCCCCAGCCGGCATGCTCGACGATCACGGCGACCGCGATGCGCGGTGCCTCGGCCGGCGCGAAGGCGATGAACCAGGCATTGTCGCGGTACTGCTGCTTGATCTTGCTGAGCTGGTCGTCGGTGTAATTGCCGGTGACGGCCTCGCGCACGACCTGGTCGGTACCCGTCTTGCCGGCGATCGTGTAGGGCGAGCCGCGCATCGGCCAATATGCGGTGCCGGTCCGCGGCGGCCCATCCGTCGTCGCGCCGATCATGCCGTGGATGACCCGATTCCAGGAATCCGCGCTGATGTTCGACAGGTCACCTTCATACACCGGAGGGAGCCACTCGATCTTGCCTGACTCCGGATTACGCAGCCCGGTCACCAGCCGCGGCCGCCAGATGCGCCCCCGCGATGCGAGAATTCCGGCGTAGTGCGCCAACTGCAGCGGCGTGACGAGAAAGTAGCCCTGACCGATCCCGAGGTTCACCGTCTCGCCCGGGAACCAAACCCGGTTGGCAGGATTGGCGAAATGCGTTTCCTTCCAGGCCCGTGACGGCACGAGGCCCGGCTTCTCGCCGCCGATGTCGATGCCCGTCGGCCGGCCGAAGCCAAAGAGCGGCAGCCAGGCGGAAATGCGATCGATGCCCATCGCGTGGGCGACGCCGTAGAAATAGACGTCGCAGGACTGGGCAATGGCGTGATCGAGATTCACATCGCCGTGATGCTCGTGATTCGCATCGTGCCAGACGTGCCGGCCGCCGGGCAGGTGGTAGTACCCTGGGCAGAAGATCGGCTTGTCGGGATTGATCACCCCGTCGGTGAGCGCGCCGAGGGCCAACGCGGGCTTGATGGTCGATCCGGAGGAGTACTCGCCGCGCAACGCGCGATCATACAGCGGCCGGTTGGGATCGCCGTCCAGCGCCGCGTATTCCTTCTCGGTGATACCGCGGGCGAAGAGGTTGGGATCGAAGCCTGGGGAGCTCACGAGCGCGATGATGTCGCCGCTGTTGGGATCGAGCGCAACCACGGCTCCTTCCTGGCCGGAGAGCGCCGCTTCCGCGACCTTCTGCACCTTGAGGTCGAGCGAGAGAATGACGTCATCGCCCGGCGTCGGCGCCTTCATCTCGAGGTCCTTGGCGAAGACACCGGGCTTTTGTACCGGGCGGCCCTGCGCATCGACCAGGGTCTGCCGAAAGCCGTTGTTGCCGTGCAGCTGCTTCTCGAAGGCGGCTTCCACGCCCGTCTTGCCGATGACGGCGGTGCCGGCATAGGCGGCACGGTCGATGTGAGCGAGGTCCCGTTCGCTGATCGTGCCCACGTAACCCATCGCATCGACGCCGAGCGATGCTTGCGGATACCAACGCGCCTGGCGAGGCGTGATGTCGATGCCCGGAAACTCGTAACGCCGCACCGCAAACCGCGCCACCTCATCGTCCGAGAGGTGCAGGCGGATAGGCACGCTGTCGAAGCTGCGGCGCGACTTGATGGTGCGGATCAGCTCCGGAAGGTCATCCGCCTGCAGGAGCCCGAGGTTGACCAGGCGCTTGAGCGAACCGGAAAGGTCGGGAACTTCATCCGGGATCAACTCGAGCTGGAAGGTCGGCTGGTTGGAGGCGATCACCTCGCCGAAGCGATCCATGATGAGGCCGCGCGCCGCCGGAATGGGATCGGTGCGCACGCGGTTCTCCTGCGAGAGCGCCGAGTAGTAATCGTGGCGCGTGACCTGCAGCAGGTAGAGCCGCCCGAAGAGAGTCAGCGCGAGCAGTGCCATGAACGCGCCCGCGAAGATCGCGCGGCGATCGAAGATCCGCTGCTCTCGCCAGTGGTCCTTGATGCGGACGGGGGACATGTTCAGGCGCGAGGCACTTAAGTCTGCGCACGGTAGCTGCGCGCCAGGATCGCCGCCGCCGCCGGCCAGACCAGCGCGCCGGTGAAGGTCGGCAGCCATCGCAGCGGTGTGGTCAGCGCATGCCCGCTCCAGCCGTCGATGGCGAAGAGCACGAACTCGTAGATGACGAGCGCCGCGAACACGATCAGTGACTGCTGGAAGGCGGGCTTCGAGCGGATTCTCTGATGCTCGCGCACGGCGAGGTAGGCGAGGAGCGCGAGCGCGAGCGCATGCTCGCCGAGCACCGGCCCCTCGAACGCATCGAGCAGCAGCCCGCAGCCCCACCCGAGAGCGATACCGCCGGCGCGCGGGGCCGCGATCGACCAGTAGAGCACCGTGAGTGCGAGAAAGCCGGGTCGAATGACCTCGAGCCAGGAAGGCAGCGGCAGCAGGGTGAGGACGAGCGCGCCCACCACCGTCTTCAGCATTGCGATCCGGGTGCTCGAGACGCTCACGTTCCGGCCTTGGCGCCAGGGGCGGCCGGTGGCGCGGCTTTGGTGGCGTGGGGTACCGCCGGCTTCACGGGAGCCGCGCTCACCGCTTTGCCTTTGGGCGCCTGGGGGAGCTGCGCCTTTACGGCCTTCGCGGCCGGCGCCTTTTCGGGGACGGCGAGCGGATGAATTTCCCGATTGCCGGACACGAGCTGGCCGTGCTTCTCCTGCAGCGGCGCCGCCAGAGCGTCATGTCGGAACCAGATCAGCATGACTTCGCTGTCGGTGTCGAGATGCGCAAACGGCGCGGCGCGCACGTGTGCCAGCGGCTGCACGGCGTCCTTGTGCACCTCCGTCACCTTCGCCACCGGATACCCTGGAGGAAATACGCCGCCCAGGCCTGAGGTGACGAGCACGTCGCCCGCGCGCACGTCGGCATTGGCCGGCAAATAGGGCAGGGCGAGCGAGGTCGAGTCCCCCGCGCCGACGGCAATCGTCCGCAAACCCGTGCGCTCGATCGCAACGGGCAGCGCGTGCTCCGGGTCGGTGATGAGAATGACTTCCGCGCTCCAGGGACCCACGTGCATGGTCTGACCGACGACGCCGTGATCATCGAGCACCGCCTGGCCGGCGAGCACGCCGTTGATCGAGCCGCGATCGATGAGTACGCGCTGGCGGAGGCTATCGAGCTGGATGTTGACGATTTCGGCAGGCAGCCAGCGGCTTGCGACCGGCGGCAGGGAGTTGCGAAGGCCGACGAGCGCGGCATTCTCCTGCGCCAACGCGTCGTAGCGCATGGAACGCACCTCGAGATCGCGCAGGCGATTGCGCAGGCGTTGGTTCTCCGCCTCGAGCGAGTCGCGGGTCGCAAAGCTCTTCTGCGTCCATCGCCACGCCGCCAGGGGCGAGCTCACCGCGCGCTCGATCGGATAGGTGGCGGCCTGCATGAGGTAGTGCGCCCGCTCGAGCCAGTCGAATCTCTGGTCGAGGACCATCAGGCCGACGGAAAGGATGGCGTACAGCGCGAAGCGAAAGCCGGGCGAGCCTCCGCGTCCCGAGAGCGGTCTACCGGCCCCTGTCGCGAAGCCCGCCACTAACCTTTGAGCGCTCCCGCCGCTATTCGAGCCCGAAGTGACCGGGGCCCATTTCGTCCATGAGCTCGAGGATCCGGCCGCCGCCACGGGCCACGCAGGTGAGGGGATCGTCCGCGACCACGACCGGCAGTCCCGTCTCCTCGGTGAGCAGCTTATCGATGTCGCGTAGCAGCGCGCCGCCGCCGGTGAGCACGATGCCGCGCTCGGCGACGTCCGCGCCCAGCTCCGGTGGAGTCTGCTCGAGCGCCTGCTTGACCGCGCTCACGATGTTCTGCAGCGGCTCCTGCAGGGCCTCGAGGATCTCGTTGCTGTTCAGCGTGAAGCTGCGCGGCACGCCCTCGGAGAGGTTGCGGCCCTTGACCGAGAGCTCGCGCACCTGCTGGCCGGGATAGGCCGAACCGATCTCGATCTTGATTCGCTCGGCGGTGGCCTCGCCGATGAGAATGCCGTAGTTGCGCCGCACGTAGTTCATGATCGCCTCATCGAAGCGATCGCCGCCTATGCGCGCGGAGTTGGCGTACACGACGCCATTCAGCGACAGCACGGCGACTTCCGAGGTGCCGCCGCCGATATCGAGCACCATCGAGCCGCGCGCCTCGTGCACCGGGAGCCCTGCGCCGACCGCCGCGGCCATCGGCTCGCTCACGATCGCGACATTGCGCGCGCCCGCGCCTTCGGCCGATTCGCGGATGGCGCGCCGCTCCACCTGGGTGGAGCCGAACGGCACGCACACGAGCACGCGCGGGGAGGGCTTCAGCATCCGGTTGCCGTGCACCTTATTGATGAAGAACTGCAGCATCTTCTCCGTATAGGTGAAGTCGGCGATCACACCGTCCTTCATCGGGCGCACGGCGGTGATGTGGCCGGGTGTGCGGCCAAGCATGCTCTTGGCCTCCGCGCCCACGGCCACGATGATCTTGCCGCCGCGCGAGGGCTCGTCCTGCACCGCCACGACCGACGGCTCGTTGAGCACGATGCCCTTGTCGCGCACATAGATCAGAGTGTTGGCCGTCCCCAGATCGATCGACAGATCGCTGGAGAAATAGCCGCGCAAGCGTTTGATCATGAAGCGTCCGTGAGAAGCGTACGGCGGGGGACCCCAGAAAGTGGCGCGTAATCTAGCAACCGAGGGGACATTCAGCAAGGCAACATGTATGATTTTGCGCTGTTTTTCTCATTCGCTTCGCCACCCATGTCCCTCACGCGCGCGCAGATCGAAAGCATCGCCCAGCTGGCTCGCCTCGAGCTCGAGCCGGCCGAGATTCCGGTGTACCAGGAGAGCCTCTCGCGCATTCTCGACCTGGTAGGCGAGCTCGAGCGCGCCGCCACCGGGGGCGTCGCGCCCATGGCCCATCCCCTGCCCGGACTCACGCAACGGCTGCGCTCGGATGTGGTCACGGAAGAGGATCGCCACGAGCTTTATCAGGCCAGTGCGCCGCAGGTCGCCGCGGGCTTGTATCTCGTTCCGAAGGTCATTGAATGAATCGCCGGGAGCGAGTCCCGGGGTCGACCCGTGCAATAGTGACATGATTCACAAGAATTCCCTCGCGCAGCTCGCGGCCGGACTGCGGGCCAAGAAATTCTCGAGCGTGGAGCTCGTGCGCGCGTATCTCGAGCGGATCGAGGCGAGCCAGCCGAAGCTCAATGCCTTCATTTCCGTTACCGCCGAGCAGGCTCTGGCGGCGGCCGCGGCTGCCGATCGGCACATTGCCGCCGGTACGGGCGGCGCGCTCGTCGGGGTGCCCATCGCGCACAAGGATCTTTTCTGCACGGCCGGGGTACGCACCACCTGCGGCTCGCGGATGCTCGAGAACTTCGTGTCGCCCTATGACGCCACGGTGGTCGCCAAGCTCAAGGCGGCAGGCGCGGTCATCCTGGGCAAGCTCAACATGGACGAGTTCGCCATGGGCTCATCGAACGAGACGAGCTACTACGGACCGGTCCGCAATCCCTGGAATACGGACTTCGTGCCGGGCGGCTCCTCGGGCGGATCGGCCGCGGCGGTCGCCGCCCGCCTGGTGCCGGGCGCGACCGCCACGGATACCGGCGGCTCGATCCGCCAGCCGGCGGCGCTCTGCGGCATCACCGGGGTGAAGCCGACCTACGGTCGCGTGTCACGCTATGGCATGATCGCCTTCGCCTCGAGCCTCGATCAGGGCGGCGTTCTGACGACCAGCGCACAGGATGCCGCCCTCATGCTGCGGGAGATGGCCGGGTTCGATCCGAATGACTCGACCAGCGTCGACACCCCGGTACCCGATTACCTGGCGGCACTCGATGCGCCGCTCGCGGGCCTCAAGGTCGGGCTCATCAAGGAGTTCTTCGATGAGGGGCTCGACCGCGAAAACGAGCGTCGGGTACGCGAGGCGCTCGCTGTTCTCGAGCGGCTCGGGGCGAGTCTGCGGGAAGTCAGCCTGCCGAACCTGCCGCTGTCGGTGCCGGCCTACTATGTGGTGGCGCCGGCGGAGTGCTCGTCGAACCTCGCGCGCTACGATGGCGTGCGCTTCGGGCACCGCTGCAAGGATCCGCGCGATCTGACGGATCTCTACCGGCGCTCGCGGGGCGAGGGCTTCGGGGCCGAGGTCAAGCGCCGCATCATGACGGGCACGTACGTGCTCTCGGCGGGCTACTACGATGCGTACTACCTCAAGGCGCAGCGCGTGCGTCAGCTCATCGCCGCGGATTTCAAGCGCGCTTTCGCCGAGGTCGATGTTCTCGCCGGTCCTACCACCCCGACGGCCGCCTTTCGCATCGGCGCCAAGACCGCCGATCCCATCACCATGTACCTCAACGACATCTACACCATCGGCGCGAATCTCGCGGGCCTTCCCGCCCTATCGGTTCCCTGCGGATTTACCGAGCAGCTGCCGGTCGGCTTGCAGCTCGTGGGGCCGCACTTCGCCGAGGCGCGCCTTCTGAATGTCGCCCACCATTATCAGCTCGAGACCGACTGGCATCTGCAGGTGCCCGAGCGTTTCGCATGACCTGGGAAACCGTCATCGGGCTCGAGATCCACGCCCAGCTCGCCACGCGCTCGAAGATCTTCTCGGGCGCATCGACCGCGTACGGAGCTCCGCCCAACGCGCAGGCGAGCCTCATCGATCTGGGCTTTCCCGGCGTGCTGCCGGTGTTGAACGGCGAGGCCGTCAGGATGGCGGTGTGTTTCGGACTTGCGATCGGCGCGCGCATTGCGCGCCAGTCGGTATTCGCGCGCAAGAACTACTTCTATCCGGATCTGCCCAAGGGCTACCAGATCAGCCAGTACGAGCTGCCGATCGTGTCACAGGGCACGCTCGACATCGTGCTCGATGACGGCAGCAGCAAACGCATCGGCATCACGCGCGCTCACCTCGAGGAGGATGCGGGCAAGTCGCTGCACGAGGGGTTGGGCGGACTCACGGGCGTGGATCTCAACCGCGCCGGCACGCCGCTCCTCGAGATCGTCTCGGAGCCCGACCTGCGCTCCGCGAAGGAAGCGGTCGCCTACATGAAGAAGGTGCACACACTGGTGCGCTACCTGGAGATCTGCGACGGCAACATGCAGGAGGGATCGTTCCGCTGCGATGCCAACGTATCGGTGCGGCCGAAGGGCTCGGACAAATTCGGCACCCGCGCGGAGATCAAGAACATCAACTCGTTCCGCTTCGTCGAGAAGGCGATCCAGTACGAGGTGGCGCGTCAGATCGAGCTGATCGAGTCCGGCGGCAAGGTGGTGCAGGAGACTCGCCTCTACGACCCGGACAAGGGCGAGACGCGCTCCATGCGCACCAAGGAGGAAGCGAACGACTACCGCTACTTCCCCGATCCTGACCTGCTGCCGCTCGCGCTCGATGAGGCATTCATCGACAAGGTCAAGCAAAGCCTTCCCGAGCTCCCCGACGAGAAGGCGGCGCGATTCGCCGCGCAATACGGCCTCTCGGCGTATGACGCCGGCGTGCTGACCTCGAGCCGCGAGCTCGCCGATTACTACGAGGAGGTGGTGCGCGCCGTGCCCAAGGCACCCAAGCTCGCCGCCAACTGGGTGATGGGCGAACTCGCCGCCGCGCTCAACAAGGACAATCTCGACGTCGGCTCCGGGAAAATGCCCGCCGCGCGGCTCGCGGGCCTGCTCGCGCGCATCGCCGATCAGACGATCTCGGGGAAGATCGCCAAGGAAGTGTTCGAGGCCATGTGGACCGGTGGCGGGAGCGCCGATGCGATCATCGAATCGAAGGGCCTCAAGCAGATCACCGACACCGGCGCCATCGAGCGCGCGATCGACGAGGTGATGGCGAAGAACCCGGGCCAGCTCGCCGAGTACCGCGCGGGTAAGGACAAGCTCTTCGGTTTCTTCGTCGGCCAGGTGATGAAGGCGACGCAGGGCAAGGCGAATCCGGCGCAGCTCAATGAGCTGCTGAAGAAGAAACTCTCCGCTTGAAGGGCGCTCCGCGCCCCGCACACGTGGAAGCGTGGCCAAGCGCGCTGCCGCAAGAATCCGGAAGATCGCCGTCGGGCTTGCCGCTATCGTGCATCCATTCCCAGCGCGAGGTGGCCCATGCTCACACTGTACGATTACCTTCCCTCCCAGAACGGCTACAAGGTGCGCCTGTTGCTCCATCACCTGCGGCGGCCGTTCCGGACGGTGGCGGTGAGCATCTTCGAAGGGGAGGGCCGCAAGGCGGAGTTCCTCGCCAGGAATCCAACCGGAGCGGTGCCGGTCCTGCAGCTCGAGAGCGGCGAGACGCTGCCGGAGTCCAATGCCATCCTCTATTACCTGGCTGCGGGAACTCCCTACCTGCCGGATGAGCCGTGGGAGCGGGCGCAGGCGCTGCGCTGGATGTTTTTCGAAGAAGACTACATCCAGAACGGCCTTGCCTCGCTGCGTTACTGGACGCTCACGGGCAAGCTTACGCGACGCTCCGCCCAGCTGATCGAGCAGAAGCGCGCCTTGAGCGCCAAGACGCTGAGCATCCTCGACACCTGGCTCGGACAACACCTCTTCCTGGCGGCGAATCGCTACACGGTTGCCGACATGTCGGTGTATGCCTATACCGCCTTTGGCGGCGAGGCGGGCCTGCCGATGGCGGAGTTTCCCAACGTCACGGAGTGGATACGGCGCGTTCGCTCTCAGCCCGGATTCCTAGCCGAAACTCACGCCTATTCGATCGATCCGCACTCGGAGGGCGAGCTGCCGTGAGACCATCCGACACGAGACTACGACCCAAAATCGACTGGCCGCGGGTGCTGCTCGATGCTTGCCGACGCATCGAGCGCAGCGACAGCGAGCAGGCATTGCCTGACCTTGCGAACGCGTTGCAAGTGAGTCCCTCCGAGCTGCAGCGTCAATTCAAGCGCCGCCTGGGGGCGAGCCCCAAGGCCTACGGTCAGGCGCTGCAGCTGCACCGCTTGACGCGTCGTGCCGCATCCGCGCGCACGGCACTCGATGCAACTCTCGCGGCCGGATTCGACTCCACCGCCGCGGCTTACGCCGCCGTGGGGAGCGCGCTCGGGGTACCGCCGGGCGGATTGCGCAAAGCGCTCGATATCGGTTGGTGGCTGGGGCTGTCCGATCTCGGGTGGATGCTGCTCGCAGCGACCGAGCGCGGCATCTGCTGGCTCGCTTTTGGCGATGAGCCGGGCGCCCTGCTGCAGGAGCTCCATGCCGCCTTTCCACGAGCGCGCTTTCGGAACGACGAGCCGCGTCTCCTCGAGTGGTTCGAGCGGGTGCGTGAGTTCGTGCTGCTGCCGAAGGAGGCGCTCGATCTGCCGCTGGCCATCCAGGGAACTGCATTCCAGGCGCGCGTCTGGCGCGCATTGCGGCGCATCCCCCTGGGCGAGACGCTCAGTTACTCTCAGGTGGCCCGAAGCCTGGGCGCGCCGGGGGCCAGCCGAGCGGTCGCCTCGGCTTGCGCCGCCAACAAGGTTGCCGTGCTCATCCCCTGCCATCGGGTGATCGGGGCGCACGGGCAGCTTGCCGGGTATCGCTGGGGCACGGAGCGCAAGGGGAGGCTGATTGAGCGGGAACGCTCCCTGGGTTGAGGAATGCGCGCCGACGCCCCATTCTTCGGGGATGAATCGTCACACCCCTCCCCGCGACGAGGTTCGTCGCTTCATCGTCGAGAATCGCCCGGTCCGCGGGCATTGGGTGCACCTGGAAGGCGCGTGGCGCGAGCTGCGCGCCCACCGCGACTACCCCCAGCCGGTTCGGGAGCTCCTTGGTCAGGCGGTAGCCGCCTCGGTGCTGCTCGCCGCGACCCTGAAATTCCGTGGCCAGCTCACGCTCCAGCTTCAGGGCAATGGTGCCGTGAGCCTGCTCGTTGCGCAGTGCACCCACGACTTTCGGCTGCGCGCCGTCGCCCGCTTCGAGACAGAGGCGGTGTCCGCCCTTTTGGCGAGCGGTGCCTCAGGATCCATGAAGGCGAGCGCGGAGGTCTTCCGCCGCCTGGTCGGCAGTGAAGGCCGGGTTGCGGTGACCATCGAGTCGGACGAGCGCAACACGCGCTATCAGGGCATCGTGCCCTTGAGCGGCGACTCGCTGGCGGGCTCGCTCGAGGCCTACTTCGCGCGCTCGGAGCAGCTTCCCACCCGCGTTCTGCTTGCGGCGGACGAGACCCAAGGGGCGGGCGTTCTGGTGCAGAAGCTGCCGGAGGGGGCTGCGGCCGATGACTCGCAAATGAGCGAGATCTGGGAGCAGGCCGAGCGGGGTATCGAGCGGCTGAGCCCGGAGGATCTGCTGCGATGCCCGGTCGAAGAGCTGCTCGGCCGCGGGTTTGCCGCTCACGATATGCGGCTCTTTCGCGGCGCACCCGTGCAGTTCGAGTGCCGGTGCAGTCATGGCCGGGTCACGGGACTTCTCCGGGCCTTGGGAGCGGACGAGGTGCGGGACGTGCTGCGCGAGCAGGGGTCGGTCACCGTGACGTGCGAGTTCTGCCATCGACCCTATCGCTTCGAGGAGGGAGATGTCCAAGCCCTCTTCGCCGACGCCACTCCCGCAGGTGGTAATCCCTCGACGATCCACTGAGATTGGTTCTATTCTGAGACAATCGGCGTCGTCTTGTAGGCTGCGGCGTAGCCGTGTATGCTTAATTTAAAGATTTGTGCAATTCTTTTACTCATGACGACCTCGCCTCAGGGACCGCTCTTGAGCTGGCTGAGAGCCGCGGGTGAGCCGACGAGGCTGCGGCTCCTCGCCCTCTGTGCGGCGCGGGAACTCAGCGTCTGCGACATCGCGCAGATCGTGGGTCAGAGCGAGCCTCGGGTCTCGCGACACCTCAAGATTCTCGGCGAGGCCGGTCTCATCGAGCGCCTGCGCCAAGGGCAATGGGTGCACTACGGCTTGACCCGTAACGGGCCAGCCGCCGGGTTCGTGCAGGGACTTCTCGGGCAGCTCGATCGATCCGATCCGCTGCTGTCCCGCGACCGGGAACGGGCGCAGGCGCTTCGGACCGATGGGCTGCGCCAGGCGCCGGCGGCTTCGCGCCTAGGGCGGGCGCTGAGCGGATTCGTCGAGTCGCTGGAGCCGGTTGTGCCCCCGGGCGCGGTCCTGCTCGTCGGGGCCGATCACTTGGAGCTCGTCGAAACAGCGGCCGCGCTGGGCGCGGAATGCACGGTGCTCGCGCACTCGCGCCGGTCCTCACAGGCTGCGCGCGCGCTCATCGAGCGCAGCGGACTTCGCTGCCGCGTGCTCCTCGCCTCGGGCGCTGATGCGGCGGGCGCGCGCGATCTTGCGCGACTCGATCAGAGCTTCGCAGTCGTTCTTCTCGACCGTCTGGGTGCACCCGATGAAGCGCCTCGGGCGCTGCTTCAGGCGGGACGCCGGGCGCTCTCGCCGGGCGGACGCCTCCTTCTCTTCGAGGGCTACGACTCGCTCGAGAGCCCGCGAGAGCGGGTGGTGGAGCATCCGCTCGCGCGGCTGCGCAGGCTCTTGGGTGAAGCAGGCCTCAGCTGCGAGCGGATGAGCCCGATCGAAGCGGACGGGCAACACGTGCTGGCCGCCGTGGCCGTGGCCTCGGCCGAGCGGCCGCGCGGTACGGCGAGCGTCGCATAACAGGCAAAGAGTACAAACGTCATGGAGCGCAAACTGAACGTATCCTTCGAGTTCTTCCCGCCCGGCGATGCGGCAATGGAGGCGACGTTGTGGCGCTCCGTGCAGCGTCTCGCGCCGCTGGCGCCGCGGTTCGTGTCGGTGACCTACGGCGCCGATGGCTCGACGCGCGCCCGCACTCATCGGCTCGTGACCCGCATCCAAGAGGAAACCGCGCTCACCGGCGCGCCACATCTGACCTGTGTGGGGGCGAGCCGCGGCGAGATCCTCGACATCGCGCGCCAGTACCGGGATCAGGGGATCCGTCACATCGTGGCGCTGCGCGGCGATCCTCCCCAGGGAAGCGCGCGCTACCAGCCGCACCGGGACGGCTTTGCCTACGCTGCGGATCTGGTGGCGGGCTTGAGAACGGTCGCAGATTTCGACATCTCGGTCGCGGCGTATCCCGAAGTCCATCCCGAGGCGGCCTCGGCTCAATCCGACCTCGAGAATCTCAAGCGCAAGCTCGATGCGGGCGCCTCGCGCGCGATCACGCAGTTCTTCTATGACCTCGAGGCCTTTCTGCGCTTTCGCGATCGTTGCGCCGCCGCCGCCATTTACGCGCCCATCGTGCCCGGGATCCTGCCGATCACGCGCTTTCCGCAGGTGCTGCGCATGGCAAGCCGCTGCGCAACGCGCATCCCGCGCTGGCTCGAGGAGCGCTTTCATGGTCTCGAGGACGATCCGGACACGCGGCGCATGATCGCCGCCAGTGTCGCCATCGAGCAGGTTCAGACGCTCGAGCGACATGGGGTGCGCGACTTTCATTTCTACACTCTCAACCGGGCGGAGCTCACGTACGCCATCTGTCACGCCCTGGGAGTACGCCCGGGCAGGGAGCCCGCCCCGATGTCGGTGGCCGCAGGAGCCGCGCTGTGAGGGCGTGCGGTCATGGCGTTCCGAAGGCCGACCGGCCGGGCCCGAGCGGCAAGGACGCGCCGGCGCCGCGCGCCGCCGCCGCGCCCTTCGCGGTCGCGCCGGTGGACGAGACCGAGCGGCAGGAGCGTATCGAGCGTCTGAAGCGGCTGCTCGATGAGCGCATCGTGCTGCTCGATGGCGCGATGGGCACGATGGTGCAGCAGCATCGGCTCGATGAGCGCGCCTATCGCGGTGAGCGCTTCCTGCACCACGGCCGCGACCTCAAGGGCAACAACGACATCCTGACACTCACGCGGCCGGATCTCATCGGCGGCATTCACCGCGCGTATCTCGAAGCCGGCTCGGACATCATCGAGACCAACACCTTCAACTCGAACGCGATCTCACAGGCCGACTACGGCACCGAAGCGCTGGTCGCCGAGCTCAACTACCGCGCCGCGCGTCTGGCGCGGGCCGCGGCCGATGAGTACGCGAAATCGGCGGGCCGGCCGGCGTTCGTGGCGGGCTCGCTGGGTCCGACCAGCCGCATGTGCTCGCTCTCTCCCGATGTGAACGATCCGGGCTACCGCAGCACCTCCTTCGATGAGCTCGCGGCCACCTATCTCGATGCCTCGCGGGCGCTTCTCCTCGGCGGCGTCGACCTCCTTCTCCTCGAGACGGTGATCGACACGCTGAACGCCAAAGCCGCGATCTACGCGGCGCTCTCGCTCTTCGAGGAGACCGGCGTCGAAGTACCGATCATGATCTCCGGCACCATCACCGATGCCTCCGGGCGGATCCTCTCGGGTCAGACCGCGGAAGCGTTCTGGAACTCCATCCGCCACGCACGACCGCTCGCGGTGGGCCTGAACTGCGCGCTCGGCGGACGACAGCTGCGCCCGTACGTGCAGGAGCTCGCGCGGGTCGCCGACACGCGGGTATGCGCCTACCCGAATGCGGGACTCCCCAACGCCTTTGGCGAATACGACGAGGCGCCGGAAGAGACCGCGGAGATCCTGCGGGACTACGCCGCCTCTGGCCTGGTCAACATCCTGGGCGGCTGCTGCGGGACGACTCCCGAGCACATCCGTCTCCTTCAGCAGGGGATCGGCCGCTGCGCTCCGCGCGCCCTTCCGAGCGTGCCGATCAAGACCCGCCTCGCCGGGCTCGAGCCCGTCGCCATCGACGAGGAGTCGCTCTTCGTCAACGTCGGCGAGCGCACCAACGTCACCGGCTCCGCCAAGTTCCGCAAGCTCATCGAGGCCGGCGACTACGCGGCGGCGCTCGAGGTCGCGCGCCAGCAGGTCGCGAGCGGCGCGCAGCTCATCGATATCAACATGGACGAGGGTATGTTGGATTCGGAGGCGGCCATGGTGCGCTTCCTGCACCTGATAGCCGCGGAGCCCGATATCGCGCGCGTGCCGGTGATGCTGGATTCCTCCAAGTGGAGCGTGCTCGAGGCGGGTCTCAAGTGCCTGCAGGGCAAGGGCATCGTCAACTCCATCAGCCTGAAGGAAGGCGAGGAGATCTTTCTCGAGCACGCGCGCAAGGTGCGCCGCTACGGCGCCGCCGCGGTGGTCATGGCGTTCGACGAGAAGGGACAGGCCGACACGGTCGAGCGCCGCGTGGCGATCTGCGAGCGGGCCTATCGCCTGCTTACGCGCGCGGGCTTTCCGCCCGAGGACATCATCTTCGATCCCAACATCTTCGCCGTGGCGACCGGAATCGAGGAGCACAATGGTTACGCGCTCGCCTTCATCGAGGCGACGCGGCGCATCAAGGCCCTGCTGCCGCATGCGCTGGTGAGCGGCGGCCTGAGCAACGTCTCGTTCTCCTTCCGCGGCAACGATCCGGTGCGCGAAGCCATGCACTCGGTGTTCCTCTACCACGCGATCGCGGCCGGCATGGACTTGGGGATCGTCAACGCCGGCCAGCTCGCGATCTACGAGGAGATCGCGCCGGAGCTGCGCGCTGCGGTCGAGGACGTCATTCTCAACAGGCGGTCCGATGCGACCGAGCGGCTGCTGGAGATCGCCGGACGGTTCAAGAGCGATGGCGGGACGAAGCGCAAGGAGGATCTCGAGTGGCGCTCGCTCCCGGTCGCCAAGCGCCTCGAGCATGCGCTGGTCAAGGGGATCGACGACTTCGTCATCGAGGACACCGAGGAGGCGCGGCTCACCTTCGAGCAGCCGCTGCAGGTGATCGAAGGGCCGTTGATGGACGGCATGAACGTCGTCGGCGATCTGTTCGGCGCGGGCAAGATGTTCCTGCCGCAGGTGGTCAAGAGCGCGCGGGTCATGAAGCGCGCGGTGGCGCATCTGATTCCCTACATCGAGCAGAGCAAGGGCGGCTCCGGCGGCCAGCGGAGCAACGGTCGGATCGTGATCGCGACGGTCAAAGGCGACGTGCACGACATCGGCAAGAACATCGTCGGCGTCGTGTTGCAATGCAACAACTTCGAGGTCATCGATCTCGGCGTGATGGTGCCGTGCGAGAAGATCCTCGATACGGCGCGGCGCGAGAACGCCGACCTGATCGGCCTCTCCGGGCTCATCACGCCCTCGCTCGATGAGATGGTGAACGTCGCGCGCGAGATGCAGCGCCAGGGCTTCGAGCTGCCGCTGCTTATCGGCGGCGCCACCACCTCGCCCGCGCACACCTCGGTGAAGATCGCGCCGCAGTACCGCTTCCCCGTGGTGTACGTGAAGGACGCCTCGCGCTCGGTCGGCATCTGCCAGACGCTCGCCAACCCGGCGCAGCGCGAGGCATTCGCCGCCAAAATCAACGAGGAGCACGAGCGCCGGCGCGAGCAGCACGCCGGCAAGAAGGTGAAGGCGCCCGAGCTCAGCCTCGCGCAGGCGCGGGCCAACCGCCGGCGCATCGACTGGCCGGGTTACGCGGCCGCGACGCCGCGCGTTCCCGGGGTGCGCGCCTTCGAGAAGTATCCGCTCGGCGAGCTTCTCGGCTACATCGACTGGATGCCGTTCTTCAATGCATGGGAGCTCACAGGGAAATTCCCGGACGTGCTCTCCGACCCGAAGGTCGGCGAGGCGGCGAGCAACCTCTACGCCGATGCCCGCCGCATGTTGAAGCAGGTCATCGCCGAGGGCTGGCTCGAGGCGCGGGCAGTGGTCGGCCTCTTCCCGGCGAACGCAGTCGGCGATGATGTCGAGGTCTACG
>DATFCZ010000101.1:0-103251 GCA_035252605.1 Steroidobacteraceae bacterium
AGGAGAAGAAGGAGGCCGCCCCCGCCAAGAAGGAGGGTGGCAAGAAATAGCGGCGGCGCATGGCGGGTCTGCCGCTCACGCTCATCGTGGGGCTCGGGAATCCGGGCCCCACGTATGCCCGCACCCGGCACAACGCCGGCTTCGAGCTCGTGGACGAGCTCGCCCGGCGCTCGGGCGCGAGCCTGCGGCACGAGGGGCGACACCAGGGGGATCTCGGGCGAGCCAACATCGCCGGCACGGAGGTGTGGCTGCTCAAGCCCATGACCTACATGAACCTGAGCGGTCAATCGGTGAGGAGCGTCGCCGGTTTCTACCGCATCGCCCCGCAGTCGATTCTCGTGGCTCACGATGAGCTCGACTTTGCGCCCGGCGTGGTGCGCCTGAAGGAAGGGGGCGGTGCGGGCGGCCACAACGGCCTGCGCGATCTCATCGAGCAGCTCGGTGATGAGTTCTGGCGGCTGCGGATCGGTATCGGGCGTCCGGAAGATCGCGATGCGGTGTTGAACTACGTGCTGGGGCGACCACCGGCGGCGGAGGCCGATCTCATTCACGAGGCAGTGCTCGCGGCCGCTGATGCCGTCCTGGTCATGTTGACCGAAGGCGCGCAGAAGGCGATGAACCGCCTGCACGTGCGGAGTGCCGCGCTGCCCGCTTCGCGCCCGCCGGCGTAAGCCGCCTCGTCCACAGGAGTCTGTCTCATGTCCATCCGCTGCGGCATCGTCGGATTGCCGAACGTCGGCAAGTCGACGCTGTTCAATGCGCTCACGAGAGCGCAGATCGCCGCCGAGAACTACCCCTTTTGCACCATCGATCCCAACGTCGGCGTGGTGCCGGTGCCGGATCCGCGGCTCGCGCAGCTGGCCGACATCGTGCACCCGGAGAAGATCGTGCCGGCCACGGTGGAGTTCTTCGACATCGCGGGCCTGGTCGCGGGCGCCTCCGAGGGCGCGGGGCTCGGCAATCAGTTTCTATCGCACATCCGGGAAGTCGATGCCATTGCGCACGTGGTCCGCGCTTTCGAGAGCGCGGATGTCATACACGTGGCGGGCAAGGTCGATCCGCTCGCGGACATCGAGACCATCGACACGGAGCTCGCGCTTGCGGATCTTGGCACCGTCGAGAAGGCGCTCGAACGAGCGGCCAAGGCATCGAAGGCGGGGGACAAGGAAGCGCTACGCCGGCGCTCGCTTCTCGAGCGGCTGAAGGCGCAGCTCGATCAGGTGCGTCCGGCGCGCTCGCTCGGGCTCACGGAGGAGGAGGAGCGGGATCTGAAGGATCTGCACCTCCTGACCTCCAAGCCCGTGATGTACGTGGCCAACGTGGCCGAGAGCGGCTTCGAGGGCAATCCGCTCCTCGCCGCGATCGAGGCGCGCGCCGCGAGAGAGGGCGCGGTCGTGGTGCCGGTCTGCGCCGCCATCGAGGCGGAGATCGCGCAGCTGGAGGAGAGCGATCGCGCCGAGTTCTTGGCGGAGCTCAAGCTGAGCGAGCCCGGACTCGACCGCCTCATCCGGGCTGCCTACCGTCTGTTGGGACTGCAGACCTTCTTCACCGCGGGTCCGAAGGAGGTGCGTGCATGGACGGTTCGCACCGGAGCCAGCGCTCCGCAGGCCGCGGGGGTGATCCACACCGACTTCGAGCGCGGCTTCATCCGCGCCGAGGTGATCGCGTTCGCGGACTACGTCGGGTTGCGCGGCGAGGCCGGCGCGCGCGAGGCCGGGAAGCTGCGGCTGGAAGGCAAGGAATACATCATGCGGGAAGGGGACGTGGTGCACTTTCGCTTCAATGTTTGACCCCGCTAGCCCTGGGCGCGCGCCAACGCCTTGAGCTGCAGGCGCTCGGACCTGCAGAAGCTTTCCAACACCCCCCGCAGTCGTCCGGCTTCATCGCTCAGAACCGCGCGTAGCCTCAAAAGCGGTGAGCCCAGCGGCACGGCGAGCCGGCGGGCAGTATCCGCATCGGCCGGTACCGCACCGAGTGAGAAGCTCGCGGTGGTCGTGGGCGGTCCCAGGCGCTCGATCAAGCTCGCCACCGAGGCTCGAGCGAGCGGTCGGCGAAGGCGGCCGCGCACGGACTCCGGTACGTAGGCGAAGGTCAGTGACAGCGGCTCGCCGCGGCTGCATCGAAGCCGCTCGAGGAGGTACGCCGTCGAGCCGATTCCGGTTGCGATCGCGCGCAGGGCCGCGGGAACGGGCGCTGCTTTCAAGCTAAGAATCGTCGTCGTGGTGCCGGATTCCAGTGCAGCGAGTGTCTTCGGCAGCGCATGAAGCTCGAGGCAGAGCGGCGGCCGGGGATCTTGCGCGCGGGCGTAGGTGCCACTGCCGCGGCGTCGGACGATCCGGCCTTCGCGCTCCAATCGGTCGAGCGCGCGGCGAACCGTCGTTCGCGAGAGTCCGTGCTGGCGGCAGAGCGTGGGCTCGCTCGGCAGGGCGGTATTGGGGGCAATGGCGCCCTCCTGCAGCGCAACGAGGAGCAATTCGTACAGCCGGTAGTACCGGGTCACTCCGTCATCGAGGCGGCGATTCGAGCGCGCGCCGCTTCGGGTCGCGGGCCGCATGCTGCGACGCGAGCCTGGTGCTTCGTTCATGGCAGACTCCGCAGCCTCGCCTTCCCGCTCGAGATCGCCTTCTCGCGGAGCTCGACTGCGACGCGCGCCTCGTAGCGCTCGGGCCGACAGCAGAGGTTCAAGTACGCGAGGATCCGGTGCTGCGAGTCGCGCGCAAGCGCGCGCACGTTGAGAATCGGCGCGCCGATCGGCATTCCGAGGCTCTCGGCAGCGGTCGGGTCGGCCGCCAGAGCGGCGAATTCCCGCTCCACGCTCGAGCTGCGGTGGCCGAGCTTCGCGAGCAGCGTGAGAAACGAGCCGCCTTCACGGAGTCGGCCCCGAGTCAACCGGGCGCCGATCTCCTCCGGAACGTGAGCCGTCTCCAACACGACGGGCTCACCCTCGAGATAGCGGATCTGGCGGATCAGCAGCGTGGTACGCCCGAATTCCGGCTGCTCGATCTGCAGGAATCCGGGTGTTGGGATGCGCGCCAGAGTGAGCGTTTGGCCGGCAGCGGTCACGGGTAACCCCCAGGCATCATCGAGGACGGGCGCGCGGCTTCGGGAAAGCGCCTGCCGTCCTTCCGCGCGCGCGTAGGTGCCGCTGCCCCGCTTGCGCACGATGCGTCCCTCCGCCTCGAGGCGCGAGAGCGCGCGGCGCACCGTGGACCGCGAGACGCCATACTCTCTTACGAGGGACGGCTCGCTCGGCAAGGGCTCGCCGGCGCCGATCCGCCTCTCGAGCAGCGCCTGCGCGAGCACGCGGTAGAGGCGCAGATACCGGGAAACTCCCGTTCCGGTGTTGACTGACATGGCGATAGAGAGCGCTCCCAGCGAGAGCCTGGTATACACCTTCTCCCTGGGCGCGACGGACTATCGGCGGGGTTGACACCCCCGGCGCCCCCCAAGGACAATGCGCCCCCCTCCCGGCAGGCCGCCCGCGCGCATGGCTGGCGACCGGCCCCGAAGAACCGTGGAAAGGTAGCTCAGCCGGTTAGAGCACGGCACTCATAATGCCGGGGTCGAGGGTTCGAGTCCCTCCCTTTCCACCAGAATCTTGTGCTTTATGTGGCGCGGTCCGCTCGCAGTATGACGGGAGAGCCGGCGACCGCAGTCAAGCCGACTGCCCGGCTTACCCACTCGGCCAGCCGCAGCGGCCCTGCAGAGCCGCAAACGCGGTGCAGCGCCATCGGCAGCACAAACTGCTTCGACACGGCCCCCTTCTTGTAACCGTGCGAGGACAAGACACGGTCCAGCACGCGCTCGGAAAAGCTGCGGTACGTGCGAGTATTACCCTCGAGTTTCTTCTTGACCTGGAATAGGAGCGGTGTCAACGCGTTGATGCCGGAGGTGCTTGGATAGTCGATGATGACCCACTTGGCTGAAACGCGGCAGAGCTCTCCCAGAAGTCGCTCCCAGTCCTCCACGTGCGACAGCAGGCGCACGGAGGTCACCAGCTCGAAACTGGCGTCGGGAAAAGGCAGGTGCAGGATGTCGGAGCAGACGAACTCGCAGCCGCTCTTGCCATGTAGGATGCGCAGGTTCTGACCGCATTCCTCACTGCTTCCGAGCACGGTGACCGACCAGCCCAAGGAGCGCAAGGGGTCCACCAGCTGACCGTGGGCGCCGCCCACGTCCAGTGCGCGCCCTGCTGGGCAATCGCGGAGAGTGCGTCTCAGAGCGTCTTCCTGAATCCGAAGGAAATAGCGCCCTGCCGGCCCGGAGAAGCGTCGGGCATATCCTGCGGAGGAGGTCTCGACATCGGGATGCTTCACTTTGGCGGGTTCCCGCGGAGCATCAGCGCCAAACGGGCCTATTCAGCAATCTGCATACCTGGCGGTACGCACGGAGCGAGCGCCGCCCCTGGCGTCGCTCAACCGGAACCGACCATCAGGGCAAATTCCTCGAACAGCATCTGCGCGGCGAGTTGCGCGGTGTTGGTCGTTGGATCGTATTGGGGCGCCACCTCCACCACGTCCGCGCCCACGATGTCGAGTCCGGCCAGCGAGCGCAGCAGCGCCTGAACCTCACGCGGCGTGAGCCCTCCCACCTCGGGCGTGCCCGTGCCCGGCGCGTATGCCGGGTCGAAGCCATCGACGTCGATGCTGACATACACGGCTCCTGTGCCCACGACTTCCCGGGCGAGCGCGGCCACTTCGGCCCAGCCTCTCTCCAGCCACTCCTCCATGTAAACGACGCGCATGCCCGAGGCGTGCGAGAATTCCCAGAACATGTTGGATGAGCCGCGGATGCCGATTTGAATCGTGCGCTCGGGATCGAGCACACCATCTAGCACCGCCAACCGGAAGGGTCCCCCGTGGTGGAACTTCGAGCCGTCATAGGCGCCCATGGTGTCGCAGTGGGCATCGACGTGCACCAGTCCGAGCGGACGCTCCTTGCCGAGCGCCTTGAGAATCGGATAGGTGACGGAGTGATCGCCGCCGACGGACAAAGGCCGGATGCGCTGCGGGACGAGCTGGGCGTAGTAGCTCTCGATGTCTTCGAGCGATTGCTCCAGGCTGTAGCGGCTGCGAAACGGCACATCGCCGACATCGGCCGCGCGCACCCGCGCTTGGGGAACGCCGCGCAAGGTCGGGTGGTAAGGCCCGATGCGCTCTATGGTGCGCACAGCGCGCGGGCCGAAGCGCGCGCCCGGACGGTTCGACACGCCGAGATCCATCGGCACGCCGATGACCGCGACGTCAAGGTCCTGGGTATTCGCTGCGGCCGGCAGCCCCAGAAAGGTGGGCACGCCGGAGTAGGGCAGCGTGCGCCGTCCGTCCGGCCGCCGTACCTGCTGGATCGCCGTCCGAAGCGTTGGATCGGTGGCATCGAAGGCTCCGCTTTCGGCGTAGCGCGCACGCAGTGCCTGCAACTTCAATGGATCCAAGGTCGTACCCTCAAAGCGTGACTCGGGCCTCGCGCGCCTGCTGCGGCCTCGAGAGCCGCGCGGCGGTAACGAAGCTCGCATAGCAAAGCGCCGTTGTGATGACTCCGAACCAGAGCAGCAACGGGTAGCCACCGTCCTCGATGAGCAGCGCGCCCACGTACGGGCCGACCGCCAGCATCAGATGGGAGGCCGTTCCGTAGAATGCGACAAATCGTCCGGACTCGTCCACATCGTTGAAGATGACGATGAAGTACGCGATGACATAGCTCCAGAAGATCTGGAAGACGGTATTGATCCAGAAGAACATCGGCACCGGCCGCGCATAGTGACCCAACCGAGTCAGGAGGAGCAGCGCGCCGATCTGGAACGCCGCGGTCACGATCAAAGGCAACACCCTGCCGAAGCGCACGCCGATGAGGGCGGCTGCCGCCGAGCCGCCGAGGCTCAGCACGAGCCCTGCACTGAGCGCATCCCCCGTCTGTCCGAGGGTGAGTCCGGCACCGCGGGCGACGCCCTCCAGATAGCCCCACACTGCGCCGATCATGAGGAAATAGAGGCCTGCGCCGATCAGCGCCGCCGCGCCGCGGCCGGCCACCCGGCGCCACTTGAGGGTGCCGGATCGGGGCCGATCGCCGGGGTCTTCGGGAAAGCCCCACCAGGTGATGAGCAGCGTCGGGGCGAGCCAGGCGAGGATATAGCCATAGACGACGTCCAACCTCCAGTGCGGCGGCACGACATCGGCGACATAGAGCCCAATGGCGGAGAAGACAACCTGCGTGCAAAGGAGCAGGCCCGCATTGCGGTCCGCGCGGCTCGTGTCGACGATGCCCGCCAGGGCGACGGCGTAGGCAACGCCCGCCGTCACGCCGGCTGCGAGCCTCAGCGCCATGACCGGATAGAACGCCGTGACGAAGAAACAGAGCGCATTCAGCAGAAAAAACAGCGCCAGTGCCCATCCAGCCGTGCGCCGCCACGACACCCGCCGCAGCCACCAGGCCCCGGTGGCCGTCGAGAGCGCGATGCCGGCGAGGTCGGCGGATCCCAACAGGCCCGTGCGCACGGGCGAGAGGTGCAGCAAATCCCCGATCGCCCCGACGAAGCTCGGCAGGATCAGGAATATGGCTTCGGTGACCGAGGCCACGAGCAGCAGCGAAAGCAACGCAGCGGGCCGGTCGATCGCGCGGGCGAGGGGCGCTGCGGCCGTCGCTTGAGCCGCTGAGGGGCTCATCGGCGCCGGTCGCGCAGAATCTCGCGGGCGGCGTTGCGCCCGACGACCGCCCCGACACCGCCGCCGGGGTGCGCGGAGGCGCCGCATTGATAAAGACCCTTGATGGGCGTGCGGTAGTCGGCCCAATGAGGCGCGGGCCTCGCCCAGAAGAGCTGATCGAGCTGCAGCTCGCCGTGAAAGATGTGGCCGTGGGGGCTGCCAATGATCGCTTCGATGTCAACCGGTGTCAGCACCTGCATGCCGATGATGCCGTCGGAGAACCCCGGCGCGACTTCCTCGAGGACGGCGAGCACGTTGCGTACGAGCTCGTCCTTGCGCGTGGACCAGTCACCTTCGCGAAGATGATAGGGGGCGTGGCCGCCGAAGAGATTCACGACGTGCTTGCCACTCGGGGCAATCGTATTGTCCACGAACGTCGGGGTTACCGGAGTGACGAAAGGCCGGCGGGAGATGTCGCCGTACTTGGCATCGTCGTACGCGCGCTCGAGATACTCGATGGTGGGTCCGAGGTGCACGTAGGTCGGATACGGGATGCCGCACTTCTGCGCGTCGAAGGTCTTGTACTGCGGCAGGCGCTCGCAGGCGATGTTGATCTTGAAGGCGCTCGAGTGAGTACGGTACGTCTCGATGTCGCGGACGAATTCCGCCGGGAGCTGTCGCTTGTCGAGCAGCTTGAGAAAGGTGACCTTTGCGGAGGCGTTGCTGACGACGATGCCGGCGTGATGTCGGGAGCCGTCGGCGAGCGTTACACCCGTCACGCGCCCGTTCGAGGTCTCGATGGCCGATACCTCGGCCTGTGTCTTGATCGTTACGCCCTTCTCCGAACCGGAGCGCGCAATGGCCGTGCTGATGGCGCCCATGCCGCCGCGGACGAATCCCCAGCCGCCAGCCCCGGCGTGCTCGCCCATGACGTGATGCATGACGACATAGGCAGATCCGGGACTCTTCGGCCCCGCAAACGTGCCGATGCTCGAGTAGTAGGCGAGGAGCGCTTTGATCTCGGTACGCTCGAACCATTCGGATAGATAGTCATCCGCGCTCATGGTCAGCAGGTCGATGAAGCGGAACAACTTGCCGCAGATCCGACGGTATCGCCACAGGAATTTCGCAGTCTCCTTGAAGGAGCGCCAGTCCCGGCATGACGGGTCGGGTGGAGTCTCGAGCAGCAGCCGACGCATGATCCTCACCGAGTCCATGAGGTAGCGATCGAACTCGGGATAGATCGCCGCATCCTTCTTGGAGAATCGCGCGAAGCTGCGCTGAGTCCGCTCGAGGTCGTCCGAGAAAGTGATGTAGTCATCCGCCGGCAACGGCGCGAAGAGATCGGTGGCCGGCAGCACCTCATAGCCGTAGCGGGCGAGCTCGAGCTCCTGGATGACCTTCGGATGGAGCAGGCTCATGAGATAACTGAACACCGAGAACTTGAATCCGGGAATGATCTCCTCGGTGACGGCAGCGCCGCCGACCACATGCCTTCGCTCGAGGATCAGGACCTTGAGTCCCGCCCTCGCCAGATAAGCGCCGCAGGTGAGGCCGTTATGACCTGCGCCAATGACGATCGCGTCGTATTGCTGTGGCACGTTGGATCTCTGGAGAGTGGGATTACGTTGCCGTCCTCGATGGCGGCGGCAACGTACCGAGCGCGGCCTCGAGTGCAAGCCCGAGGGTGAGCAGTCTGCGGTCGCTGCCCGATGGTCCATCGAGCTCGAGCGCCACGGGTAAGCCCTCTCGGGTCAAGCCGGCAGGCAACACCAGTCCCGGCAGCCCCGCAGTGCTTCCCGGCGCGATGTTGCGACTTATGGCCTCATCGAACGGCAAGCGCCGGCCCCCGACCTCCACTTGCCAGTCCTCCTCTCGCTCCGAGCCGGCGATGGGCGGAGCCGGCATGATGGTGGCGGGGAAAACGATTGCGGCGACTCCGCTGTGGCGGAAGTAGTCGCGATAGGCCGCATGCAGCGCCGGCAGGTGCGTGTTCACGATCTCGCGGTAGCGCGAGTCCGGAACGAAGCCAGCCGCGCCGGGCGTGATCGCAGGTTCGATCATGCGCCGGATGTCGGGGCTTGCCTGCGCAAAGAGCTGATCGAAGGTCACACCGGTGCGATAGTTCACCAGGTAGCGGGTCATGGATGGGCGGAAGTCGTGGTTCTGCACCTGATTGGTGGTGAGCCCGATCAAACGCCGCAGGTCCGGGAGCTCGCCTTCTACGAGCTCGACTCCCGCTCCGCGAAGCCTATCGAGCGCGGCTGCGGCGACGCGCTCCACCTCGGCATCGAGACCCGTCCAGAAATAAGAGCGAATGATGCCGAGGCGGACACCCTTCAAGGTCGGCGGTGATCGCTCGGCTGCAGTTCCGGTCAGCACGGCATCGAACAACAGCAGGTCGGCGACGCTTCGAGCGTGGGGGCCGAGCTGATCGAAGAGCGGTGAGATCGGCGCGACGCCGGTCGTCGCATAGCGGCCGGTCGTCGGGCGGAACCCGGCGATGCCGCAGAGAGCGGCCGGCACTCGGATCGAGCCCTCAGTGTCCTCCGCCACCCCGAGCGGCGCCATCCGGTAGGCGATGCTCGCCGCGGTCCCGCCGCTGCTGCCGCCGGGAATCCGAGTCGGGTCGTAGGGGTTGTGCACGGCGCCGTAGGTGGCGTTGTTGCTCGTCCAGCCGTAGGAGAGCTCATGGAGATTGTTCTTCCCGAGCACGATCGCGCCGTGATCGCGAAGTGCCCGCACCAGCGGCGCATCCTCCCGCGGTTGAAAATGGCGCAATGCCGCGGTTCCGGCGGTCGTCGGCAGATCGCGCGTGTTCACGCTGTCCTTGATGGCAATGGGCAGTCCATGCAGGCGACCGAGCGTTACGCCCGAGCGCCGCTTGCGATCGCACTCGCGCGCGGCCTCGAGCACCGCCTCCGGCCGCAGGCTGATGAACGCGTTGAGATGGGCCCCGGCCGCGCACCGGCGCAGCAGGGCGCGCGCGTAATCCTCCGCTTTGATGTCGCCGCGCAAGAGCGCGTGCACGGCATCGACGGCGCTCAGGGTAGCTAGATCCGCTCCGGCGGCTCGGGGGAGCGCAGACGCCCCGAGCGTCCCCAGCGATGCGGCGGCGGCCAGGAAGCGCCGACGACTCATGCCGGTGTTGATGTCGCTGCGATGCGGCATGGACGCTCCAGCGTCGAAGCCCTGCGGACGTTCAGAAGTCGTAGGTGAACCTCGCCCCAACCACCCGCGGCCTGATCGGTGTCTGCGCCACGATGAAGTTGTCCGTACTCGTGAAGACGACCGCATTCGAATTGCTGAGATTCTGCCCGTAGATGCTGAGGGACCAGGGGTCCTTCGACACCCCGATGGAGGCATCGTAGGTCGTGTAGGCCGGATCCTCGAACCGGATTCTCGCAGTCCCGACGGTGACGCCCGGAACGAAGGGCGGATTCGAGCCTGCCTGGGTGAAGGAATGCCCGGTATGCACCATGCCGAACTGGACGTGACCCACTGCGCCGTCCAGGTATCCGAGCGAGGTGGGGGCGGAGAGCGGGAAGTCGTAGCGCAGGAGGAAAGTGAGACGAATGGGCGGCGAGTCGGCCGCCGGGGCTCCGCGCGGGCCGAAAGGGTTGCCGACCGGAGTGCAGCTGGCGGGCCCCGCCAGGCACACCTCGGTGATCGGCTTGCCGAAGTTCCCGCTGGCCGGATTGTTGTCGATGAGCGCCGGAGAGTTGGTCTGCTCGCTGCTGTTCCAGGCGCCCGAAGCCTCGAGCTTGAGGCCACGCCAGATCTGGGCAACGAACGAGGTCTCCGCGCCGTTGATGCGGAAATTCTGGCCGTTCGTGTTGAAAAAGATCGTGCCGGTGAGCCCCGGATCGAAGAACTCGATCTGCACGTTGTTCCAGTCCTCGTGATAGAAGGCCGCGTTCCACTGGAAGTATCGGTCGAACAGCTGCCAGTTGGTCTTCCAGCCAACCTCGTAGTTGTTGAGCTGGTCGGGTTTGTAGGATTCGGGAACGATGAGCTGCGCCACACCATCGGGGCCCGGGGCGTGCAGGGTGCCGGCGTTGTTGAAGCCGCCCGGACGAAAACCCTGCGAGAACGTGAGGTACGTCAGAATATGCTGCGAATTGCCGAACAGAGTTGGAGTGATGTGCCAGGAGAGATTCGCCTGCGCGCGCCAGCCCGACTCGGTGTCGCTGAGGTTCTGCGCGTTCATGTCGATGGAAAAATCGGGATTGTGGCAGCCGCCGGGAGGCGTGCCGCCTTCGAAGCACCCGAAGCCGACCAGAGCACTGCCGGCGGCGCTGTTGAGGAAGAGGAAGTGCCGCGCACCTCCCGTCAAGGTCAGATGAGGGGTGAGGTCGAAGCTGAGCGAGGCGAACTCTGCGACCTGTCGCTCTTCCCGCATGGCGTCGAGCCCAAAGGCGGTCTTGCTCGTCTGCAGGCCTGGGTTCTTGGCATAGCCCGGGAATGTACCCTCCACCGCAAAGCAACCGGTATTGCCCGGCGTGCCCGGCGGCCCGTTCGAGGTGCAGGCGGGCACGGTCCGGTACAGATCCTGAGTCTGGTCGTAGATGACGTTGTCTTCCTCGTAGACGCCGACGATGCCGCGCAGCCGCCAGTCAGCGGGGGTCTGCGCGCGCAGCTCGTGCTGCCAGTGCCGGTCCTGCTGATGGGATTGCACCGGCGCCGGGGCGGTAAAGCAGGTGGACGTGAGACTGTTGTCGCCGCCGGTCCCCGGGCCGTAGCACTCGTAGTAATCGCCGTAGACGCCGCGGGCGTAATTGGTGTAGTCGGCCTGGGTGTCGAGATTGCGGGTGAGCAGGCCGCCGGTGTAGATGAGGCTCAGCGGGCCCGCCTTGCCCTCGAGTGTCCACGCGGTATTGGAGTCCCGTTCATTGTGGAAGGCCGGGGTGAACAGCACGACTTCGAGGGGGTTGAGCGCCGGACCGTCGGGCGCGTTCGGGTATTGGAAGAACACGCCCTCGGCATCCAGGCTCTGCCAGGTCTGCGCAAGGAGGAAGCTCCAGTCGTCATTGAGCTGATAGAGCGCCTCGACCCTGCCTCCCTGGTAGGTGACGGGATTGATGTGGTGTCTGACCAGATCGAGGTTATTGGCCACGGGGCTGCCGGGGGGCACGCAAAAGCCGTCGTTGGGCGCGCCATCCGGACATTGTCCGTTGACGGCTGGGAAGTTGGCATAATGAGTGCCGATGTCGGTGTTATGACGGGTGAAGGTTCCTGGGACGTTGTCTATATAACCGCCGCGGCGGTCGCTGTAAGCCACCAGGCGCACGGCCATATGATGGGTGATGAGCGGAAGGTTGAGGACCCCCGTGACCGCGGTGTTCGGATCTCCGTGCGCGGTGACGCCGTAGTCGCCGCCGAAGTTTCCCTGGATCACATCGAGCACGGGCTTGTTGGTGATGTAGCGGATCGCGCCCGCCTCGGCGCCGGAGCCGAACAGAGTCCCCTGCGGTCCCTCCAGCACCTCGATGCGGCTCATGTCCACCGCATAGATGTCCAGATTCTGGTTCGGCATCTGGACGGACTGATTGTCGAGGTACACGGCGACGTTCGGCCAGGGGGCCGTATAGCCGCTGAACTGAGTGGCCTGGGAGCCGGTGCCGACACCGCGGATGAAGATTTCATTCTGGCCGGGACCATTGTCGGCGGAGGTGAGGTTCGGCAGCATCCGCACGTAATCCTGGAACGAGGAGATGTGCAGCTGCTGCATCGTCCGCCCGGTGAGCGCCTGCATCGTGATCGGCACGCTCTGGATGTTCTCGCTGCGGCGAGTGGCGGTGACGATGACCTCGTTCAACGCCGCGGGCGGGGTGCCGGCGCTGGAAGCGGCGCTGCCGCTCGCGTTACTCCCGGCAGGGGCGCTGATCGCCTGCGAGGCTGCAACACTCGCCCCGGCGGCGCCGGGGTCGGGGGCAGGTTGGATGGCGAGCGCTCGGAAGGACACGCCGCTCAGGATGGCGGCCACGGCATAAGAGACCTTCGATTTCATGGCAAACCCTCCGAAATGATTCTTGTGGGCTCGGCCGATCCTTCGATCACGTTATGTGGAAGCTGATTCTTCCCGAAGACGGATCCGACATCCGGTGTTCGCATGGCTGCGAGCTATGGGGTAGCTGACTCCTCAGTAGCTCGGTGGCGTGATGGCCCACACGATCTCGGTCTCGTCGGGCCCTGGATTGCGGTATCGATGCGGACGCGTGCTCTCGAAACCGAAACTGTCGCCGGTCTCGAGCATCACGCTTTGACCACTGACCCACAGCTCGAGGCGACCGCGCACGACCACTCCGGCCTCCTCGCCTGCGTGAGAGTACGGCTCTTCACCCGAAGAAGCGCCGGGAGCGAGGCGGCACAATACCAATTCGAGATTTCCCTTGAGCGAAGGGCTGAGTAACTCATCGACGATGCCCGCCGAGTAATCGATTCGCCGCCGCCGCGAGCGGCGCACGACGAGACCGTGCTCTTGCGGGCGGACGGCGTCACCCTCGAAAAACCAACCGATGGTGACGCCGAGGGCATGGGCGATCGACAGCAATGATTTGATGGAGGGCATCGCCTGCTGGCGCTCCACCATGCTCAGATACCCAACTGACAGCCCGCTGGCTCCGGCGAGTTGGTTTAGTGTGAGGTTACGTGCCTTCCGCAAGCCGCGTATCTCCGCGCCCACGCGGCTCGGGGTGGCTGCGGGCACCTCGGCGGTCTGGTATCGCACCGGAGGAGCCGGGGCGCGAGCATGCCGACCATTCATGTTGGATCAGACCCCCGCATTGCGCCGCAAGCAGCGAAAGACCTCTGCCCCGCCCGAAACAGTGATGCCAAACTGAAAATCAGCGGCCCTTTTTTCGATTTATGTATAATAGGCGCCGTTAAAATTCGATGCAAACGAACTGCAGCGGGGGCCGATGTGCCCAAGCCGTGCGACCGATTCTCGACCGCCATCTAGCGGGGTCATCATGGAAACTGCAGACACTGCTCAGCTGAATGCCCGCCGGGCCGCGGCCGTGACACGCGGCGTGGCCAGTGCCACGCCCGAATTCGCCGTGCGCGCCGAGAATGCCGAAGTGTGGGACTGCCGCGGCCGCCGTTATGTGGATTTTGCCGGCGGCATCGGCGTGCTGGCCACAGGACATCGGCACCCGAAGGTGATCGCGGCAGTCAGCGCGCAGCTCGAGCGCTTCACCCATACCGCCTTCCAGGTGATGGCATACGAGTCCTACATTCGCCTGGCCGAACGGCTCAATGCCATCGCGCCGTTCGAAGGTCCGGCGAAGAGCCTGTTGCTGACGACCGGAGTCGAGGCGGTCGAGGCGGCGGTAAAGATCGCGCGTATCGCTACCGGACGCACGGCGGTCATCGCCTTTGGTGGCGCCTTTCACGGCCGCACCAGCCTCGGCATGGCGCTCACCGGCCGAGCGGTGCCGTACAAACGCGGAGTGGACTCCTGGCTCCCCGGAATATTTCGCGTGCCGTTCCCGGCCGCTCATCGCGGCATCAGCGTGCAGGAGAGCTTGCGCGCCATTGATGGGGTGATGCGCGGGGACGTGGAGCCGACTCACGTGGCCGCCATCATCATCGAGCCCGTGCAGGGCGAGGGTGGATTCAACGTCGCGCCGCCCGAGCTGCTCACCGCGCTTCGGCGCATGTGCGATACGCACGGCATCCTGCTGATCGCCGATGAAATCCAGTCCGGCTTCGGGCGCACGGGCCGGATGTTCGCCATCGAGCACGCGGGCGTCGAGCCGGATTTGGTCACTCTCGCGAAATCCCTCGCCGGTGGCTTTCCGCTCTCGGCTGTGGTGGGTCGCGCCGCCATCATGGATGCGGTCGAGCCGGGCGGCCTGGGTGGCACCTACGGCGGCTCGCCGATCGGGTGCGCGGCCGCGCTCGCAGTGTTGGATGTCATCGACGGAGAGAGGCTGCTGGAGCGGGCGGAGGCGATCGGTGCGCGCGTGCGCAAGTGCCTGGCGGAGCTGATCGATACGAGCGCCGGCGCTCCCATCGGCAACGTGCGCGGCCTCGGCGCGATGATCGGATTCGATGTGCTCACGAGCCGCGGCGGCGAACCCGACGGCGCCGCCGCCAAGCGGGTGACCCAGCGCGCGCTCGAGGCCGGGCTGATTCTGCTTTATTGCGGGCTGCAGGGCGAGACCATTCGCATCCTGTTACCGCTGACGATCGGCGATGCCACGCTGGATGAGGGACTGGGCAAGCTCGAGCAGGCGCTGCGCGCCTGAGGCTTCGCGACCTGAGTCGCGTGCTCGTGGATCTACGTGGCTGGGCGAGGCACGCAGGCTGACCTTATTCCCGGTAGCGCCACAGGGCATCGCCGAGGCTCTCGCGAAGTGGCGCCAGCCAGGGCTCGTAGTGACGCCACTGGGAGAGACCTTCGCGATAGATCGGCTGCCGGACCTGTTCGGAACTCGCCGTCCTGACGCTGCGCTCCGTCCGGTAGAACGCGACACACGCAGGCTCGAATTGCAGCTCGCAGAATTCGAGCAGCCGGCGAACGCTTCCTTCCAGGTCTTCCACCACATCTTCGTACTGTAGACGCAGAACCCGTCCGGGCAATACCGCATCCCAATGGCGCATGAGTTCGAGGTACGCGCGGTAATAGCGCGCGATATCCTCCAGCCCATAAGTGAAGACCTGCCCCTGAGCGAATAATTGCTTGAAGTTGCCGAAGCAGCAGGCCATCGGCTCTCGGCGCACGTCGATGATCTTCGCATTCGGCAGCATCAGGTGGATCAGGCCGATGTGCCGGAAGTTGTTCGGCATCTTATCGATGAAGCGCGGCCGAGCGGCAAGGCGGTACGCTTGCGTCTCGCTCAGATATCTTTCCCCCAGCCGGCGGAACTCCTCCGTGCTCATGCCTGAGAGTACCCCGGGATAAAGCGAGTCGCGCCCGTCCAGGTCGGCCACGATGCGCGGCACGTCGGCGAGCTCGTGAGTGCCTTCGACCTCGGAGTGGGAAGCCAGGATCTGCTCGATCAGAGTGGAGCCTGCGCGCGGGAGACCCACGATGAAGATCGGATCGGCGGCGAGCACTCCGCCGCCGCGATGGCGCGCAAAGAGGGCGGGCGTGCAGACCTCCACCTGCAGCCGGACGTTGCGTTCGAGCTGTTCCGGCCGGTACGGGCTGGCGGCTCGCTTGAGCGCGTTGCCGCGGCTGTAATACTCGAAGGACCGCGGGTATTCCTTTCGGTCCTCGAGCGCCTTGCCGAGTGCGAAACACAGATGGCATCGATCATCGGTCGATGTCGACGGGTCCGATTCCGCGGCGACCATCCGCCCGAGCTCCTCGTCCGTGAAGCGGTAGGTCTTGAGGTTGGCGAGGCTCCAATACGCATCGCCGTAGCCGGAGCGCGCCGCCGCGGCCGCGCGATACTCGGTGATCGCCGCTTCGGTCTGTCCCAACGTCTTGAGAAGGTGGGCGATCGACAGATGCAGCTCCGCAGGCTGCCGCGAGCCTGGAAGTAGCTCCCGGTAAACCTCGATGGCTCGTTCGTGCCGGCCGAGTCCCACCTGAGTAAGGGCATAGAGCGTGAGATACCCCCGGTGGGTCCGATCGGTGGCGAGCAGTTTCTCTATCTGCTTTTCCGCCTCGCGATGCAGTTGGCGTTTCTCGAGCACCTGCGCGTAGTCGAACCGGGCGGCGTGGTAATCGGGCGAGAGCTCCAGGACCCCTTCGAACAACAGTTGAGCGTCGCTCAGGACCTCGCGCGCCACGGCGATTTGGGCCAGCAGACGCATAGCCTCGATGTGATGACCATGCTCGAGCAGGAAGCCACGAACGAGTTCCTCGGCCCGGGCGAGCTCCCCGTCCGAGAACAGGGTGCCGGCCGTCACGAGCTCTGGAGGCAATTGCCGCAGTCGGGCAGATTGCGCGGCAGCCCGCGCCGCTTCGGCGGCCTGCCCGCTCATCCGGTACAGGCCCTCCAGCATGCTCCAGCTCACGGGCAGCGCCGGACTGACGCTCACGGCGCGCTGAAAGGCCTCGATGGCCTCACGTGCCTGCCGCAGGGCGGTGTGGCAGAAGCCGCGCTCCTGATAGGTCCGGCTGAAGCGAGGATGCGAACGCTCCAGCCTGGAGAGTGTCTCGAGAGCCGCAGGGATGTCTCCCAGGCGGCGTTGCGCATGCGCGCAGACGTAAAGAGCGTCCCGATTTTCGGGCACCGTGACGAGGAGCGCCTGCGCCGCTGCCCGAGCTTCAGCAAATCGGCGCTCATCGATCAGTCGGCGCAGCCGCTTGACCTCGAGTTCTATGGGCGAGGAATCGGGCATACCCTCACGCTGTCCGTTCCACCTTGACTCCGCTGGCGCGGATCGAGGCGATTATTCGAGGTGGTGTGGAAGCGGGAACGACGACGGCCGCTATTTCGGATAGTGAACCTACGACGAATGCCGAGGCGGCGAGCAACTTTTCCGAGGATGCGAGCACGATGGTTTCGGCTGAGCGCTCCTGCAGCGCCCGCTTTACCGCCGCCTCTTCAGCATCTCCCGTGCTGAGTCCCGCCTTCGGATGCACGCCGGTGACCCCCATGAAGTAGAGGTCAGCCCTCAGCTTGGAAGCCGCGTCGATCAATGCCGCTCCGACGTTGACCATGGAGTGGCGAAAGAGCCTGCCGCCCAGCATGATGATCTCGATTCGGGGGTGTGCGGCGAGCTCCACGGCGACGTTCGGGCTATGCGTTACCAGCGTTGCTTTGAGTTCGGGCGCGAGATGCCGGGCGACTTGGATGGCTGTCGTACCCCCATCCAGAATGACCACTTGACCCGGCTGAATCATTGCCGCCCCCCTCCTGCCGAGCGCGACCTTCTCACGCACCGATACCGCTGCGCGCACGCGCAGCTCACCATCGGCCGGGGATGCGGCTAAGGCCCCGCCGTGCACGCGTTGCAGTCGTCCGGCCGCGGCGAGCTCACGCAGATCGCGCCGGATGGTGTCTTCGGAAACTTCCCACTCTACTGCGAGATCGCCGGCGATGACTTGCCCGTCCCGAGCCAGGCGGGAGAGGATCAGTTTCTTTCTTTGCGCAGTAAGCATGGGGAAGATCGGTCCGGGACGCCTGAGTGAATATACACGAGGTTGCACGAAATTGCACGAATAGGTATTCTCCGCGGCATGGCCACCACCCGACCGATGCTGATCATGATCTGCGGCCCGTTCACCTCCGGCACCGACGGTGATTCGGCGAGGATCGCGGCCAATCGGCAGCGGCTCGAGAGCTTTGTATTGCCCATTTACGAGAAGGGGCACTTGCCGATGATAGGAGAATGGCTCGCATTGCCGGTCATTCGCGCCGCCGGCGGCCGGGATTTTTGCGACGCAGTCTTCCGCCGATATCAGTATCCGGTGGCGCACCGGCTGCTGGGACGATGCGATGCGGTGCTGCGCATCCCCGGGGAGTCCAGAGGCGCGGATCTCGATGTGCAGAGCGCGCAGCGCCTTGGACCTCGAATTTTTACCGACCTCGCCGAGATACCGGATCATTCGGAGGGAGGGATTTGAGTGAACGGAACGACGCCCGTCGGGGGAAGCATCCGCTTGGTGAGCGAGCAGGTTTTGTCCGACGATTGGTATCTGCTGCGCAAATCACCTTCGACTATCGCCGGCGGGATGGCTCCTGGCAACGGCAAGCGCGCGAAGTTTACGATCGAGGCAATGGCGCCGTCATACTGCTCTATAACCTCGCTCGGCTCGCCGTGCTGCTGACCCGGCAGTTTCGAATGCCGGCTTATCTGAACGGCTGCCGGGACGGAGTTCTGATCGAAGCCTGCGCCGGTCTCCTGGATGGCGACGATCCGGCGGCATGCATCAGACGAGAGGTCCAGGAGGAGACGGGACTCAAGGTCCATGCTCCGCGACAGGTATTCGAAGCTTATATGAGTCCCGGCTCGGTCACGGAACGGCTGCATTTCTTCGTGGCCGAATTCGAAGACGGTGATCGCGTCTCCGCGGGCGGCGGGGATGCCAGTGAGGGCGAGGAAATCGAAACGATCGAATTGGGTCTCGATGAAGCGATGCAGATGATCGATTCAGGCGCGATCCAGGACGGTAAGACGATCATGCTCCTGCAGTATGCGCATCGAATAGGCTTGCGGAATCTCTAGTCCGCATTTGTACCTAACGACCGGCGGGCTGCCGGATGAGACTCTATCCGATAGCCGCGGCCAGTGAGCAACGTGAGTCGATGATATCCGCAGCGGGTCTCGGCCCAGTTCGCCCGGAGCGACGCCGCGTCGCCAGCGTGCTCGATGCCGCCACGGTACGCTCTCTTCGTCTCTTCAGCCTGGCAGTTGGTATGGCCACGGCGGCAATGGGAGCCCTCGTGCTCGTCCGCGGCTGGGGATTCGACATCGCTTCCTTGAAGAGCGGGCTGTCGAGCCTGAGCACGATGAAGCCGAATACCGCTCTCGCAATTGCCACGCTCGGCGCCGGGCTTGTCTTGAGCGGGGGCGGAAGGAGTAGCCGAGTTGTCGGTGTTGCGATGGCAGGGTTGGCGCTCGCGATCGGACTGCTGACTCTTGCCGAAGACGCTCTCGGCTGGAACGCCGGCATCGATGAGCTCTTGTGGCGCGACATGGACGCATCGCTTGCGGCTCACCCGGGACGTCCGGCGACTGCAACCGCGCTCATGGTCACACTGCTCGCCATCGCACAGCTCTCCGGACGCCGTCCGCGGTTTCACGTCGCCAAGATGGCCGGCGCGCTGGTGGCGGCTCTGATCGCGTGGGCTTCGCTCAGCGGCCATGTGTTCGGGTCGCAGGCACTGCACGAAGTGTCTTCGTTCAGCTCCGTTGCTCTGCTCACGGCCGCTGCGATGCTGCTACTCGCCATCGGGACTCTTGCCGTGGAGCCGGTATCCTGGCCGCTCCCCACGGCACTTGCAAAGAGCACGAGTGGCACGGTATGCCGGTGGCTGTTGCCGCCGGCCATTCTCGCGCCGCCGCTGCTTGGGTGGCTACTGAGTCGCGTGGGCACCGCGGAGTCGTATCCCGATGCCTTTCGCTGGGCACTCTACTCCGTCGCCTCATCGCTCGGATCGGTAGCGCTGATACTCCTCCTGGCTCACAGAATTGCGCTCCTCGATGCGGAACGAGCATTTGCGACCGAGATGTCCCTTCGCGATCCGCTGACCGGACTCGCCAATCGGCGCGCGTTCGATTCGTTTCTGTTCGAGAGCTTCAGCCTGGCGAAGCGATACAAACACCCGTTGTCCCTGGCGCTGCTCGACATCGATCATTTCAAGTCCTACAACGATGATTACGGGCATCCGACGGGCGATGAGCTGCTGAAGTCGCTGGCCGGGCTACTGATCTCGGTGGCGCGCGAGACGGACCTGGTGGCGCGGATCGGCGGTGAGGAATTTGCCATCGTGCTGCCCGAGACGGACCTGGCGGGCGCCCGCGTGATCGCAGAGCGCGTGCGGGCGGAGATGGAGCGATCCGTGCTCTTCAGGCGAAGAGTGACATTGAGCATCGGAGTCGTCGCCGTGACGAGCGAGACCACGGACCCGTCCATGCTCGTCAGGACGGGTGACGAGGTGCTGTATCGAGCCAAGGCCGCCGGGAGGAACAATGTGTCGGTTCGCGCGGAATCGGCGGGGGTTCGCGCTGACGCTTGATGTGATTGGCGGCATCTTCGCCCGATCGTAGCGGCTGCCCAGGCGAGAACTCGAAGCGGACTGCCGCGCGTGCCGGCAATGAGGTAATCTCGGCTCACTTCAAGGCAACTCGTGCGTGCCGCATGAGAATCCAGTTCGAGAACAAGACCGTGGTCGTGAGCGGTGTGGCGGGCGGGATCGGCAATGCAATCGCAAAGGGATTTGCGTCTCTCGGAGCGAAGGTGTTCGCCTGCGACAGGCGGCAGGAAGGCCTCTCTGAACTGGCGGCCGCGGGCATCGCCGTGCAGAGCGTCGAGCTGTCGGACAGAGGGGCTGCAGCGGTCTGGATCGCGGAGGTAGAGGCCAGCTGCGGCGGCGCCGTCGATGTGCTGGTGAACAACGCGGGGGGCGTTGCAGGACAGACCGGACGGGCTCTCGAGGACGTGAGCGACGCGGAGTGGGACGAGGTGGTGGCGATCAACCTGGGTGCCGCGTTCGCCCTGAGTCGCGCCTGCGTGCCGGCGATGAAGCGCGCCCGGCGTGGCTGCATCGTGAATATCACTTCGGGTGCGGCGACGAGCGCCTCATTGACGGGGATACAGTCCTATTGTGCGGCCAAGCATGCGCTCCTGGGGTTCACCCGACAATTGGCGCATGAGCTCGGGCCGTACGGAATCCGGGTCAATAGCGTCGCTCCCGGGCTCATGCTGACCAACGAATCGACGAAACGCCAGTGGGCCAGCTATGGGGAGGACCGGCAGCGGACCTTATTGGAAGCGATCGCGCTGCGAAGACTGGGGTGCCCGCAGGACATTGCCCATGCCGTCGTGTTTTTGGCGTCGGATTGGTCGCAGTTCATCACCGGACAACACTTGCAGGTGGACGGCGGCAGGTAAGGGCGTTACGGAACCATGCACTCGGCAGTGGACTGCGCGGCTATCGTGTCCGCTCCTCGACCTTTCTTGCGAGCTCGGCGAGCTCGTTGAGATCGATGTCTTCTTCGATCGTGATCTCGGTCGGTGCCTCCGGCGCGGGCGACGAGACTGCTCCGGCCGGCGTGGCCGCCGCAGGCCGCACCCAATCGGACTTCTGCTCCATCCAGCGCTGGTACCGATCGAACGTCCACATTCCGTCCTCGCCCCCCGACATGATGACATTCGCGATCTGACTCAGCTGGCCGGAGCGCAGGGTGCCCTTGGCGGCCGAGCTGCCGAAGAGAATCTCGCATTTCGGCACGCGCAGTTGGACCGAGCCGAGGAACTCGAGCCGCTGGCATACCACGCCGACCAGCACATCGGCGAGCTGGGCGCGGATGCTGCCCTGAATCTCGGCGGGGAACGACATGCAGATCCGATTGAGCGCTTCGACGCAGCTCGCGGAGTGCATGGTCGCGAGCACCAGGTGTCCGGTCTCGGCGGCATTCAGGGTGAGGCGGATGACTTCCGGCGTACGCATCTCGCCGACGACGAGGACATCGGGGTTCTCCCGCAGCGCATCCACGATCGCCTGCTCGAAATTCGCGCAGTGCGTCGGAATCTCGCGCTGACGGACGAAGGACTTGCGGTTGGTAAAGATGTACTCGAGCGGCGCCTCGAGCGTGATGATGTTCCGCGCCCGCGAGGTGTTGACCTCCTCGATGAGCGCGGCGAGCGTCGTCGACTTGCCGCTGCCCGTGGGTCCGGAAATCACCGCCAACCCGCTCGTCGCCTCGGTCAGCTTGCGCAGGTCCGGGTGCAGGTTGCAGGAGCGAAGGTCACTTACCGCGGGCGCGAGCAGTCGCATCGCCATCGCGACCCCGCGGATGGTGCGAAAGAGGCTCACGCGGCAGCGCAGGCCGCTCGCCATCAGGGAGACATCCGCCGAGCCGCGCTCGAGGAAGCGGCTCCAGGCTTGCGCTCCGAGTAACTCCTGGCCCAAATGGGTCAGGCGAGCTGCGCTCACCGCCTCACCCATCGGGGTCAGCTCGCCCCTGATCCGGAACACCGCCGGGGTTCCGGCTTCCAGATGAAGGTCGCTGGCGCCCAGCTCGCGGCCCTTGTGAATCCAGTCCTTGAGTGACATGGCGAATCCCGTGGACACCGGAGGCCAAAATTGTACTCCGCCGCGCCTGCACGCGAGCTTGGCCGTGGGGGTTTCAGCTCCACGGCCGCCGGCGGGATCGTCCATAATCCGGGGCGCAGCTCACGGGTCGGCGGCAAAGGCCACGTTCACCGTGGCCGCGCATTTGCGAGGTTGACATGTCGCCACCAAACGGCCGCCCTGCGGCCGCGCCTCGGTTGCGGGGCCGCAGAACTTCGGACCTGGGATTCCTCGCGGGCGGTGGGCAGATGGGCGAGCGCATGCGAGCGCTCGATTGGCGGACAACCCCGCTGGGACCGCCCGAGCGCTGGCCGCAATCACTCAAGACCATCGTGCGGGTCATGCTCGACTCGCGCTATGCCATGTGGATGCTCTGGGGGCCGGAGCTCACGTTCTTCTGCAACGATGCGTATCTGCCGACCGTCGGCATCAAGAGCGATTGGGTGCTGGGCGCGCGCTCGGACAAGGTATGGCAAGAGATCTGGCCCGATATCGGACCCCGCATCGCGCAGGTGCTCGAGCAGGGCCGCGCGACATGGGATGAAGCGCTTCTGCTTTTCCTCGAGCGCAGCGGCTTTCGCGAGGAGACCTACCACACCTTCTCCTACAGCCCTGTCTACGACGATGAGAGCCGCATCGCCGGCATGCTCTGTGTCGTCACCGAGGTCACCGAGCGCGTAGTGGGTGAGCGCCGGCTACGCATTCTGCGCGATCTTGCGGCGCGCGCCGTCGGTGTCACGGGCGTCGAAGAGAGCTGCCGGGGCGCCTGCGAAGTGCTCGAGCAACACCCGTTCAGCATACCCTTTGCCGCCATCTACCTGCTGGATGAGGAATCGCGGACGGCTCGCCGCATCGCAGCCACCCGCGGCACGCCCGAGCATGTCCTGCCGAGTACGCTCGATGCAGCCAACACCCCGTGGCCGCTCGAGGCGCTGCTCTCGAGCGAAGCGGCACAGCATGTGGCGCACCTGCCCCAACTCGGCATCGAAGTCGCCGCCGGGACCTGGCCGGATCTCGTGCGGGACGCATTCCTGCTGCCGCTCAAAGGCACAGGTGGCGACCGGCTGGCCGGCTTTATCGTCGCGGGCGCAAGCCCGCGACGGGTACTCGATGAGGCTTATCGGACATTCTTCGGTCTCCTCGCGGGCCAGGTCGCCGCGACCATCGCGGACGCGCAGGCGATCGAGGCCGAACGCCGCCGCGCCGAGGCGCTCGCCGAAATCGACCGTGCCAAGACGATCTTCTTCTCCAACATCAGCCACGAGTTCCGCACGCCGCTCACGCTGATGTTGGGGCCGATCGAGGATGCCGTGGCCGACCCGGCGACGCCGCCCTCGGTGCGCGGGCAGCTCGAGCTCGCCCATCGCAATTCCCTGCGGCTGCTGAAGCTCGTGAACAGTCTGCTCGACTTCTCGCGCATCGAGGCCGGGCGAGTGGAGGCCTCCTTCGAGGCGACCGATCTCGCCGCTCTCACCCGGGATCTCGCCAGCACGTTTCGCTCGGCCATGGAGAGGGCGGGGCTCACCTTCACCGTGGAATGCTCCGAGCTCGGCCAGCCCGTATATGTCGATCGGGAGATGTGGGAGAAGATCGTCCTCAACCTCGTTTCGAATGCATTCAAGTTCACGCTTCGGGGAGGCATCGTCATTCGATTGCGGGCGCAGGGGGGCTGCGCCGTGCTCGAAGTGTCCGACACCGGATCGGGTATTCCGGCAGCGGAGCTGCCGCGCATCTTCGAGCGGTTCCGCCGGGTGGAAGGGACCGTCGGACGCACGCAGGAAGGCTCGGGCATCGGCTTGGCTCTCGTGCAGGAGCTCGTGAAGCTTCACGGCGGCATGATCAGCGCCACGAGCGAGCTCGGCATCGGGACGACGCTCCGTGTCACTTTGCCCTTGGGCTCGGCGCATCTGCCTCGCGAGCGCATCAAGGCGCCGCGCACGCTCGCCTCCACCGCCGCCGGAGCGCAGGCGTTCGTGCAGGAAGCGCTGCGCTGGATTCCAACCGCAAGCGGCGACTCATTTGGAGGCTTGTCCGTGCTCACCGAGCAGCCCGCGCCGCCCGCCGATCGGCGCGTTGCCCGGACCGCGGGCTCGCGCATTCTGCTCGCGGACGACAATGCCGACATGCGCAGCTACGTCCGGGAGCTCCTCTCGCCGGTCTACACGGTGGAAACGGTCAGGGATGGCGCGGAGGCGCTCGAGGCGGCGCGCCGGGAGCCGCCCGATCTCCTTCTCTCGGACATCATGATGCCGCGGATCGACGGCCTTGCCCTACTCAGGTCGCTCAGAGCGGACGAGCGCCTGCGCGAGGTTCCGGTCATCCTTCTGTCCGCCCGCGCAGGCGAGGAGTCGCGTCTCGAAGGTCTCGATGCCGGTGCCGACGATTATCTGGTCAAGCCCTTTTCCGCGCGCGAGCTGCTGGCTCGCGTGGGGGCGCTGCTCGAGCTCGCGCAGATGCGTCGCGGGAGCGAGCAGGCGGTTCGAGAGCGGGAAGAGCAACTGCGGCTTGCGACCGAAGCGGCCGAGATCGGCTTTTGGGATGTCGATCTGATCACCGACACGCTCGTCTGGCCGCCGCGGGTCAAGGCGATGTTCGGGATCTCAGCGGACGTGCCGGTATCGATGGCCGACTTCTACGCGGGCCTGCATCCCGCCGATCGCGAGCGCACGAGCGAGGCATTCGCCGCTGCGCTCGATCCGAACCAGCGCGCGCTCTACGATGTCGAATATCGGACCGTCGGCAAGGAGGACGGCTTGATCCGCTGGGTGGCGGCCAAGGGCAGGGGCATCTTCGATGGCGACGGCAGGTGCGTGCGGGTGATCGGCACGGCGATCGATATCACCCGGCGCAAGAGGGCCGAGGAGCGGCTGCGAGAGGAGACTCGGGTGCAGGAGCTGCTCGGCAGGGTGAGCCATGCGCTCGTCGGCGCGCAGCTCGACAAGCAGCGGGTCGTGCAAGTCGTGACCGATGCGGCCACCGAGCTCACGGGCGCGGCGTTCGGGGCATTTTTCTATAACGTGCAGAATGAGCAGGGTGAGCGGTACACGCTCTATACCCTCTCGGGTGCACCGCGCGAAGCCTTTCCCTTTCCTCAGCCGCGCAACACCAGAGTGTTCGGCCCGACTTTTCGTGGCGAGGCGGCGGTGCGCAGCGCGGATATCACCGCCGATCCGCGCTATGGTCAGAATCCGCCGTATCGAGGCATGCCTCCCGGCCATCCGCCGGTGCGCAGCTACCTCGCGGTGCCCGTGAAGAGCGCCTCCGGCGAGGTCCTCGGCGGTCTTTTCTTCGGACATCCCGAGCCGGGCGTGTTCGATGAGCGTTCCGAGCGGCTCGTGCAGGCGATCGCAGCGCAGGCGGCCGTCGCGCTCGACAATGCGACGCTGCACGAGGCGTCGCAGCGCGAGATCGCGCAACGCAAGCGTGTGCAGGAGGCGCTCGATGAAGCCAACCGACGCAAGGACGAGTTCCTCGCCATGCTCGCGCACGAGCTGCGCAACCCCCTCTCCCCGATCGGTACCGCGAGTGAGCTGCTCGCGCGCACCGTAGTAGGCGACAAGCTGGCGCAGACGGCGATCGGCATGATCAAGCGCCAGGTCGCGCAGTTGACACGGCTCGTGGATGACCTCCTCGACGTATCTCGCATCACCCAGGGCCGAATACAGCTGCAAAGGCGGCCGATCGATATTGCCGCGGTCATCGCTCAAGGCGTGGAGACTTTGGAGCCGCAATTGCGCGAGAAGCGGCATCAGCTCTCGCTGCATGCATCGAGCTACGAGCCGCTCTACGTGATGGGCGACTTTGCGCGCCTCGTGCAGTGCATTGGCAATATCCTGACGAACGCCGTCAAGTACACCGAGCCCGGTGGACGGATTTCGATCCGCACCGGGATCGATGCCGAGAGGCTCTTCATCGAGATCTCCGATAGCGGGCCCGGAATTTCCGCGGAACTGCTGCCGAGGGTGTTTGACCTCTTCGTTCAGAGCGAACGCACGCTCGATCGCTCGCAGGGCGGCCTGGGCATCGGGCTCGCCGTGGTCAAACGCCTGGTGGAGATGCACGACGGCGAGGTATGCGCCCGGAGTGAGGGCCTCGGGCGCGGATCGACTTTCGAGATCCGGCTGCCGAGGATAGCCCGGCCGGCCGCAGGCGGCGCGGATGCGGCGGCGCTGAAGGCAGAACCCCGGCGCGTGCTGATCGTGGATGACAATGCCGATGCGGCCAACTCCCTGTCGATGCTCCTCGCTTTGCAGGGTCACGCGACGCAGGTCGCCTACGGCGCAAAAGAGGCGCTCGCCTGCATCGACAACTTCCGGCCCGAGATCGGACTGATCGATATCGGATTGCCGGAGATTGATGGCTACGAGCTTGCCGCGCGGCTGCGGGAGAAACCCAACATGGACGGCTTGCGTCTGGTTGCGGTCACCGGCTACGGTCAGGCGGAGGATCAGCAACGAGCCCTCGCCGCCGGCTTCGACGCGCACCTCGTCAAGCCCGTCGACCTGTCCGCGCTCGAGCGCGCTCTCGCCGGCATGCCCGTCGAATCGCTGCGCGCGCGCGAGGATCCCTATCCGCGTGGTGTTTGATTCAGCCGCTACTGGTGATCGCGCGGCAGCGTCTTCTGCCACGTCCGTACGATCACCGGCTTGCCGTCGCGCAGCAGCGCGCGCGTGTACTGATAAAGGAAGTGACGCTCGTCACTGCGGATCACGAGATGACCATGCCAGGTCAAGGCGTGAGCGCCGAGCTTCTGCACGTACACGGAATCACCGACGTCGGTGGCATCGTCCGGATGGGCGTCATCGAGGTCGTAGGTGAGCTTTTCCGTGTGGTGGAAATGGCCCCACGGGTAGCTGACGTCAGAGGTCCCCTTCCAGACGACGTGGCTGTGGCCGTTCTCATCGCGCAACACCGTGTAGGATCCCGGCCAGGCGTAATCTTCCCCCTTGATGTCCGCACGGGTCTCGACGGGCTGCGGTTTCGCAAGCAGCGAGGGCGGCGGCGCTCGCCCCTCGAGGGGCACTCGCGGTAGCTCGACCCAGGACGGCTGTCCGCCGCCTAACTCCACGCTCGTGTCCATCGGATAGGGCGTCGGCCAGGCCATCGGCCAGAGCGCATTGGAGATCGCAAGCCGGATGCGATGCCCCTTGGGAAAGACGTAGGAGGCGAGGTGCAGGTCGAAGGACAGGCCATAGACCTTGCCCGGCACCAGGTATTGCGGCTGGGCCAAGGAGTCCCGCTGAGCGCCGTTGAGGCCGGCGCCGGTCACGAGCGTGACGCGACCGTCGGGCGCGACATCCTCCAGCCGCGCAAACCAGTCGGCCATGGGCGCACTCGCTGCCGCGCGCAGCTTCACATGCGGCAAGCCCATGATGGCGGTGTCCTCGCCCAATGGCTCAGTGTCATAGACGAGACTGTACGCATCGAGCGGGCGCTGATCCGGATGCAGCTCTCCCCACCAGAAGATGCCGGTTTCCGCACCTGCGGAGGGAACATACCGCAGCTCATCCTTTCCCGAGGCTGTCGCCTGGGCGCGCAGCGCGTGATCGGGCTGCAGATAGAGCCGCTCGCGCCAGCTCCCTCGGGGCGGCCAGCCACTCTCGGCGCGCCAGACGCCGGGCACGATCTGATCCTGGGGTCCGGGCGGATACCCGTGCTGCAGATAGATGATTACCTTGGGATCGGCCAGGACGCCGGTATCGCGTCCCTTCAACCAGTAATCGAACCAGCGCACGGCCTGCTCGCGCCACCCGTAGAGCGGTCCGTAGTCGCTGTCGTCCGGCCAGGCATGATTCCAGGGACCGATCCACGCCTTCACCGGCGCCGAGACCTGCTCGAGCATGCGCGGGATGCTGTCGCGATAACCATCGTGCAACCCGCCGATGAGGAAACAGGGCACGTGAATCGACGACAGCGGCCGCTCCGGGCTCTCCCAGAAGACACCGTTACGCTGGTGCTCGAGGTAAGTCAGCGACCAGGGTTTGGAGTTCATGCGCGGGGCGATGACGTCCTTTGCGAGCGTGTAATCGGGCGCGCCGCTTCGTCCCTGATCGAGATCCATGGTCAGCTCGAACTCATCGACGTGGAATATTCCGTCGATGTAATGCACGTCCTCGGTGAACAGCCTCTCGGTCGCATCCACCGCCAGGATCGCTTTGAGTGCCGGTGGATTGCGCATCGCCATCTGGATGGAGTTGAAGCCGCCCCATGAAATCCCGAACATCCCGACCTTGCCGTTCGACCACGGCTGTCGGGCGAGCCAGGCGATGACTTCCTCACCGTCGGTCTGCTCCTGAGCCGAGTACTCGCGCTCGGGCGGCGCGCCGCCGCTGTTGCCGAAGCCGCGGATATCGACCGCGGCACCGACGAATCCGCGGCGGGCGAAGTAGCTGAAGAGGCCATAGTCGCTCTGCGCCTCGTCGTCGTCCTTACGATAGGGCAGGTAGCTGAGGAGGACCGGAAAGCGAGTGCCCGGCGCTCCCTGAGGCATGTAGAGCGTCACGGCGAGCGTGACGCCATCGTGCATGCGGATGGCGGCCCGCTCCAGGGTGAAACCGTACTGTGGAGGCGAGGGGAGCTGGGTGGCACGAGCCGGCGTAAAGGCCAGTGACAGCACCAAAACCAGAGCGACTGCGGTTGCATGACGCATGACTTCGACCCTCCGCAGGGCTGCACTATGGATTGACATCAGCCCTTCATTTATATTATAGAGTACATAATATTAAAAATGAGCGGGTGAGGGGCGTAATGGGGCGTATGAAAGCAGCTCGAATGATGACTTCGAGGCCATCTCCGCGCGCCGCGGTCCGCATCCATCCGATTCATCTCGCCGTCGTCGCCGCGCTCTATGGCGCGGCCGCGACCCACGCCTCGCCCGCATGGGCGGATCCCGCGGCCGCCGCCGGCCCTCCGGAGCCGCCGGTTCTGCAGGAAGTGATCGTCACCGCGACCAAGCGTGAGGAGAACCTGCAGAACATCCCGGAGACCATCCAGGCCCTGACGGCGGCCGACATCCAGAACCTCGGCATCACGCACTTCGAGGATATCGTGCGCGCCATGCCGACGGTCTCCTATCAGAGCATCGGCCCCACCGATCAGATGTTCTACATCCGCGGGGTGTCCGACGGCAGCAGTGCGAATGCCTCGAACCTCTCGACCACGGGGTACTTCCTCGACGATGCCTCTACGAGCTACTACGGCTACATTCCCGACCTGCACCTCTACGACGTGAAGCGCATCGAAGTGCTCGATGGCCCGCAGGGCACGCTCTTCGGGGCCGGAGCCATGTCCGGCGCCATCCGCATCATCACGAACAAGCCCGATCCGACCGCCTTCAGCGGCGGCGCGGACCTCGACTACGGCTCGATCGACCACGGCGGAAACAACACGACCGGGGAGGCGTTCGTCAACATTCCCCTCATCAAGGACAGTACGGCCCTGCGCCTCTCAGGTTACGTGGTTCACGAGGGCGGCTTCATCGACAACGTGCTCGCGACCCGAGATTGGGTGAACGGAGTCGTTTCCACCGACGCGCAGTGGGCCCGCAAGGACTACAACACGGAGAAGCAGTACGGCGGCCGGGCCGCCATTTCGCAGAAGATCGGCGATTCCTGGAACGCCGTCCTGACGGTCAATTATCAACGGCAGGATACCGCAGGATCGTGGTCGCAGGATCCGCTGCGCTACGGGCTGCGCGAGGTGGCGCATTTCGGGCCCGAGAGCATCGCCGACTCCTTCACGGATTACGACTTGAACGTCGAAGGGGACGTCGGTATCGGCGATCTGGTCTATGCCGGCACCTATTGGAAGTATCCCTATCATTACGTCACCGAGTATTCCGAGTACGTCCAGTACAACCCGTTCCCCGATTCCTATCAGAACTCGCCCGCTCTGCTCCAGAGTCTGACCTGCCTGACGGGACCCACGATCCAGGGCGGCACCGATCCGTACGGCGGCTGTCAGGCGCCCAACATGTACTACACGTACGATCAGTGGACCTCGCAATGGTCGCACGAGCTGCGTCTGCAATCGAAGCCGGGCGGCCGCTGGCACTGGCTTGCGGGCCTTTACTGGCAGCAGACCAAGCAGACCTGGGATACCTACTACCTCATCCCCGGCATGCAGCCGAACGGCGAGGCTTACCAGAGCGCGCTCTCCTACTACAGCTACTACTACACCGGAACCGCCGCACCGCTTCCCCATGAGTGGTACAGCAGCGTCAACCGCAACGACTCACGGAACATCGCGGAATTCGCAGATCTGAGCTTCGACCTGACACGGAGTTGGAACATCGATCTCGGGCTGCGGTACTTCGACTGGCACTACAGCGCGAGCGACCTGTGGGCGGGGTACTTCTGGGCGCCGAAGACGCCGTCCGGTCTGACCACGGCTCAAGGACACAAGCTCTCCGGCAAGGCGAGCCTCTCCTACAAGCCGAGCTCGAATCTGCTTCTCTACGGGACTTTCAGCCAGGGCTATCGCCAGGGCGGCAGCAACGCCGGCGCGGCGACCTCCTGCTACGCGAAAGGCGTGCCGCTCACCTATCAGCCGGACACCCTCAACAATTTCGAGGTGGGCTGGAAATCGACTTCGCTCGAAGGACGCCTGCGCTGGAACGGGGCGTTCTATTACATGCGCTGGAACGGCTATCAGGCGCCGATCTTCGACGACTCGATCTGTCCGACCACCTTCAATGCCAACTTCGGTACCGCCCGCATCTACGGCGCCGAGACCAACCTCGCCTACCGGATCGTGGAGGGCCTGACCTTCGAGGCCACGGCCAACTACAACGATTCGCGCCTGGTCAGCGTAAAGCCGAACTTCTCCGGCGTGCTCACGCAGATGATCGTGCCGAATGAGACGTTGCCATTCGTTCCCTACTTCAGCTACAGCGCGAACCTGCGCTACCAGAGGCCCCTTGGCGCGGCGCTCGACGGATTCATCCAATACGACATCGCGCACAAGGGCGATCGGTGGAGCGACCTGCGCGCCCTGTCCAATCCCGCCCTGGGCGCCAGGGCGGGCTCGGCGCGCGTTCTGGAACCCGCGTACAACATCTCCGATGTGCGCCTCGGGATCGACGGCTCGGGGGGCGCCTGGAGTCTCGAAGGCTATATCAGCAACCTGACGAACACGGACGCGATCATCCTGGTCAACACCGGCAACTACGATCGTCGCGAGACCACGAACGAGCCGCGCGTCATAGGACTGAGGGCGAGCTTCAATTTCTGAAGTGCCCGGTCGCGACCCTGCCCCATTCGCCGCCGGGCGGGGCATAATGGCACGATGAGCACGGAACGACAGGGCCTCGACCTCGATTTCGTCCGCAGGCAGTTTCCCGCCTTCGCGGAGCCCACCCTCCGCGGTCAGGCGTTCTTCGAGAACGCCGGCGGCTCGTATGCCTGCGAGCCGGTCATTCGGCTGCTGAATGAGTACTACCGCCGCCTCAAGGTCCAGCCGTACTACGCTTTTCCGGCCTCCACCGAGGCGGGAGAGTGGATGGATGCCGGCCGCGCACGCCTCGCGGAGTACCTCGGCGTGCCGGCGGATGAGGTCCATTTCGGCCCCTCGACCTCGCAGAATACCTACGTGCTGGCGCAGGCGTTTCGGCCGCTGCTCGAGCCCGGCGATGAGATCATCGTCACCAACCAGGACCACGAGGCCAACACCGGTCAGTGGCGACGCCTGGCGGCCCACGGGATGGTGGTGAAGGAGTGGCAGGTCGACCCGCAGACGGGTCTCCTCGATCCCGCGCGTCTGGAGGAGCTGCTGACCGGGCGCACGCGGCTCGTAACCTTTCCGCATGCCTCGAACATCGTCGCGCACATCAACCCGGTCGCCCGCCTGGCGGCGCTCGCCCGCTCGGCCGGCGCGCTCACGGTCGTCGACGGAGTGTCGGGGGCGCCGCATGGCCTGCCTGACCTGCGGCAACTGAATGCTGACGTCTATCTCTTCTCGCTCTACAAGACCTTCGGTCCGCACCAGGGGGTGATGGTGCTGCGGCCGCAGCTCCTGCAGCGGCTCGGCAACGAGGGTCACTACTTCAACCAGGGCGCCCCCTTCAAGCGCCTGGTGCCCGCGGGCCCCGATCATGCGCAGGTCGCCGCTTCGCGGGGCATCGCCGAATATTTCGATGCGCTCGCCGTGCATCACGGGGTAGCCGCCGGCATTTCCCGGGCGCAGCGCGTTCGCGAGCTGCTGCGCTCGGCGGAGATACCGCTACTCTCGAAGCTGCTCGATTATCTCAAGGCCCGCAAGGACGTCCGTCTGCTCGGACCGACGATCGCGCGCGAGCGGATGGCGACGGTTGCGTTTGTGACCCGAAAGCTCGAGCCGACCGACGTTCTCAAGCGCCTGGCCAAGCGCGGCTTCATGATCGGCGCTGGAGACTTCTACGCGGTGCGGCTCTTGAGCGCGATGGGCGTCGATCCGGACCGCGGCGCCGTGCGCATCTCGTTCGTGCACTACACGACACCCGGGGAGATGGACGGATTGATCGCAGCGCTCGATCGGGTGTTGGACGAATAGGCGATTCCCTCAATCCCAGGATGAGAAGCGCTCCAGAGAGTCCCCGAGACTGACTCGCAGCGGCTCGAGATCGCTCGCGAACCGCTTCCAATACCCCACCCCGGAGGCATAGAGGGGCTGGCGCACCTGCTCGGCGCTCGCCGTGCGTACGGCGCGGCGATTCTCGTGGAATTGGAGCGTGGCTGCCTCGAACGGCAGTCCGCAGTACTCGAGCAGACGCCGGACGGTGCTCTGCGGATCGCGGATCAGCTGCTCGTACTGAAGGTGCATCACCTTACCCGGCAGCACTTGGTCCCAGTGGTCCATCAGCGCGAGATAACAGCGGTAGTAGCGCCCGAGATCCGCCAGGTCGTAGCTGAAGGACTGGCCGTGGGCAAAGTACTGCTTGAAGTTGCTGAAGCAGGCATCCATGGGGTGGCGGCGGACATCGACGATCTTGGCCTGGGGCAGGATCGTGTGAATCAGGCCGACGTGGCTGAAGTTGTTCGGCATCTTGTCGATGAAGCGCGCTTTGCCGGTTCGCACCGCGCGGGTCTCTTCGATGTACCGGCGGCCGAGTCCCGTGAGCTCATCCGCTGAGAGCGCGCGAATGCTTTCAGGATACCCGTCCCGATTGGAGTCGAGATGGTCGAGCTCGCGCACCATCGCGATGACATTGTGCAGCTCCATGGTGCCTTCGACCTGCGAATGACTCGCGAGGATCTGCTCGATGAGTGTCGAGCCGGATCGAGGGAGTCCCACGATGAAGATCGGCGCGGGATCGGGATGACCGGCCGCCGCGCGGGCGCGGAAGAATGCGCTGTCGTAGCAGGCCGCAATGCGCTTCGATTTGGCCTCGAAGCTCTCGATGGAAAAGGGCGAGCTGCGTTTGCGCAGCGCATTGCCTTCGGCGTAGTGCCGGAAAGCTTCCGCGTACCGCTCGCGCTGCTCCAGGGCGCGCGCGATGGCGAAATGCAGCTGGGCTTCATCGGTGGTGGCCGCCGGCGATGCGAGCAGATCCTGCATCGCCGTGAGCTCCGTATCGCTGAAGGAGTAATTCTTGAGGTCCGCGAGGCTCCAATACGCCTCCGCGTACTTCGGATCGAGCCTCAAGCATGCCCGATAGGCCTCCTCGCAGGCCGCGCGCCGCCCCAGTGTCTTGTTGACGTGACCGATGGCGAGCCGGAATCCGGCCTGCGAGGGATTGAGCCGAGCGGCCTCTTCGTAAGCCGCCAGCGCATCCTCCTGACGCAGGAGCTTGATATAGACGGAGCCCAGCGCGGCCCAATTTTGCGGGTTGTCGGGCTCGAGTTTCAGCAGCTCACGAAAGCTGGCTTCCGCTTCGATGAGTCGCTCCGACCCGAGCAGAGTATGACCCCACGCGCGCTGGGTGAGGGGGTGGTAAGCGGAGCGGTTACGCGCATGCTTCACCAGCCGCTCGGCATCGTGCGTATTTCCGGCCCGAATCGCAACCGCCGCGAGGCCGGCGAGCGCGGCCAGGTGGCTCGCGTCGCTCTTCAGGACTTCCCGAAAAATTCCCTCCGAGGAGCCATAGTCGGCCCCGGCGAGCGCGGCCGTAGCCTCCTCGATGCGCTGCCGGTGCGGATCGGCGAGCCGCGCCTGCTCGAAGGCGAAACGCGCATCGGCGAACTTTTCCATCTCCACGAGCACATCGCCGTAGGCGAGCCAGGCGGGCTCGAGAGAAGGCTTCTCTTTGAGTACCTGGCGCAGCTGCGCGCGCGCCGCCTCCAGTCGTCCGTCCTGACGATAGGCACGCGCGAGGTCGACTCGGGCGTGCGCGAACCCCGGCGCCTGGGCGATGACCCGCTCGAGGATTTCCACGGCGGCAGCCCGTTGACCCTGCGACAGCAGGGCCACTCCGAGCAGATGCAGGCTGTTGATCTCGCCAGGAGAGGTGCGTTGGATCTCCCGCAGCTGCCGCTCCGCGCTCCGGAAGCGTCCGACGCGCACGGCCTCGAGCGCCCGCAGATAGGCGGCGCGAAGATCCGCTGGGGCTTCCTGCGTCACGGCATTTCGACCTCGTTTCAACATTTGCCGCGCAGACGCGGACAAGCCATGCGATTCTATCCCGCATGATGAGGCGAAGGCATCCTGCGCTGCGTTGCGCAGCTATCCTGGCGGCGGCAGCGACCGCGCTGCTCGTCAGTGCCTGCGCGCTGCCTGTCAGGCGCGCGAATCTCCTGGGTTTCGAGCAGGCTTTTCGCTGCTCCGCCGATCCGGATGCCGCGACGACCGTTCCCGGCTGGACCATCGTCGCGGGCAGCCCGACACTGCGTTGCGCGAGCTCGCTGGGCGCAAGGTGGCCCATGAAAGAAGCGCCGCGGCTCGCGATCGCGAGCGGTCCCTGGGGCGCAAGCACGCTCGAGAGGGTGATCCCGCTGAGCGATGCAGCCGCTCATCGGCGGCTCTCGTTGTCGGCAGTGTTTGCCGCCTCCGGCCACGGGCCCGAGCGCGCGGTGCTCAGCGCCGAGTTCGTCGGCGCCTCCGGCAGCCCGCTCGGTTTGCCGCTCGTGCTGCGCGGGCCGCCGCCGGCCCGCCAGGGTGCGGTCATCTTCGAGCCGCGTCGCATTGCAGGAGACATTCCGCGTGGTGCGGTCGCGCTCAAACTGCGCCTCGAGCTCGGTGGCAGGACCTCCCTCGCCTGGAGCTATGTCGCCGGCATGCGGGCCGAGGTGAGCCCGCCCACGCCCTTCCCGCCGCTTGCTCCTTCGCCAGCCAGCGTGCCGCGGTTCGATCACGTCTTCATCATCATGATGGAGAACACCAATTACGGCCAGGTCATCGGCGACCGCAAGGATGCGCCTTACATCAACTCACTGGCCTCGCGCGGAGCGCTCCTCGCGAATTACCAGGCGGTCTATCACCCGAGCGATGAGAACTATCTCGCCATCGCCGGCGGGGACGTGTTCGTCTCTGGCGCCGTGTACTTTCCCGACGTTCATATCGACGCTCGACAGCTCGGCGATCTGCTCGAAGCGGCGGGAAAAAACTGGAGAGCGTACGAGGAGGGCATGGGGACCCCCTGTAACTTGACCACCCGGTTCGACAGGAACTACGAGCCCGACGATGCGCCCTTCATTCTCTTCGACGACATTCAGCGCAGTCCCGACCGCTGCCGCGAGCATCTCGTGGATCTCGGCGAATGGCCGAAGGACTTGCAGCGCGCCGCGAGCACCCCGGCTTTCGCCTGGTTCGCAGCAGACGATTACAACGACGGCGAGCTGCCAGGCAACGGCTCGCCGAAAAGCCTCGAGGTGCAGGATGCGTGGATCCGGCGCACGCTCGAGCCGCTATTCGTCTCGCCGGTGTGGCGCGACGAGAAGTGCCTGCTCATTCTGACTTGGGACGAGTCTGACACCCTGGCGAACAACCACATCGCCACACTCGTGCTCGGCTCGCGTGGAACGGTGAAATCGGGTTACGTGAGCCGTCTGCGCTACGACCACTACAGCACGGCGCGCACCATCGAGGCGGCGCTCGGCCTGCCCGCCATGACGAGCAACGACGAGTATGCGCGGACGTTCGACGATGTGTTCGTCGGCCGCTGAGAACGCCTCTTCTCAGTGGACGGCGACGAAGCTGGCGGCGGAGTTGGGATCGCCGGAGCCCTGGTATCTCGCTCGCAGCGGGTACGGGTAGAGCGGACGGCTGAAGCTCGCTTTCCCCGATCCCTCCAGGTGCCGGCCCACGAGCTTCTCCGGTGCCTTGCCTTGCTCCACCCAGCGTTCCAGGTAGCTGAGATAGTCGACTGCCCAGGCTCCCTCGCCGCCCGAGCAATGTCCCATGCCCGGAATCATGAAGAGCCGATAGAAGCTCTGCGTAGCCGCCCGACTGCCCATGAGACGCTCGACCGTCTGGTAGTACTCCGTCGTCGCCCCGGGCGGCTCGAAGGGATCGTTCCACCCCTGGTACATGAGGAGCCTGCCGCCCGAGCGCCTGAACTGGCGAAGATCAGGATTGCTGGCCGAGTACAGCGATTCCATCATTCCGAGGCGCCGGTAGTCGGCACGAAAGTCGACATCCGCGGGCTGCCAACCGGGGCCGGGATCGGGAGAGAACGCAGCGTAGCGGAACTTCCCCTCGTTGTAGTGATAAAGGAATCCGCGGCGGCCGTCGGCGGAGAAATCGGGGCCGATCCACTCCAACTCCGAGCCGGGCATGTAGCCTCCCTGGGAGAGAGAGTCGGTTCCCGCAAACGGTCCCGTGTAGATCTTCCTCACGGCAGCGACCTGCGCGGGCGAGAGGCAGCCCGTGCTCCGGCCGGCCCTGCACGACAGCCGCCCCGGATCGAAATGGCACGCTCGAGGGTTGCCGACGATGCCATCGCGCGCGCCGTCATCGAGATCGCACTGCGCGAGCACGGCCTGGTGCACCAGCCGCACGGCCGCGGGGGTCAGGATGGCTTTTCCGGCGGCGTTCGTAGCCGCGAGCGAGGCCCAAAGCTGCGCGAGTGAGTTGGCGGTGAAATTAAGCGGCGGCGCTCCGGCAATGATGCCGTTGAAATCCCAGGGGAAGCGTTCCGCCTCGACCATCGCCTGCCGGCCGCCGGTCGAGCAGCCGTCGAAATACGATTCGCGCGGTGGCCGGTGGTAGTACAACCAGGTGAGCGCCTTGCCCGCGAGCGCCGTCACATGAGCGCCGCGATAGCCATAGTCGATCTTGGCCGGTAGATCGTCCTTGGCCCAGCTCCATTCGCCACCGTCGCTGCGATGACCGGTATCCGAAACGATACACGCGTAGTGCCGGCGCAGCGGATCGGCGCAGGCTTTCTCCTCGATCGAGCCGCAGGCACCGCCGCAGCCCATCTCGATGAGCTTGCCATTCCAACGAATTCCGGGCAGCAGAATCTCGAATCCCACGTGAGGGCGCACTTCGCCGCGCACGCGGCAGTAAGGCGGTGCGACGCCAAGCCCAGTCATCCACTTCGCTTCGGTGATCCGCGTGGGCGCATCCTGAAGAGTCGCGAGATCGGCTCTGCTTAGCGCTGCGCAGTTGGTTTGGGCAACTGCCGTCGCCGTATTCCGCACGCGGGCGGTGGCCTGCTGCGGCGCGGCGGAAGCCGGATGCTGCGCGAGCAGCAGCAGGCTCAGGAGGATCGCGCTCGCGGGGAGCGGGTGTCTCGGGGCCGCGGTGGCCATGCCGTCCTCAGGCCGTTGGTACCTGCGCCAGCCGCCGGCTCCTGCCGAGCCAGGCGTAGTAGCAGGGGAGGCCCGCCAGGATCATCAGCAGACCGATGGAGGAGCGAACGGGCTGATCGAGCCACAAGTTGGTCGTGAGGGCGAGTGCCGCGGTGAGGAAGAGCAGCGGTGTCCACGGATAGCCCAACGTCCGATAGGGACGCGGCAGCTCCGGCTCCGTCGCGCGCAGCCGAAGCAATGCGAGAGCGCCGAGCGCGAAAAAAATCCAGATGGCGAAGATATAAAGCGAGAAGAGCTGCTCGAAAGTTCCGGTGAGCGCGATGACCGCGCCGAGCCCACCCAGGAAGAGCAGCGCGCCCTGCGGGCTTCGAAAGCGCGGCTGCACCCGCCCCGCAAACTCGAAGAACAAGCCCGATCGCGACAAGGCATAGGTGATGCGCGATTCGGCCATGATGACCGCGTGCAGCGTGGCCAAAGCCGAAATGCCCATGGCGAGCGTCAGCCAGTCGGCGCCCCTTCGGCCGAAAAGCACCTGTACGACATCCGAGGCGACGTGCCCTGAGCTCGCGACCTGCCCGAAGGGGAGCACGTGACAATACAGCACATCGAGCAGCACGTAGAGCGTGCCCACGATGAGCATGCCGCCAAGGATCGCGATCGGAATGCTTCTCCCCGGGTCGCGGACTTCGGCGCCGAGGCAGCCGAGATTCTGGAAGCCGTTGTAGGCCCACATCACCGGCACCATGGCCGTCAGCACCGCGCCGACAGCCGTGCTGCTGTGCAGGATCGGCGCCGGAGGCGACGTGCCCGCGGTTCCGCCGATCCACAGGGCTGCCGCGACGATGATCACGCCGATCGCGCCTATCTTGAGCGAGCCCAGGAACATCTGGACGCCCCCACCGATCCGCACGCTCAGACAATTGAGCGCGGTCATGCACAAGACGACGAGGGCGGCGAGCGGCTGCGCGGTATCGAGGGTGAAGGAGAGAGGTCCGGCATGGAGCGTCAGCCACGGTTTGTCGAGCTGGGGAAGCAGATAGCTCGCGAACCGCACGAAGCCCGCGGCAATGGTCGCGAAACCGACCGGTGAGCCGAGGACCGCTTGCATCCAGCCATACATGAATCCCCACACCGGGCCGAGACCGCGGCTGAGGTAACAATACAGTCCACCCGCGGCGGGTAGCGCCGCGCCGAGCTCGGCGAAACAGAGCGCCCCGGAAAGCGCGATCACGCTGCCTGCGATCCAGGTGAGGAGGAAGAGATCGAACGAGCCGGCGGCGCGGGCCATGGGACCCGCCACGAGGAAAACGCCGGTGCCGATGATGGTGCTGACGACCACGGCGGTCGCCTGCCAGGGGCCGAGCCCGCGCACGAGCTCCGAGGGCGCCGCGGCACGAGAAGCGGGCTCAGAAGTCTCGCCGAGCATGAGGGCATCCTAGACCGTTTCCCCCCGCTTCATCAAACCGTCCCGAGTGCCCCCGCCCTGCAGGAGAGCGCCGGCGCCTCCGGATCGCTCGGTATCCATCCATGCGCGAATGGCATGAGCTCGCGGCGCCGGGGATGCGGGCACCCGCCGCTCGGAGCTGCGCGGCTTCTTTGGCATACTCGGGTGTCGATTTCCCGCCATTCCGTTCGACCAGTGAACGAGGGCCCGGGCAGCCGCCCGGGCCGCGGACCAGACAGGAGCTATCCCCATGAGCGCGAACACCACCTATCTCGCCGTTTTCCTTGGCAGCAAGACCAGCCCCAAGCGAGCGGCGTGGGATGCACTTTCGGAAGGCGAGCGCCGCGCGAAGGAGCGCGAAGGCATGGCGGCCTGGAAGGCGTGGGTCGAGAAACATCAGGGCTCCATCGTCGGGATGGGAGGACCGCTCGGGAAGACCAAGCGGGTCTCGCAGCGAGGCCTCGAGGATACGAGCAATCAACTGGCGGCCTTCACGCTCGTGCGTGCGGACTCGCACGAGGCTGCCGCGAGGCTGTTTGAGAACCATCCCCACTTCGCCATCTTCCCGGGCGATGCCATCGAGATCATGCCCGTGCTGCCCATCCCGGGCGCATGAGAGAAGGAGAGCCGGTCATGCCCAACAGCGTGCAGCTTCATCGCGTTCTCGCTACGAAGCCCGAGAAAGTCTATCGCGCCTTCCTGGAGCCGGACGCGATGGCCAAGTGGCTGCCGCCCAACGGCTTCACGTGCACCGTGCATCACCTGGATGCGAAGGTCGGCGGCTCCTACCGGATGTCGTTCCGGAACTTCACGAGCGGCCGCAGTCACTCCTTCGGCGGCCAGTACCTCGAGCTCGTCGCGAACGAGCGTCTGCGCTACACCGACAGATTCGAGGACCCGAATCTGCCGGGCGAGATTCGGGTGACGGTGACGTTGAAGAAAGTCCTGCTCGGAACGGAGCTCAACATCGTGCAGGAAGGACTGCCCGATGCCATTCCGGTCGAGGCCTGTTACCTCGGCTGGCAGGAGTCGTTGCGCAACCTGGCGAGACTGGTGGAGCCCGAGATCCCGGGGTGAGCCTACGCGCTCGGCCCCGCAATCGGCGCTGGCGCATCGCCGACAGACGCTGCGCCTGCTGCGGGCACGGCCGCCAGTCGGTTGAGCCACGGCACGAGGAGCGTTGTGATCACGGCCGCGGCCAGCGCGCCGATCGCCAGAGCGGTGAAGAGTCGCGTGTAGATGGGCAGCGTCTCAACCGCTGAAACCGTACCGGCCGGGAAGCTCGCGAGACCCGCGATGGCCCCGCCCGCATAGTTGCTCAAGCCCATACCGAGAAACCAGGCGCCCATGATGATGCCGCGCGAGCGCTGTGGCACCAATTGCGAGACCATGGAAAAGCTGAGTGCGCTGATCAAGAGCTCACCCAGGGATTGCGCGGCGTAACCGGCCACCAGCCACCAGGGCGAGCTCACGCCATCGTGCGCCGTGATGCGGCTCGCCGCATACAGCAGGAACGCCGCCGCGAGAAGGTACAACCCGGCGGCAAATTTGCTGGCGAGGGAAAAATCGCCGCGCTTTCTGCGGCCCATCCGTCCGTAGAGCCACGCCAGCGGCAACGCCAGCACGGCCAGCCAGAACTGGTTGAGGTCCTGGAACTGCGCGGGCGCAACGTGCCATCCGAGAAGCGAGTGTTTCACGTTGCGCAGCGCAAAGAGCGTGAGCGACGTGTAGATCTGCTGGTTGTAGACGGCCCAGATGATCGAGATGAAAGTGAAGATGATGCAGGCGATCACCCGGTTGCGCCCGGCGGGCTCAGCCGTGATCAGCAGGCGGGCGAAGACACAGATCATCAGCAGCGCGAAGAGGCCGACCACCACGGCTGCCGCTGCAGGGTAGCGGATGATCTGCGCAAGAACCGCGGCGATCAGCAGCGAAACCGCGAGCACCGCGGCGAGAGTTCGCGCCATTACCGGCTTGAAGTCAGGTTCGGCGCCATAGGGACGCAGATAGCGGCGGAACGCGCCGTAGTTCAACAATCCGAGCGTCAGGCCTATGGCGCTGACGCCGAAGGCGAGATGCCAGCTGTCGAAGCGCAACGGACCGAGCGTGATGAGCCAGCTCGGGTGATCTTTGATCCACGGCAGGAGCAGAATCGAGACGAACGCCCCCAATTGCAGCGACACGTAGTAGATGGTGAAGAGGATATCGAGCCTTGAATGCTCACCCTCATGCAGCCGCGAAACCAGATTGTTGGGGTTGACCTTGAAGAGTCCGTTGCCGAGCGCGATGAGGCCCATCGCCGGGAAGAGCGTCGCGTCCAGCGGCACCGATAAGAGAAGGTATCCGAGTCCCAGGGTTACGGCTCCCAGGACCAGCGTGCGCCGAAGCCCCAGCACGCGGTCCCCGAGATAGCCGCCGAGCATCGGCATGGAATAGACGAGGGCCGAGAAGGCGCCCCAAACCATATCGGCCTGCGCGTCAGCGAAGCGGCGCTGCTGCACCATATAGAGCACCAGCAGCGAGGCCATGCCGTAGTAGCCGAAGCGCTCCCAGATCTCGACGCAGAAGAGCACCAGGAACGCCCTGCTCGGATGGCGCTCGGTCGCGGCGTGATCGGCTATCATGAGGGGGCTCCGGCCAAGTCGCTGCAGCTTAATTGGCGGGAGCGGCTCTTTCCACAGCGCGAGCGGATTATGAAGATCGCCGACATGAACTGGGAGCAGGTCGAGGCCTATCTCATGCGCGATGATCGCGCGGTGCTGCCCATCGGCAGTACCGAGCAGCACGCGGGCCTCAGCCTCTGCGTCGATCACATCCTTTCCGAGCGAGTGTCGGTCGAAGCCGCCGAGCCACTCGGCGTGCCGGTCTATCCCGGCCTGCCCTACGGCATGACCCCGTATTTCATGGCCTACCCCGGCACGGTCAGCCTGACAACCGACACCTACACGCGCCTCATCCGCGATGTCCTCGACAGTCTGGCCGCACACGGCTTCAAACGCATCCTCATCGTCAATGGCCATGGCGGCAATTCCTCGGTGCAGTCGACGATTGCCGACTGGCGCGCGGCAAGGGATGGCGTGTCGGTGAAGTTTCACAACTGGTGGAACGCACCGGCCACCTGGAAAGCGGTCCAGGCGGTCGATCCGATCGCTTCTCACGCCTCTTGGATGGAGAACTTCCCGTGGACGCGCCTTGCGGGCATGGACTATCCGGAGCGCCAGAAGCCGATGCTCGACACCTCGCGGCTGCGCGCCATGGCGCCGAGCGCCGTGCGCGAGTACATCGGAGACGGCAATTTCGGCGGCCGCTATCGCGCCTCGGACGAGGCCATGCTCGAGATCTGGCGCATCGCGGTGGCAGAGACCCGCGCGCTTATCGAGGGCGGCTGGTAGGCGGCGAAACGAGAAGGAGGAATCGCAAGTGAAATGTCCCCGATGCAGTGCGGAGCTCGTGCCGGTCGTGAGGCATAAGCTCAAAGTCAACTACTGCCAGGTCTGCAAGGGCATGTGGCTCGAGCACCAGGAGCTCGAACAGCTGGAAGACGAGGTCTTCGACTTCGGCGATCGCTGGAAGGGGACCCTGGTGTTCAGCTCGAGTGCGACGAGCGATAAATGCCCCGAATGCGCCGCCTTACTGCAGCGATTTCGCTACCGGTTCTACGATCTGCAGATGGAGTTCTGCCCGAACCAGCATGGCTACTGGCTGGAGGATGACGAGGATACGAGAGTCCTGGAGCTCATGAAGAAGGAAGAGGCGGATCTTCAGCGCAAGCTCCTCGCCGAGGACAAATGGGCGGCGACTTTGAGACACATGCGCTCGCGCTCGTTCTTCAGCAGGCTGCGGGATCTCTTTCAGCGATAGCTCGCGAGCGCTGAGTGGCAGAACGTCGGCAGCGCCGGCGCTCGGTCCTCCGTGACATCTCTAACGGTTCACGACCACGATTTCCTTGCCGTAGGGCATGAGCGAAAGGCGAGCAAGCTTCAGATGCTGGACGGCAAAGGGTATGCCAATGATGGTGACGGCCAATAGAAGCGCGAATATCAGGTGCCCGAGCGCGAGCCATATGCCGCCGAGCACGATCCAGATGATGTTGCCGATGAGAATGAGCAGCCTGGCTTCCGGACCTTCCGGTCGGTCGACGATCTCCCTGCCGAATGGCCAGAAGGTGAAGGCGCCGATACGAAACGCCGCGATCGCGAACGGGATACCGATGATGGTGATGGCGGCCAGGAGAGCGGCCACCCACCACGCGAGACCGGCCTCCAATCCCCCGAAGAGGAGCCAGATGATGTTGCCCAGCAAGCGCATGAATCCTCCCCGCGGGCCGATCGCACGGCAGCCGGGCCCGTCGGGGGCGAAACTATACCCGTCCAGCCTCATCCACGCTCGACCTGCGGCTTTGCTTGTCAACCAGTGGGGGGCGGTCTCCCTCGAAAGGCCGATTCCGGACGGGGTGCTTCGGCGCTAGGCTCTCCCGCGCGATTGCCGCGATCCTGCGCGATGGAGGTGTCGAATGCTCGATCTTTACTATTGGACGACGCCGAACGGACATAAGATCACGATGTTCCTCGAGGAGACGGGCCTGCCTTACCGCATCGTGCCCGTCAACATCGGCAAAGGTGAGCAGTTCCGCCCCGAGTTCCTGCGTATCTCCCCCAACAACCGGATCCCGGCGATCGTGGATCACGAGCCGCAGGGCGGTGGGGCGCCGGTGTCGGTGTTCGAGTCCGGCGCCATTCTGTTGTACCTGGCCAGGAAGAGCGGCAAGCTGATCCCGGCGGATCTGCGCGGCGAGGTCGAGACTCTCCAATGGCTCTTCTGGCAGGTCGCGGGATTGGGTCCCATGGCCGGCCAGAATCACCATTTCACGCAATATGCGCCGGAGAAGCTTCCCTATGCGATCGAGCGCTACGTCAAGGAGACCAACCGGCTTTATGGCGTGCTCAACCATCGCCTGGCAGATCGTCCCTATGTCGCCGGGACGAGTTACACCATCGCGGATATCGCTTCCTATCCCTGGATCGTACCGTACGAAAGACAACAGCAGAATCTGGATGACTTCCCGCACCTGAAGCGCTGGTTCAACGGCATCAAGGAACGCCCGGCGACCGTGCGCGCCTATGCTCGCGCGGCGGAGATCAATACTCAGGCGACCGTGAGTGAGGAATCGCGCGCGATTCTCTTCGGTCAGACCGCCGCCAACGTCGGCCGTCCTATCCGCTAGAGCTGCGCGAGTTCGATCGGGCCGCCTCCGAGCCGCGCAAGGACGGCGAAGCGAGATAGCAGGCGCTGCATGGGTCCGAGCGCGGCGCATCGGGGCTTGTGTTGCGTTGACATGACCGGCTGTCCGTCCTATGGTGCAGGCGGCGCTAAGGAACTGGGGGCATGAAGTATCTGCCGCTCGTCTGGTCGGGCATCTGGCGCAAGCCCGGACGCACCATCCTGATTTTCCTTCAGGTGACGGTAGCCTTCACCCTCTTCGGTGTGCTCCAGGGAGTGAAGACCGGCGCGGAGCGGGCGATCGCCGATGCTCGCGCCGACCTCCTCATCGTCCACAGCCGACTCCGGTTTGGCGTGCCGCTGCCGATCGGTCTGCTCGGGCAGATCAGGACGGTGCCGGGGGTCCAGGAGGCGATTCCAGTGGCCCTGGCCGGCGCCACCTATCAAAAGCCCGATCAACAGGTGGGCCTTGTCGCCTTGACGCCCGACAAGGGATGGCTGTCGGCGTTCACCTATGCGATTCGCCCAGCCTACGTCAAAGCCTTCCGCGCGACCCGAACGGGCATCCTGGTGAACGAGGACCTGGTGAAGCGGTACGGCTGGAAGATCGGCGATCGCATCCCATTCATGACCAACGTCCCGCAGCTCAACGGCTCCACGCTGTGGACTTTCGACATGGTGGGCACCTTCAAGGATAACGACATCGATACGCAGAGCAGCAACATCCTCGTTCACTACGACTACTGGAACGAGGCGCGGGCGACCGGCAAGGACACAGTCAATCATTTCAGCGTCAAGATTGCCGACCCGAAAGCGGCGGCCGTGGTCTCGGACGCCATCGACGCGCGCTTCGCGAACTCCCCCAATGAGACCCGCAGCGAATCAATCCGCGAAATGGCGCAGGAGAATCTGCAGTCGATCGGCAATCTCGAGTTTCTCATTCGCGCCGTGGTCGCCGCGGTGTTGGCGGCGCTGCTTTTCGCAACGGCCACCATGATGATGCAGTCGGTTCGCGAAAGAACCTCCGAGATAGCGGTGTTGAAGACGGTCGGCTTCACCAATGGCACGGTATTCGCGCTCACGCTCGCCGAGTCGGCGGTCGTCTGCGTTGCGGCCGGAGGCGCCGGGCTCGCGCTGGCAACTCTGGCTTTCCCCTTCGCCTCGAGGTTCTTCCACGGCGTCACCATGCCGTGGCTCATTGTCATCCTCGGGCTCATTTCGGCTCTGGCCGTGGCGCTGGTCAGCGCCGCGGTTCCGGCCGCTCAGGCCGCGAGGCTCGAGGTCGTCGCGGCGCTGGCCGAGCGGTAAGGCGCTGTCATGAAGGCACTCAGACAATTCTTCGCCCTGCTCGGAGTGAGCCTCTCGAGTGTCGCGATGCGCCTGGGGCCGCTGCTCACCATCCTCGTCGGCGTGGCCTGCGCGGTCGGCGTGCTGGTCGCCATGCTGGCCATGGGAACCGGGGCGCGGCAGCAGGAGTTGCGCGGCGTTCGCGATGACCGGGTCGTGGTCGCGGAAATCGGGCAGCGCCCGCTCTTCGGCAGCATTCCGCGGCCGGATGCGGCAGCGGTCGAGAACCTGCCTTACATTCGCCGCGACAAGGACGGACGGCCGATCGTCGTCATGGAGTCGATGATTCCGTTCGAGGGCCGTCGGCGCGGCACGGGCGCGCGCGTCTTCGTGCCGATCGTCGGCGTCACGCCCAACATCACCGAGTACCAGCCGGAAATGCGGTTCACCGCCGGACGCATGTTTCGTCCCGGCCTGCACGAGCTCGCGGTCAGCGACACCTGTGCGCGCATGTTCTCCGGATTCGAGATTGGCGACAAGCTTTCGCTACATGGAATGCCGTGGACGGTCGTCGGCCATTTCGGCGGGGGCCTCGCGGGCCAGTGCACGATGTTCGCCGACGTCAACACGCTCATGTCGGCGTTCTCCAACGACACCTACAGCAGCCTGCAGGTGATGCTCGGCTCGCCGAAGGATTTCAATGCGTTCAGCGCCGCGGTCAAAGCCGATCCGGCGGTGCATCTGTATGCGGAGCGGCAGCGGACCGTGATGCTGCAGACGTTCAAGGGCTTGAACTCGATGCTCGACTTCGTGAGCTACTTCGTCGGCACCATCATGGCGATCGGCGGCACGCTGGGTGCCATCAATTCCCTGTACGCCATCGTCGACTCCCGGCGCCGCGAGCTGGCGACCTTGCGCGCCATCGGATTTCGCCCGGGGACGATCATCGCCTCGACGCTCTGCGAGTCGATGCTGCTGGCTCTGCCCGGAGCTCTCATCGGGGCGGCGCTCGCCTGGGTATTCGTCAGCGGACTTTCCGCGAGTCCCTTCGGCTACAGCTTCAAGCTCGATGTCACGCCGGCTCTGGTGCGGACCGGCGTCATCTGGGCGCTGGTGATGGGTCTGATCGGCGGCATCCTTCCTGCAGTGCGGGCCGCGCGCGTGCCCGTGACCACGGCGCTGCGGGCGATCTGAGGAAGTGTGTGCCGCGCCCCTATCGGCTCGCGGGCCAAACGACTACCAGCGCAGGTCCGCCATCGCCGCGGCGTACGCATCGATGCCGTCCCAGAGATTCTTCAGACGAAGGTTCTCGTTCGGCGCGTGCTGGCTGTCGTCGAAGTTGACGACGGGGAAGATCACTACGGGAACCTGCAGAATGCGGTGAAAGAGGTATAGCGGCACGCTGCCGCCCATCATGGGCAGGAGCGCGAGCCGCCCGCCGGATGCCTCCTCGGCCGCCGCAATGACGGCGCGAGCGGCAGGTTTGTCGAGCCTCGTGCGGTATCCGCGATAGCCGCTGCTCCAGCTGATCTTGGCGATCCTCGCGTGGGCGAGTCGGGTGTCGAGATCGGGCGTGGCGGAAACGAGCGTCCAGCCTCTGGCCTCGAGGAACCGCTCGACCTCCGTCCGCACGGTCTGCGTCGTCTCATCCGGCACCAGGCGGAAGTCGATCGAGATGTCAGCCTCGGTCGGAATGGCGTTGTTCGCTGCAGCGCCCACGGCGCCGGAGCTCACGCCGCGGATGTTGAGGGCGGGTCGCATGATGCTCGCCGTGAGTCCCTGGTCGCCCTCCGTGCGGCCGATCCCGAACTGCCGTCGCAGCATATCCTCCACCGGCGGCAGCTTCGCGATCGCAGCCCGCTCATCGCCGTTAAGCGGTCGCACGTCCCGATAGAAGCCGGGAATCAGAATGCGGCCGGAGCTGTCGCGCATGGAGGCGATCAGTTCCGCCGCCATGACGGCCGGGTTCGGCACCCAATTGCCGTAGTGGCCGTCATGCAGTGGGTGGAGCGGGCCATAGATCGTCAGGTCGAGTCCTATCGTCCCGCGCGCGCCGAAATAGAGCGTCGGCGTGCCCGACTGGTGTACCGGACCGTCGCCGATCAACAGAAGATCGCTTTGCAGCCGCGCCGCATGGTCCTTCAGGATTGAGGCGAGATGCGGCGAGCCTGCTTCCTCCTCGCCTTCCCAAAGGACCTTGAGATTGACCGACGGCGTGCGATGCATCGCCCGCAGCGCATCGAAGGCGGTCAGGAAGGCGATGATCGAGGCCTTGTCGTCCGCCGCTGCCCGGCCGAACAGCCGCCATTCGGGATCGAACGGCGCCTTCGCATGCCGCCAGTCGATGGTCTTGGCGGCAGGCGAGAGCGGACCGTCGCGCATGACCGGCACGAAGGGATCCGAGGCCCACTGCGAGGGAGTGACCGGCTGGCCGTCATAATGCGCGTAGAAGATGACCGTGCGCTTCGCCCCGCGCGCGCGATAAAGTCCGAAGACGACGGGTGGTGAGCCGGCCCTGGCGGTGAATTGCGCCGTCTGAAAACCGCGCTCCTGCAACTCGTGCTCGAGCCAGTTCGCCGTGGCCACGAGCGCTTGCGGACGAGCGGCAACGCTCGGCAGCCGCGTCAGGGCATCGAGCCGACCCACAATGTCGGCTTCGTGCTCCGCGCGATAAGCGTTGACCTGCTGGCGCAGCTCGGCGGCATGAGTCGGTACGAGCCACGAGGCGACCCACGCCGCCAGGAGCGCTGGAAGAGCTCTTCTCATATCCTCATCATCCCACGTTAGGCTTTCGAAGTCCGCTCGGCGGGATCGCTCTCCCTGCGCCGCCACACAAGCGTGCGATTGTTGGCCGGCATCGGCCGATCCTCCACGAGCGCGAACCCGATGGAGCGCGCGAGCTCATCGACGGCGGCGAAGTCGCGGATGCCGCTCTCGGGCGAGCGCTGCTTGAGCCAGGTGTCGAAAGCGGCGTTGCTGTCGCTGGTGAAGCGACCGTTGGTGTTGAACGGGCCGTAGATGGCAAGCAAGGCATCGGGAGCGAGCACCGCCGGAAGGGCTCGGAAAAGGGCGCGCACCTGCGGCCAACTCATGATGTGGAGCGTATTCGCCGTGAAGATGGCGTCGAAGGAGGTGTGAGGCCAGAGGCCTGTCACATCGAGAGCGATTGGCGGCGGGAGGTTGGGCAGTCCCGCTTCCTCGATCCACAGCCGGATACCCGGCAAGCCAGGCTCGAGGTCCGAGGTCTGCCAGATCAACCGCGGCAGGGCGGCGGCGAAATGCACCGCATGTTGGCCCGTGCCGCTGCCGATCTCGAGCACGCGCCGGCGATCGGCGAAATGCTCCCGGAGCGCCTCGAGAATGGGGCCGCGGTTTCGCTCGCAAGCCTCGGAATGGGGCTTCAATCAGGCTGACCGCGCAGCGCGGGGACGCAACGCCAGCCAGTGACCTTTGCGAATGGCGAGCGCGAGCAACACGACGGCAACGGCGAGACAGACGGCAATCGCGATGAGCGAAGCTTCCGGACCGAACCGACCGCCGGTGAGCAGCGTCGGACCGGCGAGCGAGACCGAGAATATTCCCTTGGTGAGCGCGCCGCCGGAAACCGATGCTCCGAAGATTCCTCCCTCGGTGAAATTCCAACCGAGGTGAAGGCCGATCGGAAACCACAGATTTCGCGTGAGGGCGTAGGCCGCGGCGAGTAGCACGCCGGCCTCGAGCGCTATCGCCGCGGTGGATACGACGGTGGCGCCGGGATTCAACGCGTGCAGCAGCCCGAAAAGAGCGGCGGAGAGCGCGAGTGCCCACGCGGTGCCGACGCGTTCCTCCAAAATGCGAAACAGGCTGCCCCGGAATGCCAACTCCTCGCCGACCGCCGCGAGTATCGCAGCCGCGAGCATGGGAACGACATCGAAGCGGGCCGAGATACCCTGCCACCGCGCCACGCCGGCGACGTGCAGCAACCCGAACACGCTCGAGAAGAGCGCCAGCCCAAGGAGGATGCCGGCCGCCGCCTGCAGCGACCCCGGTGCGAGCTCGCTGGCCGCGCGCCGCTCGAGCGAGTGGACGAGACCGGTGTAAAGGGCTGCGAGGGCGGCGACGAGCAGCAGCGCCGCCGCGAGCGAGATCCAGTCCGCGGCGCCCGCTGGCGCGCGCCGCACGGCCCAGAAGTGGGCGAACTGCGCGCCGATGTAGGCCGCAAGCAATGCTACGAAAAACAGCGGCAACCTCACGAGCGGTCTTCGACGCGCGAATTCGAGCCAGCGATGGCCGAGGGGAGTTGCGCCTGCATCAGCGGCGGGGTTGCCTGTCATATCGGTCCTATCTTAGCCAGTATCCCTGCCGCGCGCAGCGGCGGCGTCCGTTCGCGCTCACCGCAGCATGCGGCTGCGCTCGGCCTCGAGCGCCTCCCAGCGCTCGAATTTGGCCAACAGCAGCGCCTCGAGCTCCTCGAGCCGCTTGCGGTCGGCGCGAATCTGCGGCGTGCCCTGCAGGTGATAGTCGGGTGCGCTCATTCGCGCGGTGATCGCCGCCTGCTCCTCTTCCAGAGACTCGATCTCGCCGGGAAGAGCGGCCAGCTCCCGTTGCTCCTTGTAGCCGAGCCGCGCGCGCGGTTTGGGCGAAGCCCTCTTCATCGGGCTCGCGGCCTCGCCCGAGTCTTTGCCTACGGCGCCGGCCGCGGGCGCCGGGCTTCGCTGCTGCAGCCAATCGCTGTAGCCGCCCACGTATTCGCGCCAGGTGCCGCCGCCCTCGGCAACGAGAGTCTGCGTCACGACATTGTCGAGAAAACGCCGATCGTGACTCACGAGCAGCAGCGTGCCGGAGTAGTCCTGCAGCTTCTGCTCGAGCAGCTCGAGCGACTCGATGTCGAGATCGTTGGTCGGCTCATCGAGCACGAGCAGATTGGCGGGCTGGGCGAAGAGGCGCGCGAGCAGCAGCCGGTTGCGCTCGCCGCCGGAGAGCATCCTGACGGGAGAGCGCGTCCGCTGCGCCGAAAAGAGAAAGTCGCCGAGATAGCTGACGACGTGCTTGCGCTCGCCGCCGATTTCCACCCATTCGGCTCCCGGACTGATCATGTCCGCGAGAGTCGCATGCGGGTCCAGCTGCTCGCGGAGCTGGTCGAAGTATGCGACGTTGAGGCTCGTGCCGACTCGTACGCTGCCCTCATCCGGCGGCAGCTCGCCGAGGATCAGGCGAATGAGCGTCGTCTTGCCGGCGCCGTTCGGACCGATGAGCCCGATGCGATCGCCGCGCAGGATGCGCATCGAGAGCTGCGCGATCAGCGCTCGTCCGGCGAAGCTCTTGCCGATGTCCGTGAGCTCCGCCACGAGTTGCCCCGAGCGGGGACCCGCGTCCAAGCTGATCTTCATCGTGCCGAGGCGCTCGCGCCGGGCGGCCCGCTCGAGTCGCAGCGCTTCCAGCCGGCGCACCCGTCCCTCGTTGCGAGTCCGGCGGGCCTCGACCCCCTTGCGGATCCAGACTTCCTCCTGCGCCCAGAATTTGTCGAACCTGCGATTGGCAACGTCCTCGGCGGCGAGCTCCTGTTCCCGTCGTGCCTCATAGGCGGCGAAATTCCCCGGATAGGAGCGCAGCACCCCGCGATCGAGCTCGAGGATGCGAGTCGTGACGCGATCGAGAAAGGCGCGATCGTGAGTGACAATGACGGCGGCTCGCATTTCGAGCAGCAACTCCTCGAGCTGCTCGATCGCGAGGATATCGAGATGATTGGTCGGCTCATCGAGCAGGAGGAGGTCCGGCTGGGTTGCAAGAGCAAGGGCCAGAGCCGCGCGCTTGCGCTCGCCTCCCGAGCACGTCGCCGGAGCCATTTCGGGGTGGAGCTCGAAGCGATGCAGGAACTCCCGCAAGCGGTTCTCGAAGCTCCAGCGCTCGTCTGCAAAGCGATCCGCGCCGGCGCTCGCGCGCTGCAGCAGGCTCTCGCGCAGCGTGGGCGCCGAGGGAAGCTCAGGCTCCTGCTCGACCAGCACGATGCGCAGCCCGTCGCGGATCTGCCGCTCGCCGTCGTCCAATGAGCCCTGGCCGGCCAGGATCCGCAGCAGCGTCGATTTCCCCGTGCCGTTGCGGCCGATGAGTCCGAGGCGCTCGCCAGGCTGCAGCGTGAGCCGCGCCCCATCGAGCAACGGCCGCTCGCCGAGCGCAAGGTGAGCGTCACGAAGCGCTATTAACGACACGGGATCGGCGGCACGGGCAGGATGGGGAGCGTGCGGCGCCGTTGCCGGGCGTCAGCGGAGCTGGCTGTCTTTGCTGCCGCGGCGGTTGTAACCGCTGAAGTGGCTCGACTCGCGATCCGCTGCCTCCTGGCACGCGACGCAGAGCCGCACACCGGGGATGGCCCTGCGGCGCGGCTCGGGGATCGCGGCGCCGCAATCGGCGCAATGGGTGAGGCTCGCGCCCTGAGGCAGCCGGCTCTGCGCGCGCAGAATACCGTCCGTCACGGTCGCATCGATCTGATCCTGTACTGCGCCGTCGCCGGCCCAACCCGTTGCCATGGTTGTCAGTTTACCCTCGGGTCGCGCGCGCGGCTACCCGTCGCACGGCCGAGTCCCAGCCGGCGCGCGTCATCGGCGAACATGGTCCTCTTGGCGGCGCTTCCCTCTTGATTCGGGCTCGGCTTCAGGTCGGGGTAGAGGGCAATGAGCGCCCGCGTCACACCGTTGGTCCAGCCGAAACCATCCTGCAGAGGATATTCGCCGCCGCCGCCCGGCAGCGCGTGCTCGACATCGTACTTCTCGACCAGCTTGCTCTCGTGGACGAAGACCCGCTCGACGGTCGCCAGCCAGCGGCGGGCGATCTCGTGAGCGAGCGCCCCATGATGGTAGCGGCGAAGTCCCGCGACGGCGATCCACTGCAGCGGCGGCCAGCCATTGGGCGCATCCCACTGTTGTCCGGAAGCGATGTTGGTCGTGACGATCCCGCCTTCCTTCAGCAGCCGCGCCCGCGTGATGCCTGCCAACGCATCGGCCTGGTGGTTGTCGGCCACGCCGGTAAAAAGCGGATACAGCGTCGCCGCAGTGAGCTCCGGCTTGCGCCGGTGATGCCGCCAGTCGTAGTCCATGAAGTAGCCGGCCTGCGCGTCCCACAGATAATGGTCCATGGCGCGTTTGCGGCGGCGGGCGCGCTCGGTGAAGCTCCGCTCGCAGGCGGAATCGTGCTGCACCGAGCAACCGCTCGCGATCGCCTCCTCGAGACCGTAGAGAAGGCTGTTGAGATCGACCGGCACGATGTCGGTGGTGTCGATCGTGCTCAGATGCCGCCCATCGCGCAGCCAGCGGGAGCTGAAGTCCCAACCGCTCTCGGCCGCTGCGCGGATGTCGCGGTAGACCTGCGCGGGCGGTTTGCCCGAGGCGCGTGCAATCAGCACGTCGTTGCGATAGGACTCATCGCGCGGCGAGTCCGAAGCATCCCAGTAGCGATTGAGAATCGATCCATCGGGCATCTTGACGACGTTGCGTTGCGACTCGCCGGGATGAAGGCTCGATGAGCCCTCCATCCAATAGGCGTACTCGCGCTCGAGGTCAGCGAGGTGCTGTGCCCAGGCGCTCGATGCATCCGGCGACAGGAGCCCGACCATGAGGAAATACACCGGCGGCTGCGAGCGCGACAGGTAGTACGTGCGCGCGCCATTCGGAATGTGGCCGTACTCGCGCAGCATGTAGGAGAAGTCATCGACCAGGTCGCGGGCGGTGGCGAGATGACCGTCGGGTATGAGCCCGAGCATGCTGAAGTAGGAATCCCAGTAGTAGAACTCCCTGAAGCGGCCGCCCGGAACGACATACGGCTTCGGCACGTAAAGGAGCGAGGAGTAGGGCGGCGGCACGGCCGGCTGGCGCGTGAGCAGCGGCCAGAGTCTCGCAATGTGCGCCTCCAGACTCTTGTCGGCGCGAGCGGGAGGCGTGTGTGCCGCCGTTGGCAAGGAGAACTGGCTCCGCACGAACTGAAGCAGCGCCGCGTGCGAGAGCCGGTCCGCCGCCCGGTAGCGCTGCATGATGAGGAGGGGGGATGCTTTCGGCACCGCATCGGGAAAGAGCTTGCCGTCCGGGAACAGCGCATCCATCTGCACCTGCACGAACAGCGGCCCGAAAAGCTCCGCAGGGGTTGGAACGAAGGGCTGCGGAGCCGCCGCGGTCGCGGTGCCCATGACCATCAGGGCGAGGAGGCTTGCGCCGGCCGAGGCGCACCCGCGGCGCAGGCGGCGGAAAGCTGGAAGCGTTATGCGGCGGGCGAGCATGAACGGTAGCTCCTTCAGGTTGTAGGCGGCGGGGGATCGGTGGCCGCGAATTCTACAGGTGCAATGAGGGAACGGATTCAGGCGGCACGAAGCTGTGATATAATCACGAAGTATATAATATTCTCCGTTATCATATGGACCTCAACCGCCAGCTCGGATTCCTGCTCAAGGACGCGAGTCGCCGCTACAGCCGCCGCTTCGAGGAGCGGGCGCAGGCGCTGTCGCTCACCCTGGCGCAGTGCCGGGCGCTCCTTTACCTGGAGAACAACCAGGGCGTGAGTCAGAAGCGTCTGTCGGAGCTGACGGAGCTCGATCCCATGACGTTGGTGAGGATCCTCGATCGGATGGAGGCGGACAGTTGGGTGCAGCGGCGCTTCGATCCGGCGGACAGGCGGGCCCACACACTCTGGCTCACTCCGAAGGCGAAGCCGGTCCTCGATCACATCGCGCAGCTCATCGCCGATACCCGCGCCGAGGCGCTGCAAGGCCTCTCCAACGAGGAGCGCGCGAAGCTCCTCGAGCTCCTCGAGCGCCTGCATACGAACCTCTCCTCTTTGCCGCCGATAGCCGCGGAGAAGTCACAGCCCGCGAGGTCTTCCCGATGAGCGTCCCTGCGCGAACCCCGGACTCCGGGCGCGAGCCGGCGCGCCGCGAGGAGCCGTCCGCTCATCGTCCCGAGTCCGCGTCCGTGGGACGGAAGTCCATGCGCCAGCGGCTGCGCATGCCGCTGATGCTGGCGTTGCCGGTTCTGCTGGTCGCAGCCGGACTCTACGTGTACCTGACGAGCGGCCGGTACGAGTCGACCGATGACGCCTATCTGCGCGCTGCCGAGGTGGCGATCAGCGCCAACATATCGGGCAGAGTGAGCGAGATCGACGTCCGCGACAACCAGCAGGTTCACCGCGGACAGCTGCTCTTTCGCCTCGATGATCGGCCGCTTCGCATCGCCGTCGCGGCGGCGCGCGCGCGACTCGCCGGCGCGCGTCTGCAGGTGCAGTCGCTCAAAGCCGACTACCAACAGCGCATCGCGGACCTCGGATCGGCCGAAAGCGCGCTCTCGTACGCCGAGCGGGAGTATCGGCGCCAGTCCCGCCTGTTGAAGAGCGGCATCTCATCTCAATCGCAGGTGGACCGGGCGCGCCTCGCGCTGAGTGAGGCGCGGCAGAGCGTCGCGGCTGCGCAGCAGCAGATCACCGCGGCGCTCGCTCGGCTCGGCGGTGAGCCCGACGTTCGGGTGGACTCGCATCCGCTGGTCGAGCAGGCAAGAGCCGCGCTCGATCGGGCTCAGCTCGATCTCTCCTACGCGATCATCACGGCGCCCAGTGACGGCATCGTCACCGGCGTCGAGCACCTGCAGACCGGCAGCTATCTGCGGTCCGCGGCGCCGGCGTTCGTGCTCGTGTCTACGCATGATGTGTGGGTCGAGGCCGATTTCAAGGAGAATCAGCTCGCGCGCATGCGCGCCGGCGATTCGGCGACGGTCAGCTTCGATGCTTATCCGGGACGCACGTTTCACGCGGTGGTCGCGAGCATCACGCCGGGTACCGGGTCTCAGTTCTCGGTACTGCCACCGGAAAATGCTACCGGCAACTGGGTCAAGGTGGTGCAGCGCCTGGACGTGCGCCTGCGGCTCGAAGGCGAGCTGCCGCCCGTGCGCTCGGGTCTCAGCGCATCGGTCACGGTCGACACGCATTCGGCAGGCTGACGCCCGCTGACGGCTGCAGTTGCGATGGAATCGGGCCAGTCATCTCACCGCGCGCTGGTCACCATCTCGGTGACGCTTGCGACCGTGCTGCAGGCCGTGGATTCGACCATTGCCAACGTGGCGCTGCCGCAAATCGGCGGCAACCTCTCCGCTTCCTACGACCAGATGGAGTGGGTGCTCACCTCCTACATCGTAGCCGCGGCCATAATGACACCCCTTTCCGGCTGGCTCGCCGGCCGCTTCGGCCGCAAACGGGTCCTCGTGCTCTCGGTGATCGGCTTCACGCTGAGCTCGATGCTGTGCGGCATGGCCCAGTCGATCGACCAGATCGTGCTCTTCAGGCTCCTACAGGGTCTCTCGGGCGCGGCGCTCGTGCCGCTCTCTCAGGCGGTGCTGCTCGACATCAATCCACCGGAGCGGCACGGACGCGCCATGGCGCTTTGGGGGCAGGGCGTGGTGCTGGGTCCGATGCTCGCGCCTGTGCTCGGCGGCTGGCTCACCGACAACTACAGCTGGCGTTGGGTGTTTTATATCAACGTGCCGTTCGGCATTTTGTCCGCCATCGGCCTCGTCGCTTATGTGCGCGAGACCAAGTCACGGCACACGCGCTTCGATTTCCTCGGCTTCGGCGCCTTGAGCCTCGCCGTCGGGGCGCTGCAGATCCTGCTCGACCGGGGCTCGCTCAAGGACTGGTTCGGCTCTCCGGAGATCTGGATCGAGGCCGGCGTGGCGGTTGCTGCGCTCTACGTTTTCACGGTGCAGACGCTCACGGCGCCGGAGCCGTTCGTCAGTCCCTCCCTCTTCAAGGACCGCAACTTCTCGATGGGGAGTCTGTTGATCTTCGCTGTCGGCGTGGTGCTGTTCGCCACGCTGGCGCTGCTGCCGCCGCTGCTCCAGGACCTGCTCGGCTATTCCGTGACCACCTCGGGGATTGCGATGGTGCCGCGCGGCATGGGCAGCTTCATCGCCATGATCCTCGCCGGCCGGCTGATCGGTCGCGTCGATTCGCGCGTGCTCATCACGGCCGGATTCTCGATCACCGCCGTATCGTTGTGGATGATGTGCGGCTACTCGACCTCGATGCCGCAGAGTCTCGTCTGGTCGACCACCTTCCTGCAGGGCCTCGGCACGGGACTCACCTACGTGACTCTCACGACAGTGGCCTTCCTGACACTCTCGCCCCAATATCGTTCCGAAGGAACATCGATCTTCAACCTGCTGCGCAACGTCGGCAGCAGTATCGGCATCGCGGCAACCGCCGCGCTGCTGACGCGCAACACGCAGGTGATGCACGAGCGGCTGGCTTCGCACATCGTCCCCTTCGGAGGGCAGATTCAGCTCCACGCGCCCTTCAGCTTCACCGCGCCGGCGGGGCTCGCCGCCCTCAACGCCATGGTGACGCGCCAGGCACAGATGATCGCTTACAATGATGACTTCAAGATGATGTTCGTGGTGACTTTGGCGCTCCTGCCATTGGTGTTGTTCCTGCGCTCCGGGCGCAGGCGCGCGGAGGAACCGGTGGTGCTCGAATGAGCCTGCACTCAGATCGTCCTCGCGTGCGATCGTCAGCTCTCGCGGTCGTAGTGACCGCGACGACGGTGCTCGGCGGCTGTGTCGTCGGACCCAACTTTCACCGGCCGAGCGCGCCGGCGACACCCGGCTATCGTCCCGTCGGCGAATCGCGTCCGGTCGGCTCCGCGGCCGCAGTGGCGCAGCAGCGTGCGCCCGCCGCCGCTCGCTACGCGCAGCAGATCGTCCTGGGCGGAGCGGCGGTGCCGGACTGGTGGACGCTCTTCAACTCGCCCGAGCTCGATGAGCTGATCCGGCACGCGCTCCTCGACAACCGCGATCTCGCGGCCGCGACGGCCACCCTCGCCCAGGCGCAGGAGCTGGTGGCGGCGCAGACCGGGCGGTTCTTTCCCCAGGTGGGTTTTCAGGCCTCGACCGGCCGGCAAAAGTACGGCAAGCAGTTTCTCGGCAAGCTGATTCCCTCCGTTCCGCCTTTCACGTATGAGGCGTTCGGCGCCAACGTGAGCTACACGCTCGACTACGCCGGTGCCACCGCCCGCTCGGTCGAGGAGCAGAAGGCGTTCGAGCAGTACGAGCGCAGCGAGTTGGATGCGGCGCGACTGACGCTGACGGGGGATGTGGCCTCCGAGGCCGTCTTGATCGCTGCGACGCGCGGAGAGATCCGGGCGACCGCGCAGCTGCTCTCCGAGGACCGCGACAATCTCAGACTCGTGCAGACCGCGTTCGAGAATGGCTCGGTATCGAAGCTCGATGTCCTCACGGCACAGAGTCAGCTGGCGAGCGATCAGACGCTCCTTCCGCCCCTTTACCAGCAGCTCGCCATGGCGCGACATGCACTTGCGGTGCTGCTGGGCCGCACGCCGGCGACGTGGTCGCACCCGGACCTCGAGCTCGCGGATCTGCACCTACCGCGGCAGCTTCCGGTGAGCGTGCCTTCACAGCTGCTCCGCCGCCGGCCTGACATTCTGGCGGCGGAAGCCCAGCTTCATGCCGCCACCGCGGCGGTCGGGGTCGCGACCGCGAATCTGTATCCGCAGATTGCGCTCACCGCGTCCCTCGGCCAGCAGGCGCTGACCCCGGCCGAGCTCTTCAACGCCTCTTCCACCGCCTGGTCGCTCATCGCCGGGCTCACGCAGCCGCTCTTTGACGGCGGAACATTGCGGGCCGAGAGGCGAGCGGCGCTCGATGCGCTCGACGCCCGCGCCGCGAGCTATCAGCAGGTGGTTCTCGAGTCCTTCGGCCAGGTGGCCGATCTGCTCGACGCCCTGGAGCACGATGCGCAGCTCGTCGCGGCGCAGGCGAACGCCCGTGACACGTCCGAGGCGAGCCTCGAGCTCGCGCGACAGAGCTACGAGGCCGGCAACTCGGGCCTGCTGCAGGTGCTCGATGCCCAGCGAGAGCGCCAGCGCGCGGAGCTGGGGTTCCTCAGGGCGCAGTCGCGCCAATACCTCGATACCGTGCAGCTGCTGCTCGCGGTGGGCGGCCCGCTCACCGAGTGGCGCCGTTCGGCGCCCGACAGCAAGTGACGAAGCGGCTCAGGGCCGCTTCGTCCTGAGATCCGGGGCGTCTTTGCGCGCGGCCGCCGCGCCCAATCAAGTCAGAGCCGGCCGCTGCGCCGATTCTTGTCGATGATGGCCAGGATGATGATCAGGAACGCGACGAGCCGCACGACATAGGCGTAGGTCTGCTGCGCTTCGTCGTTAGGCCGGTCGAGGACGGCGAGCCCGGTCCAGTTTGCCGCGAGTCCCGCGAAAGCGAGCGCGAAGAAGGCGAACAGCCGCTCCCGGCTCTCCTTCCAGTAGCGCAGGAAGAAAAGAGCCGCCACCAGGCTTGCCATCGCCAGAATGCCCCAGGTGAAGAGTTCCACGGCCGCCCTCCTATCGGGATTCCCAAGTCAGGCCGAAAACGAGCAACAGCATGCCGATGACGGCAGCGGAATTGCGATACCAGAATAGATTGATCTGCGTCGGCAGGATGACGAGATCCAGGTAAAGGATTACGTTATTGAGGGCGAGGAATACGAAGCAGAGGCTCGCCCAAAAGAGCAGCCGCGTGCGCGTCGCGCGATAACCTCTCAGCAGCAGCAGCGCGCAGAGGATGCTCGTGATCGCGCAGAGGATATATACCGCTTGAGGCACTATTTTTTGTCCTTCTTCAGCACGAAAGCGTCGGCGAACGTGTGCAGGGCCGCGGTGCGCAGGCGTTCGATCGAGTTGGCGCTCATCAGCTGGATGATGAGGATCGGCCGCTCCGCATACTCGCGCTCGAGGCGGCCGGCGGCCGCGTCGAGCCCCGGGCTCGTGGGCCGGTAAGCGAACCGCGCGGGCGCGGCGCCGGTGCTCGCCACCAGCCCGCTCGTTTGGAGCTGCGCGAGCGCAGTCTCGACGAGCTCCGCGCGTACATGAAGGCGCGCGGCCAGGCCCTCGACCGTCCACTGTTCATAGCGCTCGCGCCGCAGCAGCAGCAGCGTCTCGAGCTGCTCGTAGGATTCGACGTGTTCACAGAGGAGCGCGCGCACGTCGTCCGGTAGATCACGGACGTCGCTCACGAGGGACCGGAGCCGGACACCATACGCCGGCCTGGGCAGACCGGATCGAGTTGGGACACCGCGCCTCGCATCGGGAATACTTACCGCAACTTGGAGGCAGACGCAAGCGCCCGCCGCAGCTGCGCGAGCCGCGGCGGGCGTTGTAAAGGGCAGAAAACCGCTTAAAGCCGCGTCAGGAAACGCTCTTCACGACCGAGCAGCGCTGATGCGCCTTTTTCAGTTTCGCGCAGGCGGCCTTGGCATCCTCTTCCGTCATCGGCGCCGAGCGCACTTCCGTCATCTGCGATTTGCCGCTCGGCGGCACGACCACGACGTCCTGCAGCTCGTTGCTGAATTTTGACTTCAGGCGCTGGGCGAGCTTGTCGGCGAGCGCCTTGGAGCGTGTCGAGGCGAGCAACGCCTGATAGCCCGTCAGCTTCTTCAGCGCCTCCTGCGCCTGTGAGGCTTGCGAGGCGTTCGGATATTTCTGCAGGAAGTCCTGGTAGGCGGCTGCGGTGTTGGTCGACTGCGCGCTTTGCCAGGCCGCATCCGATTGCAAGCTCGTTACCTTGTCCTGCGCGTCCGTGGCGTGCATGCCGTTCGGCTCCTGTTGCAGGTACTGCTGGTAGGCATCCAGCGTGTTGGCATTCTTGGCGGCCGTCCACGCCTGCTCGTCCTTCAGCGCATCGATCCGGTTGCGTGCCTGCTGCACCCGCGCATCGTTGGGATGCTGCTGAATGAACTGCTGGTAGGCGCTAACGGTGTTCTGCTGATTCGCCTTCTGCCAGTCGGCGTTCGGATTGCTGCAGGCGGCGAGGGCGCCGGCCGTGATGACACAGAGAACGAGAAATGACTTCTTCACCGCGACCTCCGGACTGACAGGGCAAACATGAAACATGTAAGTTACCGCAAACCGTGAAAAATTTGCAAGCTCAGTCAACGCGCCACAGTGAAAGCGGTTGCGCGGATCGAGGTCGGAGCGGCGCGGGTAAGCGCCGAGGCCGATCAGCAGCAAGACCAGGGCCGCGAGCACGGCGTGCTCGAGCGCCGGCAGCTCGCCCGAATGCGGCAGGCCGCACGGCCGATGCGAGCATCGCGACGATGAAGCGCAGGTAGTGCCAGGGCCAGGACGCTGCCCGTCACCGGGATCCCGAGGAGCACCGGGTGGTTGCCTTCGATCCCGGAGGCGAAGGCATAAATCTCGCGATGAACCGATCGTGAGCGGGATCGCCACGAGCGAGAGCAGCATGCGGCAAAGGCCAGGCTGAGGCCAGGCTGAGGCCAGGCTGAGGGGAGGGGGGAGCGTTTGCCGAGCCCGGGCCGTCGCCGGGCATGCGATGGCGAAGACCCGCAGAGGGACTCACAGGCGCGGAAGCCATGCGGCGCGGCCTCCCATGCGGCGCAGGTCGCGGGTGCACAAGCCATGCCGGGCGCAGCGAAGCCGTGGGCCGCCGCCGGAAAGAGCGGCTCGACGAAGTCCCGAATTCCCTAGACGTCGAAGAAGCTCGGATCGACGGGCTTGTGAGTCAGGATCTCATCGCGAGTCAGTCCGCGTATCTCGTGCGGAAAGACGAGCCAACTTTCCGTCTGGCGCACGAAGTAGTGGGGTACCAGCGCCGTGCGGTTGCGGGAGGGCTTGTAGTAGGCGGTCGCAATCCGCACCGATCCCGGGAGGTTGCGCCGGCACCGCCGCTCGAGCTCGCCCAGCACCGCCTCGAGGCTCCGTCCCGAATCAAACACATCGTCGATGAGCAGCAGCCGATCCTCGAACGTGAGCCGCGACACCAGATAGTCGATGGCGTGCACCCGCACCGTGTCGTTGCGCTCCTCGATCCCGGTGTGCGTGGAGGTGCGGATGGCGACGTGATCGGTAGGGATGCCGTGGTACTCGAGTACCTCCTGTACCGTGATGCCGATGGGGGCGCCTCCGCGCCAGAGCGCCACGAGGAACGTCGGGCGAAAGCCGCTGCGCACGATGCGCATCGCGAGCTCCATCGAATCCCGCAGAAGCGATTCCGCCGAGACGAACACTTTCTCGTTCATGCGGCGCTCTCGGCGCTGTAGCGGGCGAGAAGCCCGGTGCGGATCGCGTAGCGGAACACCCGCGCGAAGAAATAGCCGGCGAGCAGGATGTCGAGCATCGCGATCGCGCCGCCCACGGCCAGGTTCCCGGCAAAGAGAGCTCGTCCCGCCAGCACCGCCCGCATGCCTTCGAACACATAGGACGGCGGCAGCAGGTGCCCCACCTCCTGCATCCAGCGCGGCAGGGTCGCGAGGGGATAGAAGACACCGACGAACGGCGACAGCAGCGCCGGCAGCGGCCACACCAGCCATTCCGATGCCGGGCCGAGACGCAGCACGAGCGCGCTCGCGAGAATCCCCAAAGCGATGCCGAAGCCGAAGAGCACCAGGAGGAACGGCACGAGCAGGGCGCCCAGCGAGAAGAACGACAGGCCGAAAACCGCCGTCGCGAGCACGAGCATCACCGCGAGCCCCACCGCGCTCGTTCCGATGCTGGTGATGACGAGCCCGAGGATGTATTCCGAGATCGTGAGCGGCGTGGCGAAGAGGTTGAGGAAGTTGCGCGACCACACATCCTCGAGGAACGCCGTGCTCACCCCCTGCATGATCCGGGTGAAGAAATCCCACATCAGCACGGCTCCGAGCAGGCTCGGTACGTAGTTGAAGCGGCCCGCGGCCATCGAGTTGAGATAACGCGTGATGAAGCCCCACATCACGATGTCGATCGCCACCCACGCGAACATCGGCAGCGAGCGCACGGGGCTGCCACGGATGAGGTACACCTGGCGCAGCAGAATGCCCATCACGGGCTTGATCCTCATGCGCCTCTCACCCGGCCCGCTCCATGCGTTCGGCGAGTGGCTCGCGGGCCAGGCGGATGAAGAGCTCCTCGAGCGTCGTCGCCCCATGCTCGCGCGGCAGGTGCCGAGGATCGCCTTCGAGGAGTATCCGGCCACGGGATAGGAAGAGGACGCGGTCGCAGACCTCCTCGACTTCGTACATGTTGTGCGAGGTCCAGAGGATGCCGCAGCCGCTCTCGAGCGCGAGGCTGCGGATGCGGGCGCGGATGGTTTGCGCGGCGGCCGGATCGAGCGAGGCGGTCGGCTCATCGAGCAGCAGCAGCCGCGGCCGGTTGAGCACCGCCTTGGCGAGCGCCAGCCGCGTCTGCTCTCCGGAGGAGAGGAGCCCGCACTTGGTGTCCCGCAGGCGCTCGAGGTCGAATTGTCGTATCAGCTCCCCGACCCTGCGCCCGAGCTCCGGTATGCCGTAGACGAGCCCGAAGAACCGGAGGTTCTGCGCGACGGTCAGATTGCCGGGAAGGGATGCATACACGGCCGAGAAGTTGGCTTGCGCGAGGGCGCGGGCCCGCTGACGCGCGAGATCGATACCTCCGATGCGCACGCTACCGGCGCTCGGGCTCAACACCCCGAGAATCATGTTGATGGTGGTCGTCTTGCCGGCGCCGTTCGGGCCGAGAAGTCCGACCACCTCCCTTCGGTGCACGTCGAAGGATACGCCATCGACCGCAATGAGCTCGGCATAGACCTTGCGAAGGCCGGCGACGCTCAGAACCTCCTCGCCGCCGGCTCGCGCCGGGGCATTTCCAGAACCATCGTGCGGCGGAGGGGGATCGATGCCGGGGGGGTGCGCGTACACCCGCGCACGATACCGTATCGCCGTACTTCCGGCGCGGGCGGCGCTGGGGAAGCAGCCTCACTTTCTGCTAAAATGCCGCCCTTCTGGCACTTTCCCGGTTTGCCCACGCGAAGGCACAGCCCGCCCTAAGGGCGCGGCTGCTCGCCCCGTTGCTCGGAGCGCACCGGAGGTCAAAAGAAACCGGAGTCAGGAGTCGCGGTGAAGAGCAGGATGAGTTGGCGGCTGGTCATCGTGCTGGCCGTGGTGATTGTTCTCGTGGGTGGCGCGGTGGCCTGGAACATGGTCAAGGCCCATTTCATCCGCCAGGCGATGACGCAGAACGCCTCGCCTCCGCAGACCGTGAGCACGGCGACGGCCGAATATTCCGCCTGGCAGCCGGAGCTGCGCGCCGTAGGAAGCCTGCGCGCCATCCATGGCGTCGAAGTGACCACCGAGGTGGCGGGCCTGGTGCGCGAGATCGACTTCAAATCAGGCGCGGACGCGCGAGCCGGCCAGACATTGGTGCAGCTCAACGCCGATCCCGATATCGCACAACTGCAGGCGCTGACCGCGGAAGCGAACCTCGCTGCGCTGGTCTACCACCGGGATCTCATCCAGTACCAGGCGCAAGCCATCAGCCGCTCGCAGCTCGATACCGATTCGGCGAACCTCAAGAGCACGCGCGAGCAGGCGGCGGCGCAGGCGGCTCTGGTGGCGAAGAAGACGGTCCGCGCACCTTTCAGCGGCCGGCTCGGCATCACGACCGTCAACCCCGGACAGTACCTGAACCCGGGCGATCCCATCGTGACCCTGGAATCGGTCGATCCCATTTATGTCGATTTCCGGATGCCGCAGGACGATCTGTCGCGAGTTGCCGTAGGGCAGACCGTGCACGTGACGGCCGATGCTTTCCCCGGCAGCGACTTCCAGGGGAAGATCACTTCGATCGATCCGCTGGTCGACCCCTCCACTCGCAACTTCCAGGCGGAAGCGACCATCGCCAACCCGGCGCACAAGCTCCTGCCCGGCATGTTCGTCCGCACCACGGTCGATGCGGGCGCGAAGGAGCGATATCTCACGCTGCCGCAGACCTCGGTGACCTACAACCCCTATGGTGAGACGGTTTATCTGGTGCGAAACCCCGTCAAGGCGGGCGCGCACCCGACCGCGGAGCTCACGTTCGTGACGCTCGGGCCGGCCCGCGGCGACCAGGTGGCCATCGTCAAGGGGCTGAAGGCCGGCGATGTCGTCGTGAGCGGCGGTCAGATGAAGATCAAGAACGGAACGCCGCTGATCGTGAACAACAGTGTGCTGCCGCTCAACAATCCCAACCCCTCTCCGCAGGAGCATTGAGGCGACGGCGTGAAGCAATTCACCGACCTTTTCATCCGCCGACCGGTCCTCTCGGCGGTCGTCAGTCTGCTGATCCTGGTGCTCGGCGCGCGGGCTATCTTTCAGCTGCCGGTGACCCAGTTCCCGCAGACGGAGAATGGCGTCATCACGGTATCCACCGCGTACTACGGCGCCGATGCGCAAACCGTGGCGGGCTTCATCACCCAGCCGCTCGAGGCCGCGATCGCCCAGGCGCAGGGGATCGATTACCTCTCTTCGGTCTCGAGCGCCGGCAGCTCCGTGATCACGGCGACGCTGCAGATGAACTATCCCTCGAGCAAGGCGCTCACCGAGATCAGCGCGCAGGTCAATGCGGTGCGCAACCAGCTGCCGCCGCAATCGCAGCTGCCGGTCATCTCGCTCGCCACCAATCAGACGACCGACGTCATGTACCTCAACTACTCGAGCAAGGTACTGCCGGCGAACGATGTGACCGACTATCTGCTGCGGGTGGTGCAGCCCAAGCTCAACGCCATCCCGGGCGTGCAGACGGCCGAAGTTCTGGGAGGGCGGACGTTCGCGCTGCGCGCCTGGCTCGATCCCGAGCGGATGGCGGCGCACGGAGTCACTGCGGCCGATGTCTATGCGGCGCTCGCGGCCAACAATTATCTCTCCGCCGCGGGCGAGACCAAAGGTCAGATGGTCAGCGTCAACCTGACCGCCTCGACGGATCCGCACTCGCTCGAGGAATTCAAACGGCTCGTGATCCGCCAGGCGAACGGGGCGATCGTGCATCTGGAGGATGTGGCGACCGTGGTGCTCGGCGCCGAGAACTACGACTTCGGCGTCTCCTACAGCGGCCTCTCGGGCGTGTTCGTGGGTATCAAGTCCTCTCCGACCGCCAACGTGCTCACGGTCGCGCGCGCCGTCAGGAATACCCTGCCACAGATCGCCCGGCAGCTCCCGCACGGCATCAACCAGGCAGTCGCCTTCGATGCCAGCACCTTCATCAACGCCTCGATCAGCGACGTCATCAAGACCCTGGTCGAGGCGCTGCTGATCGTCACCGCGGTCATCTTCCTCTTCCTGGGCAGTCCCCGGGCCGCGGCGGTGCCGGCAATTGCGATGCCGTTATCGCTCGTCGGCGCCTTCATTCTGATGATCAGTCTGGGTTACTCGATCAACCTGCTGACGCTGCTCGCGCTGGTGCTCGCGATCGGCCTCGTGGTCGATGATGCAATCATCGTCGTCGAGAACATCGACCGGCACATGAAGGAAGGCGTCACGCCGTTCTCGGCGGCCATCGCAGGCGCGCGCGAGCTCGGCGGCCCGATCATCGCCATGACCGTGATCCTGGTGGCGGCCTATGCGCCGATCGCGCTCCAGACCGGTCTCACCGGCGCGCTCTTCACCCAGTTCGCCTTCACGCTCGTCGGGGCGATCACCGTGTCGGCCATCATCGCGCTGACACTCTCGCCCATGATGTGCTCGCTGATATTCCGTCCCGAGCAGGAAGAGAACCGGTTCGTCGTGCTGGTCGATCGCTGGTTCTCGCGCCTGAGATCCGGCTACCAGCGCACGCTCGCGAGCTGGCTCGAGACCTGGCCGGTGCTCATCGTGCTCCTGGTGCTGATCCTGGCCGCGTTGCCCTATCTCTTCATGACCTCCGCCTCAGAGCTCGCGCCGCAGGAGGACCAGGGGTTCGTCGGTTACCAGCTGATCGGGCCGCCCAATGCGACCTTCACGCAGATGCAAACCTATTCCGGACAGGCGCTCGAGATTGCGAAGTCGCTGCCGGAATACCGCGGCGCCTTCCAGCTCATCGGGGCTCCGTCGGTATCGCAGGGTTTCGGCGGCATTCTCTTCGTGCCCTGGAGCGAGCGCAGCCGCTCGGCCAACGAGCTGCAACAGGTGTTGCAGAAGAAATGGAACACCATCGCCGGGGCCGAGATCGCGGCGTTCCAGTTCCCCTCGCTACCCGGCGCGCAAGGGTTGCCGGTGCAGTTCGTGATCACCACCAGCGAGCCCATCGAGAACCTCTATCAGGTGGAGCAGCAGGTCTTGAGTCGCGCCAAGGCGAGCGGACTGTTCTGGTTCGTCGACGGGGACCTTAAGATCGACGAGCCGCAGCAGACGATCGTCGTCAACCATGACATGGTGGCCGAACTCGGCCTCACCAACCAGCAGGTCGCCTCGGTGCTCGGCGCCGCCATGGGCGGCGGCTACGTCAACTACTTCACCATCGCCGGGCGCTCCTACAAAGTCATTCCGCAGGTCCTGCAGAAAGACCGGCTCAATCCGCATCAGGTGCTGAACCTGCACATCCGCGCCGCCAACGGCACGCTGGTGCAGCTCGGCACGATCGCGCACCTCGAGCGCCAGACCGTTCCGGAGTCGATCAACCACTTCCAGCAGCTCAATTCCGCGACCATCATCGGCGCTCCCGCCGGCTCGCAGGGCGCGGCGCTCGCGTTCCTGCAGAAGACACTCGAGCAGGTGGCCCCGAGCGGCTACACGGTCGACTATTCGGGGCAATCCCGGCAATACATGGAGGGCTCCAACACCTTCCTGCTGACGTTCGGATTCGCGCTCATCATCGTCTATCTCGCGCTCGCCGCGCTCTTCGAGAGCTTCCGCGACCCGGTGGTGATCCTGGTGTCGGTGCCGGCGGCGCTGTTCGGCGCGCTGCTCTTCATCAACATCGGAGTCACCTCGCTCAACATCTACACTCAGGTGGGGCTGGTGACGCTCCTCGGCCTCATCAGCAAGCACGGTATCCTGATGGTGCAGTTCGCCAACGACGAGCAGCGCGCCGGCAGACCCAAGCGGGCCGCGATCGTCGAGGCGGCGGCCGTGCGGCTGCGGCCCATCCTGATGACCACCGCCGCGATGGTGCTCGGGGTCCTGCCGCTGGTGCTCGCTACCGGCGCGGGAGCCGCGGGACGGCGAGCGATGGGTATCGTGATATTCACCGGCCTCTCGATCGGCACGATCTTCACGCTCTTCATCGTACCGGCGGTCTACCTCCTGTTGGCGGCAGACCACGAGCGCGAGCGTGAGAAACTCGCGGAGCCCGCTTTGTCCGCCGCCGCCGATTGACTAGCGCATCCCGGGCACACGGAATGCCCCGCCGCCGCAGGGCGGGGCAGCATGCCCCGATCCAGCGCTTTCAACTAGAAGTTCCCGCTCTGGTAATCCTCGAACGCCTGAATCAGCTCCTCGCGCGTGCTCATCACGAACGGACCGTGCTTCGCCACCGGCTCCCGCAGCGGCCTGCCGGCGACCAGGATGGCGCGGTTGCGTGCGCCATCGCGCGGAGGCTCGCGGCCTTCGAGCTGCACCGAATCGCCATCGGTCAACACGGCGAGCTCGTGAGCGCCCACGGTAGCCGCGGACTCGCCGGCACCGACCCGCACCGCGCCCTCGTAGACGTATAGAAACGCCGCGTGGCCGCGGGCGAGCGGCTGCGAGAGCCTCGCTCCGGGTCCGAGCTCGAGGTCGAGATAGGTGGGATCAGTCGCCGGCTGAGCAATCGGGCCGGTGACGCCCGCCACCCTCCCGGCAATCACCTTTACGCGCGCGCCCTCATCCAAGTCCGCAGCCGGGATCTTCTCCGGTCCGAATTCCTGGTACTTCGGCGCCGTCATCTTGTCGCGCGCCGGCAGGTTGATCCAGAGCTGAAATCCGCGCATGCGGCCCTCCTGCTGCTCCGGCATCTCGGAATGCACGATGCCGCGGCCCGCGGTCATCCACTGGACGCTCCCCGGGACGAGCACGCCTTCGTGACCGTGATTGTCACGATGACGCATCTTGCCGTCGAGCATGTAGGTGACGGTCTCGAAACCGCGGTGCGGATGATCCGGGAAGCCCGCGATGTAGTCGCCGGGATTGTCCGTCCCGAACTCATCGAGCATGAGAAACGGGTCGAGATCGGGCAGCCGCGGCTGACCAATCACGCGTGTCAGCTTGACGCCGGCGCCATCGGAGGTGGGGATGCCGCGCACGACTCGCGAGACACCGCGTGAAGACTGCGTGTTCATTGGAATCTCCCGCCCGCCATTCGCGAGCCATCGTGTGGATCATATCGCCGTGTGCGTGCGTTCAGGCCGCAAGGCGCCACCTCGGCCGTGGCCGCGCCGATCACCACTGCCGCGCTGAGCTGACGGCTGACGGAGTGCTCTCCGAGAATGCTGGCATCGACGTGCAGGAGTCTCATGGCGGGCCTCGGGCTTGATGGTATAAAATCGTAACCGAGGCTAATTATGTGCGCGCGCGGCGCAGAAACAAGAAGGCACACGCATGCGACCGAGTAACCTGGGTGTGACTGTCCCCGCCCGTCGTCTGCCGAGCGAGGAGTGCCCGAAGATCAGCCGAGTGTTGGCGCGGATCGGTGAGAAGTGGAGCGTGCTCATCATCATCATGCTGGCGGAAAGGCCGCACCGGTTTTCCGAGCTCAAGCGCGCAATCGGTGGAGTTTCACAGCGGATGCTCACACTGTCTCTGCGCGGGCTCGAGCGCGACGGGCTGGTGAAGCGGACCGTGTTTCCCACGGTGCCGCCACGTGTCGAGTACGAGCTGACAGCACTCGGACAATCCCTGCGGGCACCGGTAGGCGCGCTCGGCGAGTGGGCGCGCGGCCACATCGCCGAAATCGACGCCGCGCGAGCAGCGTTCGATCGCGAACGGAGTGGCGCTTCCGGCTAGCGTCGTCTCGACCGCATGACGGCCACTTTCGGGGCCGACGCGGCGAGCCGTCAAGTCATTGATTTTTCGGCGGATCTGCCAACCGGCAGCCTCCGCGCCCTCTCTTTCGGAGGAGAAACCCGCGCTTGAGCCTCACCTCTTCGACCCGAGACTGGGAACTGCGACAGGAGCCGAGCGTCCATTCAATAGAGGCAAGCATGTTTCAAAGAGACACCCTACAGCCCGGGGGCCTTATGAATCGCCAGATGATTCTGTTGCGGGTCGAGCAGGGAGTCTGGGAAGGCTGGCAGTGGATGGCGCTGGATGATTTCCTCAAGCGCGTTCGTCTCGATAACTGGAACGCAGGCGAGGAATCCATGGTCGGAATGATCCTGCCGATGGCGCGCCAGGGAATGTTGAACTGAAGGCTGCCGCGCTCCGGCGGTTGCGCCGCGCGGAGCGCTTGGTCGCGCACCGGGCTCACGGTGTCGCTTGGACGCGCGCGCCGCGCGTCTTATCCTGCATTCGTTCTCCATGACTCCCAGGAGCACGGGCATGAACGTCGGCTTCATCGGGCTCGGAAACATGGGCAGCGCCATCGCTGGCCGCTTGCTCGAGGCGGGGCATGCTGTGCGGGTCTGGAACCGCTCGCCGGAGCCTGCGCGCCGGCTCGCCGAGCGCGGCGCGCAGGCCGCCGCAACGGCCGAGGAGGCATTTCGCGCCGAGGTCGTGTTCTCGATGCTGAGCGATGATGAGGCGACGCGCAAGGTGTTGGTCGAGAGCGGAGTCCTCGCCCGCGCCACCCCGAGCGCCACTCGCGTTCACGTCAACATGGCCACCATCTCCGCAGCGCTGGCCGATGAGCTCGCGGAGCTTCACGGCGAGCGCGGGATCGGTTATGTCGCCGCGCCCGTGCTCGGCCGCCCCGATGTCGCTGCCGCCGGCAAGCTGACCGTTCTCCTCGCCGGGCCGCGCCCGACGATCGAGGCCGTCCAGCCGCTGCTCGATGGCACCGTCGGCCAGAAGCTCTATCGCTTCGGAGAGCGCGCCTCGCAGGCGAACGTGGTCAAGCTCGCCGTCAACTTCATGCTGGCGGCGGCCATCGAATCGATGGGCGAGGCGGCCGCGCTCACTGCGGGCTATGGCATCGAGCCGCGGGATCTGTTCGAAGTCATCGGCCAGAGTCTCTTCCCGGGGCCGGTGTATCAGGGCTACGGGCGCCTCATCGCCGAACGACGGTTCGAGCCTGCGGGCTTCAAGGCGCGCTTGGGATTGAAGGACGTGCGGCTCGCTTTGGCCGCAGCCGAAGCGGCCACGACCCCGATGCCTCTCGGGAGTCTCATTCGCGATTCGATGCTCGAGGCGTTGGCGCGCGGTGAAGGCGAGAAGGAGTTCGGCGTGGTGCTGGGAAGAGCCGCCATGCGGCGCGCGGGCAGGTAGCGCGCAGCTGGCGCGCGGGAAGCTGCGGCCAGGGTGGAGGCGGGGCTCGACTATAATCGCCCCATGCCGCATCCGTATCAGGCTGCATGAGCGCCTGGCCAATCTCTGGCTCAACCTCTGGCCCGACCGTTCTCCTCACCGATTACGCCTGGCCTGATGTCGCCATCGAGTCGGCCATCATCGAGGGCGCCGGGTTCCGCCTCGTCACGGGGCCCGCGAAGCCGGCTTCGGCCGAGGCGATCGCCGCTCTTGCCGACGAGCATCAGCCGGCGGCCATCATGACCAATTGGGCGCCCGTCAGTGCTGCCGCGATCGCCGCCAGCGGCCGGTTGCGTATCGTTACGCGCCTCGGCGTCGGGCTCGACAACATTGCCGTCGATGAGGCGACCCGGCGCGGAATATGGGTGACCAACGTCCCCGATTATTGCCTCGAGGAAGTGTCCGATCACGCCGTCGGGATGCTGCTTGCCTGGGCGCGCGGGCTGGCCTATTTCGATCGCGAGGTGAAGGCAGGTCGCTGGGAGCCGGCGAGCGCGAGCCTGCGGCGGGTGCGCGATCTGACCTGCGGGATCATCGGACTGGGGCGGACGGGGCGGCGGACCGCGCAAAAGCTGGGCGGATTCGGTGTTCGCCTGTTGGGTCATTCCCGACACAACACCGCGATCGACGGTATCGAGATGACCACGCTCGAGGAGCTCCTGCGCAGGTCGGATGCGGTGATCGTCCACCTTCCGCTCACCGCCGCCACCCGCCATCTGCTCGATCGCGCGCGGCTCGCGCTCATGAAGCCGGGCGCTTTTCTGATCAACGTCAGCCGCGGCGCCGTGCTCGAGACCGAGGCGCTCGTGGAGGCGCTCGAAGGCCGCAGGCTGTCGGGCGCCGCTCTCGATGTGCTCGAGGATGAGCCGCGAGTGCCGCCGGGGCTGCTGCGACCGGATGTCATTCTGACTCCGCACATCGCTTTCTCATCCGGGGCATCGCTGCGGGACCTGCGAAGCAAGGCGAGTGAGGAGGTGGTGCGGGTGCTGCGCGGCGAGCCTCCCGAGCAGGCGCGCAACGACCCGCGATCATCGCCGATCCGATCCGACCCGACCGGCTCGAGGACCTCATGAGGAGCGTCGGTGCTCGAGCCCGGCGCAGGCGGCGCCCAGCCTTCGCCTCCCGGGCGCTTGGCGCCTTCGCGTGCCTGGTGGTCATCGCGGCGCCCGCGCGCTCGGCGACTGCTTCCCTCGAGACGCGCGTGGACGGTGGCAGGGTGCGCGGGGCGCTCGAGCACCATGTCATCGCCTACAAGGGAATTCCTTACGCCGCACCGCCGGTCGGCGCGCTGCGTTGGGCGCCGCCGCAACGGGTGAAGCGCTGGCGCGGCGTCAGGGCCGCGCTGCACTTCGGACCGGATTGCGCGCAGCTGCCCACTCCGGGCGATGCCGCACCGCTCAGGACCGTCCCCAGGGAGAATTGCCTCTACGTCAACGTTTGGCGTCCCGAGGCGCGTTCCGCCCGCCATTTGCCCGTCATGGTATGGATCTACGGCGGTGGCTTCGTCGATGGCGGCACCTCGCCCGCCGTTTATGACGGCACGCAGTTCGCCCGTGACGGGGTGGTGCTCGTCAGCTTCAACTATCGGCTCGGCAACTTCGGGTTCTTCGCCTTTCCGGCGCTCAGCCGCCGGGAAAGAGGCCGCCTCCTCGGTAATTACACGTTCATGGATCAGATCGCAGCGCTCAAATGGGTGCGACGCAACGTCGCCGCCTTTGGCGGAGACCCACACAACGTGACGCTCTTCGGCGAGTCAGCCGGTGGCACGTCGGTCAACGCGCTGCTCATGACGCCGCTCGCGCGGGGACTTTTCCAGCGGGCGATCATCGAATCGGGCTGGGAGCTCGGCAACACCTTCCACGCGCGGCCGCTCACCGGCTCGCCGGCTTCCGCGGAAGCGGTGGGAGTCAGGTTGGCGCGACATCTGGGCATCGAGGGCGAGGGCGAGGGCGCCTTGGCGAAGCTGCGCGCACTGCCGGCGGCAAGGCTGGTGGATGGCCTCAACATGGATACGGCGCCGAACGATCCCACCTTCGCGGGCGCTCCCATTCTCGATCGCAGACTCTATCCCGGCGATCCGCTATCGGTTTACGCTGCCGGCGGCGGCGCGCGCGTACCGATCATGATCGGCACCAACACGGACGAGATCAGTGATCTCAAGGCAGCCTCGCTGCAGGCGCTATGGGCAAGCTTCGGACCGGATGCCGCGGCGGCCCGCGCCCTCTACGATCCGGACGGGAAACGGACCTTGACGGAGGCCAGCGATGCAGCCGGTGGTGATCAACAGATGGTGGAGCCGGCGCGGGCCACCGCTCGCCTCCTATCCGCGCGCGGCCAGCGGGTGTACGAATATCGCTTCGGCTATGTGGCGAGCTCGCTGCGCACGACCTCATCCGGCGCGCCGCATGCCTCCGAGATCCCGTTCGTATTCGATACCGTCGCCGCGCATTACGGCAAGGCGACCTCGCGCGCCGATGAGGCGATGGCGCGCACGGTGCAGGCGTACTGGGTTGCGTTCGCGAAGACCGGCAGGCCCGATCCGCCAGGTCTGCCCGCCTGGCCCGAGTATCACGCGAGCACCGATCGGCTGATGAGCTTCACCGAGCGCGGACCGCGGCCCGAGGCGGATCCCTGGAAGAGCAGGCTCGATCTCGCCGAACGGGCGGCGCAGCGCGCCTCTCACTGAAGGTCCGTCAGCGCCGCCGTCCCGAGCCTGTGCCCAAAGCGGACCAGGCCGCCGGCGGATCGAGATGAAAGGCGTACTGCGCAAGGCAGGCTTGCAGGAATCCGGTCGCGCTGTGGCCGGCGTGGCGCAGCACGCGGCGATGAGAGAGCCAGACCGCGCAGGCGGCGCCGCAGAAAAACGCGCGATGCGCGAGCCGGGCCCAGGCCCGCAGCGCCGGCGGCTTGCGCGCCCGAAGCTCGAGAATGAGCTCCGACTCGTAGCCGATGTGCGCGAGCTCATCGGCGAGCAGCGTGCGGCAGAGGGCCTTCAGGCGCTGACAGCCCGTCGCCGCCTCGAGCGCACGATAATAGACGTTGCCGATCAGCTCGGCCGTGATGAGCACGTGAAGGTAGAGCTCGAAGCCGGCGAGCCGGCGCAGGCGGCGGAATACTCCATCGGTCCAGTGCCGGCATCGCGTGCGGATACCGTGCTCGTCCATGAACTCGCGCAGCAGCCGCGCATGGCGCTGCTCCTCGCGGATGAAGAGCTCGGTGATGCGCGGCAAGAGCTCGTCGCCGTGAACGGCCGCAAAGCGGTACGCCGCGCGCAGGAGCCCGCTGCCGTCGGATTGCTCGCCGAGTTGGAACACGGCGATGGAACGGGCGATGAGCCGCCGCTCCTCCGGCCGCAGGCGACTTCCCGCCCCGAGCGCAAGGGCGCGCGGCTGTTCCGCGTGGTACTCGAAATGATTGAGCCAAACTCTGAGATTCGTGAGCATGGTAATGTCCGCCACCGAGCCTGCAGACAGTCTCGATGCCAACTGCGCGGAGGCGGTGGCGCAATTGTGGCGAATTCGGGCAGGGAACCTTGACCCGCCGACGGCGTCTCACGACACACGGAGCATTGGCGGAGGAGCGCATGAGACCTCTTGGCCTCTTTGCCGCAACCGCGGCTGCATGCGCACTGGCGCTCGCCTCGAGCGGCGCCAGCGCAAACGCGACGGGCGAGACCGGGGCCCGCCCCGCGCTCTGGCGGACCTACGACTTGATCCTCAATCTGCAGAACCTACCGCGCACCTACACCTGCGATCAGCTCTGGTACGAAGTGCACGGCATTTTGGAGCGGCTGGGAGCGTGGCCATACAGCATCAACATCCTCCCGTACAACTGCAGCCCATCGCCGAGTGGCGCGATGAAATCGCCGGACGTGCAGGTGCGGTTTCAGCTGCCGTTCTTTCTCCAGGGGGTCGGCATCAAATCGGCGCCGGCCGAGGCCATCGAGCGCACCCTACAGCTCTCGCCCGGAGAGCCGAAGACGCTGCATCCCTCGGATTGTCAGCTGATGCAGCAGATCACCCGGACCCTGCTGGCTTCGATCCCGGTACGCATCGATGAGCAGCACTTCGACTGCTCGGAATCCGGGCCGCGAGCCGGGCACTTCAAAGTCGTGCTGACTCTGCCCATGGGCGTCAAGCTGCCGGTTGCCCGCCCTACCTCGGCTGCGGGCCCTCACTGACCCTCACCAGATCGGCCGGGCGCATCCACTTGCGGAATGCCGACTCGATCTGCGCGGGTCCCAGCTCGATGTAGCGCCGGGCAGCGATCGTCGGCTCATCGAGCGGCAGCCCGAGATCGACCCGGCTGATGATGCCGCCGGCGATCGCATCGACGCTCGATTCCTCGAGTGGAATCTGCCGCACCATCAGCTCCTTGACGCGCAGCAGCTCCTCCTTGCCAACCGGCGTACGTTGCATCTCGGCGATTTCGCGCCGAACCATGGCCGCCGCCTTGGACACGTTCGGGGGATCGCAGGCGTACTCGACGAGATAGGCGCTGCGGGTCTTGCCGGCCTCGAGCGTCGAGTCGACCGAGTAGACGAGGCCGCTTTCCTTGCGCAGGGCAATGCTGAGCCGAGTCGAGTAGAAGCTGCCGCCGAGCACGGCATTACCGAGCTCCAATGGATAGTAGTCAGGGTTGCTGCGCGTGATGGGCAGGGTCTGCGCGAGGACCACGATGTCCTGCACGCGGCTGGCATCGGGGACAGCCACGACGTCCGGGCGGTTCGGCGGTACCTGCGGCAGTTCCGTCGGTGGCTTCGGGCCGACGGCGCGCCATGAGCCGAAATACTTCTCGACGACCGACTGGGCCTGCTGCGCCCGCACCTTGCCGATGACGACGATGGTGGTGAGGTCGGGACGGAAGACCTTGGCGTAATAGGCGCGCATCTCCTCGGGAGTGAGTGCGCGGATCGAGGTGGGCGTCGCCATGCGTAGGCTGGGGTCGCTCTGCGGAAAAAGAGCCTGGCGCAGCGAGTGGCGGGTGAGGAAGCCCGGACTTTCATTGCGCGCCGCGACGCTCTCGACGAGCTGTCCGCGCAGGATCGCCATCGCCTGCGCGGGCAAATAAGGATCGAGCTCGTTCTCTGCCAGGAGCTGTACGCCGCGATCGAGATCCTCGGGAAGAACCTGGACGCTGAAGTCGGTGCCCGCCTGCTCGCTTGCGCCGATGGCATCGAGAGCCTGCTGGAACTGCAGCCGGTGAAGCCGCTCGCTGCCGAACATGAACATCCGATCGAGCAGCTCGCCGACGCCTTCCTCGCCGTGCGGCTCCTCGAGGCCGGGCTGATTGCGGATATGGCCGTACACACTCACCGTGTTGCTCACATCCTCGCTCTGCACGATCAGCGTCAGGCCGTTCGGCAACCGGGAGACCACGGGGTGTAGCGTCGAGGGAGGCACGCTCAGGCGCCGCAGCGCCGCCGCAGCCCAGGTCGGAAGCTCGGTTGGCTTGGCGGCGCCGAGCGAGATCGACTCCTGGCCGCCGAAGCCGCCGCGCGAGGGGATCGGCCGACCCGACCCGCGCGGCATCATTACCGCCGTGACCGCGTGATCGAGGTCGAGGTATTTGCGTGCCACGCGATCGACGTCGGCCACCGAGACCTTCTCGATCCGGGCGAGCTCCTCATCGGGCGAGCTGACCTTGTAGAGCGTGAGCGCATCCGACCAGTCGGATGCCAAGCCGGCGATGGAGTTCTTCTGAAACTCCGCCGCATGCCGCTCCTGCAGTTTGGCCGCTGCGACGAGCTCGGCAGGAACGCCGTGCTTCACCACGCTTGCGAGGATCGAGCGCAGGTCGCTCTCGAGAGCTTTCGGGTCCTGGCCGGCGGCGAACGATGCGCTCGCATAAGCGATGCCGGCCCGAGGCAGCGGATCGAGCGAGAAATCCGCATCCAACGCCTTGCCCTGGGGCACGAGACCGAAGAGCGCGAAGCGGCGGCTGTCGAGCACGTCGGAGAGCACCTCGAGTGCCGCGAAATCGGGACTGTCGAGCCCCGGGGTGCGCACGGCGAGCATCGCCATGCCATTGGGCTGATCGGTGCTCATGGTGAAGGAGACGGCGTGCTGCGGGCCGAGCTGCACCGTGGGACGCGCGGGCAGTTTCTTTGGCTGCAGATCGCCGAAGAGCCGCTTCACCTCGAGCAGGGTGGATTTCGGATCCACATCGCCGGTGATCACCAGGACGGCGTTATTCGGGGCGTACCAGGTGTCATGGAACCGCTGCAGCATTGCCGCGGTCGTGGCCTCGAACGAGGGCCGAGTGCCGAGCGCATCGTGGGCGTAGGGTGTGCCGGCAAACATCTCCGCGCGCATCTTCTCGTAGAGCACGTAGTCCGGGTCGGAGAGATCCTGCGCCACCTCCTGCTCGATCGCACCGCGCTCCTGCTTCCACTGAGCGGCGGAGTCGAGTACACCGCGCATCCGGATCGCCTCGATGTGCAACGCGACTTCGAGATCCTCCGCTGGGACGGTAAAAAGGTACTGTGTCACCGTTTCCCGCGTGTTGGCGTTGAAGTTGCCGCCCATGACGCTGCCGATGTCGGCGAGCTGATCGGCATCCAGGCCAGGGCTCCCCCGGAACATCATGTGCTCCTGTGCGTGCGCCAGGCCCGGGAAACCCTGCGGTGCCTCATCCGAGCCCACGAGGTAGTTGACCGACGTAGCGACCACCGGCGCCAGCGGATCGCGCACCACCACCACCCGCAGTCCATTCGCGAGCGTTTCCCTCGAGACCTGCGTGCCAAGCGGGTTGGGCGCCCCCGCGGCGTGAGATGGAGATGCTGCCAACCCGGCAATGCAGATGGCAGAAGCAAGGATCAGAGGTACACGCATGTGTTTTCTTTCAGCACCGGCGAGAAGCAAATGATAAAGCGGCCCGGAGCCGTTCTCCGGGCCGCGGCATCCTTGTCACCGGGTTGGCTGCGCAAAGGGGCAGGATGCCCACTTGGCGCCAATACGGAAAGGGAGCCGGCCCCATCCCGGACCGGCTCCCCGGCTCTCAATGCCGCCTGGCGACCGGGACCAACCCATGACGGCCGCCGCAAGCATCGCACATGAGACCCGCGCGGCGTCCATTGGTTCGCTGCTCAGGCCGGTGAGCCACCCAAAAAATCGCCCGGAGCGATTTTCGACGGCGTCAGCCGTCCCGAAGGGCTCGAGCTCGCGCATGGACGCATCGGGCAACGCGGCACGAGGCCACCTCGGCGCCAACGAAGGATGCCTTAGGCGGATTTGAGCTGCTGAGCCGCGAACTCGTAGTTCGCGAGCTTGGCCAGGAAGTTGTCGGTGAAGTCCGGTCGGCGATTGCGAAAGTCGATGTAATAGGCGTGCTCCCAGACATCGAGGACGAGCAGCGCCTTGCCCTCGCCCGTGGCGAGAGGCAGGCCGGCGTTGGCAGTCTTCGAGACCTTCAAGCGCCCGTCCTTGCCGAGCACCAGCCAGGCCCAGCCGGAGCCGAACTGGCCGACCGCGGCTGCCTTGAAGGCTTCCTTGAACTTGTCGATGCTGCCGAAGTCGCTGGTCAGCTTCTTCTCGAGATCGCCCGGAATGCCGCCGCCCGTCGGCGAGAGGCAGTTCCAGAAGAAGCTGTGATTCCAGTGCTGGCCCGCGTTGTTGAAGACGGGGGTCAGATCCTCGCGTCCGTGGGCGAGCTTGATCAGTTCCTCGAGCGTCTTGCCCTTGAGCGCATCGTTCTTGTCCACCAGTCCATTCAGCGCGGTGACATACGCCTGATGGTGCTTGCCATGATGGAACTCGAGCGTCTCCTGGCACATGCCGCGGGCGGCGAGCGCGCCGGGCGCAAACGGAAGCGAGGGTAGGGTGAAGGTCACGGGTGCTCTCCGGCAGTGAGTGGAACAAGGGAGTCGCGCAAGGCGTGATCCTGAAGGCTAGGAAATGGATCGGAATTTGTCTACTTTTGTCATTATCTTGTTCAGCCGCCGCTCAGCGAGGGGCTGCCAGAATGCATAATCGCCCGCTCGGGATCCCCCCCCGCCAAGGCGGAAGATGCACGTAAAGGCACGAGAGTTCGCACGCGTACCGCTGTCGCTGCTGACGCGGATGCGCCTCATCCTGTTCGGGCATGAGGATCTCGCCAGCATCGTGTTCTGGGCGACGCTCATCGGACTCGTCGGCGCGCTCGCGAGCGTGGTTTTCCGGGAGTTGATCCGACTTTTTACCAAGCTCTTCACCGGCTACACGGCCGTGGCCGAGCACGGCTCGGGCATGGTGGGTGCCGCCTCGAGCCTGGTCTGGTGGCACCGGGCGATCGTGCCGATCGTGGGCGGCGTACTGGCGGGCTGGGTGCTGCACTTCGTCGGCCGCACCTTCGTGTCCCACAAGGCCGTGGACTACATCGAGGCGGTCAAGGTCGGCGACGGAAAAATCGGCTTTCGCGCCTCGATCCTGAAGAGCTTCGGCTCGCTGCTCACCATCGCCTCGGGCGGCTCGATCGGACGAGAAGGCTCGATGGTGCAGCTCGCCGCGATGTTCGGCTCGAGGCTCGGCCTGCTCGCGCGCGCGCCGGTGCCGCGCCTGCGGCTCATGGTGGCTTGCGGCGTCGCAGCCGGCATCGCCGCCGCCTACAACGCGCCCCTTTCGGGCGCGTTGTTCGCTTCGGAGATCGTGCTCGGCTCGACCAGCATGGAGAGCTTCGGGCCGTTGGTGATCTCCTCGGTGATCTCCAACTCCACCATCCACCGCTTCCTCGGCTATGGGTCGGTGTTCGACGTGCCGCACGTGGTGTTCGCCTCGTCGAACTGGGAGCTGATCTTCTACATCTTCCTCGGCGTCCTGCTCGGTCACCTGGCGCCTCCCTTCCTGGCGCTGCTCGACTTCGCCAAATCCCAGTTCGTAAAGCTGAAGCTGCCGCTTTACTGGCAGCTCGGTCTGGGTGGCGTGGTCGTCGGCTGCATCTCCGCCGGCGTGCCGCAAGTCTGGGGCAACGGCTACAGCGTGGTGAGCCAGATCCTGCAGGGACAGGTTCTCGGTCTTGGGCTGCTCGTCATCCTGCTCGCCAAGGTGCTCGCGACCTCGGCGACGGTGGGCTCGGGCGGTGTGGGTGGCGTGCTCACGCCATCACTCTTCGTCGGCGCGGCAATCGGAGCTCTCGTCGGAGGTGTGTTCCACGGCCTCGTGCCCCACATCGCTTCGGTGCCCGAGGCTTACGCGCTCGTCGGCATGGGCGGCTTCCTCGCGGCAACGACACAGGCGCCGCTCACATCCATCGTGATGATCTTCGAGATGACTCTCGATTACGACATCCTGCTGCCGCTGATGCTCGCTTGCGTGACGGCGCACTACACGGCAAAGGTTTACCGGAAGGGTCAGTCCGTCTATCACGCCACGCTCAGTCGCGCGCTCGTGGCCGAGCACGGTGATGACTGGCGGCTGCGCACCGTGGAGACACTGGTGAAGCCGCCCGCGGCGGTGGTCTCCGGAACGACCAGCTTGGCGGACATCTACGACCAGCTGCCAAAGCGTCCCCTGCAGCGGGTCTATGTGACGAGCGGCGACGATCTGATCGCCTGGTTCGATCCCCGCAAGGTGCTCGAGCGTCTGCAGAAGGGAGAGATCGACTGGGGGCTGCCGGCCGAGGCGGTCTCTCTGCCGGTGAATTTCGCGCTCGCTCCCGACATGTCGCTCTGCGAAGCGCTCGATGGCTTTCTGCGCGAGCAGGCCACCGCGCTGCCGGTCACCCCCGGGCAGTGGCGCCACACCCTCCTTGGCGAAGTCTCGCGCAGCGACGTGCTGCTCGCCATCCAGGACCGCCTGACGTATCCGAAGTAAGACGGCGCCGCCGCCTTTGTCCTTGGTCACAATTTGCCACTAAGAATCAGCGGACTGCCCGGTTGATGTCATCACCGGCGCCCCGCAATCCCTTGTACTGGTCCTCGACGGCGCGACGCGCCACATCAAGAGGGCCAGCATATGAGCATCCTGAGCAACAAGGTTCGTGTGGCAACGGTGGGCATCACGGTGGCGGCACTGTCGCTCGCCGCCTTGCCGGCGGCGGCGGCTACGCCATCCGATCCATCCGCGGGTCGGCAGGCGCCATCCAAGCAGGAAAACATCGGCGCCTTCACCGGACTTGCGGTCGGAGCGGTGGCGGGCGGGCCGCTCGGGGCGATGGCGGGTTTGGTGGCGGGAGCCTGGCTCGGTGATCGCTTCCACCGCCAGAGTGTCGCCTATCAAGGTCTCGCAGCCAACAATCACGCTCTCGCGATCGATAACCATGTGCTCGCCGCGAGCCTCAGCCGCAGTGAGGAGGCACGCCAGGGTCTGACCGGAAAGCTGGATCGGGTGACCCGATCGCTCGCAGCCGCGCAGGCGCAGCGTGCCCAGCTCGATCGCACGGCGCAGCTGTCCGATGACATCGAGACCAATGTCGCCTTCAGGACTGACGACGCCAGGGTCAACCCCATGCAGCTGCCCGTGCTGCGCAAGCTCGGAGCGCTCGCCGCGTCGCTCCCGCCCGGTGCGGCGGTGCGAGTCGACGGCTACGCCGACCCGAGGGGGCCCGCCGTCCTCAACGACGATCTGTCGCTGCGCCGAGCGGAGGCGGTCGCCTTGGCGCTCGTGCAGGCGGGCGTTCCGCGCGACAGGCTCGTGATCGCAGGGCATGGCTCGTCACAGTCGACGAGCCCGCGGGGCGATCTCGATGCGTACGCTTTCGATCGGCGAGTCACTGTGAGGCTGGAGAGCCCTGCGGTCGCGCAAGCGAATCAGAAGGATGTGCAGACGGCGCTCGCCGCGAGGCAATGACATGAGACATAACGCGCAGGCGGGGTGAAGGACATCGCAAATCGGCGTACCGCCGCTTCACCCCGCATGCGCGCAGTGGCAGCGTCTGCCACGAGCATAGCTCCGCTTGCATGGAGAAGTGTCATGCTGCCGACCGTCACCATAGAATCGACACGACTCGTCTCGACATTCGACATGGGTGCGCTGGCGGGCACCGTCGTCGTCCTGGCTGCCATTGCCTGGATGGCGATGAGCCGCATTCGCCACCACCGTCATCGCTGATCGCGCAGCGCCTCCGAGAGCGTCGCGAACATCTGATCGATGTGCGCGCGCTCGACCACGAGCGGTGGCGAGAGTGCGATGATGTCGCCGGTCTGGCGGATGAGCAGACCGCGCTCGAAGCACTCGAGAAAGACACCATGAGCCCGGGCGCCCGGCCGGCCCTCTGCCGGCTCGAGCTCCAGGCCCAGAATCAACCCATAGTTTCGCACATCGATGACATTGGGCAGTCCGCGCAGTGAATGCGCGGCATCCTCCCAGTACGAGGCGAGCGATTTCGCCCGCGTCAGCAGGCCTTCACGCTCGTAGATTCCGAGCGTGGCGAGCGCCGCGGCGCAGGAGACCGGGTGCGCCGAGTACGTGTAGCCGTGAAAGAGCTCGATCGTTCCTTCGGGGCCCTGCATGAAGGCATCGTGCACGGACCGTTTCACCAGCACGGCGCCCATCGGTATGGCGCCGTTCGTCAGGCCCTTCGCCGTGGTGATGATGTCGGGCGTCACCCCGAACTCCTGGGCGGCAAAGGGAGCTCCAACGCGCCCGAAGGCGGTGATGACCTCATCGAAGATGAGTAGGATCCCGTGGCGATCGCAGATCTGGCGCAGACGCTGCAGGTAGCCGCGCGGCGGGATCAACACTCCGGTCGAGCCTGCGATCGGCTCGACGATCACCGCCGCGACGGTCGAGGGATCGTGCAGCGCCACCAGCCGCTCGAGCTCCTCCGCCAGCTCCGCGCCATGGGCAGGCTGCCCGCGCGAGAATGCGTTGCGCTTCAGGTCGTGGGTGTGCGGCAGGTGATCCACGCCCGGCAGGAGCGAGGCCGACCACATCTTCCGGTTGCTGACGATGCCGCCGACGGAGATGCCGCCGAAACCGACTCCATGATAGGCCCGCTCCCGGCCGATGAGCTTCGTGCGCGTGGCCTCGCCCCGCGCCCGATGATAGGCGAGCGCGATCTTGAGCGCGGTGTCGACCGACTCCGAGCCGGAGTTGGTGAAGAACACTCGATCGAGCCCCGGCGGCGCGATCTTCGCGATCGCGTTGGCGAGCTCGAACGCGGACGGATGGGCCATCTGGAACGTCGGCGCATAGTCGAGCGTCGCCAGCTGCCGGGCGACCGCATCGGTGATCTCGCTACGCCCGTGGCCGGCATTGACGCACCAGAGTCCAGCGACACCGTCGAGGATTTGCCGGCCCTCGGGCGTGAAGTAGTGCATGCCGCTGGCGCGCGCGAGCATGCGGGGCTTCGTCTTGAACTGGCGATTCGCCGTGAAGGGCATCCAAAACGCTTCGAGCGCATCGCGGGAGAGGGAGTCGGAGGCGGCCATGAGGTGCTCGTAGTGGTGGCTGGAGCGCGTGGGAGCCGCTTATCATAGGAAATGCCGTCGAGAGAGACAAACGGCCGGGTTCACTCGCGCGCTCCGTGCCTTGCGTCGTGACGCCCCCTCGATTCCTCGCGAGTGTGCCGCGCGGGCTCGCCGATCTCCTGGCGAGGGAATTGACCGATTTCGGCGCGGCGGACGTGCGGGAGCGGACCACGGGAGTGGCATTCTCCGGCAGCCTCGAGACGGCCTACCGTGCCTGCCTCGAGTCACGGCTTGCCAACCGGGTGTTTCTCGAAATCGCCCGGTTCGAGGCGCCGAGCGCCGAGGCCTTCTATGCCGCGGCCCGGGAGATCGACTGGTCGCAACACCTGGGGCCTGCCGCGAGCCTTGCCTGCGATTTCAGCGGCAGGCACCCGGCGATCACGCACAGCCATTTCGGGGCGTTGAAGCTGAAGGACGCCATCGTCGATGCGTTGCGCGAAACGACCGGGTCGCGTCCCGATATTGTGTTGGATCGGCCGAGCGTTCGCGTGCATGCCCATGCCCAAGGGGCGCAGATCACTTTGTCGCTCGATCTCTCGGGTGAGAGTCTGCACCGGCGCGGCTACCGGGGCGCGGCCGGCGAGGCGCCACTGAAGGAGAACGTCGCCGCCGGCATACTGGCGAGGGCAGGGTGGGCGGCGCTTGCGGCCGCCGGCGCCGAATTCCTCGACCCGATGTGCGGCTCCGGCACGCTGGTCATCGAAGCGGCGCTGATGGCCGCGTGCTGCGCGCCGGGACTTCACCGCGAGTATTTCGGGTTCTTGGGCTGGCGCGGGCACGATGAGGCGCTGTGGCGGCAGGTGCGGGAGCAGGCGCAGGCCCGATGTCGCGCAGACGCGCAGCCGACAGCGCTCATTCAGGGACAGGATCGCGATCCGGCGGCGGTGCGGGATGCGCGCGCCAACGCGCAGCGCGCGGGCATCGCCTCGTGGGTGCGCTTCGAAGTGCAGCCGCTCGCGCAAGCCGCGCCGCGCGGGGCGCACACCGGCGAGGGGCCTCCGGGACTACTCTGCACCAACCCGCCCTATGGCGTCAGGCTGGAGGACCTCGATGCGGCCCGCGCCCTCCATCGCGAGCTCGGCCGGGTGCTGCGCGAGCGGTTCCAGGGCTGGCACGCGGCCGTGCTCACATCGCCGTCGCTCGGCATGGAGCTCGGCATCCGCGCCGCTCGCACCCATGCGCTCTGGAACGGCGCGATCGAATGTCGACTGCTGCGCATGACCATCGAAGCGGCGAGCCTGCGCCGGCCGGGCAGCCTGGCACGAGAGAGCTCCCCTTTGCGGAACACGCCGGGCGCGCGCATGTTCGCCAACCGTCTGGCAAAGAACTTGAAGCGCCTGAGAAGTTGGGCCGAGAAGACAGGCGTGTCGTGTTATCGGGCATACGATGCGGACATGCCGGAGTACGCATTCGCGATCGACCTTTACCGCACGGTCGCCCCGGATGAAAGCTGGCTTTTCGCGCAGGAGTACGCCGCACCCGCGGAGATCGCGGAGGAGGCGGTGCGGCGGCGACGGGGCGAGGTCCTGGCGGCCCTGCCGGAGGCTGCCGGAGTTTCGCCCGAGCGCATCAAACTGCGCACGCGCCGCCGCATCCATCGCGGCGAGCAGTACCGCAAACTTTCAGAGCAGGGTAGCTTTCATACCGTGGTCGAGGACGGGCTGCGGTTCCTGGTCAACTTCGATGACTACCTCGATACCGGCTTGTTTCTCGATCACCGGATCACCCGCGCACGGCTGCGCGAGGCAGCTGCCGGCCGACGCTTCCTCAACCTCTTCGCGTATACCGGAACGGCGACGGTGTATGCCGCGGCGGGCGGCGCGGCGGCGAGCACCTCGGTCGATCTCTCGCGGACCTACCTCGATTGGGCGCAGCGCAACCTCGCGCTCAACGCGGCGGCGCTCGCGAGCCGCGCGCATGAGTTCGTCCAGGCCGATTGTCTGGAGTGGCTGCGCGATGGCGCGCGAGCATCCGAGCGCTACGACCTCATCTTCCTCGACCCGCCCACCTTCTCCAACTCCAAGCGCATGCAGGGCGTGCTCGACATCGGCCGCGATCATGCGGCGCTGATCGATGCCTGCACGCGCCTGCTTTCACCCGCCGGCCTGCTCGTCTTCTCGACCAACGCCCAGCGCTTCCGCCTCGATGCGGCGCTGAGCGAGCGTTATGTCATCGAGGATGTGTCGGCGGCGACTCTGCCGCGCGATTTCGAGCGCAATCCGCGGATTCACCGCTGTTTCGAGATTCGCCTCGCCTGAACGGCGCGGGCGGAAATCCCTTTACAGCCGGTGACGCTTCCGGTAGGGTCGATGCGTATGTGCCGGCCGTCCAAAACGCGCAAGATCACCATGAAAAGCCCCGGCAGGGGGTTCTGGCAGATCTCGCGCGCGTCTGAGTAACCCAAAGAGAGCGAGTCAAACCAGAGGCCCCGCCGGCAGCGCCGTCGGGGCCTCGTTCGTTTCTGGAGTCCGCATCCATGCAGTCTGGTCGTTCAGCCGGCTCGGCGCCGGTGGTTGCGATCGTCGGCGCCACTGGCGCTGTCGGAGTCGAGCTCATCCGGTGTCTCGAGGAGAGGCGCTTCCCGCTCTCGGAGCTGCGCCTCTTCGCTTCGGCGCGCTCCGCGGGCAAGACGCTGCCCTGGCGCGGCCAACCCTTGCCCGTGCGCGAGCTCAGGGAGGATAGCTTCCGCGGCGTCGACGTCGCGCTCTTCTCAGCCGGCGGCAGCACATCCAAGCGCTTTGCACCGCTGGCCGTGGAGCAGGGCGCGGTGGTGGTCGACAACTCCTCGGCATTTCGCATGGATCCGGCGGTGCCGCTTATCGTGCCGGAGATCAATCCCCAGGCGATCCGAGCTCATCGCGGCATCATCGCCAATCCCAACTGCTCCACCATCATCGCGATCACGCCCCTCTGGCCCGTGCATCGCGCAAACCCCATCCGGCGAATGATCGTGAGCACCTACCAGGCCGCCTCCGGTGCCGGCGCCGCCGCCATGGAGGAGCTGCGTGAGTCGACCCGCGCCTACCTCGAGGATCGGCCGTACCAGAACCGCGTATTGCCGCATGCCTACGCATTCAACCTTTTCAGTCACAACTCCAGGATCGATCCCGCGAGCGGCTACAACGAGGAGGAGACGAAGGTCATCCGCGAAACCCACAAGATCTTCGGCGACGGCTCGATCCGCATCGCCGCGACCTGCGTGCGGGTGCCGGTGCTGCGCGCTCATTCGATCGCGATCAATTTCGAGTGCGAGCGCCCGATCACCCCGGAGCAGGTGCGCGAGATCCTGCAGACCGCCCCCGGCGTGAAGCTGGTCGATGACGCGGAGCGCAACTACTTCCCGATGCCGAAGGACGCCTCCGGGCAGGATCCGATCCTCGTCGGACGCATCCGCCGCGATGTCAGCGACCCGAGCGGCCACTCGATCGCGCTCTTCGTCGCGGGCGATCAGCTGTTGAAAGGTGCCGCTCTCAACGCCGTGCAGATCGCCGAGCTCCTCTGAGCAGTTTGGAGCGAACGCGCTCCTACGGTCAGAGTAGATCTCTTAATCTGTAATACAGCATCGCGAGCACCAGCACCGGCCGTCGCAGCAGCGCTCCGCCCGGAAAGTCCTGGTGCGGGATGCGCGCGAACACATCGAAACGCTCGGCCTGACCCGCGATCGCCTCCGCGACCAGCTTGCCGGCAATGCCGGTGAGGGCGATGCCGTGCCCGGAAAATCCCTGCAGGAAATACACATTGGGCATCAGGCGGCCGAAATGCGGCGCGCGGTTGAGAGTGATGTCGACATAGCCGCCCCATGAGTACTCCACCTGCGCGTCGGCGAGCTGCGGAAATACGGTGAGCATGCGGGCGCGTGTGGCGCGAGGCGCCTCGAAGGAGCCAAGGCCGGAGTAGCTGACGCGGCCCCCGAAGAGCAGCCGGTGATCGGCCGATCGCCTGAAATAGTCGAGTACCCAGTTCATATCACTCACGGCCGCGTTGTTGGCGATCAGCCGCTGCGCGCGCTCGGCGCCCAGCGGCTCGGTGGCGATGATGTGGGTGCCGACCGCCATGATTTTCGTCGCGAGAGCCGGCGCGGTGTTGCCGAGGTAGACGTTTCCACAGAGCACGAGATAACGGGCGCGAACCTCGCCGGCGGCCGTGCGAACGCGAGCGGACGTGAAGCCGCTCGCCCGCGTCCCTTCGTAGATGCGCACCCTGGCGCGCTCCGCCGCCGAGGCGAGTCCGAGCGTGTAATTAAGCGGATGTAGATGCCCGCCGTTGGAATCGTAGAGAGCGCCGAGGTAGCGCCGCGTGGCGAGCGTCGCGTGCACCTCGTCCTTCGGCATGTACCGCACGCTGCGGTAGTGCAGCCTCTCCTGCAGCTCCTCGAGCTCGCGGCGCAGCTCCCGCTCGTGGCGCGGCTTGACGGCGGTGAGCATGGTGCCATCCACCCAGTCACACTCGATGCGGTAGCGCGCGATGAGCGTGCGCATCAGGGCGAGCCCCTCGACCGATACGTCCCACACCGCTCGCGCGGCGCTGCGGCCGATCAGCCGCTCAAGCTTCATCTGGCCGGAAGCGACGCCGTGGATGGCCTGAGCGCCGCTGCGGCCGGAGGCGCCCCAGCCGATCCGGTGCTGCTCGAGCAGCACGACGGAATAGCCCCGCTCGGCGAGGTGCAGGGCCGCCGAGCATCCGGCAATGCCGCCGCCCACCACGCAAACATCGCACTCCACCGAGCCGGCGAGCGCCGCCCGCTGGGGAGCCGCCCGGGCCGAGGCGGCATAGTAAGAAGCGGCATGCGCGGCCACCAGGAGTCCCTCGCCTTTCAATGACTTATGAACACGGCCCATCCGGCTCGAAGCCGCAAGAGAATAGCGAGCCGAGCGCCAGGTCGGCAATGACCGCCGTGTCCGTGGCTGTGGTCTAATGGATACCCGCATGGCATCCGCTCGCCCCCTCATTGGCCTTCCCGCAGACCGCCGGATGATCGGCCTGCACCCATTCCACGCGGTGGGAGAGAAGTACGCGCGGGCCGTGCTCGACGCCGCGGGTGGGTTGCCGCTCCTCGTTCCTGCGCTCGCCGAAGAGCTTCGGCTCGATGAGTTGCTCGAGCGCCTGGACGGGCTGCTCTTCACCGGCAGCCCTTCGAACGTCGAGCCGCACCATTACGAGGGTCCACCGAGCCATCCCGGAACCCTGCACGATCCGGCGCGCGATGCCACGACGCTGCCGCTCATCCGTAAGGCGGTGCAGGCTGGAGTGCCGGTGCTCGGCATCTGCAGGGGATTTCAGGAGGTCAACGTCGCCTTCGGCGGCAGCCTCCATCAGCGCGTGCACGAAATTCCCGGCCATCTCGATCATCGGGATGATGAGACGCAGCCGCTCGAAGTGCAGTATGGACCCGCTCATGAGGTGATCCTCGAGGGCGGCGGACTGTTGCGATCGCTCGCCGGCAGCGAGCGAGTGACGGTCAATTCGCTCCATGCGCAGGGTATCGAGCGGCTGGGGGAGAGACTTGCCGTCGAAGCGCGAGCCCCCGATGGACTGGTCGAAGCATTCAGAGTCGAGGGCGCGGCGCGCTTTGCGCTCGCGGTGCAGTGGCATCCCGAGTGGAGGGTCATGGAAAACCCGCTCTCGCGCGCTCTCTTTGCAGCTTTCGGCGCCGCCTGCCGCGCTCGCGCCGAATCCAGGCCCAGGTAGCGAGAGGCACGCATGGTGAGCGAAATCCGTCAGTTCTTCCGCGACCACGGCATTTCCGAGGTCGAGGCCATCATCCCTGACATGGCGGGGATTGCTCGCGGCAAGATCATGCCGGCCGAGAAATTCGCCGAGGACGGCGGAATGCGTCTGCCGGAGAGCGTGTTCCTGCAGACGGTCACCGGGGATTACCCGCCGGAGCCCGACGCGGCGATGAGCCCGGCAGAGATCGACATCGTGCTCAAGGCCGATCCGAAGACCGTGCGCCGTGTGCCCTGGGCTGCCGAACCCACTGCGCAGGTGATCCACGACTGCTTCTACTCCGACGGCAGGCGGGTCACCATGGCGCCGCGGCACGTGCTGCGCAACATCCTCGAGCTCTATGCGCAGCGGGGCTGGGCGCCGGTGGTGGCGCCGGAGCTCGAGTTCTACCTGGTCGAGCAGAACAAGGACGCCGACTATCCGCTGCGGCCGCCCGTGGGACGCTCGGGCAGGGCGGAGCCCGGACGGCAGTCCTACAGCATCGCCGCGGTGAACGAGTTCGATCCGCTCTTCGACGACATCTACCAGTTCTGCGAGGACCAGGAGATCGAGATCGACACCCTGATCCATGAGGACGGGCCGGCGCAGATGGAGATCAATCTGATTCACGGACCGCCGCTCGAGCTGGCGGATCAAGCCTTTCTCTTCAAGCGCACGGCTCGCGAGGCGGCGCTGCGTCACAAGATGTACGCCACCTTCATGGCGAAGCCGCATGCCAAGGAGCCCGGCAGCGCCATGCACATTCATCAGAGCGTGCTGGACGTGAAGACGCGGCGCAACATCTTCAGCAATCCCGACGGAACGCCCTCGCCGCTTTTCTTCGCGCATATCGGCGGGCTGCAGAAGTATCTGCCGGCAGCCATGGCGCTCTTCTGCGCCAACGTCAACTCCTATCGCCGCCTCACGCGCTATCTGTCGGCGCCGATCAACGTGCACTGGGGATACGACAACCGCACGGCCGGGCTGCGCGTGCCGATGTCAGGACCGGAGGACCGCCGGGTGGAGAACCGTGTCGGCGGCGCCGACGCCAATCCCTACATCGCCATCGCGGCATCGCTCGCCTGCGGCTACCTCGGCATGGTCGAGGGGCTGGCGCCCTCGGACCCGATCACCGGCAGCGCGCACGAGCTGCCCTTCGGACTGCCGCGCTCGCTCGATGAGGCGCTGCGCGAATTGCGCCACAGTGAGCCGCTCGTGCGGCTGCTCGGCGAGGCTTTCGTCTCCGCCTTTACCATCGTCAAGGAAGCCGAGTACGAGGTATTCCTGCAGGTGATCAGCTCCTGGGAGCGGGAGCATCTGCTGCTGAATGTCTAAGAGCTATTCCATCTGCATTGCCGCGGCATTGATGCTGCTGCTGAGCGGCTGCTCCGGCGGCTCATCCGACGCCAAGGTCGTCAATGTCTACAACTGGTCCGACTACATCGACCCGCAAGTGCTCACGGACTTCGAGAAGCAGTACGGCATCAAGGTCAACTACGACGTATTCGACAAGAACGAGGTGCTGCAGACGAGGCTTCTCACCGGCAACACCGGCTTCGATGTCGTGGTCCCATCGGCTCCCTTCCTCGAGCTCGAGGTCCGCGCCGGCGCCCTCGAGAAGCTCGAAAAAACCGAGCTGCCGAACCTCAAGTACCTGGACCCCGCTGTCCGGCGCAGCGTCGCGCAATACGATCCCGGCAATGAGTACGCCGCCGACTACATGTGGATCACCTCGGGACTCGGCTACAACGTCCAGGCCGTGAAGGCGCGCGTGCCCGATGCGCCGCTCGACAGCTGGCGTCTGCTATATGATCCCGCATTCGTCTCCAAGCTCAAGGACTGCGGCGTGACGGTGCTCGATGAGCCGACCGAGGTCATCGGCACCGCGCTCCTCTATCTCGGCAAGAACCCGAACAGCGAATCGCCCGCCGATCTCGCGGCGGCGATGAAAGTGCTGATGACGATCCGGCCGTACGTGCGCTACGTCAACTCCTCCCGCTACATCGACGATCTCGCCAATGGCGAGATCTGTCTCGCGCTCGGCTGGTCGGGGGACGTCAAGCAGGCGGAGGTTCGGGCGCAGCAGGCCGGGAGGACTTACACGATCGCCTACTCCATCCCGAAGGAGGGCGCGGTGGAGAACTTCGACGTGCTCGCGATTCCGCTCAACGCGCCGCATCCTCGCAACGCCAACCTCTTCATCAATTACCTCCTGGATCCGCATGTCGCCGCGCGCAATTCCGACCTTGTGATGTACGCCAATGGCGATCGCGCTTCCCGCGCGTACATGGCGAAATCGGTGCGGGACGACCCGGGCATCTATCCGCCGCCGGCGGTCATGCAGACCCTGGTTCCGGAGCGGGCGAAGTCGCTGCAGTTCATGCGGCTGCTGACCCGCGCCTGGACGGAGTTCAAGACGGGAAGCTAGAGCGACTGACAGCAGTGGAATGAACGCCCAACCGTCAACGTCGCCCGATTCCGCGCCACCCTACGTGCGCCTCGAGGCGGTCAGCAAGAAGTTCGGCGAGTTTCTTGCCGTGGATGCGGTCTCGCTCGAGATCCGTCGGGGAGAGATCTTTTGTCTGCTCGGCGGCTCGGGGTCCGGCAAGACGACGCTGCTGCGCATGCTCGCGGGCTTTGAGGCGCCGAGCGCCGGACGCATCACCATCGACGGCGCGGACATGAGCGCGGTGCCGCCCTACGAGCGGCCCGTCAACATGATGTTCCAGTCGTATGCGCTTTTTCCGCACATGAGCGTGGAGAAGAACATCGCCTTCGGCCTCGAGCAGGAGCGGATCGGCCGCGCGGAGGTCCGCCGGCGCGTGGCGGATATTCTGGAAATCGTACAGATGAGCCCCTACGCGGCGCGCAAGCCGCACCAGCTCTCCGGTGGTCAGCGCCAGCGAGTGGCACTCGCGCGGGCGCTGATCAAGCGGCCGAAGCTGCTGCTCCTCGACGAGCCGCTGGCCGCGCTCGATCGCAAGCTCCGTGAGCGAACCCAGTTCGAGCTGCTCAACATCCAGGAGCGGCTCGGCGTCACCTTCATCGTGGTCACGCACGACCAGGAGGAGGCGATGACGTTGGCTACACGCATGGGTGTCATGGACCGCGGACGGATCGTGCAGGTGGGGACCCCAGCGGAGATCTACGAAGCACCCGTCAACCGCTTCGTCGCCGATTTCATCGGCTCGGTGAACCTGCTCGAAGGGCGGGTGGTGGCTCTCGGCGCGGCTGATCTCACCATTCGCTGCGAGCCCTTGGGCTGCACCATCCGCAGCGCGCATCGCGTGGAGTGCGCGCCGGGGGATGCCGTCTGGGTGGCGATCCGGCCGGAGAAAATCGTCCTTGCTGCCGAAGGAGGGGCGGGCGAGGGGCAGCCGGGGGAGAACCGCGTGGCAGGCAGGATCCGGGAAGTCGCCTACATGGGCGATGTATCGATCTGCCTGGTCGAGATCGAATCCGGTAAAGTGGTGCGGGTGACGCTTCCCAACCGCGCCGGCACCGCCATGCAGCGCGACCTGCGCCAGGCGCCGGTGATGTTGTCGTGGGATGCGGCGAGCTCCGTGATTCTGACACGTTAGGTGCGGTGCATGGAACAGCCTGGGAGGCCGGGACTCATCGAGCGGCTGCAGAATCGTGCCCGACGCGGCCTGGTAACGTCTCGAAGGCATCTGGGCCGGCGGTTCGTCATCGGCGTTCCGGCGCTGTGGCTTGCCGTGTTCTTTCTGGTTCCCTTTCTCATCGTCCTCAAGATTTCCTTCGCGGAGCCGCGGCTCGCGATCCCGCCCTACACGCCGCTTTTCACCTGGCTTCATGCTCTGCCGATCCCGAAGGTCCATTTCTCGGGTTACCTCTACCTCTTCACCGATCCACTCTACCTGCGCTCCTACCTCTATTCCGTCATGGTGGCGGCGGTCTCGACGCTCCTCTGTCTCCTCATCGGGTATCCCATGGCGTATGCCATCGCGCGCGCCGATGAGGCTTGGCGGACTCTCCTGCTGATGCTCATCGTGCTGCCGTTCTGGACTTCGTTTCTGCTGCGCGTCTACGCCTGGATCGGGCTGCTGCAAAATGATGGCCTCATCAACAACGTGTTGATGAGCGTCGGCCTGACCGGCCATCCCGTCACTCTGCTGCAGACGGACTTCTCGCTCTACATCGGAATCGTGTATTCCTATCTGCCGTACATGATCCTGCCGCTCTATGCCAACCTGGAGAAGCACGATCCGGCCCTGCTCGAGGCGGCCGCCGATCTCGGGGCGCGGCCACTGAGGGCCTTCCTGCGCGTGACCCTGCCGCAATCGCTCCCCGGCATCGCCGCCGGCTCACTGCTCGTCTTCATCCCCGCCGTCGGCGAATACGTGATTCCGACGCTGCTCGGCCGCACCGATCAGATCATGATCGGCCGCATGCTCTCGGATGAGTTCTTCGACAATCGCGATTGGCCGGTGGCCAGCGGGGTGGCGATTCTGATCCTCCTGCTCCTCGTCGTGCCGATCGTGCTTTTGCAGCGGGTGGAGCGCAGCGAGTTCGAGGCGGAGGCGGAAGCGCAGGCGCAGGTGGAGGCATGAGCCGCAGAGGGCTCTTCTCGCGTACCGCCCTCGTGCTCGGGCTCGTGTTCCTGTACGTGCCCATCCTCTCGCTGATCGTGTACTCCTTCAACAATAGCCGCCTGGTCACGGTCTGGGATGCGGCGCACTCGCCGACTCTCAAGTGGTACGGCGTGCTCCTCTCGGATGGGCAGGTTCTGGATGCCGCGTGGCTGTCGCTGCGCGTGGCGGTATGCGCGGCGACCACCGCCGCCGTTCTCGGCACGCTTGCCGGGACGGCACTCGCCCGTTTTGGCGCCTTCCGCGGCCGCTCGCTGCTCCTTGGCATGACGACCGCGCCCATCGTCATGCCGGAGGTGATCAGCGGACTCTCGCTCCTGCTGCTTTTCGTCGTCGTGCAACAGGCCATCGGCTGGCCGCGAGGCATGGGGGCGCTCACGATCACCCTCGCCCACGTCTCCTTCTGCATGGCGTACGTCACCGTGGTGATACAGTCGCGTCTCGCGGGCTTCGATGAGTCGCTCGAGGAGGCGGCACAGGATCTCGGCGCCCGGCCGGCCAAGGTGTTCTGGCGGATCACGCTGCCGCTCATCCTGCCGGCGGTGTTGGCGGGGTGGCTGCTCGCCTTCACGCTCTCGTGGGATGACCTGGTCATCTCCCAGTTCGTCGCGGGGCCCGGCTCGAGCACGTTGCCCATGGTGATCTTCTCCAAGGTGCGGCTCGGAGTGAGTCCGGATGTGAATGCGCTCGCCACCCTCATGGTGTCGGTGGTAGCGAGCGGAGTGATCATCGCCACGCTATGGATGCGTCATCGACAGAGACGGCGGGAGCGCGACATGCAGCTTGCCGCCGCCGCCAACCTCTGATGGGAAAAAGCTTATGACACGAAGACTACTGGGCATCGATGTGGGGGGCTCCTTCATCAAGGCGGGAGTGGTGGACGTCGAGGCGAAGGGTCTGGTCGGCGAGATCCTCTCGGCGCCGACCCCTCAGCCATCAACGCCCGAGGCGTTGATGCCGACCATCGCCTCGCTCGCCGCAAAGCTCCCCGCGGCCACCGGCCGCGTGGGCCTTGCCTTCCCCGCGGTCGTCAAGAGCGGCCGCGCGCGCACCGCCGCCAACGTCGACCATGCCTGGATCGGGGCGGACGGGGCGGCACTCATCCGGCGCACGCTCGACCGCGATGCGCTCTTTCTCAACGATGCCGATGCGGCGGGACTCGCCGAGATGCGTCTCGGAGCGGGGCGCGGTGTGAGCGGCTCCGTGGTGATGCTGACCTTCGGCACGGGCATCGGCTCGGCGCTCTTCGTCGAGGGGCGGCTCTTTCCCAACACGGAACTCGGGCACATGGAGCTCAACGGCATGGACTCCGAGAAGTACGCTTCAGCCCACGTCAAGGCCGTGCTCAATCTCGACTGGCGGGCCTGGATGGACCGGGTCAACGTCTACCTCGATCGCATGCAGGCGCTCTTCTGGCCCGACCTCTTCATCCTCGGCGGCGCCATCAGCGAGCGGTTCGCCGATTTCGCGCCGCTCCTGCACTGCGAGGCCGAGGTGCGGCCGGCGCATTTCGGCAATCAGGCGGGGGTCATCGGCGCGGCGCTCGCCGCCGCGGAAGCCGACGTCCGCCGAGCGTAGGGGCGCCCTCGTGGCAATTTCCCGCAGCAAGCTCCCCGACGTCGGTACGACCATCTTCACGGTGATGTCGCAGCGCGCGCGCGAGCTCGGCGCCCTGAACCTCGGCCAGGGCTTCCCGGATTACGACATCGACCCGCGGCTCGCAGAGCTCACCGCCGAGGCGATGCGCCAGGGTCACAATCAGTACGCTCCGATGGAGGGCGTCCCGGAGCTGCGCGAGCGGATCGCACGCAAGCTCGCGGCGAGCTACGGCGGCGAGTTCGATCCGCGCTCGCAGATCACGATCACGCTCGGCGCCACCGAGGCGATCTACTCCGCCGTCCAGGCGGTGGTCGGACCGGGAGATGAGGCCATCGCCTTCGACCCCGCATATGACTCTTACGAGCCGGCAGTGCGCCTCGCGGGCGGACGCTGCGTTCGCCTGCCGCTCATGCCTCCGGATTTCCGCTATGACTGGGACCGGGTGCGCGCCGCCGTCAATTCCCGCACCCGCCTGATCCTCTTCAACACCCCGCACAATCCGGCCTGCACGGCGGCGACCGCCGCGGATCTCGATGAGCTGGCCGCCACCATCCGGGGTCATGACGTCGTGGTGCTTTCGGACGAGGTGTACGAGCACGTGCTCTTCGACGGCCGGGCGCATGCCTCGGTGCTCTCGCATGCGGAGCTGCGGGAGCGCAGCTTCGCCGTGTTCTCGTTCGGCAAGACTCTCCATGCCACCGGGCTGCGCGTGGGTTACTGCGTCGCCTCGACGGAGCTCTCCGGGGAGCTGCGCAAGGTGCACCAATTCAACACTTTCAGCATCGCGAATCCCCTGCAGCACGCCGTCGCGGCGTACTTGGCGGAGCGGGGGCAGATCGGGCGGGAGCTACCCGCGTTCTTTCAGGCCAAACGCGACCGGCTGCGCGCCGCGCTGGCCGGCTGCGGATTCGTGCTGCCGCCGGCACACGGCACGTTCTTTCAGCTGCTCGATTTCGGCGGCCTGCTGCCGGCGGGCGATGTCGAGTTCGCAGAGCGTGCGCTGACCGAGGCGCGAGTTGCGACCATCCCGCTCTCACCCTTCTATTCCAAGCCCCCGAAGCTCTCGGTCGTGCGGCTCTGCATCGCCAAGCGGGACGATACGCTCGATCAGGCGTGCGCGCGTCTGGCCGAGCTCGCATCGCGGCTAAGCCGGCGAGGCGCGTGAGGTGCTCATGAGGAAATCGACCCGAGTCAATCATCCGCCACCGGTCGAGCTCGCTGCCGACAATCATCCGGTCGTGCCGCCGATCTACCAGAGCGTCAAGTTCGAATTCGACACGCTGGAGGAGACGGAGCGGTACCTGCGTGGCGAGCGGCCCGGCTTCTTTTACACCCGCACCTCGAACCCCACCACGCGGCAGCTCGAGCTGCTGCTCGCCGAGCTGCAGGGTCGGGAGGAGTGTCTGGTGACCGCCTCGGGTGTCGGTGCAGTCGCACAGACGCTGCTCGCGCTCACCAAGCAGGGGGACCATGTGCTCTGCTTCGTCGAGACCTACAACCCGACGCGCTATCTCGTCCGCCGGCTCCTAAGCCGCTTCGGAGTGACGCACACCATGCTCTCGATCGAGGATACGGCCGCGATGGAGCGCGCGTTGGCGGCGCGTCCGACCAAGCTCGTGTGGTTCGAGAGCCCGACCAATCCGGTGACCAAGATCGCCGACATCGCCGCGATTACTCGGCTCGCCAGGGCCGCCGGTGCTCTCGTGGCGATGGACAATACTTTCGCGGGCCTGCATCAGCACGGTGAGTACGACATCGACGTGTTCGTCCACAGCCTGACCAAATTCGCCTCCGGCGCCGGTGACGTGCTCGGTGGCGCGGTCATAGGTCGCGGCGAGCTGATCCGCTCCCTGCGCACGGATTTCGGGGTGCTTGGCGGCACGCTCGATCCGCACGCGGCGTATCTCATCTCGAGGGGGCTCAGGACCTATTTCATCCGGTACAAGGCCCAGTCAGCGAGCGCGCAGCGCATTGCCGAGCACCTGGCCTCGCACCCCGCGGTCGCGCGCGTGCACTACCCGGGATTGGCGACCCATCCGCGGCATGCGCTGGCGCGCGCGCAGATGCAGGACTTCGGCTGCATCGTGAGCTTCGATCTCAAGGGCGGGCGCGAAGCGAGCAGCCGGTTTGCCGATGCGCTGCAGCTCTTTGCCATGGCGGCGAGCCTCGGTTCCGCCGAGTCGCTCGTGGTCACGGCGCAGATGATGGGCGGCCGCGATCTCACCGCCGATCAGCAAGCCGTCTCAGGCGTCACCGAGGGCACGGTGCGCCTCTCGATCGGGCTCGAGGACGTCGATGACCTGCTGGCGGATGTGACTCAGGCGCTCAACGCCTGAAGATCCATGCCAGCACCGAGAGCACGAGACTGACGATCAGCATCGTGGTGATCGGAAAGAAGAACTTGAAGTGGGGCCGGTCGATGATGACATCTCCCGGCAGGCGAAAGAGCGGCAGCCGGCGCACCCACGGCCAGAGAAGCCCGAGGACGATGAGAATCGTGCCGAGCACGACGAGGAGGCGGCTCATGAGGATGGCGAGTTTACCGCTTTTCTAGGCGACGCTCGCGACCCGCACGCGATGGGGGTGGTAAGGCAGAACCTCGAGCACCTCACCCTCCGACAGCCGCCGCTGCACCTGCCGCCAGAATCCAGCGGTGAAGATCTCGCCGTGAGTGCGCAGGAGCGCCGCGCGAACCGCGGCATCGAAACCGATGAAGTTGATGAAGGTTTCCGGAAAGACATCGTGCTCGCCGACGTAGAACCACGGCTCGCCGCGCATCTCGTCCTCGGGGTTCGCCGGCTGCGGTAGGTCGCGGAAGTGGCAGTCCGTGACCAGGCAAAGCTCGTCATAGTCGTAGAAGATCACTCGCCCGTGGCGCGTGACGCCGAAGTTCTTCAGCAGCAGATCGCCCGGAAAGATGTTGGTATTGGCGAGATCGCGGATGCACTGCCCGTAATCGAGCGCGACCTGCTCGGCGGCGGCCGGTGAGGCGGTGCGCAGGTAGAGGTTGAGCGGCATCATGCGTCGCTCGATGTACATATGGTCGAATACCAGGTGCTCGCCGTCTTCGCGGACGGTGAGCGTCGCTTGCGCCAGCAGCTCCTCGAGCAGCTCCGGCGCGAAGAGCGCCTTGGGGAAGCGCAATCGGCGGAACTCCTGCGCATCGACCAACCGTCCGGCGCGGTCATGGCGGAAGACCAGCCGATACTTCGCCATGACCTCCTCGCGCAGCACGCTCTTGGGGGTCGGGAAACGGTCGCGGATCACCTTGAAGACGACATCGAAGCAGGCCAGGGTGAAGCAGATCATGACGAGCCCCCGCTCCCCGGGAGCATGAACGAAGCGGTCGGGGGTGCCGGCGAGGTGGCGCATGATCTCGCGGTAGCGCTCCGTCTTGCCCTGTCTCGCTCGACCGAGAACGGTGAAGAGCTCGCTCACCGGCTTCTTCGGCATGAGCGACCTCAGGAAAACCACCGCTTCTGCGACATGCTCGAGGTCCACGTGAAAGTACGATCTCGAGAAGCTGAACACGATGCTGACGTCGCTCTCCGCGAGCATCACGGCATCGACCAGCATGCCGCCGTCGGAGTTCTTCAGCGCAATCACCAGCGGCACGAGGAAGCTGCGTCCCACGATCCGGCCGACGATGTAGGCGCGGGAGATCTGGTAGAAGACCGGCCGGATCACTTCGACCTGTTGGACCGCGCGCTGCTCGCCCCTGGTTGCGAGGTGCGCCCGTACCTCGGTGGTCACGTGTCGGATGCTGTTGTCGAGGTCCTTCCAGGGGGAGCGGAAGCGCACGTCGCCCAGTACATCCTCGAACAGCAGCGCGAGCGAGCCGTGGTTGATGTAGGTGTTGGTGGTGACGGTGGAAGCGACGTGCGCGAGCGGATCCAGCTCGGTCGCCACGAACTCGAGGTCAGGGTCCACACCCACCGTACCGAAAAGGCGCCGGCTGATCGAGCTGAAGAACGTCTTGGTGAATTCCGCATCGGGCAGGTCCTCGATCCGCTCGGCGAAGTCCGCCCGAATCCGGATCCAGAGCTCGCGATCCTGCGCCTCATCGCCGAGCATCGTCCTGAGCTCCGCCACGGTACCGGTGACGAAGCGGTCGTAGAGCTCGATGCGCTCGACCGCATCGAGCTGGCCGCCCTTCCAATCGCGGCTATCGAAGCGCACGGGCGCACGCCGCGTGATCGCGCGGAACTCCGCGTTGTATTCGACGAACGCGCCGGCGATGCGGCGCGCGACGAGCGGCACGATGTCAGTCAAAGTCGGTCGGTAATTCCGGGTGAAGCTGATGCTGGTAGAGCCGCTCGATCTGCGAGGCGAGGACACGGCCGGTGGAGAGCTCCGGGAGCGCCCCCACCGGGAAGAACTGCACGGCGTCCGTTTCGACGCTCGGCGCGGCCTCGCCGCCGGTTCGCTCGCAGAGGAAGAACAGCTTGTAGATGTGGTGGATGCCGGGTGGATGCGGATGGCGGCGCTTGTCGACGAGTGCCGCGAGCTTCACCGCCCGCGCGTGATAGCCCGACTCCTCGAGGATCTCACGCGCCACCGCCCCGGAGGGAGAGTCGTTGACATCGACCCAGCCGCCGGGCAGCGTCCATTTGCCATCGGAGCGCTCCCTGACGAGAAGCACGCAATCGCCTTCGAAGATCCCGCCGCGCACGTCCACCTTGGGTGTGGCATAGCCTTCCTCGCCCTCCCAGAAGCCCTTGGCCTGGGCGAGCGGGATGTCGAGCTCGGAAGAGAGAATGGATGCGACGAGCTCGGTGAGCTGGGTATAGCGCTCGCGGTCGAACGGGTCGTGGGTGAAGGCGAGCCCGGTTTGAGCGATCGCCTGCACCTTTCGGGCCCAGTCGAGGAGCGTCACGGCGCCAATCCGCTGGGCCTCAGCTATAACGCATTTTCCGGGAACGCCGTGAATCCGTCCCTGGAGGCTGCCGGAAAAACATCCTGTTTTTCAGGCCCCCGGAAAGTGCGTTATGACCGATGCCCCGCTCGTTCATGTCCGGACCCCTATCACAGGTTCCGGATCAGGGCATCGCCGAAGGCGGACGTCGAGACCTCGTTCGCTCCTTCCATCAAACGCGCGAAGTCGTAGGTGACGGTCTTCTGCCCGATGGTCCTGTCCATCGCGCGAATGATCGCGTCTGCCGCCTCGATCCAACCCATGTAGCGGAACATCATCTCGCCCGAGAGAATGACCGAGCCGGGGTTGACCTTGTCGAGATTGGCGTATTTGGGTGCCGTGCCGTGCGTCGCCTCGAACACCGCATGTCCGGTCATGTAGTTGATGTTGCCTCCGGGGGCGATGCCGATGCCGCCCACCTGCGCGGCGAGTGCATCGGAGAGGTAGTCGCCGTTGAGATTGAGCGTGGCGATGACGTCGAACTCATCGGGACGGGTCAGCACCTGCTGCAGCGTGATGTCGGCAATCGCGTCCTTGACGATGATCTTGCCGCCGCGCCTCGCCTCGTCCATTTCCGCGCTGGCGGCCTTCTCGCCGGAAGCGGCCTTGGTGCGCTCCCACTGCTCCCAGGTGTAGGTCGCGCCGGCGAATTCGCGCTCCGCCAGCTGGTATCCCCAGTTGCGAAATGCGCCCTCGGTGAACTTCTGAATGTTGCCCTTGTGAACCAGGGTGACGCTGCGGCGCTTGTTGCTCACGGCGTACTGGATGGCCGAGCGGATGAGCCGCTCAGAGCCGTCCTTCGACACCGGCTTCAGGCCGATGCCGGAGCTTTCCGGGAAGCGGATCTTGGCGTAGGCCTTCGGGAAGTGCTGCTTGAAGAGCGCAAGGAACTCCCGGTTCTCCGCCGTGCCGGCCTCGAACTCGATACCGGCGTAGATGTCCTCCGTATTCTCACGGAAGATCACCATGTCCACTTTCTCGGGGTGCTTCACGGGTGAGGGCACCCCCTTGAACCAGCGCACCGGGCGCAGGCAGACATAGAGGTCGAGGAGCTGCCGCAGCGCGACGTTGAGCGAGCGGATGCCACCGCCCACCGGCGTGGTGAGCGGGCCCTTGATCGAGACCAGGTAATCGCGGCAAGCGGCCACGGTCTCATCCGGCAGCCAGCTGTTGAACTGGCGGTTCGCCTTCTCTCCGGCGAACACCTCCATCCAATGGATCTTGCGACGGCCGCCGTACGCCTTCCGCACCGCCGCATCCATGACGCGCACGCTCGCGCGCCAGATGTCCGGCCCCGTGCCGTCGCCCTCGATGAAGGGAATGATGGGATTTTCGGGAACGACGAGCTTGCCGTCGCGCAGCGTGATCTTCGCACCCTGCGCGGGGGGCGTGACGGACAGGGACGCGGCCGTGGACATTGCGGGGGCTCCTGGCGGGAATTCAAACCGGCCGCGCGGGCGGGATGCGCCCGCGGGCGGGGACGGAATGCTAGCACAGCCGCTCGGGCGGGCCGTGCCACCGGTCATGGACGGCAGCACCGCTGCTCCGCGCGCGTTCAGGGGGCCGAGCTTACGCTGCGCGAAGCGGGTGAGTGTGCGACACTTTGTGGATGTACGACGCGAGCGAAGGCGGCGCCCCGCGGCCGATGGCCAGGTCCTCCCTGCTGCGCAAGCTCTTCGCGGTGCGCCCGGTGCAGTCGCGGGATCGCGCCGGAGCCGAGCGCCTCAAGCAGACCCTGAGCGCCTGGTCGCTCATGTCGATCGGCATCGGCGCCACGATCGGCACCGGCGTGTTCGTGCTCACCGGCACGGTGGCGGCCAACCAGTCGGGACCGGCGATCACGTTGTCGCTCCTCATCGCGGCATTCGGCAGCACGCTCGCGGCGCTCTGTTATGCGGAGTTCGCGGCCTTCCTGCCGGTGCCGGGCAGCGCCTACAGCTATACGTACGCCACCCTCGGCGAGGCGATCGCCTGGTTCATCGGCTGGAATCTGCTGCTCGAGTACGGCATATCGGCCTCCGCGGTCGCGGTGAGCTGGTCGGGATATGTCGTGAACCTGCTCGCCGATGCTCACATCCATCTGCCGGCGATCCTGGTCAATGCGCCCTTGCAGGAGAGCGCGAGCGGCCACCTGGTCGCGACCGGCGCCCTGATCAATCTGCCCGCGGTGTTCATCATCGCGGCGATGAGCTGGTTCTGCTATGTCGGCATCCGGGAGACCGCTGGCGCCACCAACTTCATGGTAGCCGTGAAGGTGGCAATCATCGTGATCTTCGTGGTCGCGGGTCTCAAATTCATCGATCCGGGCAACTGGCATCCCTACATTCCGCCCAACACCGGCACCTTCGGACACTTCGGCTGGACCGGGGTGCTGCAGGGCGCCGGGATCATCTTCTTCTCCTACGTTGGATTCGATACCGCCTCCACCACGGCGCTCGAGGCTCGCAATCCGCAGCGCGACCTGCCGATCGGCATCATCGGCACGCTGGTGGTATCCACGGTGCTGTACGTGGCGATGGCCGCCGTGGTCACCGGCATGGTGCCGTACTTCAAGCTGGGCGACCCTCAGCCGGTGGCCGTGGCCCTCGATGCGCACCCTGCGCTCTCGTGGCTCGGCGTGTTCCTGAAAATCGGCATCATCGCCGGCATGACCTCGGTGATCCTGACTTCGCTCCTCGGGCAGCCCCGGATCCTGCTCTCCATGGCCGACGACGGGCTCTTGCCGCCGGCGATGAGCCGCTGTCATCCGCGTTTCAAGACGCCGCACGTGGCGACTGCCGTCACGGGCATTGGAGCTGCGCTCATCGCCGCGGTCTTTCCACTCGAAGTGCTGGCCGACCTCATCTCGATCGGGATCCTGCTCGCCTTTGCGGTGGTGTGCATCGGAGTGCTGGTGATGCGCCGCACGCGCCCGGATGTCCAC
>DATFCZ010000102.1:0-10429 GCA_035252605.1 Steroidobacteraceae bacterium
CAGCGCCGCCCCATGCGCAGATGAGCGCGTCGAGTGAGCCCGCGGACGCGATGTCGACCCCGGGCACCCCGCCGCCGGGGACAGCCGGCGCAGCGGCGGCGAGCGCGCACGCGACAACCGAGATTCTCGATGTGGCCACCCTGCCGCGCGCGGGATTCTGGATCCGGATGCTCGCTCTGCTGATCGATCTGATTCTGGTCGGCGTCGCGCTGAGTTGGGTTCACCACGGCGGCAGCGGATTCCTGCTGCTGCTCGCGACCTACGGCGCCATCATGTGGAAGTTCAAAGGCACCACGGTCGGCGGCATCGTCTGCGACCTCAAGGTGGTGCGCGTCGGCGGCGGGCCGCTCGATTGGGGCACCGCCATCGTGCGCGCTCTCGGCTGCTTTCTCTCGCTCGTGATCGCCGGCCTCGGTTTCATCTGGATCGCGGTCGATCGCGAGCATCAGGCGTGGCACGACAAGATCGCGGGCACCGTGGTCGTGCGCGTACCCAAAGGCGTCGGACTGGTGTAGGAGGACACATGGGAGCTCAGCCGAAACAAGAGTCGCACGCCGACGTCTCGGTGCCGGAACCAGGGCACGCCGCCAAGGTCCTGATCTTCGATCCCGGCCGGATCGGCGGTCGGCGCAAATGGCTGCTCGGCGCCACCGGCGTTGCCGTGCTCATCGCCGTGGGCGTTGCCGTCTGGATGAGCCGCGGGTCCGCGCCGAAGCCCATCGCGCCCCTGGCGGACCGCACCTCCATTCCGCTGGTCAGCGTCACGACGCCCGGCGTGCAGCCGGTTGCCACGGACGTGACCTTCACCGGCACCATCCAGGCGCGACACGAGCTGCCGATCGGCAACTCCGGCGACACCGGACGAATCGTCGCCGTGTACGCGCAGGTAGGCGATCGCGTCAGGCGCGGGCAGCTGCTCGCGCAGCTCGACGACTCCGTGCTCGCTCCGCAGGTCGCGCAGCTGACGGCGGCGCTCGAGCAGGCGCGCGCCCAGGCGGCTCTTTCCGCCGCCGAATACAAGCGCGGCGTCGCCGTAGGTCCCTCGGGCGGGTTGTCGGCCCAGGATATCGAGAAGCTCCAGGCCACCTCGATCATGGATGCGGCCAACATCAAGGTGGTGGCGGCGCAGCTTGCGGTGATGCGCGCCAAACTCGCTCTGACACGCATCGTCGCGCCGGTGGACGGGATCGTCCTCACCCGCAATGCCGAGATAGGCCAGATCGCGCCCTCCGGCGGTCCGGCGCTCTTCAACATCGAGGATGCCGGCCAGGTCGAGATGATCGGTCAGGTCGCCGAGCAGGACATGGCGGGCCTCAAGGTGGGGCAATCGGCCGCCGTGTATCTGGTCGGCAACCCGCAGCCGTTCGAAGGCCGCATCTGGCTGCTCGGCGCGGTGATCGATCCACAGAGCCGCCTCGGCGAGGTTCGCATCGAGTTGACGCCGAATTCGGCGCTGCGGCCGGGAGCGTTTGCGCACGGTACGGTGACGCTCGCTCAAGCTCAGCGGCCGGTGCTGCCGCAGACCGCCGTCATGGCCGACGGCACCGGCTCCTACGTTTACGTGGTCGACCACGGCGATGAGGTCGTGCGGCGCCCGGTCCACGTCGGCAGCGTCGTTCCCGCCGGCGTGGTCATCGCGCAGGGTCTCTCGGGACGCGAGCAGGTGGTCACGATGGACGGCGGCTTCCTGCACAGCGGTGAGAAAGTGACCGTCGCGCCATCGTCATCGGACCCCCAGTCATGAAAAACATCTCGGCGTGGGCCATCCGGCACCCGGTGCTGCCGATCGTAGTGTTCGTGGTGCTGCTGTTCACCGGCACGGTGGCCTTCATCCAGCTGCCGGTCACGCTGAACCCGCCCATCGACTACCCGATGGTGTCGGTGAACATCAGCCAGCCCGGCGCGGCGCCGGAAGAGGTCGAGACGCAGATCGTGCGCCGGGTCGAAGCCGCAGTGGCCGGCATCGAGGGCATCAACCACATCTATTCGCATGCCTCACAGGGCGGGGCGGAGACGGACATCGAGTTCCGCATCGGTACGCCGATCGATCGGGCGCTCGCCGACGTTCGCAACATGGTGACTCAGGTGCAGGTCGATCTGCCCGCCGACATCCAACCGCCCGTCGTGCAGCAGATCCGGGTCGACGGCGGACCGGTCGTGTACTACGACGTCAGCGATCCGGCAATGAGCCCGCAGGCGCTCTCCTGGTTCATCGACAACACCATCACCAAGCAGCTGTTGAAGGTGCCCGGCGTCGCCCAGGTGTCGCGCTTCGGCGGCGTCAATCGTCAGATCAACGTGGAGCTCGATCCGGCGCGCATGCAGGCGCTCGGCATCACCGCGGCTCAGGTCAACGATCAGCTGCGCAACCTCAACATCGATCTGCCCGGAGGACAGGCGGACCTCGGCGATGGGGAGCAGTTGATCCGCGTGCTGGGCGGCGCCGATACGGTCCATCAGCTCTCCGATACGCAGATCATGCTGCCCGGCGGACGGTTCGCGCGCCTGGGCGACATCGCCACCGTGCGCGACGGCTCCGCCGAGATCCGCAGTATCGAGCTCTTCGACGGCCGCCCGGCCATCTCCTTCGGAGTCTTCCAGGCGAAGAACGTCTCCGACGTCGCGGTGCTGAACGGCGTGCAGAGCGAACTGGCGAAGATCCACAAGCAGTATCCCGCCATCAAGGTCAGCATGATCTTCACGCGGGTCAACTACACCAAGGAGAACTACCACTCCGCCATGAGCGCTCTCATCGAGGGCTCCATCCTCGCGGTGCTGATGGTGTGGCTCTTCCTGCGCGATGTGCGCGCGACGCTGATCTCCGCGCTCGCCATACCGCTCGCCGCCATTCCGACCTTCGCGTTCATGCATTGGATCGGCTTTTCGCTCAACCAGGTGAGTCTGCTCGGGCTGTCGCTCGTCTCGGGAGTGCTGGTGGACGATGCCATCGTCGAGATCGAGAACATCGTGCGCCACAAGCGTATGGGCAAGAGCGCCTTCCAGGCGGCGCTCGATGCCGCCGACCAGATCGGCCTCGCCGTGATCGCGACCTCCGCCACCATCATCGCCGTGTTCATGCCGGTGAGCTTCATGGGCGGCATCATCGGCCAGTACTTCAAGCAGTTCGGCCTGGTGGTGGCCGCGGCGGTGTTCTTCTCGCTGCTCGTGGCGCGGCTGCTGACTCCGGTCATTGCCGCCTATGCCCTGAAATCCGAGCCGGAAGCCCCGCACACCGATGGCCCCATCATGAGGGGATACATGAAGGTGCTGCGCTGGTGCGTGCGTAACCGGTGGAAGACGATCGCCTGCGGGACGCTGTTCTTCGCGGCCTCCATCGTGGGCTTGACGTTCATCCCGCAGTCCTTCGTTCCCGACTCCGACGACGGCAGCCCGGCGCTGCATATCGAGCTCCCGCCCGGTGTCTCGCTCGACGACACCAAGAAGGTGGCCGACGCCGCCTACCGGATCGTGGCAAGTCAGCCCGAAGTGACCAATGTCGACGAGTCGGTCGGCGACAATAACTCGCTGAATGACGCCGACCTTTACATCACCATGCTGCCGCGAGCCAAGCGCAAGGTGAGCGAGCAGCAATGGGAAGTCCGCGTCCTGAAGCAGCTCAAGAGCATCCCCGATGCGCGCCTGAATTTCCAGACCCAGAACGGCTCTTCCGACGGTCACGCCATCACGATCGATCTGACCGGCGAGAATCTCCCGCTGCTCGCGAGCACCGCCCGTCAGGTGATGGAGGAGATGCGCAAGCTCCCGGGTGTGATCGACGTCGGCTCCGACGATGACCTGCCGCAGCCGGAGATCCTCATCCGTCCGCGATTCGATCTCGCCGCCCAGCTCGGCGTCACGGTGGCGAACATCAGCGACACCATCCGCATCGCCACCCTGGGTGATCTCGTGCAGAACGACGCCAAGTTCAATCTGCCCGATCGTCAGGTGCCGATCCTCGTCGATCTGCAGCGCTCGGCGCGCCAGGACTACAGCGCGCTCGAGAACCTGCCGGTCCCCACCTCGAGCGGCGGCACCGTGCCGCTCAAGGCCGTCGCCGACTTCAGCTTCGGTCAGGGGCCGACGACCATCAACAGTTACGACCAGAGCCTGCGCGTCGCCATCGATGCCGACTTGAACGGCATCGAGCTCGGCACCGCGCTCAAGGAGATCCACGCCCTGCCGCTGCTCAACCATCTGCCGCAGGGCGTGCGCCTGGTGGATACGGGCAACGCGCAGCTCATGAACGAGCTCTTCACCGACTTCGGCATCGCGATGACGACCGGGATTCTGATGGTGTTCGCGGTGCTCGTGCTGCTCTTCGTGCGCGTGCTGCAGCCGCTGACCATTCTTTCCTCGCTCCCGCTCTCACTCGGCGGGTCGGTCATCGCTCTGTGGCTGACGCATAACGCGCTCTCCCTCGGTGTCATGATCGGCTTTCTGATGCTGATGGGCATCGTCGCCAAGAACTCGATTCTCCTCGTCGACTTTGCGATCGAGGAGATGCGGGCGGGCAAGGATCGGACGACGGCGCTGCTGGAATCGGGTCACAAGCGCGCCCGCCCCATCGTCATGACGACCGTCGCGATGGTCGCGGGCATGCTGCCGGTCGCACTCGCGATCGGCGATGCGTTCCGCGCCCCCATGGCGATCGCGGTGATCGGCGGCCTCATCACTTCCACCGCGCTCACCCTGATCGTGGTGCCCGCGGGCTTCACCGTCATCGACGACATCGAGCGTTGGGTCGGGCCGAAGGTGGCGCACGTGATCATCGCGGAGCCGGTAGCGGAGCCGCCCACCCAGCACCAGCCCGCCGGCTGAGCCTCAGGGCCGTCCAGAGCGTCGGCTGACTTGCCGTCGGGGCGCCGATCACACCGAACGCCCCGGTCGACTTACGGCCGCACGCCGTAATGAGCGAACTCGTCGGCCACCGAGAACGAAAGGCCCTTCGCCGCCTTGATGTCGTCGTGCCCTCGACTCTTCTGTGCGGTGCGCAACTCGCAGATGCCGCGCCCGTACAGCGAGTCGACCTCCAGCGGGTTTAGCTTCAAGGCGACATCATAGGCGGCGATCGCGGCCGGGCATCGCTGCAGCCGCAGAAGCACGAAGCCGAGGCTGTCCTGAAAAGCCGGCTCCTGCGGGCGCATCGCTACGGCCGCATGGCAGTCCGCGAGCGCGCTGTCGAGGGAAACACCGGCGGTGGCGAGATCCCAGCACAGCGTATTGAGCTCCGAGGCGTTATCTTTGGACTGCGCGAGCGACTTGGCGAAATCGGCCTGAGCGAGCGCGGTCTGACCGGCCTTCTGGTACGCGATGCCGCGCAGGGTCAGCACGTCCGGACCCACGTGAGGCTTGCCTAAGACCTTCGTCAGTGAGCCAGCAGCATCCGCATACTGCCCGGCCGCCATTTGCACCTGGGCCAGCATGACGAGCGCGCGGTCGGAGTCGGGCTCGGCCTGCAGCGCCTTCTCGATATCCGCACGCTTGCCGGCGAGGTCGGTCCAAGGCCGTTGTCCTGCGCGCATCAGATATGTCGGCCCGATCAGCGGCGGCGGCGCGACGGCGATTGCCCGATCGAAGGCGGCGCTCGCGAGCGCAGGCTGGTGCAATCCGGTGTAGATGGCCGCCGCCTCGATATAGGCGTTCGGCAAATTGGGGGTTGCCGCGGTAACGAGCTGTGCCTGGCGAAGCGCCTCCGACCGCTTTCCCTCCGCCTCGAGGAGAAGGGCTCGCCACCAGTAGAGCTGAATGTCCGCGGGCTGCTGGTGAAGGGCTTCGGCGAATCCGGCGGACGCCAGAGTGCCGTGGCCGGTGCGCCAATACGCCAGAGCTCTGGAGCGCAGCGCAAACTCGTCTTTCGGATTACTGCGGATTGCGGCGCCGAACGCGGCGATCGCGCCGGCATCATCGTGGTTATGCGCGGCGAGAAGCCCACGCCCGTTGAGCGCCACCCAGTTGTCAGGGTGGGCGGTGAGCGCCGCATCGAAGTCAGCCTGCGCCCGGGCATAGTGGCCCATGTAAAATGACGCGAGGCCGCGATCCCCGAGCGCGAAGCCATTGCGCGCATCGAGCGCCAGCGCCGCGTTGAAATCAGCCAGAGCGGCGTCGTACTCTCGCCGCTGCCAGAGTTTCCATCCGCTGCCGGCAAAATCGTCCGCGTCGCTGTTCGATTTGGGCAAGCCCCAGGCGATCTCGGCTGCGGTCGGCGTGTGGCCGGCGGGAGCGACGAGGTTGAGATAATTCTTTGCCAGATCGCGCAGCGCCTGCTGATCGGCCGCAGCTTGCGCGGCGGGGAACTCCGGCTCGACACTGCGCGAAGTCTCGACCGCCGTGAACACGCCGCCCTCGATCTGCGCGTGACGGCGGTACTCGACCCCGCCCAGCGTCCGCTCGAGGTCGTCGCCCAGGATGCTGAAGCCCTTGCCTTCGAGCGGCAACTTGAGGGTCAAGCTATTGCGGTCGTAAGTGGGATAGGCCACGGCAAACGGCGCGTCGCGGTGCGGCCCCGGTTGACGCTCGAAATTCGCGTCGTAGCCGACCCCGAGACCGCTCGGCGCATATTTGCCTCCGCTCCAGTCGAGCGTCGCCGTCCCATCCATGGTCAACCGCTCGACCTCGTCCTTCTCATCGAAAGTCGCGGCGACCGAATGTACCGTCACGAAGTCGTATTGCTGGGCCCACAGGGAGCGCAGGGCCGCATCGAGCTGCGCCGGCGTCAGGTTGGCGAGTCGTTGCTTCATGACGACTCCCACGTAGTCGTGCAGCGCGACCTCGACGTGGAATGGAACGGGGCGCATGACGCCGGAGCTCGCATCTATCGAGATCGTCGTCTCGGTGAGGGGAGTCGTTCGCGGCGCCGGAACCATCCTGACGAGTGCTGCGCCTGCCGCGACCAACGGCAGCCCCCAGTGATAGTACGGGACATCGAGGTGATCGAGGCTGTGGTCTCCGAGCCGCGTCCCATCGAGCCAGTAGTCCCGGCCGTCGATCGTAGCCTCGACCAGCACGTGATCGAAGAGCGCGATCATCGGTAAACGCGTGTCCAGCCCGTCGCCGGCCTGAATGTTGACCGCGACCGGCCGCGCCTCGATCCCCAGGGCCTGCAGCAACGCGAGCAGCAGGACGGTCTTGCCCTTGCAGTCTCCATACCGACGCGCCCATGTCTGGTCCGCGGTCGCCGGCACGAGTCCGCCGTCGTTCATCGCCAGAAACACATAACGCACCTGATCCTCCACCAGCACCAACGCGAGAGCAGCGCGGGCCTTGGGATCGGGCGTAGCGGCCTTGATCCGCGCGATCTGCGTCTGCAGGGGCGATTGCGGCGACAGTCGGGCAGCGCGCTCGTAGAGCGGCGCAAGGCGTTTGGCCACCTCGCTCCAGGAGCCAAAGGCGCTGAAATCGATCCGGCGGTCGACTATGAAACGCAACGGCGCGTACTTGGGCTCGAGAACCGGCTGAACGTCACTCATGGCGAGCGCGACGCCCGACATGCTGCCGCGATGAATCTGCCGGACTCCGACGAGTCCTTCGCCCACTTGCCACTTGACCGGCTCCGCGGATGGCCAGAGGGCGCTCAAGTGAAGCTCGTCGATCGGCACCTCGGGTGAAACCGCATCGGTGGCCGCCAGCGATCCGGCGAGGATCGGGTCGGTACGCTCGAGCGTATAGGCGATATCGAGCGTATCGCCGACCTGCAGATCCGCCGGCTGCAGAATCGCGGTGAGCGTGTCATCGAGAGACGCCAATTCGAGGTTGGTCTCGCGCTTTGCGAGGGTGAACGTCTGCCCTGCGCCGAGCACGTCGATCACCTTCTGACCGCGCAGCACATGAATCTTGTGCACGGTTACGACGTCGGTATCCGGGTTCCAGGCCAGGGTCAAGGTGCCGGCCGTGGACAGCCCCTGTGGGGTCTGGATGCGGATCGCGCTCTCGACATAATACCTGACGGTCCGAGGCGTGAGCTCGATCTGATGATCGACCAGCAGGATCTTGACGGCGGCTTGCGTGTCCGTGCCTGCGGCCGGCAAGGGCGTTGGTTTCACCCACTGCTGCGGTGGACCGAAGTGCAGGCTGCTCGCAGCGCACGCGGCTGCGGACCAGACCAGTGCCAGAAGCCCCGGAATGATGCGACGCATCGACCGCCCCCTTTTTTTTGCTCCTTGTGCGGGATCTTACCATTCCCGCGGCAATGCCCGCCGAGAGCCGACTCGCGTGGGTTACGCAATCCCCTCGCGTGTCGGGATGTGCCACAATTCCTTTTTTCCACCGCGAGTCCCAGCGATGGCCCCGAGCAACCCCTCGCCAACACAGCCGTCAGCCCTCCTGATGCGCATCCAGCAACTCGCCGCGGATATGCGCGAGGTGCGCCGCGACCTGCACCGGCATCCGGAGCTCGCCTATGAGGAGAAGCGCACCGCATCCGTGGTGGCCAGGCTCCTCAAGGAGTGGGGCATCGAAGTGCACGAGGGCATCGGCAGGACCGGCGTGGTCGGGGTGATCGCCTCGGGCAACTCCGGCAAGGCGATCGGCCTGCGCGCGGACATGGACGCGCTGCCCATCCAGGAGACATCCGGCGCTCCCCACGCCAGCATGCACTCGGGCGTCGCCCACAGCTGCGGGCATGACGGTCACATGGCGATGCTGCTTTGCGCCGCGCGCTACCTGGCGGAGAGCAAGCGGTTCAACGGCCGCGTGCACCTGCTCTTTCAGCCGGCGGAGGAAGGTCTGGCCGGCGCGCGCGCGATGATCGAGGACGGTCTCTTCGAGCGATTTCCCTGTGCCGAGGTTTATGCGCTGCACAACTGGCCGACCCTGCCGGCGGGCACCATCGCCACCCGCGCCGGGCCCATCATGGGTGCATCCGACCGGTTCACGATCACGGTGCGCGGCGCCGGTGGCCATGCCGCTCTGCCCCATCTCGCCTCGGACACCGTGCTCTGCGCGGCGCAGATCGTGACGGGCGCGCACACCCTCATCCCGCGGCGCATCGATCCGACGGCGACCGCGGTGCTGTCGATCACCCGCATCCAGGGAGGCAGCTCCTACAACGCCCTGCCCGGGGAGGTGCAGCTCTTCGGCACGGTGCGTACCTTCGATCCGGCGGTCCAGGACAAGCTCGAAGCAACACTGCGCGAATGGGTGGAGCTCGCCGCGAAGGCGGCCGGCTGCAGTGCTTCGCTCGATTACGTTCGCATCTATCCGGCGACGGTGAACGATGCGGCCTGCGCGCAGCACGCCCTGGATGCCGCGAGTGCCCTCTTCGGCCAGGCCTTGCGCGCCGACGCTCCGGCGGCGACCGCGGAGGATTTCGCCTTCATGCTGCAGCAGGTGCCGGGCGCGTACATCTGGGTCGGCAGCCGCAAGGGAGCCAGCAGCCCGTCCTTGCACCATCCGGCGTTCGACTTCAACGACGAGGCATTGCCGGCGGGCGCCGCGCTGCTCGCCAGCCTCGCGGAGCGGCGTCTCGCGGCCTAGTTCAAGCGCTGGATCCGCGGGGTAATGCCCAGCTCAGGCGCGTAATATGTTCACGGAACCCGAGCCGCCGGCCGGTGGTCAACCCGGCTTCGGGCGAAGCTGGATCGGAGCCGTCATCCGAGTCTGAAAACCGGCCGAGCTCGCTACCCGCGAACGGAACCGCGCAGCCCGGGGCGGACCCGCGCGTGCTACTGCCTGGAAAGCGAAAGTGAGGAACCCGACGATGAATGCCGGCTTGAGCCCTTTGCCCACGAAAACTGCCCGCACCGGCAGTGCCGCCCACACCGCCATCCTGCGGCTGCGGGACTACCTCACCAGCCAGATCATCGGGCAACTGACGCTGGTCGAGCGGCTGCTCATCGCGCTCCTCGCCGACGGGCACCTGCTCGTCGAAGGACCGCCGGGGCTTGCCAAGACACGCGCGGTGAAGGCGCTCGCGCACGCGCTCGAAGCCGATTTCCAGCGCCTGCAGTTCACGCCCGACCTGCTGCCCGCCGACCTGACGGGCTCCGACGTCTACCGTCCGGAGGAAGGTGTGTTCCGGTTCCAGCGCGGACCGCTCTTTCACAACCTGATCCTGGCGGACGAGGTCAACCGCGCCCCGGCCAAGGTGCAATCGGCTCTCCTCGAGGCCATGGCCGAGGGGCAGATCAGCGTGGGAGCGGCGACCTACCCGCTGCCGCAGCTCTTTCTCGTGATGGCCACTCAGAATCCGATCGAGCAGGAAGGCACCTACCCGCTGCCCGAAGCGCAGCTCGACCGTTTCATGCTGCACACCCGCGTCGATTACCCCGACCGCGCGACGACACTCGAGATCATGGCACTCGCGCGGCGCGAGGCCATCACGCGCCGGGAGTTGACGCCGCCCGAGCATCGCGTCTCGCAGGAAACGGTGTTTGCGGCGCGCCGCGAGGTGCTCGGCCTCACGCTTTCGGAGCCAGTGGCCGACTACATCGCG
>DATFCZ010000103.1:0-22550 GCA_035252605.1 Steroidobacteraceae bacterium
AACGTCACTCGATAATTCTCATCCACCCAAACGGAATAGCGGTCGCCATGCAGCTGATGAAACCGCATTCCGGGCATCGCCATCTGCGCTGCCTGGGTCGCGGCATTAAGCGCGGTAAGGATCAGATTCAGGCGCTTTGCGTGCTTCGGTTGAACCTTGCGAGCATTCCCGGTCTCGAACAGCGTCGCGAGTCCTTTGTGCCTGAATGTCTTGATCATGTGTGCCAAGCGTAACCTATTAGGTTACATTCTGGCAACCTATTTGGTTACAGGCACTTGGGCGAGCCAGCTGAGGACGGATTGGCTTCCGCCTAGCCGGTCGTTCCAATGACTGCTAAACGCGATTTCAGCCGCGGCAATCGGGGTGCGCTACGGACCGCTTTGGGCACCCAGCCGCCATTCGCGCACTCGGTGCACCAGTTGAGTATCCAAGGTGTCGGGTGGTCCGAAAGGGCGTTATGCCCTCAGTCGAGCGCCCTCCGGATCGTAGAGCGGCTGCAGGCGCACGATCGCCGCGCGAAGCTCGCCGAAAACGTCAATTTGGAAAGACTCTCCCTCGCGCGCGAGCGCCGCCGGCACGTAGCCTGCGGCGAGGCTTTTGCCGATGCAGTGCCCGAATGCTGCCGAGGTCACATAGCCGACCGCCGCACCGTTCTTGAGGATCGACTCGTAGCCGATCGCTTCCGTTTCGGCGCCGGGAAGCTCGAGGATCACGAACCGCCGCTTCGGGCCCGCGGCGCGCTCCGCGAGCGCGGCGGCGCGGCCCATGAATTCGCTCTTGTCGAAATCGATGTAGCGCTCGAGGCCCGTCTCCCCGGGCGTGTAGTCGGGGCGAAAGTCCTTGTTGAACGAGCCATACCCCTTCTCGAGCCTGAGCGAGGAGAGCGCGCGGCCGCCGAAATGGGTAAGACCCAGGTCGCGTCCCGCCTCGAGGAGATCGTCATAGAGCGTGGCCAAGTAGTCGGGAGTCGTCCAGATCTCGTAGCCGAGCTCGCCCGTAAATCCCGATCGCGTGAGGATCGATGGCGCGAAGCCCACCGGCGTCTGAGCGACCTGAAAGAGCTTGAACGCCGAGGCGGAGAGGTCGAGCCGGACGAGACGCTGCAGCAGCTCGCGTGATTTCGGTCCCGCGATGGAGAACCCCATGAGCGTCGATGCCATCGAGCGCACGAACACATCCGCCGGCGGCTCGGACGCGAAGAACCAACGGAGGTGGAACTCCTCGGCAAATCCCGAGCCGACGATGAGGAACCGGTCCTCGGCGAGAGAGGCGATGGAGAAATCCCCGACGATCCGTCCGGCGCGGTTCAGCATGGGAGCGAGCCGCAGGCGCCCGGGCGGCGGGATCCTCGAGGCCAACACCCGGTCGAGCCAGCCGCGCGCGCCGCGGCCGCTCACCTCGTATTTCCCATAGTTGCTCGTCTCGTAGATGCCGACGGCGTTGCGCACCGCGCGGCACTCCTCACCGACGAATGGGAAGGCCTCCGAGCGGCGATAGCTCGGGGTCTCGGTCGGCGGCACACCCGGCGGAGCGAACCAGAGCGCGTGCTCGAGCCCGAAGTTCGCGCCCATCACGGCTCCGGCTGACTTCAAGCGCTCATAGATCGGCGAGCGGCGCACGGGACGCGCAGCCGGGAGCTCCTCGTTGGGGTAGGCGAGCCGGAATCGCCGCGAGTAATTCTCCGGCACCTTGATGGAAGTGTACTTGGGCGTCGCGAACGCTCCGAACCGCGCGACGTCCATCGAGAGGATGTCCTGGCCCGGATCGCCCTCGGCCATCCAGCGCGACAACACGAGACCGATGCCGCCGCCCTGGCTGAAACCCGCCATCACGGCGCAGGCGACCCAGAAGTTCTTGAGGCCCCGGACCGGTCCGACGAGCGGATTGCCGTCGGGGGCGAAGGTGAAGGGACCGTTGATGGCCTTCTTGATGCCGACGCGTCCGAGGGCGGGGAAGTGTTGAAAGCCCACCTCGAAGTAAGGCGCCAGCCGCTCGAAGTCCTCGGGCAGGAGCTGCATGGAGAAATCATCCGGCGTCTTGACCGGCGACCAGACCACCCCGTTCGGCTCGTAGGTCCCGATCAACGCCCCCGCGCGTTCCTGGCGCATGTAGATCTCGCCGAGATAATCGGTCGTGTTGACGATCTCGCGCTCGAGTCCCTTGAGCTCCGGAATGTCCTCGGTCACGAGATAATGATGCTCCATCGCGAGCACCGGCAGCTCGATGCCGACCAGGTGCCCGATCTCGCGCGCCCAGAGGCCCGCGCAGTTGACCACATGCTCGGCGTGCACGTTGCCCTTGTCGGTGAGCACGTCCCACGTGCCATCGCGCCTCGGCGTGAGCCCGATCACGCGCGTGAAACGCTCCACCGAGGCACCGAGCTGGCGGGCTGCCTTGGCGTAGGCGTGCGTCGTGCCGGAAGGGTCGCAATGACCGCCATCGGCGCGCCAGAGCGCGCCGATGAAAAAGCGCGTATCGATGAGCGGATTCAACCGCTGCGCCTCCTCGAGCGAGATCATCTCGGTCTCCATGCCGAGATAGCGGGCGCGGGAGCAGATGAGCTTGAGACTATCGAGCTCGCCGGGGGTCGCCGCCAGCATGAGACCGCCGTTCGGGTGCAGCCCGCACGATTGGCCCGAGAGCGCCTCGATTTCACGATATAGATCGATCGTGTACTTCTGCAGCTTCGAGATGTTGGCCTCGCCGTTAAACGTGTGCATGCCGCCCGCCGCGTGCCAGGTCGAGCCCGACGTGAGCTCGCTCTTCTCGAGGAGCAGAACGTCCGTCCAGCCGATCTTGGCGAGGTGATAAAGAACGCTCGCGCCCACCACCCCGCCGCCGATGACGACGGCTCTTGCGGAATCTTTCATCTTTGAAACGCTCCGGCCGATTACCCTAACAGATCGAAGGTGGCGAGATCAGCCTGCGGATCGAGGCCGAAAGGTCTCGCGGTTGCGCACAGCCACTCCCTGAAGTGCTGCGCCGTGGTCGATGGCGTGAGCAGCAGGACGCCCGCGGCGTGTGCGCCCATGATCACCGGTACCTGCGCCATGAGGGTTCGCGCCGCGCTGCCCGCCGTAAAGCTGCCCGGGTCGAGATCGAGACGGCAGCCACGCGCGAGCACCTCGCGAGCCGCGGGCCCTGCGATATCGAGCACGCTCAACGCGGATGTCAGATCGACGGCGGTACCGATTCCGGCGCAATGACTTTCCCACCGCGCGGCGCTCATGCCGGCCTCGCGGCGCGGCTCGAGCAACAGCCAACGCTCCGGACGCACGCAGAGCACCCAGCGATGGGGAGCCGCGGTCAGATGCCCGACGGGCGGAAGGCTCGAGCCCTGGCCGTCGATGAATCGCTGCAGCTCACCGGCCCGGCCGCGAAGCGGGGCGACCTCGACGATATCCACCGCGCACGCGCGCAGCTCGATGGCCGCGCCACGCCCGCTTGCCACCGCTTCAGGCGCGGACACGGTGATTCTCCGGATCGAAGCTCACCGGGCTCGTGATCTGCACCTCGAGGCGCTCGCCGTGAATGGGTGAAGTGAGGAGGAGCTGCTGGCCGATGCGGCTTCTGCCGCCCGCGAGGAGCGCGAGACCCACCCAGCCCTCGCGCGTCACCGACGGGCTCGAGGAAGTCACATATCCGAGCGAGCTCTCCGGCGCCTCCGCAGCGACCAGATGCGCGCCATTCCTCAGCCGTCGAGTCCGATCGAGCGGATGAAGACCCACGAGCTGCAGCCGATCGGGCGCCGCAAGCCCAGGACGGCGCGCGAGCGCGCGCCCGATGAACTCGCCCTCGCTCTTCAGCATGCGACCGAATCCGAGATCATCCGCCGTCGTGTTGCCGTTGAGCTCGGCTCCGGTCACGTGACCCTTCTCGATCCTCAACGTGTTGAGCGCATCGAGACCGTAGGGAACGAGCCCGAAGGGCCGGCCGGCCTCGAGCAATGCCGACCACGCCTTGCGTGCCTCGCTCGCCGGTACCGCAAGCTCGTAGGCGAGCTCGCCCGAGAACGAGATGCGAAACACGCGCCCGGCGATGCCGGCGATCCGCGCCGGTGCGGCCGCCATGAAGGGAAAGGCGCCGTTGGAGAGATCGAGTTCGCTCACGATGCTTCCGATGAGCTCGCGCGAGCGCGGACCCGCGACGGCGAGCTGCGCCCACTGATCGCTGACATCGGTCAGGCGCACGTCGAGACCGGCGCACACCGACTGACGATGAAACTCCAGGTGCTCGAGCACCGCGCCCGCGTTGGCGGTGGTGGTCGTGACCAGAAAGTGCTGCAGCCCGAGCCGCGAGGTCGTGCCATCGTCGAACAGCATGCCGTCCTCACGCAGCATGATGCCGTATCGTGCCCGACCGACGGGCAGCGTGGAGAAGCGGTTGGCGTAGATGAAATCGAGAAACCGGGCGGCATCCGCGCCCTGCACGTCGATCTTGCCGAGACTCGACACATCCGTGATCCCGACCGACTCGCGCACCGCCCGCGCCTCTTTCAGCACGGCCTCCCATCCGTTCTCCCGCGAATAGACGAGCGGCCGAAGCCAGAGGCCCGTCGCGACGAAGCTCGCCCCGGCCGCCTCGTGGCAGGCATGAAGCGGCAGGCGACGCTTCGGCCGGTAGTGCTCGCGGACCTCGCCTCCGGCCAAGGCCGCAAGCGGCACGGGCTGCGTGTAGGGGCGGGGCTTGGATTGTCCGACCTCGGCGAGCGGCACCCCGCGCGCCTGCGCCAGAATGGCGCTGCCAACGAGCCCGCCGATGCGCCCCTGGTCGGTCCCCATGCCGTGGGTGGTGTAGCGCTTCATGTGCTCGACGTGCTCGTAGCCCTCGCGATGCGCGAGGCGCACATCGGCCGCAGTCACATCGTTCTGCAGGTCGACGAAGGCAGGGCCGCGCCCCTTGACCTCCCAGATGGCATCGATCCCGGTGGCCGCCCGATCCTCGGGCGGCTCGAGCCCGGCGAGGGCCGTGGCCGCGACCGTGGCGCTCGATGCGCTCTGCGCGAGGGCCGCTCCATGCCCGAGATCTTCGAGGATCGCCGCCGCTTCGCGCTCGCCATCGCGTGCGGCAGCCGCGAGCCCGAAGACGCCGCGCGCTGCTCCCGCGACACGTCCAACCGTCACCGGAAGGTCGGGCGTGAATGCGGCGATCGCCGGATCCCAGTGCAACGCGGCGCCGGCCTGGCTCGCGAGCGAGGTCGCGGGCGAGTAGCCTCCGGAAACCAACAGGCAATCGGCTTCGAGCCGGCGGCGGCGGCCGTCACGGTCCACCACCGTCACTGCGCGCACGGCGGCGCGGCCGTGAACGGTTTGAACGACCGCTCCGGTCTCGACCTCGATGCCCAACGTGCGCGCGCGATCGGCGGCGAGGGAGCTCGCGCGCGCATCAATCACGCCCGCGCATGGCACGCCCGCCTCGTGCAGCGCAAATGCCGCCTCGTAGCCTTCATCCGAGTTGAGGAAGAAGACCGGACGCCGGCCGACGGCGACTCCATAGCGCCTCAGATAGCCGAGCGCGGCGCCGGCGAGCATCACGCCCGGCACATCGTTGCGCGGGAAAGCAATCAGGCGCTCGATCGCACCGGTCGCGAGCAGAACCCGCTCGACTCGCACGATCCGCAATCGCTCCCGCAGCCCACCGAAGCGCCGCGCCTCCTGGCTCGAGAGCTTCTCGAGTGCGGCGAAGACACCCTGACTGTAGGCATCCAACACCGTCGTGTGCGGCAGAGAGCGCAGGTTCGGCAACCTGGCGAGCAGTCCGCGCGCGCGCTCGCGCCAGGGGCTCCAGCGTGGATCGAGGAGAGCGCCGCCCCCGAGGGTCACGTCCTGCTCGGCGAGGATCACGGCGAGCCCACTCGCGCCCAGCCGGCAGGCTGCGGCGAGCCCGGCGGCGCCGGCGCCGACGATCAGGACGTCGGCATGATCGTGCACCGTCTCGGCAGGCGCGGCGTGTGCGCTCACTTGCGGCTCGAGCCGGCCGAGTCCGGCCGCGCGACGGATCAAAGGCTCGTAGAGCCGCTCCCATCCCCACTCGGGCGCCATGAAGGTCTTGTAGTAGAACCCCGCCGGGAGAAAGCGCGAGAGCGCCCCGTTCAGGGCGAGCGCGTCCAAGGCGAGCGAAGGCCAGCGATTCTGACTCTCGGCGGTGAGGCCCTCCTCGAGCGCGAGCATCGTGGCGAGGCAGTTGGGCTCTCGCCCCGCAGCGCCGATCACATCGACGAGCGCGCACGGCTCCTCGGGCCCCGCCGTGACGATGCCTCGCGGCCGGTGGTATTTGAAGCTGCGGCCGATGAGCCGTCGGCCGTTGGCGAGCAGCGCCGAGGCGAGCGTGTCGCCGGCCAGCCCCCGCATGCGCCGTCCGTCGAAGCGAAAGGCGATCGGACGGTCGGGATCGGTAAGGAGACCTCGGCCGATGCGGCCGGGACCTCGCATCACGGGCTCTCTCCGCCCGGCGGCGGCTCATCGCCCGGAGCGCCGACGAAGCGAATCTCGTGGGTCATCGTATGCCGGACGATCTTCAAGAGCTGCCCGCAGCCGCCGATGTGCAGCCACCACTCGCAGTGCCAGCCGAATGGATTGACGCGTTCGTACGCGTAGGAGATGAAATCCTCGAGCGCGGCTCCGTCGGCGGGCCGGCGGCAGCTCGCATCGCCGCGATAACGGAACTCGATCTCGTCGCGCTCACCGCACCAGGGGCAGGGGATCCGAAGCATCGCGCTCTCGCTCGGTAAGGCTCAGTGGGCGTAAGGGAATGGGCCAGCGCCGCGCTCATCGATGGTGCGTCCGCTGGCAAAGCGCTCGAGACACAGGTGCGCCGCGAGAGGATGCGGAACGCCGCGCGCGATCAAGTGCGCGGTCGTCATGCCGCCGGCGGGAATCGCCTTGAATCCCCCATAACACCAACCGCCGTTCAGAATCAGGCCCTCGAGCGGAGTCTTCGAGATGATGGGCGAGCCGTCCATGGTCATGTCCATCACGCCGGCCCATTGCCGCACCACTTTCAGTCGCGCGAGACCCGGCATCAACGTGATGGCGGCCGCGGCGACTTCCTCGGCCATCGGCAGCGCGCCCCGCTGGCCGTAGCTGTTGTAACCGTCGATGGCGCCGCCGAACACGAGGCCGCCCTTGTCCGACTGGCTGGCATAGAAGTGTCCGGCGCCGTAAGTCACGACGACATCGAGCATCGGCTTGACGCTCTCGCTCACGAACGCCTGCAGGAGGTGCGTTTCGATGGGAAGGGTGAGGCCCGCCATCGCCGCGAGCCTCGAGGAATGACCGGCTACCGCGAGACATACGGTCTCGGCATCGATCGGCCCCCGGCTCGTCATGACACCGCTGATGCGGCCGCCTTCGCGGCGGATGCCGACGACCTCGCAGTGCTCGATGATATCGACGCCGGCCTCCGATGCGGCGCGCGCATAGCCCCAGGCAACGGCATCATGGCGCACCGTTCCGCCGCGGGGTTGCAGATACCCGCCGAGCACCGGATAGCGGCCGTTGTCGAGATCGACGAGCGGCACGAGGCGCTTGACCTCCTCGCGCGTGAGCGACTCCGCATCGACGCCCTCGAGCCGCATGGTGTTCGCCCGCCGCGTGAAGAGATCGCGCTGCGCCTCGGAGTGATAGAGGTTGAGCGTGCCACGCTGGCTCACCATGGCGTTGAAGTTGAGCGTCTGCTCGAGACCCTCCCAGAGCTTCAGCGAGAGCTCGTAGAAGCGTATGTTGGCGGGCTGGAAGTAGTTCGAGCGGATGATGGTGGTGTTGCGGCCGACGTTGCCGAGCCCGATCGGTCCGCGCTCGAGCACCGCGACGTCGCGAATGCCGAACTCGCGGGCGAGATAGAAGGCCGTCGCCAATCCATGCCCGCCGCCGCCCACGATGAGCACGCGATAGCGCGGGCGGGGAGTCGCTTTCGCCCAGGCGCGCGACCAGCCGCGCTGCGCGCGCAAGCCCTCCCGGAGGAGCCGAAACCCCGAATACGGTCCGCTCGATGCGCGCGGGGATGCCGGGGAGCGCGACGGCGGCTGCGACTGCTGAGTCATCGACGGATGGCTATGATAGCTTGACTCGCGCCCCCTCAGCCGACAACGTGGGCGCGGTGCGGGGGGTGGAGACTACACGTGGCGCGATTCTTCAAGTCGCTCTGTATAGCTGCGGCGCTCGCGCTCATCGCCTCGGCCCCCTCCCGGGCTGGCTCCGCGGTGATCGTCTCCTCGAAGCTCTCGAGCGAGTCGGCCATGATCGGCGAGATGATCCGGCTGCTTCTCGATGCCGCCGGTATCGCGACGGTGGATCGCTTGCAGATCGGCGCGACCCCCGTGGTGCGCAGGGCCCTGCTCGATGGGGAGATCGACCTTTATGTCGAATACACCGGCAACGGCGCTGTCTTCTTCAATATGCCCTCGAACCCCGCGTGGAAGGACCTCCGGCAGGGCTACGAGCTCGGCGCCCGGCTCGATTACGCGAGAAATCACATCGTCTGGCTCACTCCCGCGCCTGCGAGCAATGCCTGGGCCCTCGCCGTGCGCCGGGACGTGGCGAACGCCTACCATCTGCGCACCATGAGTGACTTCGCACGGTGGGTCTCCGGGGGCGGGGACGTCATGCTCGCCTGCTCGGCCGAGTTCGCCAATGCCGGCACGCTCGCCGGGCTCGAGCGGACGTACGGGTTCAAGCTGAGCTCGGACCAGCTCATCGTGCTCGCGGGCGGTGAAACCGCGGCCATGATCGCCGCGGCGGCCGCGCGCACGGACGGCACCAACACCGCGATGGTGTACGGCACCGACGGCGGCATCGCCGCAGCGGACCTGCTCGTGCTCGACGACGATCGGCACGAGCAACCGATCTACGCCCCCGTTCCCCTCGTCCGCGAGGCGGTGCTGCGCGCTTACCCGCAGATCGCGACGCTCGTCAAGCCCCTCATGCAGAGCCTCGATCGCGAGACGCTGCAGCGGCTCAACGAGCGGGTGCAGGTGGATGGGGAATCGGTGCAGTCGGTCGCGAGGGATTACCTGAAGCAGAAAGGCCTGCTCAATTGAGCGCGCCCGACCTTCTGCTGCGCCGGCCGCCTGCCGCGCGCGATGCCCCCGCCTTGCCGGCGGTGGACCGCCTGGGCGCGCTGCTCGCGCTCGTGGGAGCCGTCGCGCTCATTCTGCTGCCGTTCGTCGTCTTCAAGGCGAACCGCATCCTGCCCGGCGATCCGCGCCACCTTGCACAAGTGCTGCCGGCTGGGGAAGCGCTCGGCTGCGCGGGCGTGCTCGCCGCGATCGCGGCGGTGGCGCTCCTCGTAGCGAGTGCGCCGATCCGGCTCGCGGCGGCGCTCGCCGGCATCGTCGTCATCGCGGCGGCGCTCGCCGCCGCGGCAAACACCCTGACACCTCCTCACAACATGATCGTGCGAGTCGCACCCGGCGCCGGCTTCTGGCTGCTGCTCGCGACGCTCGGCCTCCTCGCCACGGATGCGATCACGCGCCTGCGTCCCGGGCCCGGTGTGCGCGTGCTGCTGCTCGCCCTCTTTCTCGGCGTCACCTGGCTCACCCTGGCGCACGGCACCTTCGACAAGGTCTCGGTGATGCGCGAATACGCCGTGAACGCCTCGGCGTTCAAAGTCGCGGCACGGCAGCACGTCCTCCTTTCCCTCGGATCGCTCGGCGCCGCGTTCCTCGTGGCGCTGCCGCTTGGCATCTTCTGCCATCGCGCGCCACGGCTTCGGCCCGGGATCCTGAGCGCGCTCAACCTCATCCAGACCATCCCTTCCATCGCGCTCTTCGGCATCCTCATGGCGCCGCTCGGCGCGCTCGCGGCGCACGTCCGGTTCGCGGCCGCGCTCGGGATCCGGGGCATCGGCGCGGCCCCGGCCGTGGTGGCGCTCTTTCTCTATTCGCTCCTGCCGCTCGTCGCCAACACGGTCGCGGGCTTGAGACGCGTCTCGCCCGCCACGGTCGAGGCCGCCCAGGGCATGGGCATGACTCGCTGGCAGACGCTCACCGGCGTCGAGCTCGTCCTGGCGCTCCCCGTGATCCTCACGGGCGTGCGCATCGTGCTGGTCCAGAACATCGGGCTCGTCGCCATCGCGGCGCTCATCGGCGGCGGCGGCTTCGGGACCTTCATCTTCGAGGGCATCGGCCAGACCGCGATCGATCTCGTGCTGCTCGGCGCGATTCCCACGCTCGTGCTCGCTTTCTCGGCCGGGGTGTTGCTCGATGCGTTGGTCGAGATCCTGGACAAGGCGCCGTCATGATCGTCATCGAGAGCCTCACCAAGCGTTACGGTTCGGCTACGGTCGTCGATGCCGTATCGATGACCATCGAGCGCAATTCCATCACCGTGATCGTCGGCACATCCGGCTCGGGCAAGTCGACGCTGCTACGGATGATCAACCGGCTCATCGAGCCGACGAGCGGGCGCGTCATCATCGACGGGCGCGATACGGAAAGCGAGCCGGCGCACCTGCTGCGCCGCCGGATCGGCTACGTGATCCAGGGCCACGGCCTCTTCCCGCATCGCACGGTCGCCGAGAACGTCGCCACCGTGCCGCGCCTGCTCGGTTGGGAGCCGGACCGGATCCGCGTGCGCGTGGATGAGCTGCTGCGGACGCTGCAGTTGGATCCGGCCATGTATGCAGACAAGTACCCTTACCAGCTCTCGGGAGGCCAACAGCAGCGGGTCGGCGTGGCGCGGGCGCTCGCCGCGGAGCCGGCCGTGCTGCTCATGGACGAGCCGTTCGGGGCGCTCGATCCCATCATCCGCGAGAAGGCCCAGGACGATCTGCTCGAGATCCAGCGCAAGTTCGGCACCACGATGGTGGTGGTCACCCACGACATCGACGAGGCCTTCCGTCTCGGCGACCGCGTCGCGGTCATGAGCGAGGGACGGCTGCTGCAGTACGATCGGCCCGAGGTGTTGGTCATGCATCCGGCCGATCCCCTGGTCGCGCGCATGACCGGCAGCGCCGAGCGCGCCATGCGGCTGCTCTCGCTCACGACGGCGGGTGAGGCGCTGGCGGACACCTCGGCCAACACCGCCACGAGCAACAACTCGGCCGGCGCCGCGGAAATGGCGGCCGACGGACCGATCATCCGGGCCTCGGCCTCGCTCCGGGAAGCACTCTCGGAGCTGCTCTGGCGCGGGAGCGAGTCCGGCACCGTGGTCGACGACGACGACAAGCCGTGCGGACGGCTCACCGTCGCCGCCATTCTCGCTCGCGGGCGGCCGCGTTGATGCGCCGCATTCCAACGATCCTGCGGCTGGCGGCGCTCGGGATCCTGCTCGCCTTCCTGCTCGCTCCCGAGCGCTTCGCGGCGCTCTTCGCGCCGCTCGCTTCGGCAGGAGCTTCGCCGATCTACGATCAGGGCAACATCGGCAGGCTCGCGCTCGCGCACCTCCTCACGGTGCTCATCGGCTGCCTCGCGAGCACCGTGGTTGCCGTCGCGCTCGGCGTCCTCGTAACGCGAGCGCGCGGCGCGGAGTTTCTGCCGCTGTCGCGTGCCGTCGTGAGCTTCGGGCAGACGTTCCCGCCCGTCGCCGTGCTGGCCCTCGCCGTGCCGCTCGTCGGCTTCGGGGCGAAGCCCACCCTGATCGCGCTCTTCTTATATGGGCTGCTGCCGATATTCGAGAACACCGTCGTGGGGTTGAGAACCTGTCCGGCGGCGGTGCTGGAGGCGGCGAGCGGCATGGGCATGAGTGCCCGCCAGCGCCTCGTCACAGTCGAGCTTCCCCTTGCTATGCCTTTGATTCTAGAGGGTATTCGTCTTTCCCTGGTCATCAACATCGGGACCGCGACCTTGGGATCGACCGTAGCCGCCAAAGGCCTCGGCGAGGTGATCATCGCCGGGCTCCTCTCCAACAACACCGCCTTCGTCCTGCAGGGAGGGCTCGCCACCGGGCTCATGGCGGTGCTCCTCTACGACGGGGTCGCGGCGCTCGAGCGGCGTATTTGCGGCAGCGCCCGCATCGATTGACGGCCGGTGGGGCGAGCTCCGTCGGAAGCGCCCACGAGCTTGCAAACCCGCGACTTGCTTCAACAATTCTCCCCGTCGCTCCACCCCGTCGATGTTATAATCTGGCGGCAAAGTTGTAGGTTTCGGTGTTACCGATTCCAAACGTACGCTTTAATCCGGTCGTGACATCAGGTCCCAACCGTGCTCGGCCCGCGGTCGAGCTCCCGACCCTTCTGCTGCTCCTCGCCACCTACGGCGGGTGGCTCGCGGCCACCTCGAGATATGCGCACTGGCCGCTCGCGCTCGTCGCGACGCTCACGGCGGTGCTCATCACTCTGCACAGCTCCCTGCAGCACGAGATCGTGCACGGGCATCCCACGCGCTGGAAACCGCTCAACCGGCTGCTCGCGATCGTGCCGCTCGGGCTGTGGATACCGTACCAGCGCTATCGCGACCTGCATCACAAGCATCACTGCGATGAGCGGCTGACCGACCCGCTCGATGATCCGGAATCGTATTACTGGACATCCGAGGCCTGGGCACGAATGAGCCCGTTGATGCGCGGCGCCCTGAGCATCGAGCAGACCTTCGCCGGGCGGCTCCTCGTCGGCTCCTGGTTACGGATCTTCATGTACCTGCGCTGGGACCTGGGCAACGCCTGGCGTGGCGAGCGCGGCATCCGGGCGGTGTGGGCGGAGCACTTGTTGTGGTGCATCCCGGTCATCTTGTGGCTGAAGCTCATCTGCGGCATGCCACTCTGGCTCTACTTCGTAGCCATGGTGATCCCGGCGAACGCCATTCAGCTCATCCGCTCCTTCGCCGAGCATCGCGCGCGACCCGGCGTGCGCGAGCGCGTGGCCATCGTCGAGGGGTCGTGGATCCTGGGGCCGCTGTTTCTTTTCAACAATCTGCACTCCCTGCACCACGAATCGCCCGGCATCCCCTGGTATCAGTGCCCAGCCCGCTACCGGCAGGAGCGCGAGCGGCTGATCGCCGAGAATGGGGGTCTGCTCTACCGCACCTACTTCGAGGTCGCGCGGCGTTACCTCTTCCGCCACCATCACGTACTGCAGCATCCCACCGGACGCGTGCCGGTAGCGCCGGCGAGCGGAGCTCCTTAGGGGCGGACGACGCCGGCGCGCTGCAGCTCGAGCCCGACCGCGAACGAGCGCTGGAATCCTTTCCATACCGTGATACCGCCATTTCCCGGACTGTAAGCCTCGAAGGCAGCGTGGTCTTCCGGCCAGACCCCTTGCCCGGCGTGGGTCACCGGCACATCGAGGTAGGCCGCGTAGCGTTTCTCCTCCTTCACGTAAAGATCCAGAAAGGCCGTGATGAAGTGCGCGTTGATCGCGTTGACGCGCTCGGTATTCCAGACCGGATCCTGAAACCAGGCGAGGTTCCAGAGCGAGCCGCGCATCTGGGGCGGTGCGGGATCGAGCCCGATGTCGTGGCCCGCCTCCTCGAATGTCAGCAGATAGCGCGGCGCATGAATGGCCCGCTTGAAAACGGCAAGACCCGCACGCCGGTAGCCGACGGTGCGGTCACGGTTGCCGTTGATGAGAAAAAGTGGCGTTTCTATCGCGGTGAGACCACCTTTTCCCCAGGCGCTCCACGGCGGTCCGCCGGCCGGAGAGATGGCAACGATCGCGCGCAGGTGCGCGACCCGCAGCGCACGCTGCTGTGCGCCGCCCTCGCAGTACGGCAGCAGCAGACCTCCCGGCACCATCTTCGCCAACGGGCTATGCGGATCGAGCACCGCGCCCGCGGCGGCCAGAACGCCGTAGCCGCCCATCGAGTAGCCTATCAGCGCGGTTCGCGTAGGGTCGATCCAGTGTTTGTCCGCCAGGGTTCGCTGCAGCCTCGAGGCCACGAACGCAATGTCGAGCGGCCGGCGAAGTATGGGTCCGACGAATTTCGCCGTGTCGGTGATCGGCGGATCGTCGTGGTGGATCGCCGCGACGACATAACCCTTCGAGGCGAGGTTCTCGGTGATCCAGGTCATGGCCGCCGGCGTGTTGCTGTAGCCGTGCGAAACGATGACGAGCGGATAAGGGCCGCCGGAGAAGGGTGCATCTCGCACCGCGATGCCGGGGACCGTAAAGTGAGCCCGGGGCGCCGGTGGCTCGGACGGAAATGCCGCCGAATACAGGGCGCGCGGCGCGCCGGCTTCGGCACGCGCCGGGTACCAGATATCGATCACCAGAGTACGATCGCGCTTCGGCGCGCGGTGTGTTGCCGGGTCGTATGCCAACACATCGGTTTGCGCGCGCTGGGTCAAGGTGAGTGTCTCGACCCCGACCGAATCAGGTCCAAGGGCGGCGAGTGCCGGGGCGTCGGGCCCGAATGTGCTCGGCGGCTGCTCGGCGGCTGACAGCGGAAGGCTCAAGCGAGCGAGCGCCGCGAAAACCAGCGGCGCCGCGAAAGCCAAGCGTCCGGCGAGCGTCAGCAAACGACGCCGCGCCGTCGCGGCTGATAGCACCGCCCGGGCTTGGGCACTAGGCCGGCTCGGCATAACCGGCCAACCGCGCTTCCCGATCCCAATCGAGAGCTAGATCGAATACGTCCCGATCGACCTGCGCGAATCCCTCGAGCAGCAGAGGATCCGCGAAGGTGGCGAACCACGGCTTCGTCGCCGCGCTCGTGAATGCGGCCCGAAGCCGTGCCGCTTCGGCGGCCGCGAAGCCGCGAGCCGCGACGAAGGCCGGCATGGGAGCGAGCGCGGTCGAGGCGAGCACGCGCACGCCCGCGACGAGCTGCGGGGCATGCCGGGCGATCAACAGGTGCCAATAGGCATCGAGTGGCCCCACGTCGATGCGCCCCTCGCGCACGGCATCGAGCACATTACGCGCAGTGACGAGATCGGCGGCCATCTCGCGATATAGCTTCGGGCGCTGCGGTGTGCGATAGGAGAGGAGATGGTGTCGGAATGCATTGAAACCGGAATGGGAATGCGCCACCGTCCACCCCGCGCGTCCGCCGAATGTATCCTCCAGATGCTGGTAAGAGGCATCCTCGCGCACGATGAGATCGGTGCGATAGACCGCGCGACCCGCGGCCCAGGGCGCCCGTGGAATGGGCGCCGCGAGCGGCTGCACCTCCGCGAGCTCAAGCGCAATCGGATAGCCGCACATGAGGACTGCGCCGAGGTCTGCGCGCGACCAGAGATGCTCGAGCGGCCGCGGCGCGGGATAGCGCACGTACTCGAGCGCGACCTCCGCTTCCCCGGCCACGCGCTCGAGCAGTCCGCGCCAGAGGGTCTCGACCTCCGCGGTTACCGCGTACATCCGCGCGTTGGCAATCCATGCGCTCACCCGAGCGTGCTCAGCTCGCGCGTTCTTCGCGCCACGTACTCGGCGATCGCCTCCCTGACGGCCGGATCGAGCGGCGGCGGCGCGTACTCCGCCAGCAGCTTCTGCCAGATGCCGGTGGCCCGCACTGTCGCATCGCGCGCCCCCGCTTCCTTCCAACTCTCGAAATTCGACCAGTCCGAGAGCAGCGGTCGATAGAACGCCGACTGATAGCGTGCGAGCGTATGCGGCTCGCCGAAGAAATGCCCGCCCGCCGCGACGGCTTTGATGGCCTCGACGGCGAGATCATCATCATCGAAGCTCACGGGCTTCAACATCTCCGCCCAGTTCCTCAGAAGCTCCGCATCGACGATGATCTTCTCGAGCGAGGCGGAGAGGCCCCCCTCGAGCCAGCCGGCCGCGTGATTCACGAGATGGCTGTGGCTCAGGATCGCGGCCTGCAGCGAGAACGCCGTCTCATAGGTCGACTGGGCATCGACCACCGGCGAGGCGTTCACAGCACTGGTGCGCACCGGAAGGTTCAGCCGCCGTCCGATCTGAGCGGCGGCGATCACCGCATGCACGTACTCCGGCGTCCCGAAGGCCGGCGAGCCCGTTCGCATGTCGACGTTGGAGGTGAACCCGCCGAGGACGCAGGGCGCGCCGGGCTTCAGCATCTGACAAAGCGTGACGATTGCGAGCGCCTCGGCGGTCTGCTGCACGAGCGCGCCGGCCAAGGTCACCGGCGCCATCGCGCCCATGAGCGTGAACGGCGTGATGACCACGCACTGCCCGGCCCGCGCCATCACCATGATGTTGTCCAGAATTTCCTCATCGACCCGCCGGGGCGAGTTGACGTTGGTGACCGTCATGAGAGTCGGGCGCGAGGCGAGCTCCTCCACCGTGCAGCCGTGCTCGATGGCCGACATCGCGATCGCATCCTGCGCCTGCACGCCGCCGATGCCGCGCGCCGCCCACACGATGTCCGAGTACTCGATGTGCGCCTGGTAGATGGCGAGATGACGCACGGCCACCGGCAGATCGACCGGCTCGACCACGATGCCGCCCTGCCAGTGCAGGACACCGAGTGAATGGATGAGCTTGAGGATGTTGCGGAAGGACTCGATGTCGCCGTAGCGCCGGCCGTGCTCGCGATCGTTGATGTGCGGAGCGCCGGTCACGGGCCCGAAGTTGACCACATCGCCGCCCACGTGAAGATGTCGCTCCGCGTTGCGCGCATGCAGCACGAAATTCGCCGGCGCGAGCTTAAGATGCGCCCCGACGATGTCTCGTCCCAGGCGGACCGTCTGACTGCCCTCGTCCACGAGCGCGCCGGCTCTGGCGTACACCTCGCGGGCCGCGGCGCTGCGGATCTCGAGACCCGCCTCCTCCAACACCCGGAAGGCGGCGAGCACGATGCGCTCCACCTGCTCGCCGGTCAGGATCTCGAGCGGCGGCCAGCGGTTTGTGAGTCGCGGGATTGGGGTGAGCGCGGCGCCGGTGGACCGCCCGGAGCGCCCACGGTCGCGCCGCCGCGGCGAGGCTGCCGGCGGCTCAGTCATGGTCAATCCCGCGCAAGATCACCGAGCGCCTGCGCCAGCGGCCCGAGCCAAGGCTCGAAGCGTCGCCATTGTTCAAGGCCCTCGGCGTTGATCGGCCGGCGCACCTGCTCGGAGCTCGCCGTGTGCACGCGGCGCGAGGTCTTGTGGAACTCGAGACAGCCCGGCTCGAACTCGAGCCCGCAGAAGTCCAGGATCCGGCGTACCTGCGGCTCGAAGTCGCCAACCAGCTCCTCGTGCCGCACACGCAGCACCCGTCCGGGCAACACCCGATCCCAGTGCGCCATGAGCTCCACGTAGGTGCGGTAGTAGCGGGCGATGTCCTCGAAGGAGTACGTGAACTGCTGCCCGGAGGCGAACAGCTGCTTGAAATTGCTGAAGCAACAGGCCATCGCTCCCCGACGCGCGTCGATGATCTTCGCGTTGGGCAGCATCAGGTGCATCAGGCCGACATGGCGGAAGTTGTTCGGCATCTTGTCGATGAATCGCGGCTTGCCGCGCCTGTAGAGCCGAGTATCGGCGAGATAGGCTTCTCCGAAGCGCAGGAAATCCTCCGCCGCGAGCTGCGCGAGCACCGCCGGATAGCGCTGTCCGCCCTCCGCTGACTCCCGGCCCTGCAGCGTCTGCACCAGCCGTGGCACGTCGGAAAGCTCCATCGTGCCTTCGACCGCCGAATGGGAAGCGAGGATCTGCTCGATCAGCGTCGATCCGGCCCGCGGCAGCCCGACGATGAAGATCGGCGTTTCGCTCGCACAGCCCCAGCCGCGCCGGGCAGCGAAGAACTCCGCCGTGCAGACCTCCATCTGCAGCTGGGTATTGCGCTCGGTGAACTCCGGACGATAGCGGCTTTCCGCCTTCTTCAGGGCGTTGCCGCGCTCGTAGTAGAAGAAGGACTCGGCGTATTCGCCTCGATCCTCGAGCGCCTTGCCGAGCGCGAAGCAGAGATGGTAGCGATCGGCGGCGGCGATGCGTGGCGCCGCTTCGGCCGCGCGCATCGCCGCGAGCTCCTCGTCCGCGAAACGGTAGGTCTTGAGGTTGGCGAGGCTCCAGTAGGCATCACCGTAATTCGGCCGAATGCTCGCCGCGCGCCGGTACGACTCGATCGCCTCTTGCTGCCGGCCCAGGGTTTTCAGCGTATGCGCCTTCGAGACGTGCAGCTCCGGGTGCTCCGGTGTTTCGCGCAGCAGCTCGGCATATCGCTCGAGCGCCTGCTCGCACTCGCCGAGCTCCGTCGAGATGGCCGCGTCGGTCGCACGGTAGGCAAGATTCCCCGGCTCGGCCTGCTCCAGGATTCGGACCTGCTCACGGGCCTTGAGGTGCTTGTGACGCTTCAGCAGCACCTGGGCGTAATCGTAGCGCGCGGGGCGGTAATCCGGGTCCAGGCGAAGGAGGCTCTCGAGCAGCAGCTCCGCATCGTCGAGCACATCGAGCTTCATGCCGATCTGCGCCAGGATGCGCATCGCCTCGATATGATCGCCATGCTCGATGAGGTATCGGCGCACGACGACCTCGGCCGCCTCGAGCTCCCCGTCGGCAAACATGCTGCGCGCGGTAACGATGGCAGCCGGGAGGCTCGCCAGCTTCTCGACGTGCGCGGCGGCATTGTCCGCTTCCGCCTGCCTGCCCTGCATGCGGTAGAGCGCCTGCAGCGTGCGCCAGCTCCCGGGCAGCGCCGGATTGAGCATCACGGCGCGCTCGAATGCCGCGATCGCTGGCGCCGCCGAGCGCAGCGCCACGTGACAATGCCCCCTCTCCTGATGCAGCCTGGAATATTCCGGGTGAAACTCCTCGAGGCGCGCAAGCGTCGCGAGCGCCTCGCGTGGACGGCCGAGATAGCGTTGCGCGACCGCGAGCATGTAGAGAAGGTCGCGATCCTGCGGGCGCTCAGCGAGCAGAGCGCGCGCGGCCGCGGCAGCGGCCGCGAACTCGCGCCGATCGAGCAACTCCCGCACGCCCGCGCTCGCCTGCGGGAGCGGCGGGACGGCCGCGCCGTCGGCCTGCATCGGTCTGCTACAGCCTCTCGTTCTTCCTGCCTGGAAGCAATTGTACCGCAGCGCCGCCGAGGCGGCGTGGCGCTCACTTCGAGGTGAAGCTGTAGCCGAAAGTGAGCTCGATCACCCGCGGCCGCATCGGCGTCTCCGTAAGGATGAATTGGCGGCTCGAGGTGAAGAGGCTCGCGTTCGTGTTCGTGATGTTCGTACCGACGAGCGAGACCGTCCAGCTGTCCTTCGATACTCCCGCCGAAGCGTCATAGGTGGTCCACGCCGGCTGGTCGTACGACTCGACGTGGCCCGCCGCGGATTGCGAGTGCGATTGATGCTGAGCACCCACCTGCACGAAAGGCGCATAGTTACCGATCAGCCAGTCGTAGCGCAGGCGCAGGTTGGCCTCGAACGGCGGCGAATTGGCGAGCGGGCTGCCAGGTTGGCCGTACACGTCCTCGAGCGGCGTCGCCACACCGCCTTTGTAGTAGGTGGTGATCGGCTTGCCGTAGTTCGGGCTCTTGGGGTTGTTGTCCCTCAGGGCCGGCGAATTGACGAGCTGGCCGCTGTTCCAGGCGGCCGAACCCTGCACGGTGAGACCGGTCATCAAGCGCGCGGCGAGCTGCAACTCGACGCCGCGCACCCGGTAATCCGGACCATTCGTTCCGAAGGTGAGGTTGCCGAGTCCGCACTGCGGGCAAAAGAAGCCGACCTGCGCGTTGCTCCAGTTCTCCTGATACAGCGCGCCGTTGAACTGCACGTGGTTACCGAGCCACTGCGTCTTCCAACCCACCTCGTTGTTGGTGAGATCGTCGGAAACGTAGAAGAGCGGCGTCTCGTACTGGGCCACGCCGTTGGCATCCGGCAGGCGCGAGGAGGAGCCGCGGTTGAATCCGCCGGGCCGGAAACCCTGCGAATACGTGTAGTAGAGCAGCTTGTCCGGCGTGACATGCCAGGAGAGATCCGCCCGGCCGCGCTTGCCGGTCTGCACCAGCTGGTGCGGATTCTGCTTGGCGAAATCGGTGCCGTAGGGAGCCGGGCAGGCGCCGAAGTAGGTCGTCGGGGTATATTGGTAACAATAGAAGCTGCCAACATCGCCGCCGTACGACGCGTTGTACATGTCGAAGTAGCGGATGCCGCCCGTGATCGTCAGCTTGTGCGGGATGATGTCGAAATCCGCCGAAAGGTAAGCCGCCTTCTGGATGAAGGTGCGCTGGAAATCGTCGAAGAAGCCCGTGTTGGGATTACGCAGACCCGGTCGGTTGGCCGGACCATCCTGCCACGGCTGGATCGGCAGGAAGCAGTCGACGGTCGGCCCGCCCGGCGCGCACTGCGGCACACTCTTGTACAGCCACTCCGTGTCGTCATAGAGCTTGTAGTCTTCCCAGTAGAGGCCCGCGATGCCGCGCAGCCGCCAATCACTCGGGGTGCTGACCCGAAGCTCCTGCGAGAGATGAGTGTTGCGCTCGTTATCGCTCCAAACCGAGCTCGGCGAGTAGCACGTCACCCCGGCCGACTGATTGTAGACGTTCGTGCACTGATAGTAGACGCCATAGACGCCGCGCGCGTAGTTCGTGTAATCCTGCACCTGCTCGACGTTGCGCACGAGGTAGGCGCCGGTGTACACGAGACTGAGCGGTCCAATCTTGCCGTCGACGGTGAGCGCGGTATTCTCGAACTTGTCCCTGTCGAAGGAGGGATTGAACAGATTCACGGAGTAAGGCGGCAGCGGCTGCCCGCCGATCGGAGCCCCGCTCGAAGTGAGCCCGGCGCCTTCCGAGCCGAAGGGCATCTCGTAGAACACGCCCTGCGCATTCATGTCCTGATACATCTGGCTGACGAGCACGTCCCAGTCGTCATTGATCTTGAAAAGCAGCTCGCCGCGAATGCCTTGGTACGAGACCGGGTTGATGGCGTTCCCGGTCATGTTGTAGTTGTTGATCACCACGCTGTTGGCCGGCACGACACCGCCGAAATTGTTCTCGATGCCGAGGTCCGTGCTGCCGCGCTTGAAGTACGCCGGCAGGTTGTTGATGTACCCGCCGCGGTGATCGGTGAACACGGCCACGCGCGCGGCGAGCTTGTCGTTGATCAGCGGAATGTTGAAAACGGCGTTGCCCTTGGAGTTAGGGTCACCGTGAGCGGTCACGCCGTAGCCCGCAGTGACATCCACTTCGGTGGCATCGAGCACCGGCTTGTTGGTGATGTAACGGACGACGCCTGCTTCAGCGCCGGCCCCGAACAGAGTGCCCTGGGGGCCTTCGAGGATCTCGATGCGCTGCAGGTCGACGGCGTAGATGTCGAGGTTGCGTCCCGGAACGATCGCGGACTGGTCATCGAGGTAGACGGCGACGTTCGGAAAGCCGCCGACCGAGCCTTGTCCCTGGGTGCCGAGCACCCCGACGCTGAGTCCCCGCATGAAGACCGTGCCCTGCCCCGGACCCATGGTGCCGGTCGAGACGTTCGGCAGGTACTTCACGTAGTCCTCGAACGTCTGCACGTTCAGCTGCTTGAGGGTCGTGCCCGTGAGCGCCTGGATGGAGATGGGCACGTTCTGGATGTTCTGCTCCCGGCGCTGCGCGGTGACGATCACCTCCTGCAGCGTGCCGGTGGTGGTGGCGGTCGTCGAGGTCGCGGCGGCGGTCGCCTGGGGCGCATCGGCAGCCTGGGCCGCACCGGCGGCAAAGACGGCGTGCGCGGCCGAAGCGCTCAGGATGGCGGCAATGGTGCGCGACAGCTTCTGGTTCGATTTCATTCTGCCTACCTCGGTAGGTTGCGAATTCGTTGTCGTCCCGGCGGCGCGCCGGCTGGGCCTAGGCCCGCCGGGGGCCCCCCGTCCGGCGGTTCGATCGATGCTCGCGCAATCCCGTCGGCGCGGCTTGTGAGTTCGCGACGCGCGGCTTGCGGATTTACGACACCCCGCGCATCGAACGCCAGCAAGGCTTCCATACGGCACCCGCGCACAAAAGCCGAGAATTTCTATGGGCCCATCGGAAAAAGGCATGCAGCCTCGGGCTCGCTCGGCTCGCCGGCGAGCTATGCTGGCACGATCGGATGGGGGAATTCGACTACATCATCGTCGGTGCCGGGTCTGCGGGCTGCGTGCTTGCCCATCGACTGACCCAAAGCGGCCGCCATCGCGTTCTCCTCCTCGAGGCCGGCGGCTCCGATTTGAGTCCCTGGATCCGCGTGCCGATCGGCTACGCGCGCACCTTCACCGATTCTCGCTATAACTGGATGTACGAGACCGAGCCCGAGCCCGCACTCGCCGGCCGCGCCGGCTTCTGGCCGCGGGGCAAAGTTCTCGGCGGCTCGAGCTCGATCAACGCCATGGTGTTCGTGCGCGGCCAGCCCGCCGATTTCGAGGACTGGCGCAGCGCCGGCAATCCCGGCTGGGGATGGCAGGAGGTGCTGCCCTATTTTCGCAAGCTCGAGGATCACGCCTGGGGCGCCTCGGACTATCACGGCGCCGGCGGCCCGGTACACGTTCACGATCCCTCCGCCGCGGTGCATCCGCTTTGCACAAACTTTCTCGATGCCTGCGCGGAGACCGGCATCCCGATCACGCGCGATTTCAATGGCGCGCAGGCCGAGGGCGCGGGCCTCTGGCAGGTCACGATCCGTAACGGCGTGCGGGTCTCGAGCGCGAGCGCTTACCTGCGGCCGGCGCAGCGCCGGCCCAATCTCGAGCTGGCGACCGGCGCCCGCGCGACCCGCGTGCTCTTCTCCGGTGCCACGGCGAGCGGAGTCGAGTACCTGCGCGGCGGCTCGCGCTTCAACG
>DATFCZ010000104.1:0-71764 GCA_035252605.1 Steroidobacteraceae bacterium
TCCAACTCCGCACGTCTTGCCATCGAGACAATTGCGCTGCCGACACATAACACTCTAACTTAACTCCCAAGGGCAAACCCGCCGCGAGGTGGGGACGCAAAGCTACCGGTCTCAGCGGGCCGCACGACGGTCAGATGAGACAGCGGGGTTGCCGGCATCGGTAGGAGCGCTGCAGCCGTCATCCGACCAGCTATCCGCAGGAAACCAGGCGGATACGTGTCGCGCTTCGCCGCCCTGACGCGAGTCAACATCCTTGTCGGGGAGGCCGAGTATGCCGAATCCACACTTCAGACGATCCGCGCGCGTGCGCGAGCTCGCCATCTGCTTCTGCGCGCTCGCGACGCTTCTCACGGCTCCGGCGGCGCACGCCCGATATCGCTGGCGATTAAAGCCGGTCATCTCCGGCACGCCGCCGACCACGGATGTCGCAGGCGACCTGTACAGCTTCACGCCGACCGCGAGCGGACCGAGCGGCTACACGCTCGCCTTTTCGATCTCCGGCAAGCCATCATGGGCGAGCTTCAGCACCGCCACCGGCCAACTCATCGGAACGCCGACGACCGCCAACGTCGGCAGCTTCGCCAATATCACCATCAGCGTGAGCGATGGCGCGGCGCACGCATCGCTCGCCCCCTTCACCATCACGGTTTCCGCTCCGACCAGCAACACCACCAATACCCCGCCGACCATCTCCGGCACGCCCCCCACCACCGCCTCGGTGGGGACGCCCTACAGCTTCAAGCCCACCGCGAGCGACACGGACGGCGACCCGATCTCCTTCAGCGTCCAGAACCTGCCCCCCTGGGCCACCTTCAGCATCGCGACGGGCACCCTCTCGGGCACTCCGGTCAGCGCCAGCGTCGGAACCGATTCCAACATCGTGATCTCGGTCAGTGACGGCTACACGAGCGCATCGCTCGCTCCGTTCTCGATCAGCGTGAGTCAGCCCGCCAGCTCCGGCACGGCTACGCTCACCTGGACGGCGCCCACCACGAACACCAACGGCTCCGCACTCACGGATCTCGCCGGCTATCACATCTACTACGGGACATCGCCTTCCGCCCTGTCGACCGTCGTCGACATCGCCAATCCCGCAACCACGACCTACACAGTCAGCAGCCTCGCGAGCGGAACCTGGTACTTCGCCGTGAATGCCTACACCACGAGCGGCGTGGAGAGCTCGCTTTCCAACACCGGCAGCAAGTCCGTTCCGTGAACCCGCTCCGCTGCAGCTTGCGGCGTCGCCGATCGCATACGCTGCGCACGTGCGCGCTGTCTCCAACTGCATACGTCTGCATCGTGAGACATTGCGCGAGGTATCCGTGACGCTCTAAGTTACGGCTGAAGGGCAAACCCGCCGCGAGGCGGGGACGCAAAGCTACCGATCTCAGTGGACTGCATGACAGTCCGCGAGACAGCGGAGCTGCCGGCAGCTGCAAGGAGGCGGCAGCCGTTACGCGACCCAAGGTCCGCGGGAAATGGCGCGGACAGCGTGCGCTTTGCCGCCCTGACAGCAGTCAACAACCGTCGGGGAAGGCTAAGCAAATGCAGGATCCCAACTTCGAGCGTCTGCCGCGTCGGTCTCACCTGCGGCAGCTCGGCATCCATCTTGGCGCGATCACCGCAATCCTCCTCGCGGGCGCCGCCGCGAACGCGAGCGCCGTGACACTCACCATCTCCGGTACGCCTCCCACCACCGCAACGGTCGGCGTGCGTTACGACTTCAAGCCCACGGTGCACGAATACGCCGGGTACAAGGTAAAGTTCAGCGTAAGGAACCTCCCCCGCTGGGGATGGTTGAGCAGCTACACCGGCGAGCTCTTGGGAACTCCAACCGCGTACGAGGTCGGCACTTACTCGAACATCGTGATTTCGGCCACCGACGGGCACACCACCGTATCGCTCGCTCCATTCTCGATCAAGGTGACCCAGTCCGGGAGCTCCGGCAGTACGCTCGCTATTTCCGGCTCGCCTGCCACCACCGCAACGGCCGGCAAGCTCTACACCTTTACGCCTACGGTGAAAAAGCCCACCGGGGATACGGTGTCATTCAGCATAAAGAACAAACCCGCCTGGGCATCCTTCAGCATCGCCAGCGGGACAATCTCTGGCACCCCGACCGCCTCGAACGTCGGGAGCTACTCCGGCATAGCAATATCCGCGAGCGACGGACACACCAGCGCGGCGCTTGCGCCGTTCTCGATCTATGTGACCTCCAGCAGCGGCACCACGGGTACCGCGAAGCTCACCTGGACGGCGCCTACAACTAACACCAACGGCTCGGGCCTCACGGACCTCGCCGGCTATCACATCTACTATGGCAATTCGCCATCCGCCATGACGAAGGTCATCACCGTGTCGAGTCCCGCGACGACCACCTACACCGTGAGCAGCCTCGCAAGCGGCACGTGGTACTTCGCCGTGAACGCATACACCACGAGCGGAGTAGAGAGCTCACTCTCCAACACTGGTAGTAAAACCGTACCCTGAGGCCTGGCGCGCCGCGATGCGGCGGCCCGGTCAGCGCGCGATCACCGCCTCGATGCGCGCCAGCGAGCGCTCGCGGCCAAGAAGCTCCAGCGTCAGGTCGATGGGCGGCGAGACGGCGGTGCCGGTGACAGCCACCCGCAGCGGCTGCGCAACCTTGCCGAGGCCGACACCGAGATCATTCGCAAGGTCATTGAGCACGCGGTGAATGGCAGGGGCGTCCCAGGCGGAAAGTGTCGCCAGCCCATCGCGGACCCGGGCGAGCATCTCTAGCCCACCGCCCGCCAGGTGCTTGGCGGCAGCCTTGGGATCGATCTCGATGCTCTCGGTAAAGAAAAATCGGCTGTTCTGCGCCATCTCCTTCAGGGTCTTGGCCCGCTCGCGCTGGGCGAGGATCACGCCCTCGAGCAGGCGCCGATCGTCGCACCGCAGCCCGAGGCGATGGAGCTGGGCCTTGAGATGAGGCACCAGGGCCGAGACCGGCGAGCGCATCATGTGCTGTTGATTGAGCCACAGGAGCTTCTCGGGGTTGAAGGCGGAGGCCGCCCTGTTCACGTCGCGGATGTCGAATGCGGCGATCATCTCCTCGCGCGTGAACACCTCCTGGTCGCCATGCGACCAGCCTAGGCGAACGAGGTAATTGAGGAGCGCATCCGGAAGATAGCCCTCCTCTTCGTACTGCAGCACACTCACCGCACCGTGCCGCTTCGAGAGCTTCGCACCGTCCGGACCCAGGATCATCGGCACGTGCGCATAAACGGGAGGCATCGCGCCGAGGGCACGCAGCATGTTCATCTGCCGCGGAGTGTTATTCAGATGATCATCGCCGCGGATTACGTGCGTGATGCCCATGTCCCGGTCATCCACTACCACGCAGAAATTGTAGGTAGGCGTTCCGTCTGAGCGCGCGATGATGAGGTCATCGAGCTCCGAATTCTGGAACGTGACCGGCCCATGGATGAGATCCTCGACCACCACCGCTCCCTCGAGGGGGTTGCGGAAGCGCACCACCGGCGCCACTCCCGGACGCGGATCCTGGCGCTCGCGGCAACGGCCCGTGTACCGGGGCTTCTCCTTGCGCGCGAGCTGCTCCTCGCGCATCGCATCGAGCTCCTCTTTGGTGCAGTAGCAGTGATAGGCGTTGCCGGCCGCCAGCATTTCCCCGATCACGGCGCGATAGCGGTCGAATCGCTGCGACTGGTAATAGGGTCCCTCGTCGGCGTCCAGTCCGAGCCAGGCCATGCCGTCGAGGATGACGCGCACGGCTTCATCCGTCGAGCGTTCCTGGTCGGTATCCTCCACGCGCAACACGAACCTGCCGCCCGAGCGACGAGCGTAGAGCCAGCTGTAGAGCGCGGTCCGAACGCCGCCGACGTGAAGCAGGCCGGTAGGGCTCGGGGCAAATCGGGTAACGACGGTCATCGGAAGCCAGTGCCAGGATTGACCAGGATTGATCCAGTTCAGGGTCGCGCATGTTACCAAGCTTGTGCCTGCCGCGCCTCTCTGGCACCGGTCCTCGAATAAATACCTGAAAGCCTGGCCATTGCAGCCGGCGGGGAGCGCCGACGGTCGAGTGCGCGCACCCATGAGGAACTGGAAGACGGAAGAGAGCGGTGAGGAACAACGCCGATGCACGAGCCGAAGATCACGGGGAAACGGCAGGCGCCCTGGCACGGCGAGACACTTGAGTCGAGGCAGCCACTTGTTTCGGCGAGCCCCCGGGAAGCTACCGTCGCCTATAGACGAGACGTGGGCATGCTGAATGCTGTTACAAACGACATCAAACGTCGACTCGAGCGAGCCGTTGGCAACGGCCAAGCAGTCGAGATGGAGCTCACACAGGAGACAAGCAGATGCGCAACAATCCAAGGTTGGTCGCCATGGCAACTTCCGCCGGGGGATTTATCGCCCTCGTCAGCCTCGCGATGGCTTCGCCCGCGATTACGAGCGCCGGGCGCAACGTAATGGATAAGGCGTCCCAGTCGAATATCGCCGAGATCGAGGAGGGGCGTCTTGCGTTGACGCACTCCAAGAATCCGCTGGTGAAGGCGCTCGGCAATCGCCTGGTGCAGGACCACTCGAAGGCGCAGGACACCCTGGAGGCTTTGGCTGCCGCGAACGGCGTCAAGCTGCCCACCAAGCCCAACGCCAAGCAACAGCAGGAGATTGCTCAGCTCGGCAGTCTCGAGGGCGCAGCGTTCGACAAGCTCTTCGCGGCGAGCGAAGTCGGCGCGCACCGCAAATCGATTACCGAGATGAGCCGCGCTACATCGACGGTGAAAAACCCGGCGCTCGAGGCGTGGGTCAAGGACAGCATCCCCGTTCTGCAGGAGCATCTGCAATTGGCCCAGGGCCTGCCGAGCCAGGTCGCGATAACCCGTGCCGCGCAGGCTGCGGCGGCAACACCCCCGCGGAAATGAGCCCTTACCAGGAGATCAGAAATGAGAAGGAAAGATTGGTTCCCAGTCGTTTCAGGAGCTGCGCTGCTCATGGCCTTTGGTCTCAGCGGCCTCGCAACCGCGCAGTCAGCGCCACCCGCCGCTTCCGCGAGTTCCGCGAGCAACAACGACCAGGAGCTGCTCAAGCTCTCGGCACAGGGGAACCTCGCCGAGGTGGAGCTCGGGCGTCTCGCGCTCACCCGATCCACCAATCCTGCTGTCCAGAACTTCGGCACCCGGCTCGCTCAGGATGGCTCCAAGGGAGTTGCAAACCTGCAGACGGTTGCGGCCATGCTGCATGTGCAGCTTCCGATGACGCCCAGCGCCGCTCAGGAGGGACAAATCGCGCAGCTACGCCAGTTGCAGGGCGCGGCGTTCGACCAGCGCTTCGAGCAGGTCGCGCACAAGGATGAGAGCCAGATGCTGCACCAGTTTCAATCCGGCGTCACTATGGCTTCCAACGGAGCCGTCAAATCCACGATCAAGAACATGATACCGGTGGTGCAGGAGCATCTGCAGATCGCGCAGGGCATGCCCACCCGCGAGGCCAGTGCCTCGAGAAGGTCGATGAGGTGAAGTTGGCGCGAAAGGTGAAGCCAGCGGAGAGACGTGCGAGGCGTGGAATTTGAGCAAACGTCTCCCGATTCCGCTAGCGGTTTGGGTGCCGCTCGCTAGCAGCATCACGATCGCCGTGCCGGGAGTCATCGCATTCCTGACCCATCACCTCATTCTGTTCGCGAGCCTGGCGCCGACGGGGGTCATGGCCGCGCAGCAACCCCTGCTCGCCTCCACCAAACCCTACAACTCCATCGTGGGTCACATGATCGGACTTGGGTGCGGGTTTTTCGCCGTCTGGGCACTGGGCATCGCCGACCAACCCTCGATCTTCCATGTCCATACCGTCAGCGCATCCCGACTCTGCGCGGCGGTGATCGCGGTCGCCCTTGCGATGCTGTTCGAGTCCCTCCTGAAGGCCCGCCATCCCCCTGCGGCCGCGACCACACTGCTTGCGGCTCTCGGCTCTTTCCGCCTCGACTGGACGTACACCTGGGAAGTTCTGGTCGGGGTTGTGGCTGTGACCGTCGCAGGCGAGCTGCTGCGGATGCTGCATCCCGCGCCGCATCCCCCGGACACCCGCCCCGCCCCACCCGGGGCCGCGCGAGGCTGAGAGTGCAGCCCTGAATCGGGCGCAACGACCGTTGCCTCAGGCGAGCCGGGTCGATAAACTGCCTGCCCCTCAGGGGATGGGCGGTTAGCTCAGCGGTAGAGCACTGCTTTCACACGGCAGGGGCCACTGGTTCGATCCCAGTACCGCCCACCATTCAGAAATGTCGGCGGAACAAGCATGGAAGTCTCCTAGGTTGATCTTGTTTTCTGGAATGGTTGCTTTTCAAGCAATTTGGGACAGTTCCGGGACAGTCCGGTGGATGCCGGGTGAGACGCCATCACGGAGAACTGTCCCATGGCGACCTTCGAGAGACGTGGCTAATACTGGCGGGTGAAGGTCCGCCGTGCCGGCCTTCCACCCCAGACCCGAACCTTCGATAACAAGACGCAGGCCCAGCTGTGGGCAGGCAACGTCGAGTCCGATATCGACAAAGGCATCGTCGTCGATCGCCGGGTTGCGGAGCGACTCTCGCTCGCGGAGCTCCTCGAGCGCTACCGGCTCGAGGTGACGCCGACCAAGCGAGGTGCGGCCGACGAGAGCCTTCGGCTCAAGGCCATGGCGCAGCGTCCGTTCGCGCGCATCCGCATGGCCGGCCTCACGAGCTCGCACCTTGCCGCATACCGCGACGAGCGCCTCAAGGTGGTCTCGGGCGCGACGGTCAACCGCGAACTCAACGTCCTGTCGCACGCCATCGAGACGGCCCGGCGGGAGCGGGACGTCTATTTGCCGGCCAAATCCCGGCAGGCTCGTGCGGCGTCCGCCGCAGGGCCGCCCCCGCAACCGGCGGCTACAGGGCGATGAGGAGCAGCGGCTACTGTCCGCCTGTCGCAAGGCGCGAAATACCTGGCTCGTGCATTTCGTGGCAATCGCCATCGAAACAGGTATGCGCCGGAGCGAGCTCCTCGGCCTAGAGTGGCCGAACGTGAATATCGAGCGCTGAATTGCGTACCTGCCTGCCGGTTACCAGAAACGGTGAATCGCGCGGTGTACCGCTCTCGAGCCGTGCCGTAGCGATCCTCGGCGCTCTACCCGTGTCCACCAACGGCCGCGTGTTCGGGGGACTCACGAGAGACGCGCTCAAGCAATCCTTCAAGCGCGCCGTGCGCCGCGCTGGCATTTCCGGGCTGCGCTTTCATGACCTGCGGCACGAGGCAACGAGCCGGTTCTTCGAGAAGGGACTGAACGTGATGGAGGTTGCATCGGTGACCGGCCATAAGACGCTGCAGATGCTGAAGCGCTACACGCACTTGAGCGCTGGGGACCTCGCCTCGAGGCTCGGCTAGACACCTGGAATAAACCCAAGCGTTCGGTTACAATCATGCCGACCATTCTTCGGTTTCGTGGGTTACGGGTGGTGATTTACGCGAACGACCATCGCCCGCCTCACGTTCACGTCATTGGATCTGGCCGCGAGGCGAGGATTGCGCTTGGGGAAGAGCGTGAGCACCCTTGGTTAATGACGAATGAGGGTTTGTCTCGCCGGCAAGTGATGGCGGCCCTCCTGAACATCAGCGAAAATCGTGAGTTCCTTATTCGCCGGTGGAGAGAAATTCATGGCGATGCCTGAGTGGGTCAAGAAGGAGCTGCGCTCGAACTATGCGCGGGCCTCTCGTGCCGGCCGCTGGGCCGCCAAGATGGAGCCGCGAGCAACTGCCGCGACATATCGCGCCAGGGACAACTCACTGCTGATCAAACTGACCAATGGCGCAGCGATTACTATCCCGGTGAAGCTGATCCCCGGCCTGAAACGAGCCGCGCCCAGCGAGGTACGCTCGGTCGAAGTGCTCGGCCGAGGTGGCGGACTTCACTGGGAAGGTCTCGACCTCGACCTCAGCGTCCCTGCACTCGTGTCGTCGGTTTTTGCTGGGCCGGAATGGATGGCTGAACTCGGGCGCTTCGGCGGCGCGAGGTCTTCCGCAGCCAAAGCCGCCGCGGCGCAGCGGAATGGTCGGAAAGGCGGCCGTCCCCGGAATCGGCCTCCGCGGTGACAAGCCCTTAGAGGGCACTGGGCAGCTCCGACGCTCCGGAGTTCAACATGAAGATCGCGAATCTCAGCACTTCGAGGGACAAAAGGCCACCGACCGCCGGCGACCCTGGACTTCCTGCGCTCACCGCCCGGCAATCACCTCCAAGCGCTGGAGCGTGACCGTCGCGGACAGCACAGCATCCGCATTAATGACCAGTGGCGCGTATGTTTTCGCTGGACCGCAGCAGGCGCTGAGGACGTCGAGATCGTCGACTATCACTGAAGCCGCCGATGGGTGGCTGGAGAGGCAGACATGGCATTCAAGAACGGCATGCGGCCCGTGCACCCCGGCGAGGTTCTGCGCGAAGAGTACCTCAGGCCGCTGGATATGAGCGTCAACGCGCTCGCCAAGCGGCTGGGCATTCCCACCTCGCGCCTGAACGACATCGTGCTCGAGCGCCGTGGCGTGACCCCGGACACCGCCATGCGCCTTGCGCGCTGCTTTGGCGGCGATGCCCGCTCCTGGCTTAACCTTCAGACCGCACACGATCTCCGCCTGGTCGAAATCAAGAAGGCCAAGGAGATCGAGCGCACGGTTGAGCCATTCCGAGAGTCGGCATAGGGGACCGCCCAACACGGGCCTTGCCCAGCCGGCGACGTACCCTGCCCCTAGCCCGCCGCCACAATCACATGCGCCTGAATTTTTCCGGCCACAGGGCCTTCGCCACGGCGGCTGGCAATCGCCTCCATCGCGCGGTCCGTAGCAAGCTGAAGCAAACGGGCGTCACGCGCCTCGATTTCGTTGCGCAGCGGCGTTCCCTGGCAATAGGCAGTGGCAGCGTCGGTCGCCGAAGGTGCGCGACTCACCTCCTCGCGTGTCTCGATATCGATTTCCGTGAACCCTGCGCGGTTCAATTCCTCGCGGATCAGTGCAACATCGTGATATCCGTGCGGCGTGCGGGCGAGGAATCGCGGAGGATCGTGCGGAAACAGCGCGGCGACTGCGTTGGTGACGTCATCGGCGAAGGCATTCTCTTCGATGCGGTCCCAGACACTAAAGACGAAGCGCCCGCCTGGCCTCAGCATACGACGCGCCTCGGCGTAGCCGACGACCCGGTCGGGGAAAAACATCGCGCCGAAGCTGCAGCACACGACCTCGAATGAGGCATCTTCGAACGGTAGGTTGAGCGCGTCCGCCTGTCGCCATTTGATACGGCTATCGGACCCCTGCCGCGCGGCGGCATAGTCGAGCATGGGGCCGGTTGAGGTCGGTCACCACTTAGCGCGCGTCAGTGCTAAGTTTTGGCGCAAGCGCTCGCGTGACGACGCCGCTGCCGGCCGCCGTTTCAAGCACCGAGCGGGGCGAGGAGACAGCAACAAGTTCCGCGAGGTGGGCGGCATAGGCCTCGAAGATCAGGGGGACCATCAGTGCGTCGTAGAGCTTCGGGATCGAGCCCGCAAACACCTTATCGCTCTCAGGCATGAGACACCTTGAAACAGCTCCGATAGCGCCTTGAACACCGTCCGTAGCGGGCTATGTCTTTCCGACGAGTTCGCGTCCCAGTTGGGCATGCGCGATGATGTGGGGCAGGGGCCACTGGTTCGATCCCAGTACCGCCCACCATTTTCGGCGGCAGCAGGCCGCTCAATCCGCGGAGCCAGTCTCCTCGAACGGATTGAATAGTTTAATCCCGGGACGCCGAAAGTCCTTCTCGTTTCCGGTAACCACCGTCAGGTTATGCCGAATCGCGATCGCAGCGATGTAGCTGTCTTCGACGGGCATCGGCTGACCGATTTCTTCCAGTTTGTGCTGCTGCTCGGCCCAGAAGTGCGCCACGGAGACATTGAAGCCAAGAATGCGGCCGTGCAGCGCCTCGGTCAGCCGGCTGAGCCAAACCTGCAAAGCCTCTCGCTGCTTACCGCGCTTGCTGCGGACCCAGTAGGCGAGCTGTGCGATCACGATCGCGCTCGTGTAACAGTTGTCCTTCTCCTGCTCGATCCACGCAATGACGCCTGCGTGGCCGTTCTTTTTGGCAGGCTGGCTCAGTACGTCGGCGTCGAGCAGCCAGCTCACAGCCTGCGACGCTTGCGGAGCTGACGGCTGCGCTGCGGTACGTCCTCCATTTCCACTGGGCACGCCCTAAGAACCGCCAACCAGTCGGCTCGCCTCGCAAGACGACGAAAGATAATCGCATCCTCTTCTGGATCGAATTCCGCAATGAAGTGGTCGCCCGGCTGGGCAGGGGCCAGGTTTGCAGGGACTGTGAGGCGTCGCTTTGCATCAAGGGTAAGAATCATGGTGGGATTATCCCACCACCCTGGAGACGAAGTCAACTGACGCCCGTCTCGAAGGTAGGCCTGCGTTGCAAATGGAACTTCGTCGCCCGGGACGTGAGCCGCGTTCATACGGCAGGGGCCACTGGTTCGATCCAAGTACCGCCCACCAGATTATCAATCACCCGGGCAATGTTTCGAACGAGCCGCCGTAACAGGTCCAAAATTACGGCAAACCGCTCACAGTTCAGCAGATGCGCCACCACGGCACGGCGAGGACACGTTTCGTCAGCTGAAATGTCTCAGTGCCCGTGTACAGCAGCAGGGCGCCGTCCGTGATGTCGGCATATTCGTCCAGGAATGATTCGAGCCCCCGGGCGTCCGCCGGGCCAACTCTCGTTGCCGTCTTTACCTCAATAGGAATCGTACGAGACGGTGTCTCGATGACCAAATCCACCTCTTCGCCCGCAGCAGTTCTCCAGTAGAGCACTTCAGGCTTTCGAGCCTGGATATCACGCCACGCGAGCAAATCCATCAGCACCAGGTTCTCGAGATGCGCACCGCGCAGCTCCGACTCCCCTGTCAGATGGAGCGCGAGCGCCGTATCGCACCAATAGAGCTTTGGGGCCTTGATCAGCCGCTTGGTGCGATTCACGGCATAGGGAGCTAAGCGTATAGCCTGGAAGCTCGTCTCCATGAGATTCAGGAATCTGTGGACTTGCGGCTGATTTATGCCTACGTCGCGCCCGAGCTCTGTCTGATTCAGCAGACCGCCGATTCTGAGGCAGGCAGCCCGCATCAGTCGACGAAAGTCGGCAAGATTTTCGACTGCGCGTAGCGCCTGCAAGTCGCGTTCAAGATAGGTCTGAACGTAGCCGGAAAACCAACTTGCACGCGCGTCGTCATCAGACATGTCGTGAGCGGGTACTGGAAAGCCACCGAGCCGAACCGCCTTACGCCAGTCCTCTTGCGGCCCAGCATGTTCATCGATGGTGTCACGCCACTTGGCCGACCGCGCGGATATGAGTTCGCTCCAAAGACCCGCTCGACCCAGTCCGAGCCGCTCGCGCCGAGTGAACGGCCACAGAGTCACGTATATCGCGCGGCCAGCGAGCGTCTCGCCGATTTGCTCCATCATCAGGATATTCGCGGAACCCGTGAGGACGAAGCGGCCAGGCCTGCGCTTCGGGTCGCGGTCAACCGCCCGCTTCACCGCTATCAGCAGATCCCGGACTCTTTGCACCTCATCGATGACAAGCGAGGGGGCGCGATCCACCACCGCCTCGGGATCCGCCTCTGCCTGAACGCGCAAGTCAAAGTCATCAAGCGTCAGGTAAGGCCGTTCGGCAAGCTGCGGCAGCGACCGTACCAGCGTGGTCTTGCCGGTCTGGCGCGCGCCGAGCACCACGACCACGGGAGAGACGCGCAGGGCGTGCTGCACGGCGGCCGCAGCTGCCCGAGGCAGGATCTCGCCATTTGATTCCATATGAGTATGATAATCATACACGTAAAGAATGCAATAGCGACGCCCCTCCTCAAGCGGAGACAGCCGGACTTACTACGACCCACGCGCCACGGCCGCGACAGGCGCGCTGGTTAAACAGCGTGGCGTTCGCTGCGCGCGGCTCGAGCACGGCGCTACGCGCCCAGGCGACCTCGAGAGGTCGGTCTATAACGCCGCGAGAAACGCCCTAAATCCGGAACATGAAAGAAGCAAGACCCGGCCAGAGTATGGCATCCGCCTGTCGTTGGCTTCCGAGAGGATCTACCAGCGAGACTGAAGGTCAACTATCTCGAAATGATCAACCCGGTGCGGCAAGTCCAGTAGCGCGGCTCGATCCTCCGGATAGTACTTGGGACGGTTCGGATCGCCTTCGGCATACCTGGCCACTGCCTCCATCGACTCCCAGTACGATACGAACATGAATTCCACGGATTCACCGAGCGAGCGCCTGAGGAGCATCCAGCCGCGATTGCCTCTTACCTCTCCATAGTCCGGATATGCTGTCTCTCTCAGGAACTTCTCATAGGTGTCGGCGTTAGCCGCATTGCTCCTACCTCGCCACACTCTCACAACCATAGGGATTCTCCTCCGTTCGTCCGGGATTCACTCTTGCAACAGCCTGCTTAGCTCGGGGCACAGCGAGAATGAGAATGACGCTCGCTATCACCAGCCCCGAAGCCACCAACATGTCGGGTGTCAAGGCCTCGCCTCCCACGAAGTACGCAAGCCCCAGTGCGACCATCGGATTTACGTACGCATGGCTGGCGACCCGTGTCACCGGCATACGAGCGAGTAGCCAGACGTAGGCGGTGAATCCGAGAAGCGAGCCGGGCACAATGAGGTAGAGGAGCGCCGCGGCCGCGCGCGGCGTAACGTGCGGCAAGGTCCGTAGCTCACCCGTTGCCTGCGACAGCGCCAGCAGCACCAGGCCGCCTAACAGCATCTGTCCGCCTGCCGTGAGCGCGAGCGATCGCGGGCGACTCATGGAACGGGTCAAAACCCCTCCCAACGACCAGGCTGCGCCGCTTGCCAAGATGATGAGACAGGGGAATACCGGGAACATAGCCTGATCTCTTATCAGCAGCCACGCGACGCCGAGAAATCCGAGCACCAGCGCGGCGCCCATCCGCCAGCTGAAGGGTTCCTGTCGGAAGAGGAACACCTCGAACACCATGGTCGTGATGGGAAGGGTCGCCTCAATCACGGATGCCACCCCGGAAGGAACGTACTGCTCGGCCCAGAAGAGTGCGGCATAAGTCACGACAAAGAGGCAGAGCGAGGTCGCGGCGATATCTCGCCACTCTCTCGCCGTGGGGCTGGGGTGACCCCGTAGCCGCATGAAGGTATAGAGAACGCCGCCCGCAACGAGAAAACGCGCGCCACTTGCGAACAGCGGGGGCAGCTGCAGGACTGCGACCCGGATCGCGAGAAAAGTCCCGCCCCAGAGGAGGTAGATGGCGGCGAACGCGACTGCCACCCGCGGATCGAAGCTACGGTGCCGGTACTGCATCGGGGGTCTTAACCAGTGACTAGCTATTCACTGGTTAGTCTAGGTCTGGCGCCTTCCCCTTGCAACCTGTAAAATGATATTTAATGGTTATTAGCCCAGGTCAAAAGGCAATCGAGCAAGCGGGGTTCGATCGGTGCGGGGGCCACCCGGCGCTGGACTTCGTCAACACACTCGATAACCGCTTCAACGACCGAGGCCGCATCGAGGGCCTCCAGACCTACGATGACCTGCTGCGATTTAGCTACGAGACGAGACTGCTCGATTCAGCGGTGGGTCGGCAGATCGCAGAGACGCTGACGCCCGGCGCTGCGGCACGAGCCCTGCGCGCGGCGCGGTCGTTGCGGGAGGCCCTGGCTACGGTGTTCTATGGCGTGCTCGAGGGGCGTCGCCCGCCCACGGTTGATCTCGAGACGCTCGAGCACTACGTGCACAGCGCCGACCGTCACCGCGAGCTGCATTGGCAACGGGGCACCGATGAGCACGCCGCCTTGGCCTGGTCCTGGCCGAGCGATATAGGAAATGCGGAGCTACCGGTCTGGGTGGTTGCGCAGGCGGCGCTCGATCTTCTGCTGTCCCCCGAGGTGAAGCGCGTGCGTGCCTGCGAAGCGGACACCTGCCGCTGGCTTTTCCTCGATACGAGCAAGAATCACATGCGTCGCTGGTGCAAGATGAAGGTCTGCGGCAATCGCATGAAGGCACGCCGCTTTCAGGCGCGCCATTCAGCCTGACCGTCGGCTCTCACCCCCGCGCACCTGTCGGCCGCACGGCGATCGGCCGGACTCACTCCTGGATGCGAAGGTGCGCCTTTGCGACCGGCGCCATCTTCTGCGCTGACCAAGGAGGATCCCAAACCAGGTTGATCTCGACTTGGGCGGAGCCGGACAGACTGCGACTGCGTTCATACACGCCTGAGACGATGTAGTCCTGCGCGGGACATCCGCGCGTCGTCATCGTCATGTCGATCCTGATGACTCCGCCCTCCACCTCTAGCCCGTAGATCAAGCCGAGGTCCACGATGTTGTACCCTAGCTCCGGGTCGATCACCTCACGCAGCGCAGCGAGCACGTATTCTCGATTCAAGGAACCAGCGGCGGACATGGCGATCAGGCTCCCCGGCGGATCAGGAGGCGGACGCCTTCCTGGGTCTTCTCGGCGTGGATCTCGGCGCCGCGAGCCTGCAGTTCGGGATAGAGAAACGCCGGTTCGCGCTCATTGAGGGCTTCCAGTACCTCCCCCGGCCCGAGATGCTCGAGGGCGTCGAGGATTCGGACCATGGGCTCCGGGGGCAGAAGGCCCCGGTTATCGAGGAAAGTGCCCGGCTTGGGCCATGCGGAGATCCAGTCATTGCATCTCCGAGGCGCAGCGTTCGGCTGCGCCGCAGGCGCAAGTTCGGGCGAGAACAGCACTTCCCAGTCCCCTTCGCCGTGCCGTACGGAGCGGTGGCCGAATCCCTTGCGACCGAGCACGGCGTAAAGCGGCAGCGGCTCGAAGGTGGCGAGCAGCCGCAGGGTCTGACCCGCGGAGAGACTTGCTACCGCCTGCAGGATTCGCGGCAGGGGCTCCCCGCCTCCGCGCAGATCCTCGCGCACGTCGAGTGTGAGCGGCTCAACCATGGTCAACCTCTCTGATCATGAAGAAGCGGGGGTATGAGAATCGCAGATGCGCGCGAGTGCACGTAGTGCGCGCGCAGGGCGCGCCAGTACTCGATTGAGAGTCCGAGGGTCGCTAGCGCGGCAAAGGCGAGGCAGGGCCGGAACGCGTCGACTCTGCCGAACAGGACGGACAGGGCGGCGAGCAGTACGCCGAGAAAATACGCGATGAGCCACGGATAACCGCGGCTCTCCTTCACCAGATCCTGCACCCGCGGCACGGTGGCCCGGCCCAAGGTGTTGCCGTAACGGCTCAGCCAAGTGAGGAATGGAAGTATCTTGTAGAGCTGCGTGAGCCCGAGCCCACTCAGCCAGCCAAAGAAGATCAGGAAAGCGACGATCGGCGTGCCCGCGGCGAGCCGCCCGGTGCCGAGGTAATAGACCGCAAGTGCTGTTGCAGACCCAAGAAAGCCGAAAGCGCCGACTGCCGCCTTGTTGTGTACCTCGATCGCCTTGCGCTTTCGGGTGCGATAGATCCGCATCACATCACAGAGATAGATGAGAATCGCGAGAGCTATGCCCGAGTATCCGGTCAATTCCGCAAGCTCGAGGATCCGGCTGGAAAACCAGATCCGGGTCAGCCCCGCAGCGACCGCGAGCGCGAAGCCAGCGGTGCCTACGACGTGCACGCAGTCGCCCGTGGTCCCCCGCTCCTCCGGGGAGAGCATGAACATCGGCAGCAGCTTGTAGCTGACACCCATCGCAGTGAGCGTAAACCACCCGCCAAGACCCGCCAGCGCGTGATCGCCGACGCCCGCCAGAAGCGGAGCGAGATGCGGTGTGAGAGCCGGATTTGCGAGCGCCAGCGCGAAGGTAACACCGAGCGCCACCGTCACAACCAGGAATGCAAGTCCGGCGAGCACCATCCTTCCGGCCAGCGGCAGCGGCCGTGCGCGCAGCAACGGCACACCGATGCTCAGAGAGCCGATGAGGACACCGAGGAGCACCACCCCTCCTCCGGCCGGCAGTGCTGGCGCGAGAGCCGGCGCTTCGCCGCTGAAGCCGAGGAACCCGCCGATCATCGCAAGGAGACCCACCTGCACCGACGCCAGCGTCGCGAGCGACAGGCGCTGGCTCACCAAGGGGCGGGATGTGATCACCGGCACGAACTGAAACAGCGCGCCGAGCATCAGAAGCAGCAGCCAGCCGACTGCGAGCAGATGCACCGCGATCAGAGTCCCCGGCGCCGAGACCGGCCGGAGAGGCCACGTCAAGCCGGCAAGGATCAATCCCTGGGCTGCGAGAAAGTTGGCGAGCGCACAGGCAAAAAGGAGAAGCGTCCAGCGCGACAGACGGTTGCTGATCATGGCAACACAAAGCATCCTACCGCGCGCGCACTTGCGCCTTGACCTCGGTCAAGCAGCCCCGCGCCTCCTGCGGGCGACCGGTCCCGCCGCGGGTCAATGCATGTGGCGTCTGAGGCTCTCGACGTCGAGGATCGCCACTTCGTCGCCCGTCACCTCGATCAAGCGTTCGTCGCTCAATGCCCGAAGAATCCGCGAGAACGTCTCGGGCGTCACCGCCACATGCGCGGCAATCAGCATCTTGCGCGCGGGCAGCGTCACCGCGACCCGTCCTGCGGCTCCCGAAGGGAGCAGTGCCAGCAGGTAGTGCACCACTCGATAGCGGCTGTTCTGCAGCGCCAGGGTCTCGATTTCGTCCCAGTGCGCCTGGATGCGGCGAGTCATCTGATCCATCACCGCCCGGCAGGTGGGGAAGGACTCCTGCAGGATGCCGAGAAAGGTGCCGCGTTCGAAGGCAATGAGCTCTCCGGTCTCTACCCCTTCGCCATGGACCGGGTAGCGGGGCGCGTCCATGAACAGGATACTCTCGGCGAAGGTCTGCGAGGGCCGGATGAGTCGCATGATCTTCTCGTCACCCTCCGGTGAGAGCCGATAGAGCTTCACGCAACCGCTGCGCAACAGAAAGAAGCGGCCCGCCTCATCTCCATGACCAAAAAGATGCTCACCGGCCAAGAACCGGCGCTTCTCGGCGCTTGCAAGGAGCCTCTCGCGCTGAGCATCGCTCAAGGCAGCGAAGAGGTAATGATGGCGCAGCTCCCGCGCCAGAGCGCTGTCTGAGTGCATGGCGGATCCTGCTCTCACGGCACGAGCTTAGGCACGCGGCGACCGGGCGGCAAGCTTGATGGCCATCAAGGCGCCTGTCCGCCCTTGCAGCTAGGGTCTACGCCGACTGCCGGCAGGCCGCAAGGAGTAGTCGCGTGGCACACGTCGTCACCGAAAACTGCATCAAGTGCAAATACACCGACTGCGTCGAGGTCTGTCCGGTCGACTGCTTTCACGCGGGACCGAACATGCTCGTGATCGACCCCGATGAGTGCATCGACTGCACCCTGTGCATCGAGGAGTGCCCCGTCGAGGCGATATTTCCGGAGGAAGACATACCGCCCGGTCAGGAGCACTTCCTCGGGCTCAACAAGCAACTGGCCCGCGAGTGGCCGGTGCTCGCCGAGAAGATTCCCGCACCGGAAGATGCGGAGCAATGGGCTGGCGCGCCGAGCAAGCTCGATCTCCTGGAGCGGTAGAGGAGCCCCCCTCTGCATCCGATCGCGCGCGGCCGTACCTTGATGCAGATCAATGCAACGGTGGACCTCGCCCATTACGCTGCAAATAGCGTATGGACCGCGTCTCGAACAAGGTTGCGATCGTCACCGGAGCTTCTCTGGGCTTAGGAGCGGCATCGGCGCGCATGCTCGCGAGAGAGGGTGCCGCGGTCGTCATTGCGGACATCAAGGACGAGGAGGGTCAGGCGCTTCGCAAAGAGATCGAAACCACCGGCGCCGAGGCCCTCTACCTGCATCACGACGTCGCAAGCGAAGGGAGCTGGCAAATCCTCATGGAGCACACAGTGGCCCGCTTTGGCCGGGTTGACGTGCTCGTCAACAACGCAGGCGTCGCCGCCAGCGCACCTCCGGAGGAGCAGACGCTGCAGCAGTGGCGCTGGCTCATGAGCATCAACCTCGACGGCGTATTTCTCGGCACGAAGCACGCGATACTCGCCATGAAGGCACACCCGCCTGAGCACGGCGGCTCCATCATCAATCTTTCCTCGATCGAGGGTCTGGTCGGCGACCCGCAGCTCGGCGCGTACAATGCCTCCAAAGGCGGCGTTCGGCTCTACACGAAGTCGGTTGCGCTCTACTGCGCCAGGGCCGGGCTCGGCATCCGCGTGAACTCGATTCATCCGGGCTACATCTGGACGCCGATGGTGGAAAACTACTTGCGCTCTCAGGAAGGTGGAGATATGGCCGCGCGGCGCAGAGAAATCGCGGCCATGCACCCCGTGGGCCATATCGGGGAACCTGATGACATTGCCTATGGGGTGGTCTATCTCGCCTCCAACGAATCGAAATTCGTCACTGGTGCGGAGCTCGTCATCGACGGCGGCTATACGGCGCAGTGACGACGGAGCGAGGCGTGAGCCTTTCAAGCCGAGTCGCGCACAGCTTCTCGCCGCCGCCGGAAAGAGGGTGCCGGACGTCATCGGGCCACGATTGCGCGTTCTTTTCTGCGGCATCAATCCCGGACTCTATTCTGGCGCGACCGGCCATCATTTCGCGCGACCGGGCAATCGCTTCTGGCGCGCGCTGCATGGCGCCGGCTTCACCCGGCGACTCCTCTTCCCGTGGGAGGAGCGCGAGCTCCTCAGGCACCGCTGCGGCGTGACCAATCTGGTCGCCCGCGCGACCGCGAGCGCCGATGAGCTTGGCGCAGCGGAGTTCGTGACGGGACGGCGCAGGCTTCTATCGAAGGTGAAACGGCATGCGCCGGCGTGCGTCGCCGTGCTCGGCGTCGGCGCCTATCGGATTGCGTTCGACCGGCCGACAGCGACTCTCGGCAGACAACCTGAGAGCTTCGGGAGCGCAATGCTCTGGCTGCTGCCGAATCCGAGTGGTCTGAATGCTCACTATCAGCTTGCGAAACTCATTGACCTATTCCGCGACCTGCGCGAAGAGCTCTGCGGTAAGCCGTGAGCGGCCCCGTCCTTCGCGACTCACCGCTGCCGCCTCTCGCAGCTCCACGAAAAGCGCCCTCTCCTCCCGCTCGTGATGGTGCTCCACCAGGCGCTTCAGGGTTCTCTCCTCGTCGAGGAGCGAAATGAGGACGGCCGGGGAGATCTCGGATCCTCGCATGCGCGTCAGCCGAGTGGCGGCCCTGCGCAGGAGCTGCTCGATACGCCGGTGCTCCGCCTTGTATACCGCGGCCGGCCATTGCACGGCCATGGCATCGCACCGGGGAAGCAGATTGTGCTCCTCGAACTCGATATGACTCAGCAAGCTCTCCTCATACTCCTCGAGCAGCCGTGCCGCCTCCGCCCAACGACGGTCTACCAGGGCCTCCTGATGCCTGGCGAAGAGGTCGCTCAACACCATGTGTTGCCGAAGGAGCAGACCGACCGAGTTTTCATCGAAATCCGTGCTCATAGCCCATTGACCCCTGAAGACCGTCAGCCCATGAACGCGCTCGCGAGAACGGGACTCATCATGCAATGCTCGCGGCAAGAGACTCTGCCTCGAGCTCCGGGAAAACGCCTTGACCTACATCAAAGGGGTGGGCACTTACCGGTGAGCTGATCTCTGCGTTTGCCGCGCCGCCGGCCGATATGTTCAGATGCGAGCTGGAGGTGGCAGGTGGCTCCGGTGTAGGACACGTGCATATGCGCGCGCATTCTCCAGCGACGACGGGCGGTGCGGCCGCTCTCGAGCGTCTGCACCCCGCCTACTTCGCGCTCGTCATGGCGACCGGAATCGTATCGATCGCCGCGCAGATCCAAGGGCTTCGTCTCATCGCCATCACCCTGCTCGGCATCAACGTTGCGGCCTATACGGGTCTCTGGGTCGTCATGGCTGCCCGGGCGAAGCTCTACCCGCGGCCCTTCCTGGCCGATATTTCCGACCATACGCGCGGCCCGGGCTTCTTCACCTGGGTGGCGGGAACGGGAGTATTCGGCGCACAGTTCGTTTTGATCGTGCGCATACCCTCTCTTGCGCTCGCTCTTTGGGGGTTGACGCTCCTTCTTTGGCTCCTCATTACGTACTCGGTCTTCACTGCGCTCTCTATAAAGGAGTCAAAGCCCAATCTCCACGACGGAATCAATGGCGGTTGGCTGGTGGCGATCGTCGCCACGCAATCCGTTTCAGTCCTGAGCTCCCGGGTCGCCGTTCTCATTCCGGCGCAGCAGGAAGAGATTCTTCTGGTCGCGCTCCTCACCTGGCTCTTTGGCGGGATGCTCTACATCTGGATCATCTCCCTGATCTTCTACCGCTACACGTTCCTCAAGTTCACGCCCGGCGACCTCTCGCCACCCTACTGGATCAACATGGGCGCCATGGCGATCTCCACCCTGGCGGGCGCTCTCCTGATCCAGAGCGCACCGGTCGATCCGCTGCTGCGCGAGCTTATGCCGTTCCTTAAAGGATTGACGCTGCTCTTTTGGGCGACCGGCTCGTGGTGGATCCCGCTACTGCTGATACTCGGGGTCTGGCGCTATGTGATCCAGCGCTTTCCTTTTGAGTATGACCCCCTCTACTGGGGCATGGTATTTCCCATCGGGATGTACACCGTCTGTACCGACGAGCTGGCTTCCGTAATGAAGCTCCCGTTCCTCCGCCCCATCCCAGATTCCTTCATCTACCTGTCGCTCCTTGCCTGGATTGCGACCTTCGTCGCGTGGCTGACGCAGGCCCTCCTTCCCACGTGCATGGCGATGGTCGCGGCGAGGAAGCGCTCGCGGCCCGAGCACTGAGGAGTAAGGATCACGATCGGCGGGCGCCGCCGAGGCTCGCGCCCGTGGTTCATTGCTTTGGATCAATCCGCCGCTCCCGGTCGTCGAGCTATGCTCTCCTAGGGTCTGCCCGATCGTTTCGCCCCGGGTGGCGCTCATCCGCCGCCACCCGGATCTTCACCTTCACGAGCGCGACGCAGGTGAGTGAGAGATGAGCCACCTCCTCGATCGACTGATGTTCTTCCGCAAGAACGTCGAGAAGTTCTCCGGCGGCTGGGGTGTCGTCACGCGCGAGAGCCGCAGCTGGGAGAAGGGCTATCGCGATCGCTGGAACCACGACAAGATCGTTCGCTCGACGCACGGGGTGAACTGCACGGGCTCGTGCAGCTGGAAGATCTACGTCAAGAGCGGCCTGATCACCTGGGAGACGCAGCAGACCGATTATCCGCGCACGCGTCCCGAGATTCCCAACCATGAGCCGCGCGGCTGCCCTCGAGGCGCGAGCTACTCCTGGTACATCTATAGCGCCGCGCGGCTCAAACATCCGCTCGTGCGCTCGCGCCTGCTCGAGCTCTGGCGGGAAGCAAGGCGCGAGCGGGATCCGGTCGCCGCTTGGGGATCGATCGTCGAGGACGCCGAGCGCGCCCGTAGCTACAAGCGCCTGCGCGGACGCGGTGGGTTCGTGCGCGCGAGCTGGGAGGAGATCTCCGAGCTCATCGCCGCGGCGAGCGTGTATACGATCAAGCGCTTCGGCCCCGATCGCATCGCCGGCTTCTCGCCCATCCCCGCCATGTCGCAGGTGAGCTTCGCCTCCGGCACGCGCTTTCTGTCACTGATCGGCGGCGTGATCCCTTCGTTCTATGACTGGTATTGCGACCTGCCGCCCGCCTCGCCGCAGGTCTGGGGTGAACAGACCGACGTGCCGGAATCGGCCGACTGGTACGACTCCCGCTATCTTCTCGTCTGGGGTTCCAACATCCCGCAGACCCGCACGCCCGATGCGCATTTCTACTCATCGGTCCGCTATCGCGGGACGAAGGTGATCGCGATCTCACCGGACTATGCGGAGTACGTGAAGTTCGCCGACCTGTGGCTGGCACCGAAGGCGGGTACGGATGCCGCACTCGCGCTCGCGATGGGCCACGTCATCATGAAGGAGTTTCATATCGGCACCTGCCCGGAGCATTTCGACGACTACTGCCGGCGCTACACCGACCTGCCACTACTCATACGCCTGTCGGCCCGAGGGACGCACTGGGTCGCGGATCGTACCTTGCGTGCGGCCGACTTCAACGGTCACTTCGGCCAGGAAAACAACGCCGAGTGGAAGCTCATGGCCTTCGACGAGACAACTGGGCACCTGGTCGTGCCGCAGGGCGCCATCGGCTTTCGCTGGGGCGAGCGCGGCCGCTGGAACCTGGAGAATCGGGATGCGAGCACCGGGCGTGAGACGCGGCTGCGCCTCACGCTGCAGGGAACGCAGGACGAATACGTCACGGTGGCCTTCCCGGAATTCTGCGACAGCGGCGAGCGCAAGAGCCAGCGGCGTCGCGTCCCGATACGCCGTCTGAGCACGGGGACCGGCGAGGTTCTGGTCGCGACGGCTTTCGATCTGCTCGCCGCCCACTACGGGATCGATCGGGGATTCAGCGAGGGCGGCTCCCCATCGGACTACGATGCGATCGCCCCGTGCACGCCCGCCTGGGCGGAGGCCATCACGGGCGTACCGCGGGGCGAGATCATTCGCGTGGCGCGCGAGCTCGCGCAGACCGCCGCCAAGACCCGCGGCCGCTGCATGGCGATCGTGGGCTCGGGGATCAATCACTGGTATCACACCGACATGACCTACCGCGGCATCATCAACGTGCTGATGCTGTGCGGCTGCGTCGGCATCCCCGGCGGCGGCTGGGCGCACTACGTGGGCCAGGAGAAGCTACGCCCCGTGGCCGGCTGGTCGACGCTCGCCTTCGCGCTCGACTGGTACCGCCCGCCCCGACACATGAACGGCACCTCGTTCTTCTACAGCCACACGGACCAGTGGCGCTACGAGGGCCTGAAGGTCGATGAGCTGTTGGCACCCGATGAGGAGAGTGGCACCGGGGAGCACTTCATCGACCTCAACGTCCGCGCCGAGCGGATGGGGTGGCTCCCTTCGGCGCCGCAGCTCTCGCGCAATCCGCTCGAGGTCGCCTCTGCCGCCGATGCGGCGGGCGTCGATGCCGCGGACTATGTCGCCCGCCGCCTCCGCAGCGGCGAGCTCACCCTGGCGAGTGAGGATCCGGACGCGCCTGAGAATCATCCGCGCATGCTCTTCGTCTGGCGCGCCAACCTCTTGGGCGCGAGCGGCAAGGGTCACGAGTACTTCCTACGCCATCTGCTCGGTGCCCAGAACGCGGTTTTCGGGCCCGACCTGCGCACCCAGGGCGCCGACCTGCCGCGCGAAGTGCGCTGGCGGGATCCGGCGCCCGAAGGGAAGCTGGATCTTGCGGTGACGCTCGATTTTCGTATCTCGAGCAACGCGCTCTACTCGGACGTGGTGCTGCCGACGGCCACCTGGTACGAGAAGGACGATCTCAACACGACCGACATGCACCCGTTCATCCACCCATTCAACGCCGCGGTGCAGCCGCTGTGGGAGAGCCGCACTGATTGGGATATCTTCAAGACACTTGCAAAGGCGTTCTCCGACCTGGCTGCGCAACATCTCGGAGTCCGCAAGGACGTGGTGCTGACGCCGCTGTTGCACGATACCCCGAGCGAGCTGGGGCAAGCCTTCGAGCCCCTCGACTGGAAGCGTGGAGAGTGCGAGCTCGTACCGGGCAAGACCGCCCCATCGGTCACCGTGGTGGAGCGCGATTATGGGGCGGTCTACGACCGATATATCGCCCTTGGACCCCTGGTCGAGCGGATCGGAATCGGCACCAAGGGTATCTCCTGGGAAGCAGCCGAGGACGCAACGCTCCTCGCCGCGCTCAACGGCCGCCTGGCCGAGGGGAGCACGAGTGGCCAGCCCCGCCTCGACACCGGCGCACGCGCAGCGCAGGCGATCCTCACGCTCTCGCCGGAAACGCACGGTGAAGTGGCGATGAAGGCCTGGCGCGCCCTCGAGCGCAGTACCGGCCGTCTGCACTCGCATCTGGCGCAGCCACGCGCGGCCGAGCACTTCCACTTCGAGGATCTTTCCGCGCAGCCGCGGAAAGTGATCAGCACCCCGACCTGGAGCGGCATCGAATCCGAGGAGGTGAGCTACAACGCCTCCTATACCAACGTGCACGAGCTCATTCCCTGGCGCACTCTCTCCGGGCGACAACACTTCTACCTCGATCACCCGTGGATGCGCCGCTTCGGCGAAGGGTTCGCGCTTTATCGCCCGCCCGTCGACACCCGCAGCACGCCGCATCTCGCCGAGCGGTTCGCGGGGGCTCCGAGCCTGAGACTCCGGTGGATCACTCCGCACCAGAAGTGGGGCATCCACAGCACCTACAGCGACACCGAGATCATGCTGACGCTCTCCCGCGGCGGCCCGATCGTCTGGCTCAGCGAGCGGGAGGCGAGCGCCATCGGTCTTCACGACAACGACTGGGTGGAGATCGCGAACAGCCACGGCGTGCTCGTGGCGCGTGCCATCCTGAGCCAGCGCATTCCCGCGGGAGTCGCGATGATGTACCACGCGCAGGACCGCGTCATGAATAACCCCACGGCTTCGCTCAGCTCCCAACGCGGTGGACTTCATAACAGCGTGACACGCATCGTAATGAAGCCCACGCACATGATCGGCGGCTACGCCCAATTCTCCTACGGCCTCAACTACTACGGGACCATCGGCTCGAACCGCGACGAGATGGTGCTGGTGCGCCGGCTCGAGCGGGTGCGCTGGTCGGTCGAGGAAGCCGGTCCGGCGCAAGCGGCGGCCCAAGCGGAGGCGGTGGAATGAAGATTCGTAGCCAGGTCGCCATGGTGCTGAACCTCGACAAATGCATCGGCTGCCACACCTGCTCGGTCACCTGCAAGAACGTCTGGACCTCGCGCGAGGGCGTGGAGTACGTCTGGTTCAACAACGTCGAGACCAAGCCCGGCTTGGGCTACCCTCGCGAGTGGGAGAATCAGGAGCGTTGGAACGGCGGCTGGCGGCGCAAGGCGAACGGCCACATCGTACCGCGCCAGGGCGCCCGCTGGCGGATCCTCACCAACATCTTCTCGAACCCGAATCTGCCCGAGATCGACGACTACTACGAGCCCTTCACGTTCGATTACGGACACCTGCAGTCCTCGCCCTTGGCGGCGACCGCGCCCACCGCCCAGGCGGTCTCCGTCGTGACGGGCCGCAAGATGGACAAGGTCCGCTGGGGTCCCAACTGGGAGGATGATCTTGGCGGGGAGTTCGCGGAGCGCGCGCGCGATGTGTGCTTCGAGGGGGTGCAGAAGGAGATCCAGGCGGTATTCGAGAACACCTTCATGTTCTACCTGCCGCGCCTCTGCGAGCATTGCCTCAATCCGACCTGCGTCGCCTCCTGTCCCTCGGGCTCGATCTACAAGCGTGAGGAGGACGGCATCGTGCTCGTGGACCAGGAGAAATGCCGCGGCTGGCGCATGTGCGTCTCGGGTTGCCCGTACAAGAAGATCTACTACAACTGGAAGACCGGCAAAGCGGAGAAGTGTCTCTTCTGCTACCCGCGCATCGAGACCGGGCAGCCGACCATCTGCTCGGAGACCTGTGTCGGGCGCATCCGCTATCTCGGCGTCATCCTCTACGATGCCGATCGAATCGAAACCGCGGCGTCGGTCGCCGACGAGCAGGAGCTCTACCAGGCGCAGCTCGGCATTTTCCTCGACCCCAACGCGGCGGAGATCCAGGCCGAGGCCCGCCGGCAGGGAATCCCGGAGAACTGGCTCGATGCCGCGCGCCGCTCGCCGGTTTACAAGCTCGCGATGGAGTGGAAGATCGCCTTCCCGCTGCATCCGGAATTTCGCACGCTCCCGATGGTGTGGTACGTGCCGCCGCTCTCCCCCATCCAGTCGGCAGCGACCGCGGGGGCGCTGCCCACCATCGACGGAGTGCTTCCCGACATCGATGCGTTGCGCATTCCCGTGCGCTATCTCGCCAACCTCCTCACCGCCGGCGCGGAAGCACCCATCCGCTCGGCGCTGAAGCGCCTGCTCGCGATGCGCGCTTACATGAGATCACGCGAGGTCGAAAGCCAGCCGGATCGGCGGGTCCTATCCGATGCAGGCCTGACGGAATCGCAGGTGCGAGAGATGTATCACTACCTTGCAATCGGCAACTACGAGGATCGGTACGTCATCCCGACGACCCACCGGGAAGCCGAGGCGGGCACCTTCAGCGAGCGTGGGGCCTGCGGCTTCTCCTTCGGGAACGGCTGCTCCGACGGCTTCACGGATGGCAACCTGTACGAGGATACGGGCCAGAAGAGCACGCACTTCTACGATGCGAGCCGGCTCAAGGACTCGCTGAAGCGGAGGCGCTCGTGAAGACCTACAAGGTCGCGGCCCTCCTGCTGCGCTACCCGGAATCCGACTGGCTCACGGAGCTCTCGGAGCTCCAATGGGCGCTCGAGGAGGAGCGGCGCGCCAACCGTCAGGCGGCCAACACCGTGGCACCGCTCCTCAAATTCCTCGAAGGCCCGCTGATCGAATCCCAGGTGCATTACGTGGAGACTTTCGATCGGCAACCGGCGCACGGCCTTTACCTCTTCGAGCATCTGCACGGCGAGTCGCGCGCGCGCGGTACCGCGATGGTCGAGCTGCTCGGTCGCTATCGCCGGCACGGCCTCGAGCTCGATTGCGACGAGTTGCCGGATCACCTGCCGGTCTTTCTGGAGTTCCTCTCGCTCCTGCCCCGAAGGCAGGCACGACGCGAGCTACGTCCGGTGGCCGGCGTGCTCCGCCTCCTCGGCCGCCGGTTGGGCGAGGTCAAGAGTCCCTACGCGAGCGTGTTCGAGGCGCTCGTGCGCATGGCCCCGCGTGGCGCTGCCGAGCAAGCGGTGCAGCCCTCGCGCCCCATGGAGCAACTCCTAGAGCGCGAAGGACGCTCGGCGCAGGGCGAGGAGCCGCTGCTCACCCCGGAGAAGCTCGTGCCGGTATCACACATCCTGCGTCGCCCCGCATCTCGCACCGGAAAGCCCACATGAGCTGGCTCAACGCGTTCTTCTTTGGCGTCTATCCGTACCTCGCCGGCACCGTCTTCCTGGTAGGAAGCCTCGTGCGCTTCGATCGCGACCCCTACACCTGGAAGAGCGAGTCGAGCGAGATCCTGAAGCGCGGGAATCTGCGCCTCGCGAGCAACTGCTTCCACGTCGGCGTGCTCTTTCTCTTCTTCGGGCATCTGATCGGCCTGCTCGCGCCAGAGGCCCTTTTCGATGCCACCGGGCTCGGCACCGAGGGACACGAGCTTCTCGCCATGGTGAGCGGCGGCGTGTTCGGCGTCCTCTGCCTTATCGGCATCGTGCTTCTCATCTACCGGCGTCTTTCGCAGCCGCGCATCCGCGTCACGAGCAGCACCATGGACCTCCTCGTCGTGTTCTGGATATTCGTGACGCTGTCGTTCGGGCTCTCCACCATTGCGTTCTCGGCGCCCAATCTCGCAAGCGGCACGATCATCGCGGCGCTTCGCCTATGGGCGCAGCACATCGTCACCTTTCATCCGGTGCCCTATGTGATCGAGGGACTGCCGATCGTCTACAAGATCCATCTCGTCCTCGGCATGACCCTCTTCGCGCTCGTGCCCTTCAGCCGCCTGGTACACATCTGGAGCGGTTTCGCATCGCTCTTCTACCTCCTGCGTCCCTATCAGGTGGTGCGCCCGCGCGCACAGCGGCCATGAGCGCTTCGCACGCAGCCGATGCCACGGTGAGCGGCGCGCCGGTCAGCGTCAACGGCGTAGTCATTCCAGAGGCAGCGATCGCCGCCGAGTCGGCATTGCACGAGGATAGCGCGGACCCGCGCGCTGCCGCCGCAGTCGCGCTCGTCCTGCGCCGCCTGCTCATCGACCGGGCGCGCTCGCGGGGACTGCTGACACGAGATGAGCCGGAGCCCGTCGATGCGGACCTGGACGATGCGCTCGATGCACTGCTTGCGCTTGAAGCATCGGTGCCCGAACCCACCGAAGAGGAGTTGAAGCGCTTTCACGCGAAAAACTGCGCCCTCTTTCGCGTGGGCGAGCGGGTGCATGTCGCGCATATCCTCTTCGCGGTGCGCGCCGCGCGGCTCGCCGATGCGCTGCGCGAGCAGGCCGAAGGGGTGCTCAAACGGTGCCGTGACGAGACGGACTACTTCGCCGCCGCCGCGCGCGATCTCTCGAACTGCCCATCAGGCGCTCGCGGGGGCGATCTCGGCTGGCTCTCGCGCGGCGAGAGTGTGCCGGAGTTCGAGCGGGTGATCTTCGCAGCCCGGGAGAGTGGCCTCTGGCCGCGTCCGGTCCCGACGCGCTTCGGCTGGCACGTGCTGCGCATCATCGCGCGCGACGAGGGCCGTCCGCTGCCCTTTGAAGCAGCCCAGGCGCAGGTCGCCGCCTATGTGAGATCCCGCAGCCGGCGCAGGGCCGGCGTACAGTACTTGCGGCGCCTCGCGGTCGAGGCGAGCGTGCGGGGTGTGGACCTTCACCTGGCGGCAGGTTGGTTGATGCAGTAACCGTGCGGAGAGCTGTGCCATGGCAGCAAATCCAGTGCAGGTGGTGATCGTCGGAGGCGGCATCGCCGGTATACCGCTCGCCTATGGCGTGAAGGCGAAGCTCCATGGTCGCGCGGAAGTCACTGTGGTTTCCGATAGCCCGGACTTTCATTTCGTGCCCGCCAACCCCTGGGTAGCGCTGGGGCTACGCTCAGAGACCGATGTGACGTTCGCGCTCGAGCCGCTGCTGGCTGCGCGCAAGATCGGCCTGCGCGTCGGCGCGCTCGAGGAGATCGACCTCGAGCGCTCGCGCCTCGAGCTCGCCGGCGGCGCGCGGCTCGAGTACCACTACCTCGTGATCGCCACCGGGATCCGCCCCGACTGGACTCGCCTTCCGGGCGCTTCGGGCAACCCGCGCGTGCACTCGGTCATCCGCCCGGTCGAGGCGACGGCAGCGCGCGCGGCCTATGAAGAGTTTCTCTCACGGCCGGGCCCGGTGGCGATCGCCGCAGCCCCGCGGGTTCCGACCATCGGGCCGATGTATGAATATGCGTTCCTCCTGGATGCGGACCTGCGCCGGCGCGCAATCCGACACCGGGTACCGATCACGCTCATCACCCCCGAACCTTATCCCGGCCACGTCGGGCTCGACAAGCCGGTCGCTCGCGAGGAGTTGACCCGAGCGCTGAAGACGCAAGACATCGAGTGGGTCGGCAATGCGGCCCTGCAAGGCTGCGAGGGCCGGCGCCTCAGCTTCGAAGTTCACGAAGGCTCGGGCCCTGCGCGGCGCAGCGTGGATTTCGACTACGCGATGATCTGGCCGCCCTTCCGAGGCATCGAGGCGGTAGAGCGCTGCAGCGCGTTGGGCGACGCCGATGGTTTGATCGTCGTCGATGAATATCAGCGAGCCCGGGTCAACGTGTTCGCGGTCGGCGCCTGCACCGCGAAGCCACTCCTGACACGCACCGCGGTCCCCGTAGGATCCCCCGATGCCGTCTACGTCATCCAGCAGCAGGTTGCCGTCGTTGCCGACAACCTCGCCCACAGCCTGAGGGGCGAGCCGCTCAACCGCGGGAGCATCGAGCGTGAGCAGTGGATTGCCGATATGGGCAAGCGCGGTGCCGCATACCTCGCCTCCCCGCAGATGCCGCTGCGCAACATCCAGTGGCTGCACCAGGGGCGTTGGGTATACGAGGCGAAGCGCGAATTCGAGGACTTCTTCATCAATGAGATCCTCTTCGGAGCGGGTCAGCATGGCCAGGTGCAGGCGCTCGTCCAGCGCCTGCGCAGTCGGCGGCCGCTCGGCACGATGAGCGCTCCCAACGGCAAGCTCGGCCAGTACATACCACTCACCGTGGAGACGCGACGCCACATCGAGGTGCTCGCGCGCGAGCTCGGTGTCGACTCGGCGGGATTCGCGCAGCAACTTCTCGACCGCGCGCTTGCCGAAGCGCTCTCGTGTCTCGACCCGCAGGCCCACAAGCGGGTGAGCACCGAGCTGCATACGCGGCTGGTGAAAGAGCTGGAGGCGGAGCGCGAACGGGTGCGCTTCGAGGGCGGGGCACCCTGACATCAAGGAGACCGCTTCATGCCTGACAAAGAACCGGATCTCAGAGACACTTCCGAGCAGCGGCAAGGAGCGCTCTCGAGATGGGACGGCGAGGGCCGCACGAAAGCAGGCGGTGTTCGGCGCGGGTCGCCGTCGAGCGCCGAGCTGCCCGAGGTCCCTCAGCTGACGGACGCCGAGCTGGTGCACCTTCGTATCCGCGTCATCGCGCTGGAGAACATGGTGATCTCATTGCTCGCACGGGCGCCCGTGCAGCAGCTCGAGCTGGCGCGGGAACTCGCGACCTACATCTTGCCGCGGCCGGGGTTCACTGCGCATCCTCTGACCATCCGTGCGGCGCATCAGATGATCGACCTGGTGGAGCGCGCCGGGCATTTCAGGGCTGCGCCTCCTTGAGTGAGGAATCGCATGAGCCTCGATAGCTTCGGCACCCGCGGCGAGCTGCGAGCCGGTGAGACGACCTATCAGATCCACCGTCTGGCTCCCATCGCAAGCGCCGCCCGGCTGCCGTACAGCCTGAAGGTGCTGCTCGAGAACCTGCTGCGTAACGAGGACGGTCACCTCGTCACGGCGAAGCAGATCGAGGCGCTGGCCGAGTGGCGGCCGGATGCCGTGCCGCAGCACGAGATCCAGTTCACGCCGGCTCGAGTCCTGATGCAGGACTTCACCGGCGTACCGTGCGTGGTGGACCTCGTGGCGATGCGGGATGCCGTCGTTCGCCTGGGTGGCGATCCGCGCAAGGTCAATCCGCAGATTCCGACCGAGCTGGTGATCGATCATTCCGTCATTGCCGATGTCTTCGGTCGCCCCGATGCCTTCGCAGTCAATGCCAAGCTCGAATTCGAGCGTAACGCCGAGCGCTATCAGCTCCTGCGTTGGGCGCAGCATGCCTTTGCCAACTTCAAGGTCGTGCCGCCGGACACGGGCATCTGTCATCAGGTCAACCTCGAGTATCTCGCGCGTGTGGTGTTCACCCGCAGGGGGCCGGACGGGACGATGGCCTACCCGGACACGCTGGTCGGCACAGACTCGCACACACCGATGGTCAATGGTCTCGGTGTCCTGGGCTGGGGCGTCGGCGGCATCGAAGCGGAAGCCGCGATGCTCGGCCAGCCCCTGAGCCTGCTGATTCCCCAGGTCCTCGGGCTGAAGCTCACAGGCGATCTGCCGGCCGGCACGACGGCCACCGACCTCGTGCTCACGGTGGCCGAGCTCTTGCGTCGCACGGGTGTCGTCGGCAAATTCGTCGAGTTCTACGGACCGGGTGTCGCCAATGTCCCACTGGCCAATAGGGCAACGCTCGGCAACATGAGCCCGGAATACGGCGCGACCTGCGCGATTTTTCCGATCGACGAGGAGACACTGTCCTATTTGCGTCTGACGGGGCGCGCGGAGCACCAGATCCGTTTGCTCGAAACCTACGCCAAGGAACAGGGCCTGTGGCACGACCCGGCCCGCGAGCCCCGCTACTCCCAGACGATCGAGCTCGATCTCGGCACCGTCGAGCCCTCCATCGCAGGACCCAGGCGCCCGCAGGATCGTATTCCCTTGCGGTTGGCGCCTCGTGCGGCTCACGCGCTGCTCGAGGAGCAGTCGCAGCAACATGCGACTCTCCAAAGCCTCGACGAAGCCGTTGCGGAGTCGTTTCCGGCCAGCGATCCGATCGCCCTCGAAGCCGGCACGGCGGACGAGCGGACGAGCTCCCTGCAGACTGAACACGGCCGGCGCTGGCCGAGCCGGCCCATCGACATCGTCCTCGCGGACGGCAGCCGTGCGACCCTGGACAACGGACACGTCGTCATCGCGGCGATTACCTCCTGTACCAACACCTCCAACCCCGAGGTCATGATCGGCGCCGGCCTGCTGGCGAGGAACGCGGTCGAGAAGGGTCTCACCCGCAGGCCCTGGGTCAAGACCTCCCTGGCGCCGGGCTCCAGAGTGGTAACCGACTATCTGCGTCGCGCCGGGCTCTCGGCCTACCTGGACGAGCTCGGATTCAACCTGGTGGGCTACGGCTGCACCACCTGCATCGGCAATTCCGGTCCCCTGATTCCCGAGGTCGGCGCGGCAGTCGCGGAGCACGGCCTTACCGTGTGCTCGGTGCTCTCCGGAAACCGCAACTTCGAGGGGCGGATCCACGCGCAGTGCCGGATGAATTTCCTCGCCTCACCGCCCCTCGTGGTCGCCTACGCTTTGGCGGGCACCTTGCACGCCGACCTGTTGAGCGAGCCACTCGGCGTCGGCACCGGCGGAAAACCGGTATACCTGCGAGACATCTGGCCTTCCGTTCGCGAGATCCGCCGCCTCATCGATCAGTGCGTCAAGGCTGACGTGTTCGCGGGGGATTACGCGGATCTTTTCTCCGGGGATGAGCGCTGGCGCGGACTCCCGGTGCCCACGGGCGATGCATTCGGGTGGGATGCTCGCTCGACCTATGTTCGCCAGCCGCCCTACTTCGCCGCCGTGGGCCACGATCCCGCACCGCTCACTGACCTCAAGGACGCGCGCGTGCTGGTGATGCTCGGCGACTCCGTCACGACCGATCACATCAGCCCCGCAGGGACGATTGCGGCAGATTCCCCCGCCGGTGCCTACCTCACCCAGCGCGGCATCGAGCGCACCAACTTCAACTCCTACGGCTCGCGCCGCGGCAATCACGAGGTGATGATCCGCGGGACATTCGCAAACATCCGGTTGAAAAACCTCCTGGTGCCGGGAACCGATGGAGCCTTCACTCGCGACTTCACGCAGGCCGGCGGACCGCGGACCACGATCTATGATGCGGCGACGCATTACCGGCGTGCTGCCACGCCGCTTCTCATTCTGGCCGGCAAGGAGTACGGCTCGGGCTCCTCACGCGATTGGGCCGCCAAGGGCACCGCCCTTCTCGGTGTGCGCGCCGTCATCGCCCAGTCTTACGAGCGCATTCACCGCTCGAACCTGATCGGCATGGGGGTACTGCCACTGCAATTCCGTGAAGGCGAGAGCGCTGCCACACTCGGATTCTCCGGCGAGGAGAGCTTCACCATCACTGGCTTGTCCGGCACCACGGCGCTCCCGCGGACGCTGCGTGTCGAGGCCGCCGACCCGCGGGGCCGTACCCGGAGTTTCGAGGTCATCGTCCGCATCGACACTCCCGTCGAGGCGTCCTATTACGGGCACGGTGGCATCCTGCCCTACATGCTGCGTCAACTTCTGCGCGACTGAGATCGAGCCGACAGGGAGCGCCCCTTGCGTTTGGATGGTCCGCGATCACTTCCCGGGCGCTCCTGGCCGAGACCGATTGGCTCGCCGCAAGCTTCGCTCGCGCATCTTTCGCAGCGTGACTCGCAAGTAGCGCCGGTAGCCGTCGGGACTCATCCATCCCCGAGGGCACGCAACGGGCTCGAGATCCTTCAGAGGCATGAGCAGGAACTGATGCGTGTTGCTGTTCCACCGCCTCACGCGCACCCTGACGAGCGCTGCACGCCTCCCCCGCACTCGCGCGATTCGGCCATCCGGAAGGCGAACGCAGTCGCCGTTACGAAATGGGCCCGGATCACCGCGCGCTGCCATACCCCGTACGATACGCCAAGGCGAGGAGAAGCTCATGTCACCCAGGCTCGACTACCACAAGCTGGCACCTCAAGGCATTGCGCCGCTGCTCAAGCTCGAGGAATATCTCAGGCAGTGCGGTCTCGAACACCGGTTGCTCCATCTGATGAAGACCCGGGCGTCGCAGATCAACGGGTGTGCCCACTGCCTCGACATGCACACCAAGGATGCCCGCGCCGCCGGAGAGAGCGAGCAGCGCCTGTATGCGCTGTCCGCGTGGCGTGAGACGCCCTTCTTCAGCGAGCGCGAGCGAGCCGCCCTCGCCCTGACCGAGCGCGTCACGCTCATCGCCGAAAACCACGAGGATGCCGCGGCCTACGACGAGTTGCGGCGGCAGTTCTCAGAGAAGGAAATCCTCGATCTCACGCTGGCGATCGTCGCCATCAATGCCTGGAACCGCCTCGCGATCACCTTTCGAGCCCCCGTCGGAGCGTACCAACCCAGGGTCTCGAAGGAGTAAGCGCCGCGTCAGTGCATCAGTGCGATGCGGATCGTTGCGAGGATGCCCGCCACGCACAGGGCGAAGCACGCCAGGCGAGCGGTAGTGATCGCGGGAACCTTCAGCGCCGAGTGCAGGTAGTCCTCCAGGATGACCTGAAGTCCGAGCGCCGTGTGGTGGAAGATCGCGATCAGCGAGAGCACCATCAGCCAGCTCGAGACCGGCTGTCGTAGCCAGGCCAGGAACGCGGCGTAGCTCGCGCCACGCAACAGGATCATCGAGGCCACGAGCCAGATCATGAGCGGTACGAGAGCGATCGCGCTCAGCCGCTCGGCGGCCCAGGGGTGTACGCCCTTTTTGGCCGATCCCAGGCCCTGCGCCTGCACTTGCGGCTCGGTACCGGATCGCAGGACCATCGGCTCAACCCCGGATGAGATAGGCCGCGATCCAGGTTGCGGCAGTGAGGAGAAGCGTCGCGGCGATGACTGCCCATCCCGATGCATAGATCGAGCGCAGTTCGAAGCCGAGTACCGCATCCCAAGCAATATGCCGGATACCGCCGCAGAGGTGGAAGAAGAGCGCGAGCGTGCTCACCAGGAGCAGAATCCGGCCGATGATGGAAGATAGGAAAGAGTCGAATGCGCCATAGGCCGCCGCTCCGCTAGCGCCCGCAGCAAGCCAGGCCACGAGACCCACGGCCGCGAGAGCGAGCGCGATGCCGCTCACGCGGTTGGCAAAGGAGAGGACGGAAGTCAGCTGCGGCCGATAGTTCTGGAGGTGAGGCGATTTCGGACGGGGAAACTCGATGATCTCGGCCATGCGAATTCACCTTCAAACAGCTTAGAGCGTCCGTTCCAGCATCAGTTTCTTGATCTCGGCAATCGCCTTGCCGGGATTCAATCCCTTGGGGCAGGTGCGCGTGCAATTGAGGATCGTATGACAGCGGTAGAGCCGGAAAGGATCTTCCAACCGGTCCAGTCTCTCTCCGCGCGCTTCGTCGCGGCTGTCGGCGAGCCAACGCCAGGCCTGAAGCAGCACGGCGGGTCCCAGGAAGCGCTCTCCGTTCCACCAGTGGCTCGGGCAAGCGGAGGTACAGCAGAAGCACAGGATGCACTCGTAATATCCATCGAGCCGCTTGCGCTCCTCGACCGACTGCAGCCTCTCGATCTGCGGAGGCGCGCCCCCGGCCTTGAGCCAGGGCTCGATCATCGTGTACTGCGCCAGCACGTGCGTGAGATCGGGAACCAAGTCCTTGATGACTCTCATGCCGGCGAGCGGATAGATCGAGGCTGTCGGCAGCGTCTCCGAGATGAAGCGGGTGCAGGCGAGCCAGTTCGTCCCGTCGATCGTCATGGCGCAGGAGCCGCAGACACCCTCCCTGCAGGAGCGCCGGAACGTGAGCGTCGAATCGAGGTTGTTCTTGATCCAGATCAGCGCATCCAACACCATCGGCCCACATGCGTCGAGGTCGACCTCGAACGTATCGAGCCGCGGATTGTTGCCGGATGAGGGTTCGAAGCGGTAGATCTCGAAGGTCTTGATTCGCCTCGCTCCTCTGGGAGCCGGCCAACGCCGGCCGCGCTCGATCCGCGACCCGGTTGGGACGCCGAGCGACCGAGGAACAGGGAACCGCCTGAGGATCCTGGCACGCGAGACCTGGTTGGAGGAGCGGATGAGCATGAGCGCGGTATTCGAATCGTACTGCGATGTACTGTACCGCCCGGGGGCCGGAGGCTCCATTGATACGGAGCAATTCAGGAGGGGCGGATGGGCCCACGCTGCCGCCCCCCCGCGCCGGCCGAGGCGAACGGCGGGTGCAGATCGGCGGCTCGCATCCTCAGGATTTCTGTCCCGCGAGCCATTCCTCGAACTCGCGTACCGCGCGCTCGAAGCGCGGCTTGTACGAGGCGTCGGCCGCGTAATGGGTCCGGTCGGAGAGCGCCTTGCGGTAGATCTCGAGCGTCCGCTCGACCCAGGCTCGGGTCGCTTGCGGGCCATCGCGCCTCAGCAGAAACTCGATCCGCTCGAATTCTGGTCTCGGCTCGGCGGTCGACGACATAGGGGCGTCTCGGTGAAAATACCTATTTGCGGCAAGCGCCCGACTGCGCGACATTCGGTCCAAGGTCAGGGGCGGGAGGCGGAAGATGCAAACCGGGAGTCGCACAGAGTTTCTGCTTCTCTCGAAGCTGCGCGCGTACTTGCCGGACTGGGTCCTCCTGTCGGAGCTGGAAACCGAAGCGATCAACCGGCTCGAATGCGGAGCGCGCGCCATTCGCCGCGGCGCAGACATCGTCGCCCAAGGTCGCAAGTACGACAGCATCTTCGTGCTCGCCGAGGGTTTCGCGCTTCGGTACCGGATCATGGCCGACGGTCGCCGCCAAGTCTTCAACGTCTCGATTCCCGGAGATACGGTGGGCTATCCCGCCTGCTTCTTCGAGACGGCGTTGTACTCGGTGAGCGCCCTCAGCAACGCGATCGTCTATAGCATCAGTTTCGCAGATGTGGCGGCGATCTTTCGCGATCACCCCAGGCTGGCCCTGACCCTGTTCTGGTCCATGGCCCGCGAAACCGCGATACTCGGGGAACATCTGGCGGACGTCGGCTGGCGTAACGCCTACGAGCGGCTTGCTCACTTCCTGCTCGAGATGGCGACCCGTCTCGCCGCCATCGGCATGAGCGACGGCACGACATTCGAGCTGCCGATTACCCAGACGAAACTCGCGGACGTCCTGGGTCTCAGTATCCCGCACGTCAATCGGATACTGCGCCGGCTGCGTGAAGATGGCCTCATTGACATGGCCGGATCGAGGGTCCGGATCGTTGAGCGTGCTGCTCTCGCGACGCTCGCGGATTTCAACGATTCGTACCTGAGCTGCAAGCCTACCGAGCGCACCAGAGCGCATTTCGATAGCTGCACGATGCTCAAGTCCAACGGTAATCCGATGGCGCCTCTCAGGGTGGAACCATCCGTCCGTCACTTGGAGACCCGGCGACGATGAGGGGGCCCGGATAGTATTCCCGGCTATGGCGGCCGCTGTCAGCTCCTCAACAGCTCCGCATCGATCGGCAGCCTGCGGATGCGCTTGCCGGTTGCCGCGAAGAGTGCGTTGGTCAGCGCCGGCATCGACGGCGCGAGGGTCGGCTCACCGAGACCCGTCGGTGGATTGTCGGTCAACCGGAAATGCACCTCCACCGGAGGCGCCTCGCGCATGCGCAGTAAGCCGAAGGTGTTGAAGTTCGAATCGACGACGGCGCCATCTTTGATCGTGAGGGCTTGATGCAGCGCCGAGCCGAGCCCATCGAGAATCGCGCCTTGCGCCTGATTGTAGGCACCGGCGGGATTGATGATCTGTCGGCCGATGTCAACGGCTGCCCAGACCTTGTGGATCCGCGGTATGCCGCGCTCATCGACGCTCGCCTTGATGATCTCGGCCACGTAACCGAAGTGGCTGTAGCAGAACGCGAGCCCCATGCCGGTACGCGGCGACAGCCGCCGCTTCGCCCACCCGGCCTTCTCGGCGACGAGCTGCAACACCCCGCGCACCCGAGCGGTATCGAACGGCGGTACGCGCAGCCCCGGCATGTGTGAGGCGGGTGCGGGGATGGTGCGGGGCGGGCCGTAGAGCTGCAGCCGCAGCTCGAGCGGATCGCGACCGCCGGCATGCGCGAGCTCGTCGATGAATGATTCGAATGCAAACGCGAGCCCGTTGTAATTCGGGTCGCGCCAGTGGCCGGTCGGTGCGCCGAGCTCGATCAGCGTCTGCCCGTATTGCAGGTTGGGAACGAAACCGGCGGGAAACATCTCGAGCGGCAGGTCGGCGCACACGGCAACCTCCCCGCCATGGCTAAAGCTCACGAAATGATCGGCGAATGCCACGAGGTTGCCGCGGGCATCCAGAGCGCCCCGGAAATGGTTGTAGCCGGCGGGACGATAGAAGTCATGCTGCATGTCCTGTCGGCGATTCCATAGGAGCTTCACCGGCTGGCCGATGCGCTGGGAGATCGCGGCGGCCTCGACCACGTAGTCGTTGTTGCCGCGTCGCCCGAAGCCGCCGCCCACGCGGGTCATGTGCACAGTGACCTTGGCGGGATCAAGCCTGAGGGTACGCGCGACCAGCATCAGAGCAGCCGTGGGCGCCTGGCTGGGGGCCCAGATCTCGAGGCTCCCGTCCCGCTTCGCCCATGCGGTGCAGTTCATCGGCTCGAGCGTCGCGTGCGAGAGGAACGGGTAGGCGTAGGAGGCTTCGATGACTTTGGCCGCCTGGTGAAAGGCCTGATTCACATCGCCGTCCCGACGCAGGATCTGCCGGGGCGCTTGGTCGGCTAACGCGGCGGCCTGCCGCTCGAATACGGCAGTCGCCTGCTGTGAGACATCGCGTGGCTCCCACTTGACCTGCAGCAAATCCAAGGCGCGATTAGCCTGGTGCCAACGGTCGGCGACGATCGCCACGCCGTCCACCAAACCGCCGCTCATCGCTTCGGCAGGCTCACCGTGGATGATGAAGGCATCGCGCACACCGGGCTGCGCCTTGATCACATCCAGGTTCGCGCTCAACGCCCGGCTGCCAAACACCGGCGCCTTCTCATACACCGCGTAGAGCATCCCCGGCAGACTTTGGTCGATTCCGAAGAGCGGCTCGCCAGAAAGGACGCGCGGAGCATCCACCTGCGGAGTGAAATGGCCGATGATCTTGTAGTCCTTCGGATCCTTGAGCGGCACCTCCATCAGATCCGGCGCCGGCAGGCGCGCAGCCCGGCTCGCAAGCTCTCCATAGCTCGCCCGTCGGCCGCTCGCGCGGTGATGCACCACGCCCTGATCGGTTTCGCATTCGCCGGCAGGGACCTGCCAGAGGCGTGTCGCGGCTGTCAGCATCATCTGCCGCCCGGCCGCGCCCGCGCGCCGCATCGGATCGTATTGCAACGGGGTGTTCATGCTGCCGTAGGAAAACTGCATGCCGTACAGCGCCGGATTCACCGGGGCATTTTCGACATGCACGCTCGTCCACGGCACATCCAGCTCCTCGGCGATGATCATCGGCAGAGTGGTCTTCATGCCCTGCCCCATGTCAGGGCTTCTCGCCATGATGGTCACGAGGCCGTCGGGCGCGATGAGGATATATGCGCCGAGCCGCATCGCGGACGGCTGTGCGGGCTGCGGCTCCAAAGCCGCTCCGGCAATACCCGGCAAGCTCACGCTCAGCATCAGGCCGCCGCCGGCGGCGAGGCTGGTGGATAGGAAGGCGCGGCGCGACAGATCGAACGACGTGCCGGCCCGAGACCCAGGCAGGACGGGGCTGATGCGAGCCATGGTCACACCTCGCGGGTATCGGTGGTGGGAAGACCCGCCGCCTGCTTGATGGCGGCGCGGATGCGCGTGTAGGTCGCGCAGCGGCACAGATTGCCGCTCATCGCCCGATCGATATCGGCATCGCTTGGATGGGGATTGCGCGTCAGCAGCGCCGTGGCCGCCAGGACCTGGCCGCTCTGGCAGTAGCCGCACTGCATGACATCCAGCGCCAGCCAGGCGGCCTTCACCCGCTGGCCCACTTCGCTCGCCTCGATTCCCTCGATGGTCGTGATGGCGGCATCGCCGACGCTCGAGATCGGCGTGATGCAGGAGCGCGCCGGCTTGCCGTTCAGGTGGATCGTGCAGGCTCCGCAGAAGGACATTCCACAGCCGAATTTGGTGCCCTTGAGCCCGAGCTCATCCCGCAGCACCCACAGGAGCGGCGTATCCGCCTCTACATCCACCGTGCGGTTCGCGCCATTCACCGTGATCTTGTAGGGCATGACCTTCTCCCGGCCGGCACTCATGCCGAGGCGAGCATATCACGGGCGCCTCCTCGGGCCGTCGCGCTCGGCAAAGCAGCCGCTCTGGCGCTGCCCACCGTCGCAATGCGCGCTCCGCCGGCGACCTGTTGACGGCCTTCGGAATGCAATTGTACGATCGTTTAATACCAGACCCAGTCGTCCGAGGAGCCGGGGGCCGCTTCCATGAGACCGCAGCTTCGAGTCGTTCCCGATCGCCTCATCAGCCCGATCCTGGATGAGGCCAAGAAGATCCTCGCCGAAATCGGCATCGAGGTCCGCGGCGCGCGGCTGCGCCAGCTACTGCTCGATCGGGGGCTTAAGCTCGCGCGCACCGCCGATGAGGCCGAGCGAATTCTTTTTCCGCCGGAGGTGGTGGACCGGGCAATCGAGACGACGCCGAAGCGCTTTCCGCTCTACGATCGCGACGGGGCCGCGTACACCGAGTTAGGTGGCGACAAGGTGCACTTCGTGCCGGGCTCGAGCGGCCTTCACGTGCTCGATCACCGCACGGGTGAGACCCGCCTCTCCCGCACGCGCGACTTCATCGAGTACGTACGGATTGCCGACGGGCTCAAGAATCTCGGCTATCTCGCAACCGCCTTCTCCACCAACGACATCGAGCCCATGGTATCGGACGCGTGGCGCCTTTATCTCGTGCTCACCAATTCCCTGCGGCCCGTCGTATCGGGAGCGTTCTCCGAGAACGGCGTCGTGCGCATGGCAGAGATGATGCAGCTCTTCCGGCGGGACAAGGCGGACCTCGTTGCCCGCCCGATGTCGATTTTCACCGTTACGGCCACCGGCTTTTATCGCTACAGCGAGGATTCGTGCCAGAACCTGATGGACTGCGTCGAGTTCGGCATCCCCGTTGAGATCGTGCCGGTGACGCTGATGGGCCTCATCGCTCCCGTCACTCTCGTCGGGGCGACCGTCATGCACGTGGCCGACGTGCTTGCCGGGTTGACCATGGCGCAGATCGTCAAACCGGGCACCCCGATACTGTTTGGTGGCGCGCCGGCCACCTTCCACATGAAGACGGCGATGTCCCCGATGGCCGCCATCGAGACATTGCATCTCAACGTCGCCTATGTGGAAGTCGCCAAACACCTCGGTCTGCCGACGCAGAGCTACATGGCGCTGGGTGAAGGCAAGTTCCTCGATGCGCAGGCCGGGGCGGAAACCTTCGCCGGCGCGCTGCTCGCGGCCGTGAGCGGAGTCAATTCGGTCTCCGGCCCCGGAATGTTGGATTACGTCCTGACGTTCAGTCTCGGCAAGCTCGTCTTCGATGACGAGCTGTGCGGACAGGCGCTGCACTTCTGCCGCGATTTCGACGTGCAGGAGGATCTGCCGACGCGCGACTTGGTGCGCCAGCTCCTGCAGGACAAGCATCTGCTCACCGCCGAGCACACCCTGAAGCACTGGCGAAGCGAGCTCTACCTGCCCGGCATGGTCTTCGACCGGATCAACCGAGAGACCTGGCTTCAGGGCGGCGGCATGACGCTGGATCAGCGCGTCAACCAGGAAGTCGAGCGGTTGCTCGGGGCCTATGTCTCACCGCCCTTGGATCCGCGGATCGACGCGGAGATGATCCGCATCCTCAAAAGCGGCATGGCCCGGGATGAAGCCCTGCCCGAGACGCTGCCCCGGGTCGAGCGGTCGAGCGTCGCGGCGGAACCGCGCGCGACCAGGCGCACGAGACGCGAGCGCGGCTGACTCGAGAAAGGCCGCCCGACCTCAGGCTAACCGGGGCCTCAACCCTTCGGCGCGAAGAACATGCACCACCCCTTGGGGGCGATGCTCCCCTCCACGATCTTGCAGGTTCCGTCGGCCGAGGCGCTCTTTCCTGGTATGAACTGGAGGCATCCGTCGCACTGCTGCCCGCCCTTGGGCGTACTCTGATACTGGGCCACCGCTTGGGCGACCTTCGTGCTCTGCGCGCTGACCTTGGTCTTCGACATCAGGCCGGCTACCACGACGCCACCGGCCAGCGCCGCGCCTTGGCGAAAGAGGCGTCGGCGCGAAGGATCGAATCTGTTGCGGCTCATTTGCGGTCTCTCTCTGTGCTTTTCCGCCGGGCTCCACAGCGGAGCTGCGTTCGAGAGCCAAGATTAGAAAATGCCGCAGCTCGGGCAATACGTACTATCCGCCGACGGCCGCCTCGAAGGACCGCAGGGCTCGACTAGCCGCCGCGAGCCAGCCGCAAGAACAGGCGCTTCATCGCGTTCACGCGCCTCACGTAGACACGCGCCTCGTGATCGCCGCACATCTGGCCTGTCGTCAGCCTGAGACCCCTGCGTACATAGAGATCGCCCGCGGCCGCCCCGCAAAGATGGATGACCGCCGCCAGGTCCTCTTTCTGCCGCAAGCTGGCGAAGCGCACGTGACTCGCGAGCAGAGTGTCGGTGACCGCCTTATCGAGGTAGGCGGAAGTCATCTCGATCGCATCACTCGGGATGACACGCATGTAGAGACTGTTGAACCAGCAGCTGTGCCAATCATTCCAGGCACCCGCCTCGACCACGTGATGGTCGTGGATGCAATAGCGCTTCGCTTCCGCGAACGTCCCGTCCGTGAGTTGATACATGCCCACCGCGCTCGAGGCAGGGCGATACATCTCGAACGGATGAGGTCTCCACGACCAGCGCCAGTAGGTGCGCACGATCGGGTTACCGGAGCCCTCGACCTGAGCCAAGGCGGCCAGCAGCTCCGGTGTCATGATATCGGTGGAGTACTTCTCGAAGAGCGGGCCGTATTCCCTCCAGGTCTCGGGCGGGGACTTGTAGAGGGTGCCGCTGACTGGAAAGAACAACTCCGACGGCTTGTGTACGACCTGATAGACCCAGTTGACCGCGAGAAACACGCTGGCCACGATGGCGAGCGCGGCGCAGATCTGCACACTGCGAGGCGCACGTCTGAAGAGCCGCAGCCATCGCCGTCGCAGTCGCGCGCTCGGCCAGGCGCGCTTGAGCAGCGATCCGCGCCGGCGACGTCCCCGCGAGCTCGGGCGCCGCAGCTGAATGGCGGACCTAGGCGGCATCGAGCACCGCCGCCCCGGCCGCTTTGCGCTTGCCCATCAGGACGAGGAGCGCAATGCCGCCGATGATCGCCACTGACGCCACGAGCAGGCGCAGCGTCAGCGGTTCGCCCAGGAATAAAACGCCACCCGCCGCCGCGAGCATGGGGACACTCAGTTGCACCGTTGCGGCAGTTGTCGATCTGAGCGCGGGCAGTGCCGTGTACCAGATGGCATAGCCCAAGCCCGAAGCCAGCGCACCGGAGAGGAAGGCATAGCCGACACCCGCCGGATCCAACGAACTGCGCGCCGCCAGCAAAAGGCTCAGCACGAGAGCCAGGGGCGAAGCGCGGGCGAAGTTACCCGCGGTCACCGTCAGGGAGTCGCCGCTACGCCTGCCGCGCAGGGAATAGATGCCCCAGGCGATGCCCGCAGCGAGCATCAGGGTCGCCCCTCCCAAGGGCGGCGCAGAGAGGCCCGGCAACAGGAGCGCGACCAGGCCGCCGCAGGCGAGAACGAGACCCCCGACCTGAAGCCATCGCAGGCGCTCGCCCGACCAAACGCCGTAGCCGATCATCGTGGTCTGCACGGCGCCGAACAGCAGCAGCGCTCCGGCGGCTGCCGTCAGGTGCAGATAGGAAAACGAAAAGCCGGCGGCATACGCGAACAGTGCCAGAGCCGAGAGCCAATCGCCCCGTCCCCTGCGGGCGCCGCCGCGCAGGCGCACCAGGCACCACAATACGACGGCACCTGACAGCAGCCGTACCGTGGTGAAGCTGACGGCATCGAGATGGGTGTGCGTGAGCGCCGCACGACAGAGGAGCGAGTTTCCCGCGAAGGCAAGGAGCGCCAATGCGGTGCATGCCGCTACGCGCAGCTTCGGCATTCCGTCCCGTAAACCCTCCCTCATCCGTTTAGCCCGCCGGTGAGGTGGCGATCGCAGAAGGTTATGAGGCGCTCTTGGGCTTGACGAATTTCAGCATGAACTGGTCGGTGTGACCCCGGATCGACTTGTCGAAAATCGATCTTGTGTGATCGTCCCCGGCGCGGTGCAGCGCATTGCCGTCCGCGACCAGCTTGAACCCCGCGGCCTCGACCTCGCGTATCACCTGCGATTTCTCGATGCGATGCAGCGCCGCGATTTGCGCCTCGCCGGTGCGCGGATTGGCCTGATGATCGAGAATGAAGTAGATGCCGCCCGGTTTCAGCGAGTCATATACATGACGGTTGAAGGCCGCCATGTCCACGGGGCCGTATTTGGCAATGTGGAGGTCATGATAGTTCTGGGTGATCCAGACGAGATCGACCTTCTGCGGCAAATTGAAGTCGCCGAACTTCACTGATTGGATGGAAACGTTGTGGTTCTTCACCGCGGCAGCAACTTTTGCATCCGAGCCGTCGTCCCACTTGGCGTTCTCGATTCCGAAGACATGGCCGCCAGGTCCTACGACATCGCTCAACGGTCGGGTGAAATATCCACCGCCTGGAAAGAACTCGGCGACCTTCATGCCCGGTTTCACGCCCGCAAAGGCGATCGTCTCGGCGGGCAGCCGCAGCGCATCGTGATCGACGTCCGCCTTGGGGCGGCTAGGATCGGCGACGGCCTGGGTCACATAGACGGGAACGGCCGTGGCCATGGCCGCACCGCTCAATGTCAGCGCAAGGAGCGCCGCGCTCAGCATGGACTTTTTCACTGGCTATCTCCCGGCAAACCGGGCGAATTCTAGCGCACCTGCCGAGCGGCTACCGCAGTTTCCCGTTCCCCCGCTGTTGACACTCCCGCGGCAATCGTCAATACTTCACTACATGGTGAAGTGTAAGCCCGATGTATTGGCCATGCTGGCGCTCGCCGCCGGCATGGCAACCGCGTGGCCGGTCCCCGCTCAGGCGGACTACCCCCGGATGGCGCCGCTCGCAGAATATCTTGCCGCCAATCGCGCGAGCGAGATCGCACTCGCCCGCAGCGCGGGACCAAAGTCGATTGCCGATCATGCAACCGTTCTCACGCTCGGCAAGCAAGGCTACGAGACCGCCGTCAAGGGCAGCAACGGCTTCGTCTGCTTCGTGGAGCGGTCCTGGGCGAACGACTTCGACAATGCCGAGTTCTGGAATCCGAGGATTCACACCCCACAGTGCTGGAATGCGGCTGCGGCGAGCTCCGTGCTTCCGGACTATCTGGCGCGTACGAAATGGGTGCTCGCAGGCGTTTCCAAGGAAGCGATGGTGGCGCGCACGAAGGCGGAGTTCGCCAGCCACCGGCTCGGTCCGCCGGCTCCGGGCTCCATGGCTTACATGCTGTCGAAGGAGCAGTACATCCATGACCCGACGCCGGCGTCTGGACCTGCAAGATGGTATCCGCATGTGATGTTCTTCGTGGCTGCCACGGACGGCGCCCCCTGGGGCGCCAATGTGCCCGGCGGTCCGCTCTTCTCGGCCACCAGCGACGTGGAGCCCATTACGACCTACTTCCTGGTGGTGCCCAGGTGGTCCGATGGGACTTTAGGGCCTTACGTCGCGAGTCCCTCAATCGCGAAACATCATCACGGCTAAGGCGAACTGTCGCGCGGCAGGTCAGCTCGCGCGCGCCGCGAACCTGCGCGCGAGCTTGTCCAAAGCGCCTCCCCAGCCCCAGCCGTGGCTGCGGGCGCTCTCCTCATCGTGCAGGTCCGCATGGATGAGGGTCAGCTCCGTACCCGTATCGATGGGCCGCAGATGCAGCTCCAGGCGCGACACCCGTCCCCGTTCGCCCGGGTCTCCCCCGAATACCCACCGCCAGCTCATCACGACGCGCCGCTCTTTCTCGATCTGCAGAAACTCACCGGAACATTCGTGCTCGGTGCCGTCGAGCTTGCGGAAGCGAACGTTGAATCGGCCACCCACCCTGGCATCGGCAGCGGCGAAGAGCACCGGGCCTTCATCGGGCCCCCACCAGGAGGTCATGCCTTCCCCGGTAGTCAGGGCCTCGAAGACGATGGACGGACGCGCAGCGATCCGGCGCACGATCGTGATCTCGCTCATTCGCCCCCCTCCTTTGACTCGCGCTCCTTCCTTTCTGCATAGCGGGTGAGGCGATCGAGGCTCCCCTCCCAAAATCGCTCGTAGCCCTGCAACCAATCCCAGGCGCTCTTCAGCGGCCGCGGCGAAAGTGCCACCGTGACCGTGCGTCCCGACTTGGTGCGGCGAATCAGCCCGACCTCTTCCAGCAAGTCCAGATGCTTCATCACTGCCGGCAGCTTGATCGCGAAAGGCTCGGCCAGCTCACTCACGGACAAGGCATTGTCGCGAGCGAGACGCGTGAGGATGGCGCGACGGGTCGGGTCCCCGAGGGCGGAGAAGAGCCGGTCCAGACGCTGAGTTTGATGGTTCACCGCTTAGTTAACTATCCGCACCCGCGCATCCGCTGTCAAGCGGATGGGGTGGATCTGTGCTCCGGAGTGCGCGACGAAGACAGGCGGTCAATCAAATGAGATCGCGCGCGATCGTTGCATCCCACCGCCGCTCCGCCACGAGCTCGCCATTGTGGCGGGCGGTGAGGATGCCGGAGAGATAGAACTTGTCCCGGTCGCTGCGCATCTCGGTGCGGGTGTCGATCACGGTCCACCACCCCTCGCGGCCCATCTCATAGGCTTGCGTGAGGAGGTAGCGCGCCGACAGCGGATCGTCGTCCTTGATGGTCAACTCACGCTTGAGATTGTGTGCGATCTGAACGTCGACCTCGTCAAAGCGCAGGATGCCTTCGCCGAATACGCCGCCGATCCCCTCAGTCACGTACCTCGCCTCCCCCGTGAGGTGATCGTGGGTGCTGAATCGTCGGACGAGGCCGGGATCGATCCGGGTCACCGGCGTCTTCGGGCCGTGGATCGGTTGCCCGAACGAGACGCTCGGGCCGCGATCGACTTGGCGAACGGGCAGCTCGAGGACACTGCCCGCAGTGCGGATGGAGATCCTGGCCGGATAGGGCGCGGGCCAGACGATCGGCCAGTAAGCGCTCGCGATGGAGACCCGCAGACGATGACCCGGGGGAAAGCGATGGCCACAAGCATTGAGGGTCACGCTGACATCGTAGTAGCGTCCCGGCTCGAGCACCGACGGTCGCTCATGGCTCTCCCGGTGAGTGAGATTGAGCACCTGGTAACTGACGCGCGTGATCCTGTCGTCCGGCGCAATGTCCGATAGCCGCACCGAGAGCTGCGCGATCGGCGCATCGGCGGCAACCTGCAGGCGCAGAACCGGCGAGCCGAGAACGCAGATTTCCTCATCCAGCGCTGCGGTGTCGAATACCAGCGCCCCGCCATCGTCCAGCCGTTGGTCGATCGCCTGCTCGCCCGGGCAACCGGTCGCCATCCACTCGCCCGACGCGGCGCCGTGACTCTGCGGGGAGCGGATGGCGAGAACGGCGCCGCTGGCCTGCGCGTGCTCACCGAGGCTTCGGTCTGCGCGCAAGTAAAGTCGCCGCGGCCGAATGTTGGGCGATGGATACGAAGGCTCGCCCACCCAGCGGCCCGGTACAAACACTCGCGTGCCGTCAGGGGCGACCGGATCCTCGAGGTAAGCCCGCAGCATGGGCTCATTCATGAGCCCGGTGTCCCGACCTTTGAGCCAGTGATCCCACCAGCGCACCGCCTCCTGCAGATAGCCGATCGCGGGGCCAGGCACACCGTCGTGCGGGTAGAGGTGCCCCCAGGGACCGATGATGCCGAGCCGCGGCACCTTGAGTCCTTGCAGCAATCGCGGCACGGCATTGGTGTAGGCATCCGACCAACCGCCGATCGCGAGCACCGGACATTGGATGGCCGAATAATCCTCGCACACGGATCCATGCTTCCAGTAATCGTCGTAACGCTGATGGGACAGCCAGAGCGCCGGGAAGAACGGCAGCTGCTCGATCCTCTCGAGCCACTGTCTTCGCCAGCCGGAGCCGACGATCTGCGGATCGGGGGGTCGGCTCTGATAGGCCAGCATGATGCTGCCCCACCACAAGTTGTCGTTGAGCAGACACCCGCCCATGTAGTGAATGTCGTCGATGTAGCGGTTGTCGGTCGAGAAAGTCGTGATGATCGCCTTGAGCGCGGGCGGGCGACGTGCCGCGACCTGCAGCGCATTGAAGCCGCCCCACGACTTGCCCTGCATCCCCACCGCGCCGGTGCACCAGGGCTGCCGGGCGATCCAGGCAATCACCTCGAGAGCATCGTCCTGCTCCTGCTTCAGGTATTCGTCCGCGAGCAGGCCATCGGACTCGCCCGAGCCACGCATGTCGACTCGGATAGCCGCATACCCGTGCTCGGCGAAGTAGCCGTGCATAGGCTCATCGCGCGCGCGGGTGCCATCGCGCTTGCGATAGGGAATGTATTCGAGCACTGCGGGAACGGGCTCGCGCAGAGCCGTTTGCGGAAGCCACAGCCGAGCGCCGAGCCGGCACCCGTCGGTGAGTGTGATCCAGACATGCTCCTCAACGTGCGCCGACATCATCCTCACCCCCGAGGCTCGCTCCTTCCGCCGCCGCCGGATCGCCGGGCTTCGCCAAGCCGGCTGCGCGCGCCGCGCGCTCATGGATCAGCGACGCCAGGGCGTAGAGAGCGACGCTGATAGCGGCGGCGGCAGCGACGATCCACACGACCGCCCGGTAGTCATTGGGAGTCACGAACGGCGCCGCCAGTGCGGCGCCGGCCGCCGAGCCGAAGAACGCGCACGCTCCGGTGAGCGCAACTGCGCGGCCGGTGGCATCGACGGTGTTGACGAGCGTGAATTGATACGCGAGCGAATAGCACCAGGCGAAGTAGTAGAGAATGCCCGCGGCGCCGAAGGCGAGTGCGCCAGGGGCGGTATCGAGCAGGAGCGCCGCAATCAACATCAACGAGGCCGCGAAGGTGAGCGGCCAGAGGCTTCCAAACCGCCTCCCCTGGGCTGAGGCGAGTAGCCCGCCCGGAATTCCGGCGGCGACGCTCAGGGCGACGCAATCGGCGATGACACGACTCGACATGCCCTGCGACTGTCCCATCAGCTCGATGTACGTCCAATAGGCTCCCGCGCCCACGAAAAAGCACGTGAATCCCGCGAACGCGAGCAGCGTCGCCCCGCGCAAGAGCCCGCTTCGATGCTCGCTCGGGATCGAGCGCCCGCGCGCGGGCAGCAGCGGCGTCACGAGCACCGCAAGAGCCGCCGGGACCGCGAGCAACGCCAGGACTCCATTGAGGCCCGAAGCCCGCAACAGCATCGGTCCCGCCCAGAGCGCGGCAATTTGATAGGCAGCCTGCGCGGAGATCGCCGTGCCAAAGCCGCGCGTCGACTCGTGACCGTCGGAGATGATGGTCATGCCGAGGGAGAACGCGGCGCTCGCGAAAAAAGCCGCGGCTCCCTGCAGCGATACGAAGAGCCAGTAACCGTGCACACCGAGCGCGGCGAATAGAAAAAGACTCATGCCGCCGAGGGCTGCCGCGGCCGCACGCGACCAGGAGAGCGAGCGCACCCAGAAGCCAGCCAGGAGTGCGCTCAAGCCGGAAGCGACTGTCAGGAACGAGGACAGGACCCCGGCCTGTTGCGCCGAGAATCCGAGTTTGTCGGCGGCACCCGCCGTGAGGAGCGGCAGGATGTTGAAGGTGCTGCCGCCGATGATGACGAGCGCGAGCCCGAGGGCTGCGGCGGCCGAAGCTCTCGTACGGGGCGGCAAGGTATCGACGCTCATCTAAAGATCCTTGACCAGTCTCAGGGCATCGTAGATTGCCGCGTGCGTATTGCGGGAGGCCACTGCATCGCCGATACGAAAGAGTTGAAAGCGTCCCCGGGAATTGGCGCCCGCGGTCTGCGGAAGGCCGCCGATCAGCCGCTCGTAATCGATTTCACCGAGGTTCGTCGACAGCGGCTTGAGCGCGAAATAGAGCTCCTCATTGGGAATCGTGCCGTGATTGATCACGATCTGATCGACCCGCCTTTCCTTGCGCACACCGCCGTAGTCGCTGCCGATGACGGCGAGAAGCCGCTCGCCTTGCCGAGCGACCCGCTCGAGCCGATACGTGACCGTGAAGGTCACATCGAGCTTCTGCAGGCTGCGCATGTAGGGAACGAGATTCATTCCCATGACTTCCGGCGCAAAAGTGCGGTCCGGCGTCATGACTTCGAGTTTCGCGCCGCTCTCGGCGATGATCTCCGCCGCCTGAAGTGCCGCGTGATCGCCGGCATCGTCAAAGAGCAGCACCTCGGACCCCGGAGCGACGCTCCCCGAGAGGATGTCCCAACTCGAGACGGTCAGAGAATTTCCCGAATCGAGCACTTCGGTGTGTGGCAGGCCGCCGGTGGCGACGATCACCACTTCGGGCGCCTCCGCGACGATCTCCTGCGCCTCGGCCCAGGAATCGAAACGGAAGCGCACGCCCCGCGCGAGACACTGCGCCATCCGCCACTCGATGATACCGAGCATCTCCCGGCGCCGGCGGCTGCGCGCGCTGAGGCGGACCTGACCGCCCGGCTCGGAGGCCGCTTCCAACACGAGCACATCGTGACCGCGCTCGGCCGCGACACGCGCCGCCTCGAGTCCCCCGGGGCCTGCGCCGACCACCACGATCTTGCGCCGGACCGGCGCGCGCGCGATCTCGTGCGGCATCGAAAGCTCCCGGCCGGTCGCGGCATTGTGGATACAGTAGGCGGATCCCCCCTGGTAAATGCGATCGAGGCAGTAGTTCGCGCCCACACAGGGACGGATGTCCTCTTCCCGTCCGCGGGTGAGCTTCTCCACAATGTGAGGATCCGCCATGTGCGGGCGGGTCAAGCCCACCATATCCAACTTCCCGGACGCGATCGCGTGCCTCGCGGTGGCGATGTCCTGTATCCGTCCCGCATGGAAGGTGGGCAGCCCGATGGCGGCGCGGATCTCGCCGGCGAAATCGAGGTGAGGGGCGCTCGGCATGCCTTGAATCGGAATGACATCCGTCAGCCCGGCATCGGTGTCGATGTGTCCGCGGATGATGTTGAGGAAATCGACCGTACCGCTCGCCTTCAGGCGCCGCGCGATCTCGAGCCCCTCCTCCCCCGTGATGCCGCCCGGGAGCAGCTCATCGGCGCTGAAGCGGACGCCCACGATGAAATCGCAGCCGACGCGCTTGCGGATGGCGGCGAGCACTTCGAGGGCGAAGCGCATGCGGTTCTCAAGCGAGCCGCCGTAGGGGGGCTCGAGCTGGTTGGTGAGCGGCGACCAGAACTGGTCGATGAGATGGCCGTAGGCCTCGACCTCGATGCCATCGAGGCCCGCGGCCTGCATGCGCTCGGCGGCATCGGCAAACTCGGTGACGATTCGCCGGATATCCCATTCTTCGATCTTCTTCGGGAAGGCCCGATGGGCGGCCTCCCGGTGGTACGACGAGGAGAGCACCGGCAGCCAGAAGCTGCGGTCCCAGCGGGTGCGCCGGCCAAGGTGGGTAATCTGAATCATCACCGCCGCGCCGTGCTCGTGGCAGGCATCCGCGAGCTCCTTCATCCAGGGCACGACCTCGTCCCTGTAGAGCTGGATGTTGTTGAAAACCGGCGGGCTGTCGCGGGAGACCGCCGCGGAACCCGCGGTCATGGTGAGCGCGATTCCGCCCTTGGCGCGCTCGACGTGGTAGGCGCGGTAGCGCGCCTTCGGCAGGCCCTCCTCCGGATAGGCCGGCTCGTGCGCCGTGGTCATGATCCGGTTGCGCAGCAGGAGGTGCTTCAACCGGTACGGCTGCAGCAGTGGGTCGATAGAGGTGGCTCCCGCTTGAGGCCCGTCTCGGTCAGAAAAGGTACGCCAGCCGCACCCCGATCATACGCGGCTCATTGACCACGTAGTCGTTCGTGAGGTCATCGAGCGCAACCAGGGTCGGCGGCGCGAGGATCTCCTCCTTGTCGGCGAGGTTGGTGACGTAGATCGTCGCCTGCCATGGATCGTGGCTGAGCGCGGCCGATACGTTCATGACCAGGTAGCTCGAAGACTGCTGGACGGCCGTCGTGCCTTCGGCGGCCGTGAGTCCCATCACGATCGGACTGTGGTAGCTGCCGTTGAGCGACAAGGAGAGCGCATAGCCCGGGGCGATCATCCGCTGATAGTCGATGGCCGCCGTGATGCTGGTCTTCGGGCTCCCCGGCATCCGCTCGCCCGACTTGCCCGAGATCTCCCCCGGTGTGATGACGCCCAAGCCGTTGTTCGCCGGTAGTGAGAAGTCGCTCGTCAGCTTGGCATCGGCGTACGAGACGCCGACGTTGTAGGTGAGGCCGGGCAGCAGCAGCGGGCCTGCGGTCTCGAGCTCGAAACCCTTCGATTCCGCCGTGTCGGCGTTATAGACGGCGAGATTGCCGGAGGGCAGGCTCGATGAGATCTGCGGCTTGTCCCACTTGACCTCGAACACATCGAACGAATAGGTGAGCCCGTTCGCGAACCGTCCCTTGAGCCCGATCTCGTAATTGTTGGTCCGATCGGGCGCATAGCTCGAAAGCAGCGGACTTTCCTGGAAGGGACCCGTCAACGGCACGGAATTGGCGCCGCCGCGGCGAAAGCCCTGGGACCAGAGCGCGTAGAGATACTGACCCGTGGCGTATTGGTAGGAAACATCCACCTTGCCGATGTTGGTCGAGCTCGGAGCATGGTGAGGAGTCGCAGGGATCAGGGTCGGGAAGGTGAAATCCTCATAAAGCTGCGCATCGGTGAATTGCTCCTCAAAATGCCGAAAGCCGCCCGTCACCTGCGCATGCGGAGCGAAGTGCCAGGTGAGATCGCCATAAACCGACTTCTCCTCGAACTGCTGCGTATCGATCTGCGTGAAGTCGAGGTCGCCGGGTCCGGCGATGGCGAGACATTCCGGAAAGGTGGCTCCGTAGAAGGCCGCGCTCGTGCAGCCCTGAACGACGGAGCGCTCCGGGGAGCCCGGATTGGCGATGTTCCAGGCGCCCGCGCGTGTCTCGTTGTCGTAGAAGACTCCGACGACGTAGTCGAAGAGGTTCAAGAGCCGGGTATTCGACACCAGCCGCAGCTCCTGGGTGAAGGCGTGCGCACGGTCATCGAACTGATAGTCGTACACGAAGCGCGGGTTGGTCGGAATGCCGGCGTAGTAGGGCAGGAACGCGCCGCCATCGACGCCCGCCAGACGATAGGTGTCATCTTCCATGACGTGCCCGGTGGTGGTGCGGTAGGAGCTCGTCGATGAGAGCGTGGCGAATCCGGCGTCATAGCTCATATCGAGGCTGGTGAGATTGCTGTAGCGGGAGAACGGCTGATCGACCTGCGAGAACTCCTGGTAAGGGCCGCCTGCCGGCAGGTTCACGCTCGGGTCGAGCGGCGATGCCCCGCCCGCAAAGTCCGGATTGACCTGCGGTCCGCCATCGCCCCGCAGGCTCGTGTGCAGGACCGCGAGCACGGCCTTGAAGGCATCGACCGGCTGCCAGAGGAGTGAGGCCCGGCCGGTGAAGGTCTTCTGCCAGTTCCAATCGGCACGGCCGGAGTAGATGGCCGAGCTGCCGACCGGATCGGCGGGATTGGCGAGCTCGGGAATGCCGCTGATTCCGGGATTCGAGCGCTTCAGAAGTCCATAGACGTTGATCCAGCCGGGCTGATAGTCGTACTTGGCGGCGACCCTGAAGGCCATGGTGCTCGCGATCGGCAGGTTGAGGACGCCATCGAGCGTGTACCCGGTGCCGCTTGAATGGGCGATGCGGTCGCTCCCCATCTCCACCTCCCCGGAGACGGTGTGCAGCTTTGGATCGTTCGGAATCAGCCGCAGAGCGCCACCGAGGGAGCCGGCGCCGTAAAGCGTGCCCTGCGGCCCGCGCAGCACCTCGATGCGGCTCAAGTCGATGAGTTGGATGTAACCATCGACCGGGGAGTTCTCGACGTACACCCCAACGGGGCTCTCCTCGAAGCTGCGAAAGCCCCGAATGGGCTCGCCGGTGGCGTTGATCCCGCGGATGATCGGCACCGTGGCTCCCGCAAGCCGCGAGCCGTAATCGAACATGCTGAGCCCCGGCACCTCGTTCGCAAGAGAGGCGATGTCGGTGACTCCGGCATTCGAAAGCTGCTGCGGCGTGACGACAGTCAGGCTGTAGGGAACCGACTCGGCCGTCTGTGAGCGACGGGTGGCGGTGACCGTGATCTCCTGCAGCGTCTGCGGCACGGCATCAGAGGCAGGATCGGCCGTGCTCGCCGGCGCGGCATCGGCGGCGCGAGCCGCACCCGAGTGCCCATAGAGGGCAAGGCACACCGCCGCCCCCACGGCGGTGAGCGCGCGTCTTTGCGCCCGGAACTGCCGCTTGGCGCCGCCGCGCCTCGAGATCGATGGTTTCATCGCGATCGCCCCCGTTCTCGCATCCTCAGCGCCTCGTGACCGGAGACGCCCTTTGGGGAGACGATACCCGCGCAGCGCGCCAACGGCCTTCGTTCGCGCAGCGGATTTGCTAGGAGTTCGACCGCAAATGCGACTTGCGGCCTCTGATATCGATCGGACGCATGCCGAAGTGGCGCCGGAATGCGGTGGTGAAGGAGGTCGGGTGGGCATAGCCGATCGCCTGTCCCGCCTGCTCGACCGACCATCCCTGATCGCGGATGAGGGTCAACGCATGGCGCATACGGCAGCGCAGGCTGAAATCGAAGATCGTCTCGCCGAAGACGGCCTTGAAACCGCGGGTGAGGATCGACTTCGACATGCCGACCGAGCGGGCGAGCTTCTCGATCGTGGGCGCCGGCGCGAACTGGCGCATGAGCAGGGCGCGCGCCTCGTGCAGGCACCGCAGCTCACGGTCGCTGTACTGCTCTGCGGGCGCTCCGGTGAGCGCCGAGAGGCTCGCGACCGCATGACAGACCAGCTCGAGAGCGAGCGCCTCGGTATAGACGAGCGCCAGCGGACCGACATGTCCGTTGTTGATGAGCCGGGTCGCGACTTCGAAGGCATGCGAGGAGAGCGGATGCTGGCAGTAGTTGATCTGCTCGCCGCAGCTCGAAGCGAACGCCTTGAGGGGCTCGGGTACCGCAACGCCCGAGGGCAGGAAGGTCTGCGCCAGGAACTCCGGCCGCATGCTGACGATGACGAACTGCTCGCGAGCCCGGGGCGCCGTCCACTCGCTGATATCCACGCCCTTAGGCTGCGACCAGACCAGGAGCGAGGGACGGTTCCAGCGCACCGGCTCGCTGCGGCTCACCGCCAGGGTGAGGTCGCCCGAGATCTTGAAGTCGAACTGCACGAGGCCATCGCCCGGCACGAGCTCGATCCGGGGGTCCTTGTAGGCGAAGTTGGCGACCACGACGTAGATCTCGTCGCGGACGCGGGTGAACTCCCAGTAACCCTCGCCCTCCTCGGGGGCGAGGGCGACGCGCGCGCCGATGAGGTCCCGCGTGGGGTGGCGCAAAATCCGCTCCACGTGGGGTGCGCGCTCGAGACTTGCGAACGCATCGGCGAGCGTGTGTCCCGGCCCGGCCAGCATGGCCCGGAACAGCCCCTGGTTGGCGGACCAGTCCGCGCGCCCCTGCGCGGGTTTGTGGTTCTCCGAGCTCACGAGGGCGAATTCTCCTCCAGGAAAGTAATCATGGTCGAATTCCTAGCAATAGCATACGTGAGCCAAGCCCGCGTGCCTGGGGGTGCGCTATCGTCATGCACGTTTCTTGCAGTTCCGGAGAGATCCCATGGCCGATGAAACGGCATCCCCGCGCCGGGGGCGAGTGAGCGCGCGGGATGCCCGTAGGGCCCAGCGCGCGGTCCGTCCGTCGGGCCCGGCCTACATCACCCGCGCGATGCCGCCTTACGAGCTGCTCTCACCGGAGGGCCTCGAGACCATCGAGCGGCACGCCGACCGGTTGCTGGCCGATGTCGGTCTCGAGATCCGCGGCGATCTCGAGGCGATCCGGCTCTGGCGGCAGGCGGGCGCGATCGTCGAGGACGAATGGCGGGTGCACGTGCCGAGCGGGCTCGCCCGCGAGATCATCCGCGCCACGGCCCAGCGCGAATTTCTCCAACACGCCCGCAACCCCGCGCGCAGCGTGCGCATCGGCGGGGCCGGCACCGTGCTCGCACCCTCGTACGGATCCCCCTTCGTATCCGACCTCGATCGCGGCAGACGCTATGGCACGTTGGAGGACTTTCAGAATTTCGTGAAGCTCGCCTACCTCGCGCCGTGGCTGCACCATTCCGGCGGCACGGTGTGCGAGCCCGTCGACGTGCCCGTGACCAAGCGGCACCTGGAGATGGTGTACTCGCACATGCGCTGGTCCGACAAACCGTTCATGGGCTCGGTCACGACCGCGGCGCGGGCGGCGGATTCCATCGAAATGTGCCGGGTTCTGTTCGGTGCCGAGTTCGTCGCCGAGCACTGCGTCATATTGGGAAACGTCAACGTCAACTCGCCCCTGGTACTCGACGGCGAGGCGAGTCGCGTCATCCGCACCTACGCCGCCGCCAACCAGGCGCCCGTCTGCGTTCCCTTCATCCTCGGCGGGGCGATGGGACCGGTGACGGTCGCCGGAGGGCTCGCCCAGTGCTTCGCCGAGGCCGTATTCTGCGTCGCTCTCGGGCAGCTCGAGCGTCCCGGCTCGCCCGCCATTCTCGGCAATTTCCTCTCCTCGATGTCGCTACGGAGCGGCGCCCCCACCTTCGGCACCCCGGAGCCTGCGCTCGCGTATCTCGCCATCGGTCAACTCGCCCGCCGGCTCGGGGTTCCGCTTCGCTGCGGAGGCAACCTCTGCGCCTCGAAGGTTGCCGACGCGCAGGCGGCCTACGAAAGCGCCAACTCGATGTGGCCCGCCTTTTTCGCCGGAGCCAACTTCATTCTGCATTCCGCGGGCTGGCTCGAAGGAGGACTGGCCATGTCATACGAGAAATTCGTCATGGACGTCGATCAATGCGGCGCCTTCCACACCCTCGCCCGCGGAATGGCGCTCGATGAGAACGCGTTCGGCTTCGCGGCGTTCAAGGAGATCGGTCCGGGCAAGCATTTCTTCGGCTCCGCCCACACGCTCGCCAACTACGAGACGGCGTTCTACGACTTCGAGCTGGCCGACAACAATTCCTTCGAGCAATGGAGCGCCGACGGATCCCAGGACCAGTTGCGGCGGGCCAACAGCAAATGGAAGAGCCTGCTCGCCGAGTACAAGCCGCCACCGCTCGATGCCGCCAAGGACGAGCAGCTGCGGGATTTCATCGAGCGCAGAAAGGCCGCCCTGCCGGATGACATCGCCTGAGCGGTGAGGTCCGCTGCTAACGGATGTTGTCGGTGCTGCGGATGAACGCCGCGACGTTATCGTGCAATTCCTTGAGCGCCGGCAGGTGCACGTAGACCATGTGCCCGGATTGATAGTAGCGGTACTCGATGTTGCGCTGCAGGGCGGCCGGGATCGGCAGGTGGTGCATCTCGAACCAGCCTTCGTAGAAAGGAGTTGAGATATCGAAATAGCCGCCGTTGACCAGCACCTTCATGTCGGGATTGCGCTTCATGGCGGCGGCGAGATCGGGCAGCACGTTGGGTAGCGCGATCAATGACCGCTGTGCGCCGGGGGGCTGATGGCGGTAGTCCCAGCTGCCATAGACCCCGATGCCGGGCTTGTAGGCGAGGTCCCGCCCGTAATGCAGCGTCTCGCGCACATAGCCGTTGAAGGCCGCCACATAGGCCGAGCCGATGGCGGCGCTCTGCGGATCGTATTCGCTCACCTTACTGAGCGGATCGAGGGTGGGGCCCGTGAAGCGGGTATCGAGGGTGCCGGTGGTGAGGTCCTGATCGGCGAGCAGCTCCTTCTGGAAGGCGCCGTACTCGATGCGCAGATTGGCTTTGAGCAGATAGCTCACCGGCAGCCCCGTGTAGGCGTGCAGCTGCTCGGCGATCGCCTGCCGCTGCGCGCTCGCCAAGCTGTTGCCGCGCATGAGCGCGAGCGCGTAGTCCGTGGTCGCGAAATGCTCGACCCGGCTCAAGAGCGCGGGCAGCTCCTGCGGTGGATTCGGGAGCTTGTGGTGGTACCAGGCGCTCGCCGCGTAGCTGGGCAGAGCCACCACGTACGGCAGATCGACCGATGGGTTGAGCTGCGGATCGTCCGGCATCAGGTCCCAATCGAGAATGCAGGACAGCAGCACCACGCCGTTGAGGTCGATGTCCTCTTGCTGCAACGCGAGCGGCAGGCCGGCCGCGCGCATCGTGCCGTAGCTCTCGCCGAATAGGTACTTGGGTGAGTTCCAGCGGTTGTACTTCGAAAGGAACTCGCGGATGAAGACAGCGAAGGCGTGGATGTCCTGATCGACGCCGTAGAAGGACTTGCCGGCATCCTTGCCGCGAATGCGGCTGAAGCCGGTGCCGGGCGCGTCCACGAACACGAGATCGCTGGCATCCAACAGGCTCTCGCCGTTGTTCACGGTCCGGTAGGGAGCGGCCGGGGTATGGCTGTGGTCGGCGGTCAGCACCCGGAGAGGACCGAAGGCGCCCATGTGCAGCCACATCGAGGACGAGCCGGGGCCGCCGTTGAAGAGGAACGTGATCGGCCGGTCGGCCGCCGCTACACCGCGCTTGAAATACGCCACATAGAACATGGACGCCTCGGCGCCCTGCTGCTTGTCATCCGCCAAGCTCTCCGAGGCGCCCTTGGGGCGTACCAGCAGTGTGCCGGCGACGGCCCGATAATCGATCCGTGATCCGCCCACGACGACCGAGCCTGAGGAAGCGACCTCGCTCGGCTTGAAATCCGGCGCCTGCGTCTTCTCATCCGCCTGGGCGGTAAGTACGCAGAGGCCGAGGGCGATCGCTGACAGAAGGGTCTTTTTCATCGAGCGAGTGTATTTCAAGCGGCAACGGCGGCACCAGCACCATTGAGCGCATCGGGCTCTCGCTCGATCGGTTATCGGGCTGCGGTATGATGATCCCGCGTTTTCTCGAGGTTCCCGCTCATGCCGAAAGAAGAATCAGCCGGGAGTCGAACGGCACTCATCACCGGAGCAGCCTCGGGCATCGGACGGGCGGTCGCCCTGTCGCTCGCAAGAAATCAGTGGCTGGTCGTCATGGCAGCTCGCCGCAAGAGGCTGCTCGAGGAGGCGGCCCGCGAAGGCGGCCCGCGCTGCGTTCCGATGCCCTGCGATGTGTCGGACGAGCGGGCGGTGGAGGGTCTTTTCGCACGGATCGAGAAGGAGATCGGCCGGCTGGATCTCCTTTTCAACAACGCCGGTATCGCCTCTCCCCCGGCACCGCTCGAGGACACCGCCCTCGACTCCTGGCAGGAAGTCATCGATACCAACCTCACCGGCACGTTCCTCTGCACCCGGGCGGCCTTTCGGTTGATGAAGAAGCAAAGGCCCGCCGGCGGCCGAATCATCAACAACGGATCGATTTCCGCGACCGCGCCGCGCCCCTCGATGATCGCATACACGGCCTCGAAGCATGCGGTCACGGGCCTCACCAAGGCGACCTCACTCGAAGGGCGGCGCTACGACATTGCCTGCGGCCAGATCGACATCGGAAACACCGCGACCCAACTGACCTCGCCCATGAGCCACGGCACCTTGCAAGCCGACGGCACACTGCAGCCGGAGCCGCAGTTCGACGTCGCGCACGTGGCGGACGCCGTCCTCTACATGGCAAGTCTTCCGCTCGATGCAAACGTCCTTTTCATGACCGTCATGGCGACCAAGATGCCTTACGTCGGCCGGGGTTGAAGCGTCCCATCGATGGGGGTCGATGGGCGGGACCCTAGCCGAGCCACTGGTCGAAGAGCTTGCGGCCATAGTAAAGACCCACGCCGCTGCCGATCGCGCTCAGAACCACAGCCGTCCCGATGCCGACCCACATGCCGATCGCCCAGCCCATCGAGCCCACGACAAAGATGCCGAGAGTGGAGAAGATTCCGCGCATCGCCTCCCTGGTTATACCCTCCCGCGCGCGGGCACCAGGAACTCCGCCGCAAATTGCGCAAGATGGCATCGGGCCTCAAAGGTCGCGCACCCTGCCCGGGACACCGAGGCGGCACTCGAGCGCGGCGCGATCCCACTGACCGGCATCCGCTGCCGCGGAATACGTGCTCGCGAGAAATTCGAGCAGCAGCGCATCCGGATCCTCGGCCGTACGCACCGCCTCGTACGGCAGGATGAACTCACCGAGGCTCTTCTCGAAGTACGCGCCGGATGCCACCCGGACCTCGCGGAAGCCCGGCGGCTCGGGATAGGCGTAGGAATAGAAGGCTGCTTGCGGAAAAGCATCGTTGCCGGGCCAGAATCCAGCGCTACTGACTTCGTGCGAATACGCTTCGCGCGCGACCGCATCCGGCAGACCGGGCACGCCGCCCGGATGAGGCGGCGCCGCACGACCCGAAAAGCGCGTGACCGCAAGATCGAAGCTCCCCCAGAAGAAGTGCACGGGACTCGCCTTGCCGAGAAAGCCGCTGCGGAAGAGCTTCAAGAGCCGATCCGCCTGCACGAGCACGCGCCAGAACGCGTGCGCCGCGTCCGGATCGTAGGCGGCGTGGAGACGATCGCGAGAGAAGGGCACCGGGTTCGGTATCTCGTTGGGCACCTCGACGATGCGTACGACGATCCCCATGTCGTTCAGAAGATCGATTACCTCACGATAGAAATCGCCGACCGTCTGCGGCGCGAGCCGCATCTGCCGCTCGGCTCCCCAGCTCGTCCGCACCATGAGCCGGTGCGCGAGAAAATCGAACTCCATCTCGAAGATCTCCTTCGCATACGGAATGGGTGAGGTCCCGAGCCCCCGGGAGCTCACGTAGAGCGGCACCTGCCAACTGTGATTCACCCAGGGTGTGAGCGCGAGCCTCACCTTGCCGACGATCTGGGTCCATAGATGCAATGTGGCGGCGGTGTCGCGCCAGGCGGGATAGGACAGAGCGGGCCAGATGCTGGCGGCGTCTTTCATGCGAGCCTCCCCGTGATCGCGCTCCCCGTTATGTCTTGCGTATCTTACGCAGGGCGGCAGCGTTGCTGCCACCGGCCGGCGGCGTGACGCGCGTCACACTCGCTCCCGGCGCTGCGACTCAAGTCCCACCGGCCCGCCGTCGATAAAGCTCTGATAGCGAGAGTCGCCCCAGGGGTAAAGCGCGTCCCACGACCATGTCTTCGAGCAACGGGCTGCAGACCATCGATTCCGTGCTGATCGTCGACGATAGCCGTGTGCAGCGCGGCATCGGCGCTGCGCTCTGCCGTGAGCTGCGGATCGACAAGGTGCACGAGGCCGGGGACGGCCGCGAGGCGCTGGCGCTGCTCGATCAGCTGCCGGCCCAGCCCGCGCTTTTCATCATCGACCTCGAGATGCCGACCATGGACGGGCCCGAGCTTCTCGCCGCGCTCGGCGGCCGCGGCACGCGAGCGCCGATCATTCTCGCCTCCTCGCGGGAGCGCGCGCTCATGAACTCGGTGCAGGACATGGGCGCGGCGCTCGGGCTGCGGATCGTCGGCGCGCTGCAAAAGCCGCTCACCCTCGCGGGTCTGGGCGCGCTGCTGCAGAACAAGCTCCACGCCGAGATCGAGAACAAACATCCGGCGCCGCGGCAGGCGGTCGATCCCGAGTCGCTGCGGGCGGCGCTCACCCGCGGCGACATCACGGTGCACTATCATCCGCAGGTGGAGATCGAGAGCGGGCGGGTTCGCGGCGTCGAGGCGCTCGCCCGCTGGCATGACGCGAAGCAAGGTTGGATCACCCCCGATGCCTTCATCCCCGTGGCGGAGCAGCATGGCCTCATCCGCGAGCTCACCTTGCAGGTGATGGATGCGGCCATGCGCCAGACCGCGCTCTGGAACCGGCATGGGCTCGATCTGTCCATCGCCATCAATCTCTCGCCCATCCTCCTCGAGCGGGGCGAGCTCGTGCAGGAGATCTCCGAGCTGCAACAGCAGCACGAGCTGCGCGCTGATCAGATCGTGCTCGAAATCACCGAAAGCTCACTGCTGCGCGATCTGGCGATCGCTCTCGGAGTGTTGACACGGCTGCGCCTGCGGGGCTTTCGCCTGTCGCTCGATGATTACGGCACCGGCTTTTCCTCCATGCAGCAGCTCGCGCGCATTCCCTTCACCGAGCTCAAGATCGATCGCACCTTCGTGCATGGCGCCCACGAGCGCGACAGCCTGCAGGTCATCCTCCGCTCCGCGCTGGAAATGGCGAGTCAGCTCGGCATCGAGACCGTGGCCGAGGGCGTCGAGAGCCTGCAGGATTGGCGGCTTCTGCGCCAGTACGGCTGCAAGCTCGCGCAGGGCTGGCTGCTCGCCAAGGCCATGCCCGGTGAGCAGTTGGAGGGTTGGCTCGTGGGTCTGCAAGGCCGCAGGTCCGAGCTGCAGAGCTGATCGCGCCGCAAGTGCCGCGGGCCGCGGGTCCCGTGCTCAGCGGTTGGCTGATTCACCGCGGGCATCGTCGCCCCGTTCCTGCTCACGGCCGCGATTCAGGCGCTCTATATTTTTCCGGCAGTTCTTTCGCGCAGCGTCACCCAAGCGGCTTGAGCGGCGCCGCTTGCCCACCTTAGCGGAGCCTTGCTCGTGGCCTCGGCTCGAGCTTCACGCGCCGGCAGGCGGAACATCACCGCCGACGGGGTGTTCTTCTCGCAACGTCCACGAGTACGGGGCAGTGGCGCTCCGGGGAAGGTTCCGAGATGGCCAAGACGGTCAGCGATTTCTTTGTCGAGCGGCTGCATGCGTGGGGTGTCCGGGTGATGTTTGGTTACCCGGGCGACGGCATCAACGGCGTATTCGGCGCGCTGAATCGCGCCGGCGGCAAGGTCCGCTTCATTCAGACGCGGCACGAGGAAATGGCCGCGTTCATGGCCTCGGCATACGCCAAGTTCACCGGCGAGCTCGGCGTTTGCATCGCGACCTCGGGCCCGGGCGCCGCGCACCTCGTGACGGGACTTTACGATGCCCGGCTCGATCACATGCCGGTGCTCGCCATCGCCGGCCAACAGGCCCGCACCGCGATGGGCGGTCACTATCAGCAGGAAGTCGATCTGCCGAGCCTCTTCAAGGACGTCGCCGGCGCCTTCGTGCAGCAGGCCTCCTCGCCCGCGCAGGTCCGCCATCTCGTCGATCGCGCGATCCGCACGGCGCTCGGCGAGCGGCGGGTCACCGCCATCATCCTGCCGAACGACCTGCAGGAGATGAGCTACGAGGAGCCGCCGCGGGCTCACGGAACGCTGCATTCCGGCATCGGCTTTACGAGGCCGAGGACGGTGCCGTACGAATCGGAGCTCAGACGCGCGGCGGAAGTGCTCAACAGCGGCAAGAAGGTCGCGATGCTGGTGGGCGCGGGCGCGCTCGAAGCCGCCGATGAGGTGATCGCGGTCGCGGACCGCCTCGGTGCCGGCGCCGCGAAGGCGCTGCTCGGCAAGGCGGTGCTGCCCGATGATCTGCCCTGGGTGACCGGCTCCATCGGACTCCTGGGCACCGAGCCGAGCTACAAGATGATGATGGAATGCGACACCTTGCTCATGGTCGGTTCGGGATTTCCGTACTCGGAGTTCCTGCCGAAGGAAGGCCAGGCGCGCGGGGTGCAGATCGACCTCGCGCCCGACATGCTCTCGCTCCGCTATCCGATGGAAGTCAACCTCGCGGGAGATTCGGCCGAGACCCTGCGCGAGCTCCTGCCGATGCTCGAGCAGAAGCCGGACGGCGCCTGGCGCGGGCAGATTGCCGCCAACATGGAGAAGTGGTGGAAGAAGCTCGAGGATCGGGCGATGCAGCCGGCCAATCCCGTCAATCCGCAGCTGATCGCCTGGGAGCTCTCACCGCGGCTTCCCGATCAAGTCATTCTCACGAGCGACTCCGGATCCTGCGCCAACTGGTATGCGCGCGACATCAAGATCCGGCGCGGCATGATGGCCTCGCTCTCCGGCGGCCTCGCCTCGATGGGCGCGGCGGTCCCGTACGCCATCGCGGCAAAGTTCGCCCACCCCGACAGACCGGTGATCGCGCTCGTGGGCGATGGGGCGATGCAGATGAACAACATGGCGGAGCTCATCACCGTCGCCAAGTACTGGCGCGAGTGGGCGGATCCGCGCTGGATCGTGTGCGTGCTCAACAACTGCGATCTGAACCAGGTGACCTGGGAGCAGCGGGTCATGAACGGCGATCCGAAATACAACTGCTCGCAGCAGATTCCTGACGTCCCGTATCACCGCTTTGCCGAGCTCATCGGCCTCGAAGGCATCTTCGTCGACCGCGCCGAAGCCCTCGCACCCGCCTGGGAGCGGGCGCTCGCGGCGCGCCGGCCGGTCGTGCTCGAGGTGAAGACCGACCCGGAGGTGCCGCCGCTGCCCCCGCACATCACCTTCGAGCAGGCCGTGCACCTTTCGGAGGCGCTGCTCAAGGTCGATCCGCACGAGAAGCGCATGATCCTGGGCGCCGCCCGGCAGGGACTCGCCTCGCTCCTCCCGGGCCAAAAGAGTGAGTGAGGAAGGCCGGGCGGTCATCGATACCGCCGCGCGCCAACTCAATGTGGGCGCCGCGCTGCTCGCACTCGCGGTACTGGCGGACAGCGGCCTCGAGCATTACCGCGGCTCCTTTCGCAACCGCGCGATGTACGCGCCGCTCGTATCGGCGATGCTCGCCCTCGGCGGCAGCGTCTATGGGATGCTCGACCGGCGCACCGTGCGCCACCCGGTACGGGATGCGATCTACGCGCTCGCGGCGGCAACCGGCATCGCGGGCCTCGGGTTTCATGCCTACAACATCAACAAGCGTCCGGGCGGCTGGTCCTGGCTCAATCTCTTCTACGCGGCGCCGATCGGTGCGCCATTCGCCCTCACCCTGTCGGGGTTCCTGGGACGCGGCGCTGAAAAAGCCCGTACTCTGCGGAAAAGCCGCGCCGACATGATCCTGGGTATCCGGGTGCAGCGCCTGCTCGCGGCCGCGAGCGCCTTGGGTCTCGCGGGCACCGCGGGCGAGGCGGCGCTGCTGCATTTCCGCGGCGCTTATCATGACCCCGCCATGGTGCTTCCCGTCACCGTGCCGCCCGTCGCCGCGGCGCTCCTCGGGGCAGCGGCCGTCGCGCCCAACCGCAGGACCCACCGCCTGGCCCGTGGCTGGCTCAAGCTGACTGCGCTCCTGGGATTTGCCGGCGTGGGCTTACACGCTTTTGGGGTGGCGCGCAACATGGGTGGCTGGCGCAACTGGAGCCAGAACGTACTCAACGGTCCGCCTCTGCCTGCGCCGCCCAGCTTCACGGGACTCGCGCTCACCGGTCTCGCCGCCCTGTCGCTCATCGAGGAGATCGAGCGAGTTGGCTGATCGCTATCCCGGCTATGACGTGCTCGCCAAGCGCGAGTCGCCGTCCTGGAACGCGCAGACGCGGCGCGTGATCGAGGAGCGGCTCGCGCTCGATCCCGACCGGCACAGCTTCTTCACCGATGACGAATGGCCCACGGTGCGCGCCGTATGCGCACGCATCATCGCTCAAGAGATAGGCGATGCGGCCGAGGTACCGGTCGCGGCCATGCTCGATGAGAAGCTCGCGCAGGACGCTCGCGACGGCTACCGCGATTCGCGTCTTCCGCCCCAACGTGAGGCCTGGCGCCGTGCAGTGCAAGCGCTGGATGCCGAGTCGGCCGCACGGCACGGCTTCCGCTTTCATGAGCTCGCACCATCGGCGCAGGCGAAGCTCCTCGAGCTCTGTCATCGGGGAGAGCTGCACGATGGCGCCTGGGGCGACTTGTCGCCCGCGGAGTTCTTCGGCAAGCGGCTGCTGCACGATGTCGTCGGGAGCTACTACGCGCATCCGACGGCCTGGAACGAGATCGGCTTCGGTGGTCCCGCGAGCCCTCGCGGTTATGTCCGCATGAACTACGACCGCCGCGACCCGTGGGAGGCCTCGGAAGCGCGCCCCGGACGCGAAAACCAGGCGTTTCGCGAGAACCTTCGCATTTTCGAGACGAATGCCAGGCGTCTGCGGCACGAGAGCCGCTCGCTCGGCGGGGATGAATCCTCCGCCGGCGCGGCGAGCCGCCCCCGTGCGCTCGGCGGCCGCGCCCCAAATGTCTTCCGGGCCGGTGCCTGGGTGCCGATGCGCGAGTACCCGCTCGATGAGCCGGTCGATTTCGTCATCGTCGGCACGGGTGCAGGCGGCGGTACCCTTGCCTGCCGGCTGGCCGAGCACGGCTTCTCGGTCGTGGCCTTGGACGCCGGACCCTACTGGCGGCCGCTCGAGGACTTCGCCTCCGACGAGCATCATCAGCAGAAGCTCTACTGGACCGACGAGCGCATCGTCGATGGCGAGAATCCGCTGCAGCTCGGTGCCAACAACTCCGGCAAGTCGGTGGGCGGATCGACCGTGCACTTCGCAATGGTGTCGCTGCGTTTCCGGCCGGAATGGTTCAAGTCCCGCAGCCTTCTCGGCTATGGCGCGGACTGGCCACTCGACTGGCGCGAGATGTGGAAGTATTACCGACAGGTCGAGAACGCGCTCAAGATCTCGGGTCCCGTGCGCTATCCCTGGGGTCCCAAGCGCCCGCGCTACCCCTACCGGCCGCACGAGCTCAACGCCCCCGCACTCGCCCTCGCCGAGAGCGCCGAGGCGCTCGGCATCGATTGGGCGCCGACCCCGCTCGCGACGCTCTCGGCGCCGAGAGGCCGGGCGCCCCCTTGCGTCTACCGCGGCATGTGTGTCATCGGCTGCTCGACCAACGCCAAGCAGAGCGTGCTCGTCACCTGGTTGCCGCGCGCTCTCACCGCCGGTGCGGAAATCCGCGACCTCTCGATGGTCGGGCGCATCGAGCACAACGCCAGCGGACGCGTGACGGGCGTGCATTACCACCGCGAAGGGCGCTGGCACTTTCAGCGAGCGCGCAACGTCGTCGTCGCCGGCTATGCCATCGAGACACCGCGGCTGCTGTTGAATTCCGCGAGCAGCCGTTACCCACAGGGGCTTGCGAATTCTTCCGGGCTCGTCGGCAGGAACCTCATGGTGCAGGCCAACCAGGCGGTTTGGGGTCTTCTCGAGCGGGAAGTGCGCTTCTACAAGGGGCCGCCGTCGCTCGCGATCAGCGAGCACTGGAATTACAACGATCGCGGCAAGGATTTCTTCGGCGGCTATGCCTACATGAGCCAGGGTCCGCTGCCGCAACTCTGGTCACGAGTCAACTCGAGCAAGCGCGGCTTTTGGGGAGAACGGCTGCGGGCGCAGATGCAAGAGTACAATCACCAGGTCGGGCTCAAGATCGTCGGGGAATTCCTGCCGCAGGAGAGAAACGGAGTGACTCTGACCGAGGAGCGGGACCAATATGGATTACCGGTGCCGCGCGTCACCTATTCCTGGTGCGAGAACGACAAGCGGCTCATCCGCCATGCGCTCGGGTTTTTGCGCCAGGCGATGCATACGCTCGATGCCCGCGATGTCTGGGAGGAGACCGACGACACCTGTCATCTGAACGGCACCGCGCGCATGGGCGATGACCCGCGCACCAGCGTGGTCGATGCCGACTGCCGCTCCTGGGACATCCCCAATCTCTGGATCTGCGACGGGTCGGTGTTCCCGACCGTGGGCGGTGTCAACCCCTCGCTCACCATCCAGGCCATCGCCTGCCGTACGGCGGACCGGATCAAGGCGCTCGCCGCGCGCGGCGAGCTCTAGCCGCCGGCGCCAAGTGCGCTTCTGATTCAGTGCCGGGATCCGCCCGTCAGTCCCCGCACCAGCAGCCAGCCCATCGTCAGCACTCCGGCGGCAGCCGCCGCAGCTCCGACCGGGAAAGTCCGGATGGTGGTGGAGGCGGCTTGCGCGGCGTGGGGTTTGAGCAGCTCGATGCGCCGCTGCGTCATGAGACGCCCAAGATGCCCGAGCTCCTCCGGCATCAGCTCCTCGGCGAGCGGCAGCAGCACGGTCTCCTCATCGGCCACATGGTGCAGCACGATGCGGATCAGCTTCTTGAAAGTCTCATCGTACGCCAGGTCGAAAGGCTCCATGCCGCGAAGCGAGCGGATGAGCTCGCGCATCTCATCGTGCTCGGGGACGCTCTTCTCCAGAATTTCGCCGGCAGCGGCGACCCGTCGCAGGGCGGGATAGAAGATCTCCTCCTCGAGCTGGGCGTGCACTTCGATCCCGAGACAGGCGTTCTCCACCAGCGCTCGTTTGCGCGCCTCGGGCATTCGCGCGCGGAAGCGCCTGAAGGCCGCGAGCACGTGCGCGTGATCCAGGCGGATCATCCGCGTGATGTCCGGCGTCAGGCGATCGAGCGCCGCCGACATCTGGCGCCGTACCGAAAGCCGCGACTGCAGCTCCCCGAGCGTGCGGTCGACGTCCTGGCGAGTGGCGTCGATATGTCTCTCGATGTGCGCGGGGTCTTCGTGCGAAGGGGTGTCGGGGGTAGCAGCGGTCTCGATCATGGTTATCTCCGGGTGATGACGTCCTTGTCCCTGCGCAGAGACTCCGCTGTGCGCGAGGGTTTGAGAGTGGATGGATCGAGCGAGCGGATGCCGACCATGACCAACACGACGCCGATGAGGGCGACCGCGGCACCGATGACGAGCGCGGCCAGCCAGGGAGCCAACACCGTCGCGAGGCCCAGCACCGCCGCCGCGAGCATCGCCAGACATCCGGTGAACAATACCGCTCCGCCCACCGCGACCGAGGCCGCCCCCGTCAGCATCACGCGCATGGAGCGGGAGATTTCCGCAGTCGCCAGCGAGAGCTCCTGGCGTATGAGGGTGGTCAGCTCATCGACGAGCCGGCGCAGCAGCGCGAACGCCGACTGCGACTCACGGTCGCCGTTCGGGCTGGCGGTCGCCGGGGTGGATCCGTACGGTGTCGTGGCCATGACAACGCTCCCCGTGTGGTGTAGCTCGGTTCTCAGCCGCGGTTCCGCTCGAGCGACTCCGCCATGCGAAGGTGCTTGTGCAGGTCGGGCAGCACCGTCTCGGCGTAGTTGGATGCCGGACTATTGCTCGTTTTGGCCTCCTTGGTGTACTTGGCGATGTCCTGTTTGTGATCCTTCACCATGGCCTTGATGAATGCTCGGTCGAACTTCTCTCCTGAGAGGGACGCCAGATGCTCGTAGATCCGCTGCTCCTTCGGCGTCGGCGCCGAGGGCGGTGTGACGCCCATCGAGGAGGCTGCTGTCATCGCCTGCTGATTGGCCTTGGAGTGATCCTGCTCGAGGACCTGGCCGAACTGCTGAACGCCTTGGGTTGCACCCTTGCGCTGGGCGAGCTCGCCAACCTTGATCTCGGCCAGGTTGCCCGCGATCGCCTTCTTCATGAAGACACCGGCGTGGGTCGGACCGGCCGCGAGCGCGAGCGGGGACGAGAGAATCGCGGCGGCCGTGACGGCAGCCGAAAGAATTCCGAGGTGGGCCTTCATGAGCATCACTCCGCAAGCTGGAGACCGTGCAACGGGGCATTGCAGGTCAAGTTCCAACAGCGAAGCCGTGCGGCCACCCTCAGCGTTCACCCAGCGGCCAGGATGGCGGTCGCCGCAGCCGCGCGGCTGCCGCACGAGCCTCAGCCGCGCTGCTCCCGCGCTAGTTTTAACCGCGCGGGATTCGCCGTTTTCGCGCATGATCCTTGACGGCAGCGGGGCCGCACAGGTTGAATCGCGAACCTTGCCTCCCGAGACCTCCCCGTGCCGTTGACTCACGCCACTCTTGCCGATGAGACGATCTGGCTCATTGCCGCGCTCGCGACCTTCGGCATCATCACCCGCCCGTGGGGGTTCTCGGAAGCGCTCTGGGCGGTAGCGGGCGCCGCGCTTCTGGTCCTCGGCTCGCTCCTCTCCGCGCACGATGCATGGCTTGCCATCACGCGCGGCCTCGATGTCTACCTCTTCCTCGCCGGCATGATGCTGCTGGCGGAGCTCGCGAGAACCGAGGGGCTCTTCGACTGGGTGGCGGCGCTCGCGGTGCGCTGGGCGCGCGGCTCGCCCCGGCGCCTCTTCGTGCTCGTGTACCTGGTCGGCATCGTCGTTACCGCGTTCCTGTCCAACGATGCGACCGCAGTGGTGCTGACACCGGCTGTCTACGCGGCGGCGCGGCAGGCGCGCACGGACCCGCTGCCGTATCTTTTCATCTGTGCCTTCATCGCCAACGCCGCGAGTTTCCTTCTTCCGATCTCCAATCCCGCGAATCTCGTCGTGTATGCGAGTCATATGCCGCGGTTACCGATCTGGCTGGCGAGCTTCGCGGCTCCGTCGGTCATCGCCATCGCGGCGACGTTCTGGGTTCTGCGGGCGATGCAACGCCGGGCATTACGGGAGCCGTTCGCGAGTCAGGTGCCATTGCCGCCGCTCACCCGCGGCGCGCGGCTCGCGGCGCTTGGGATCGTTCTTACCGCAGCGGCGCTGCTCACGGCCTCAGCCGCCGACCTCGAGCTCGGCTTGCCAACCTTCATCGCGGGTGCCTCCATCACCGCTCTCGCGCTGCTCCTCGACCGACGCCCGCCGTGGCACATCGTCAAAGAGGTCTCGTGGGGCGTGATCCCGCTCGTAGCGGGCCTTTTCGTGCTGGTGGCGGGACTCGGGCGCACGGGCCTGCTCGATGCGCTCGGGGCGGCTTTGCAACGGCTCACGTTGCACTCCGGACATGCCGCGCCGTTTACCGCCGGTGCCGGCGTTGCCCTCGCGAGCAACCTGATGAACAACCTCCCGGTGGCCCTGATTGCAGGCTCGATCGGTGGGGCGGGAGTATCGGCACGGCTGAAGGATGCGATGTTGATCGGGGTCGACTTGGGGCCGAACCTCTCGGTCACGGGATCGCTCGCGACCATCCTCTGGCTCATTGCGCTGCGGCGGGAGAGGGTGCACGTCGACGGCCTGACTTTCCTCAGGCTCGGAATCCTCGTGATGCCGCTGGCGCTGCTGCTCTCGCTGGCCGCGGTGGCGTTGCAGCGGCCTTGAGCATCGCGCTCGCGGGTCGCGTTCGCAGCTCGTGCCCGCCGGGAGCTCGCGCCTATTTCAGCGTCTGCAGGTAGGTCACGAGAGCGCGCAGATCGGAGCCCGTGAACTCGGGCAGGTTCGGCATCGGCGAGCCGGGCTTCAGCGACTGCGCGTGAGTGACCCAGGCCTCGAGGTCCGCCGTGTCGTTGGGCAGCATTCCGCCGGCGATGGTCGTTCGGCTCGCGAGGTGTGTCAGATCCGGCCCCATCTGACCCAACGCCGGTGTCCCGCGGATGGTATGGCAGAGACTACAGGCGCCCGCCATGAACACCTGCTCGCCGCGAATCGCCTCCGGACTCTGCGGCGCGGTTGCGGGCGCGCGCTGATGCGCGAGCCAGGCCTCGTACTCCTTTGGCCGCTGCGCAATCACCCGCAACTTCATGTTGGCGTGCTCCTCGCCGCAGTACGAGGCGCACTGGCCGAGATAGGTCCCGGGCTCAAGGGCCTCGAGCACCTCATAATTCCTGAGTCCCGGAACGAGGTCGATCTTGCCGTTGAGCTTCGGCACCCAGAAGGAATGCATCACGTCCGCGCTCTGCACCTCGAACGTCACCGGTTTGCCGACGGGAATATGAATCTCGGTGGGCAGGCTCACACTCAGATCGGGGTGGCCCTTGAACCGGTACGTGGCATCCCACCACCACTGCTGCCCGGTGACCACGATATCCGGCGTCGGGTCCGCCGACTTCGTTACCGGCTCCGAGGCGAGCACCACCATCATGTCCGTAAAAAGGAAGATGAGCACACCGATCGGCACCAGGAACCCGCCGATCAGAATCCACGCCTGCCCCTGATTGATGTCGATCGGCTCGTGCTCGGCGAGCGTTCCGCGACGGCGCAACGCAAACCAGAGGAGGAAACCCCAGGTCACGAGCGTCGCGGCGCAGAAGGCAATGATCGCCTGCCATCCAAGCCAAGCGATGGCGCGCGCGCCAACGCCGCCGTTACCGATCATGTAGTTCATCGGCGTGCTGCAGCCAGCGGCAGCGAAACTTGCCGTAGCCGCGAGGGTCAGACGGATCCTGCGAGGCGTGCACATGGTCATCAGTAGGCCGGTCCGGCGACGGAGTCAGGTGCGTGCGCTGGCGCCGGTGCCGCCTTGTCCGGCTCCTGTTGCGTTCCGAGCGACTGGATGTACGCCACGAGTTTCCAGATCACATCGG